>NZ_JBFAJV010000002.1:254512-883343 GCF_040655415.1 Actinosynnema sp. NPDC050436 | reverse complement strand
CCGTGACGTGCAGCCGAGCGACCACGTCTACGCGTGGCAGTCGGGCTCGGACACGGTCGCGACGACGGGGCGGCGGGGCGGGGCGGCGGGGCGGCGCGGCGGGAGGCGGGCGGGGCCGGGCGGCGGGAGGGCGGCGGAAGGCAGCGGGTGAGGGTGGCGGGTGAGGTGGTGGCGGGTGGTGGTCGGGGTGTCACCCGGTCGAGGAGCGGGGCGACCCGATCGGCCACTGCCGCCGTCGCGGTCGGGTGCTCCACGCTGGCCGTGCAACCGACACCCCGCTGCGGAGGACACACGTGCCTGTCGACGACCTGCTGAAGGCCAAGATCAACCACGGCTTCGACCACCTCGACGTGGACGGCGACGGGCTGCTCACCGAGCACGACCACGTGCTGATGGGGCACCGGTCCGCAGACGCCCTCGCGCTCCCGCCCGACTCCCCCGAGCGCCTGCGGATCGTCGACGCCTACCTGCGCATCTGGCACGACCTGCACCGCCCGAACATCCCCGGCGGCGGCGACGCGATCAGCCGCGAGCAGTTCCTCGTCTCCACCGGGAGCCTCGCGGACGACCCGGTCGCGGCGGGGGCCGGCGTCGGGGCGCTCGCCGAGGCGTTCCTCGACATCGCCGACACCGACGCCGACGGCCGGGTCGGTCCGGCCGAGTTCCTGGTCTTCCAGCGCGGCCACTTCCCCGGCCTCACCGACGAGGACGCCACCGAGGCGTTCGGGCACCTCGACACCGACGGCGACGGCCACCTCACCGGCGAGGAGTTCGTCCGGGCCTGCGTGGAGTACTGGACCAGCACCGACCCCGACGCGCCCGGCAACTGGTGGGCCGGCCCGCCCCGGACCTGACCCGCCCGCACCGCCCGGTCCGGCCCACTTCCGGGCCGGCCGGGCGCGGGCGGTGTCAGGCCGGCACGGGGGACGGGGCGTGGGCCCGGGGCAGGGTGAAGCGGATGGTGGTGCCGGAGCCGACCCCGGTGTCCAGCCAGATCCGACCGCCGTGGTGCTCCACGATCTTGCGGCACAGGGCCAAGCCGATCCCTGTGCCGGGGTAGCGGTCTTTGGGGTGCAGGCGCTGGAAGATCACGAAGATCTTCTCCGCGTACTGCTCGTCGACGCCGATCCCGTTGTCGCCGACGGAGAACACCCACGTGCCGTCCTCGCCCGGCTCGGCGTCCACGCGCACCAGGGGCGGTTCGGCGCCCCGGAACTTGACGGCGTTGCCGATCAGGTTCTGGAACACCGCCGTCATCAGGCCGGGTTCGACCACGACCTCCGGCAGGTCGCCGACCTCGACGCGGGCCCCGGACGACTCCAGGGCGGCGGCGAGGTTGTCGCGCGCCGCGTCGACCAGCCGGTCGGCGGTGACGGCCACCTGCCGGTCCTGCTGCCGGCCGACCCGGCTGAAGGTCAGCAGGTCGTTGATGAGCACCTGCATCCGCTTGGCACCGTCCACGGCGAACCCGATGTACTGGTGGGCCCGGTCGTCCAGGCGGTCGCCGTAGCGCTTCTCCAGCAACTGGCAGAAGCTCGCCACCTTGCGCAGCGGCTCCTGGAGGTCGTGCGAGGCCACGTAGGCGAACTGCTCCAGCTCCGAGTTCGACCGGCGCAGGTCCTCGGTCGCGGCGTCCAGCGCGGTGTTGCGGTCACGCGCCTGGTCGAGCTCGTCCACGATGCGGCGGCGCATGACGTCGACGCTGCGGCCCAGCTCCCGCATCTCCGTCGGGCCGGTGGTGGCCACGGTGTGCCCGAAGTCGCCGCCCGCCACCCGGCCGACCTGCGCCCGCAGCCCGCTCAACGGCCCGACCACGTGCACGCGCACCGCCACCACGCACGCGCCGACCGCGACCAGCAGCACGGCCAGCGCGACGATGCAGGTCGTCGCCATCCGCGTGGCGGCGTCGTTGAGCGCGGTGCGGGCCTGGGCTCGCTGGTCCTCCAGCACCCGCTGCAACGTCGAGGACGCCGCCCTCACCCGGTCGAACTGCCGCTTGCCCACGCCGTCGTCGGGCACCCCGGCCCCGGTCCGCACGGCGGCGATCGCCGGGTCGGCGTACTCGTCGCGCCACGCCCGCACCGCACCGTCCACCTCGGCGAGTCCGGCGGCCACCTCGGGCGAGTCGGCCGCCGCGACGGCGGCGCGCGCGGACGCCTGGCGGCTCAGGCCGTTGTCGTACGGCTCCAGGAAGACCGCCTCGCCGCTGAGCACGAAACCCCGGACGCCGGTCTCCTGGTCGACCAGGTCGGCGCCGAGCTGCTGCGCGCCCAGCACGGCGGGGGCGACGACGTCCAGCAGCCGCGACCGCGCGTGCGACAGGTCGCCGATGGCGCTGAGCACCGCGATGGCCGCGCCCACCAGGATCACCACCAGCGCCAGGGAGATCGCGCCGGACCACCGCCGCAACGACCGGCCGCCGGGCGGGAGGCGGTCCGGGAGCGGGTGCGCGCCCATCGCGGGGGACGCGCCCGACGTCGTGCGACGCCGCAGCCGGAACCGGTCGGGGGAACCCATGTCGTGCCACCTCGGTGCTCGCTGGACACCGGGCGGGAGCCTCGGCGGGGTCCGCCGGCGACCACGTCCGGCACGCGGGTGACGGGGGTCGCTCTCGGACGGACCCGCCCTGTGTGCTCAAGGCGGATCCCGGACTCTACCGCTCGCCCCGCCCTCCCCCTGACCGCGCAGGAGGGCCCCGCTCCTCCCGGCCGTCGGGCGGAGCGGCCGGGCGAACCCGCAGAACGCGTGCTCCGGCACGGGTCGCGTACCGGCACTCGGAGCAGGTGCCCACCGCCGCACCACCTCCACGGGTGATCAGTGCCCGACATCGCGTCGAACCGTGCGAACCTGGGTCCATGCAGTCGGACCACACCTGCGACCTGTGCGCCGGCTCGGGCACGATGACCTGGATCCAACCGGTGCCGGCGGCCGACGGCGCGCTGGTGCTGACGGAGGTCTCGCACCCGTGCACCTGCCCCCGCTCGACCTGGCGACGGTTCCCCGCCGCCGAGCGCGGCACCGTCGTGGACCCCGGCGGCACCGGGGTGGCGGGCAACGTCGCCGACGCCAACCGCGCGCACCGCACCGACTGGTCCCGGCCGGGCTGGGCGTAGCACCGCCGGAAGCCGTGGTGCGGGCGGGTCAGCCGTCCGGTTGGTCGACCAGCGCGGCTTCCACGGTGGGGTGCACGGCCAGCAGCTCGTCCAGGCCGGTGAGCAGGACCGACCGCATGGCGGGCGCGGTCGAGGGCGCGACGATCCGCACCAGGACGTCGGGCAGGGCCTGGTCGTGGACGGCGATCAGGGTGGCCAGGCCCGCCGACGCGAGCAGGGACACCTCGCGCAGGTCGACCACGACCACCCGGGGTCCCCGCTGCCGCACCTCGTCCAGCAGCGCGCGCAACCGGGGGGCCGTGCCCGAGTCCACCTCGCCCGTGACGGACACCACCGCCACGTCGGCCCGCCACTGCGCGGTGGCCGTGAACTGCTGGGGCACAAAAGGTTCCTCACGAACGTGCACGCTGTCCCCCCGTTCCGCGCGGTCCGGCCGAGGCCGGCGCTGCCGCCTGTGGCACCGAATCTCCCGATGGTCCCCGCCGCGTGCGGGTAGCGCCATCCGAGCGCCGGGGAGCGGTCGGCCGGCGCGGCGGCACCGGGGCGGGGCGGATCGCCGGCGGGGGTGTCGATTCCACCCGAAGCAAGCATAATCGAACGCATGTTCGACCACTTCAAGCCCGCCCCGCCGCCCCGCAGCGACCACGTGGCGGTCAAGCCGCCCCGTCCGGTGTGGGTCGACCTGGGCGCGGTCTACCGGGTCGGACGCCCCCGCCGGCCGACGCCGCACGGCCTCGACCTCCAGGCCACCGTGCCCGGCGACCTGCGGTTGTGGGCCATCACCACCACCGGGCACTGGGTCGGGTACGTCACGTTCGTGATCCACGACGACACCACCCGCATCGCCACCGGCCAGTGGGTGCTGGCCGACGCGCTCCGGCCGCGCGGCGACGAACCGTCCCGCCGGTGAGCTCACCCCACCGCGAAGCTGAAGATCTCGACTTTCAGCAGCGGCCGGCCGTCGGTCTGGATGACGGCTTTGCGGTCCGGGGTGAAGAGCATCTCGACGCCGTTCGAGGCGATCTCGTCGATCACGTCCATGCCGCGCGTCACCCGGCCCACCACGGGGTAGGTCGGCGGGATCGGGCTGTCCTTGTACACGATGAAGAACTGGCTGCCCTGGCTGTCGGGCGTGCCCCGGTTGGCCAGGGCGACGGTGCCCCGCGCGTACGTGCCGGGCTTGGCCCTCGGGTCGGCGAACCGGTAGCCGGGGCCGCCGGTGCCGTCCCCGGCCGGGTCGCCGCACTGGAGGAGCCAGTAGTCGGCCGTGGTCAGCCGGTGGCACTTGGTCCCGTCGTAGAACCGCTGCTTCGCCAGGTGGCGGAGGTTGTGCACGGAGCACGGCGCGGACGCCGCGTCCAAGGTGATCTCGATCTCACCCTTGCGGATCTTCACGTCCACCACGGTCCTGCCCTCGACCGGCACGTCGTACTCGGCCGGCGGCGTCGTCCGGTTGGGCACGGCGGTGTTCGGGTCCCTCGGGTACTGGCACTGCACGGTCTCCACCGGCGGCCGGTCGGCCGCCGGGCTGCCCGGCACGGTGGACACGCACGCGGAACTCAGCAGCACCAGCACCAAGCCCGGTAACAGAGGTCTGGCCACCGGACGATCTTACCGGCGGACACGACACCCTCGGCGATCGCCGCACCACCCGTCGTGAAGTCGCTTCGGGTGGGAGGGCCGGGCGTGACTGCGGCGACCGGGTGACGCACCTCATCGTTTGACCACGGCCGGTCGCCGGCAATGTCAGAGGTGCGCTTCTCGTCGAAAGGGATCACGATGCACGAGATCGAGGCCGGCCAGGCCGTCGCCAACCCCCGTCGGACCCGGCTGGGCCCGGACTGGACCGGGCGGGCGGGCGGCGTGGCCGGACACCCCCAGCCCACCCCCGACCCCGCCCGCGAGGTGACCGGGGACGGGCGCTCCTCCGCCGAGCTGGGGTAGTTCGCGTCAGCGCCGCCGGTCCGGCGCTCGCGGGGCGTCGATGCCGGGCGGCCCGCGCCGGGACCGGCGGCGTTTCGCGACTGCCGCCCCGGTCGGCGCTCAACGGCGTCACCGTCGCGCGGCGGTGTCTTCCCGGCCGTGGAGCCGGGTCAGGGCAGCGGTCAACAGCTCGCCGGGCCGGGGCACGAAGGACGCCAGGGTGGTGAACGGGCTGCGCCGCACCACGTGGCCCGGGTACGAGCCGTGGACGCGTCCGGAGTCGTCCGGCGTTGCCTCCAGGTTGTCCACGCCGTTGTCCGGCTCTCCCCGGCGCGACAGGAACGTCGCCAGGCCGCGCACGGACAGCAGCGCGTCGGTCAGCGCGGGGAACAGGCGCTGCCCCAGGTGGAACACCGCCGTCGCACCGCCGACCGGGATCTCCCGGCGCGGGCGCGTGGCCGCCGTCACGACCGCCTCGGCCACGAGTTCGGGCGCGTACACCGGCGGCGGGGGCTGGAGCTGGAAGCCCAGGTGGTAGCGGCAGTGCTCGAAGAACGGCGTGTCCACCGCCGCGGGCAGGACGGTGACGACGCTGATCGGGTCCCCGGACTGGGCGAGTTCCACGCGCAGGCTGTCGTACAACGCCCGCAGCGCGAACTTGCTGGCCGCGTATGGGGCCTGCCACGGCACGGACCGCACGCCCTCCACCGAGGCGATGCCGATCACCACCCCGCCGCCGGCGCGGCGCAGCGCCGGCAGGGCCGCCTGCACACCGTGGACGTGCCCCAAGTAGTTCACCCGCATCACCCGGTCGAACTCCTCCGCCGGCACGTCCTCGACGCGGCCCACCACGCCGACCCCGGCCACGTTGACCCACGTGTCGATCCGCCCGAACCGCTCCTCCGCCGCCCGTGCGAGCGCTTGCACCTGCTGCTCGTCGGCGATGTCGGTGGGCACGGCGACCGCGCGGTCCCCGATCTCCGCCACCACGGCGTCCAAGGCGCGAGCGTTGCGCGCGGCGCACACGACCCGGGCACCGCCGGCGGCGAACCGGACGGCGGCGGCCCGGCCGATGCCCGAGGACGCGCCCACCACGACGACCACCTGTTCCGACAACGGCTTCGGCATCGTTCCTCCACTCCGGTCCGGCAGCCGGACGGGTACCCGGCGGGACCGGACTCACGCCGACCCGCGCGCGCCGGTCCGTCGCGCCCGTCGAATTCGACCACCTGCCAACGCGCCCCGGGTGCCCGGATCAGGCAGGCTCGAGGGGAACCGGCGCACCGGGGCCGGAGGGAGTGAGGAGCGGGTGGAGGACTACGACGCGATCGTCGTGGGGGCGGGGCCCAACGGCCTGGTGGCGGCGAACCTGCTGGCCGACGAGGGCTGGGACGTCCTGGTGCTGGAGGCGGGCGACGAACCCGGCGGCGCGGTGCGGACCGCCGAGATCACCGCGCCCGGCTTCCGCAACGACCTGTTCAGCGCCTTCTACCCGCTCGGGGTGGCGTCGCCGGTGCTGCGCGGGCTCGACCTGGCCGACCACGGGCTGACCTGGGTGCACGCCCCCGAGGTGCTGGCCCACGTGTTCCCGGACGGGCGCAGCGCGCTGCTGTCGCGCGACCCGGAGCGGACCGCCGCGTCGGTCGGGTCGTTCCACCCGGCGGACGCCGACGCGTGGCTGGCGGAGTTCGCGCTGTGGCAGCGCATCCGCGACGACCTGCTGGAGGCGATCCTGCGGCCGTTCCCGCCCGTCCGGTCGGGTGCGCGGCTGGCGCGCGAACTGGGGGTGGCCGACGCGCTGAGGTTCGCGCGGATGGCCGCCCAGCCCGTGCGGGCCTACGGCGACGACCGGTTCTCCGGCGACGGCGCGAAGATCCTGCTGGCGGGCAACGCCCTGCACACCGACCTCGGCCCGGACCAGGCGGGTGGCGCGGTGTTCGGCTGGCTGCTGGCCATGCTCGGGCAGGACGTCGGCTTCCCGGTGCCCCGGGGCGGCGCGGGCGAGCTGTCCGGCGCGCTGGTCCGGCGGCTCGCGGCGCGCGGCGGCCGGGTCGAGTGCGGCCGGCCGGTGGACCGGGTGGTGGTGGCGGACGGCCGGGCGCTGGGCGTGCGGGACGCGCGCGGCGGGTTCGTGCGGGCCCGCCGCGCGGTGCTCGCCGACGTGCCCGCGCCCGCGCTCTACCTCGACCTGGTGGGCCCCGACCACCTGCCCGCGCGGCTGGTGGCGGACCTGGACCGGTTCGACTGGGACGACGCGACGATCAAGGTCGACTGGGCGCTGTCCGGGCCGATCCCGTGGCTGTCCGAGGACGCGCGCGGGGCCGGCACCGTGCACCTGGGGGCCGACATCGACGGCCTGGCCGACTTCGCCAACGACCTCGCCTGCCGCCGGGTGCCGCGCACGCCGTTCCTGCTGGTGGGGCAGATGACCACGGCGGACGCGACCCGCTCCCCCGCCGGCACCGAGTCGGTCTGGGCGTACACGCACGTGCCGCGCGGCGGGACGTGGACGGCCGACCGGCTCCGCGAGCGCGCGGACGAGGTGGAGGCGGCGCTGGAGCGGCACGCGCCGGGCTTCCGGGACCTGGTGGTGGGCCGCGCGGTGAGCGGTCCGGGCGAGTTGCAGGCGCGCAACCGCAGCGTCGACGGCGGCGCGATCAACGCGGGCACGTCGGCCGTCCACCAGCAGCTGGTGTTCCGCCCCACGCCCGGCCTGTCCCGCGCGGACACCCCGGTCGACCGGTTGTTCCTGGCGAGCGCGTCGGCGCACCCCGGCGGGGGCGTGCACGGGGCGTGCGGGGCCAACGCGGCCCGCGCGGCACTGGCCCGGCACGGCAGCACCGGAGGCGCGTACCGGGCCGTGATCGGTGCCGCGTTGCGCGCGGTCTACCGGTAGGCGGGCCGGTGGGTGCCTACTGGTGGTCGCCGCGCACGACCTGGTCGGCCAAGCGCCGGAGGGTCTCCCTGTTGCGCGGGACGAGCAGCACCGTCTGCACCGCCTCGGGCAGCAGGGCCCCCAGGCCGTTCACGGCCTGCTCGTGCAACGTGACCTTGGTGCCGCCGTTCACCGTGGACACCAGTTCGAAGCGGATGCGCGCGGCACCGAGCGGCCACACCTTGGCGTGCAGCTCCAGGGAGGTGCCGACGTCGACCGCCTGGACGACCGTCTCGTCCTCGATCTGCAAGGGCCAGGCCCCCACGCTGTGCCGGATGCGCGAGCCCACCTCGGGCCAGTTGTGGTCGACGTCGCGGATGTGCGTCGCGCCGACCACCCAGCCCGCGTAGGACCAGCCATCGGCCAGCACCTCGAACACCCGGCTCGGTGTGCTGGGGATCTCCAGGTCCACTGTCGTCATGGCGCTGGAATAACCGCGCACGCGCGCGCGAAACCTGCCCGGGCAGCGGCCCGGGTGTGGTGGCGCGGTCGGGTGACGGCCGCCGCGACCGGGCCGGACGTGCGCGGAGTTTGGCGCAGTGGATCGTGGGCTACCGATGCGGTGACGGTTGTCGACTCCGAGGGGTTGTGTATGCGTTCCACGAGGGTGTTCCTGACCGGCTCGACAGTCGCCCTGCTGTGCGCTCTGACGGCGTGCGGGTCGTCTACGGGCTCGTCGCCGGGGTCGTCCTCCGCCGCAGCACCGACCACGACCGGCAGCGCGTCCACCTCGGCGGCACCCGCGCCCACGTCGGCGGCCACGAACGCGCCGGCGACCGCGTCGCTCAAGGCCGAACTCTCGCTCCAGGGCGGGGACAAGCCGGGGCTGGGGATGCTCGCGGTGACCAACGGCGGCAGCGCGCCGATCACCTTCCAGGGGTGGCCGGAGCCGGGCTTCACGAACCTGGCCGGCGAGCGGGCGTCCGTCCCGGTCGAGCAGGTGCCGGTGCCCGGCGAGGGCCCGTCGATCACCCTCCAGCCCGGCCGGACGGCGTTCGCCGGGGTGCTGCTGAACCTGGGCGGCGACGGGTCGGCGATCGGGTCGATGGACGTCGAGGTGCCCGGCGCGGGCACCACCCCGGTGACCATCATCGGCACCGACGGCCAGCCGGTCACCGACACCACGAGCCTGAAGGTGAGCAGCGTCAAGGTGGGCACCCTCCAGCCGGTGACGCAGGGCGTGCTGGTGTTCTAGCGATCCACGACGTTGTCGGCGTCCTGGCGGTTCTTGTCCACGGGGCCGGTGGCTCAGGGTGAGTTCCAGGGGTGTTCCGGGGTCGGTCCCCGATCCCCGCCGGGTGGTCCGGGCGCGATGCTCGACCGGACACCACCGGGATCGGCAAGGGGGCCCGATGTCCACCTCGACACCTGAGCGGACCGGGGTTCGGCCGGGGCGCTGGACCTCGACGTTGCTCGTGCTCACGGGGATCGCCTCCCTGGTCTTCACCGCGGGGACGGCGGTGCAGGCGTTCGTCGTGGTCGACGAGCAGACGTTGACGAGGATGATGGTCGTCGCCGGGACCCCGCCGGGTGCGGCGGCCGAGCAGGTGCCCGGCTTCCTGCTCGGGTTCCGCGCGGTCGGGTGCCTGTACCTGGTGGGCAACGCGCTGGGCGTGCTGGCGCTGCGCGGGCGTCCCGACCGGTGGCTGTTCTGGGTCGTGCTGATCACCAACGCCACCCAGGCGGCCGGTGTGGTCATGGTCCCGCCGGCGATGTCGGTCGCCGCGCGGGAGCGGTTCGGGGTCGTCGGCGCGCTGCCGTCCCTGGTGACCGACCTCGGCGCTCTGGTGCTGGTGGTCGTGCTGGTGGTGGCGTCCGTGGCGACGCGGGCCGCGTGGGGCCAGGTCCGGCAACAGCGGACCGTGTGACGCACGCACGGCCGTGGTCGAGGGCTCGGCCCGGTCACCCCCCGGTTCTTCCGTCGCCGCGCGGGCGCGCCCGCCGTTGGCCCGGGAAGCGCTGGAGGAGCTGGTGTTCCGGCTGGAGCACGTTGTGGTGAGTGCGTTGGCCGGCGTGCCGGACGGCGAGCAGGCGCTGAACGCGTGCGCGGCCGGCGCTACGCGTCGGTGTCCGGCCCCTCCTGGACGCGGACCGTGGTCACGGTGGTGAGCCCCGAGACGGCCATGACGGGTTCCAGCAGCAGGGTGGTGACCAGCTCGATGCGCTCGGCGTGGGCGAACAGCACGCTCAAGCCCGCGCTGTCCAGGTACTCGACCTCGGTCAGGTCGACCACGAGCCGCCCCGGGAGGTCGTCCAGCGCCGCCGCCAGGGCCGGGGTGTTGCTCATGTCGATCTCGCCGACCGCCTTGAGGAACGCGGTCCCGTCCGGACCTCGGCCGGGGGTGAGGACGAGTGGTGTGGTCATCGGGGAATCCTCAGGTGCATGTCGACGGTCGTTCCGACCGGGCCCGGGTTCACGGAGACGTGCTCCATCATCGCCCGCATCACCGCGACGCCGCGACCTCGGTGCGGGTTCAGCTCCGGCTGCGGCGTCTTCCACCGGCCGGTGTCCACGACGCTCACGTACAGGTCGCCGACCAGTGCCTCGGCCCGCAACCGGATGGAGTTGCCGGGCCTGCCGCGCGCGCCGTGCTCGATGGCGTTGGCGCACGCCTCGCCGGCGGCGACCAGGACGCTCTGCACCACCTGCGGCGGCAGGCCGCACCTGCCGAGCCAGCCGCGCAGGGTGCTGCGGACCGGCGCCAGCCGGCCGGACTCGGCCGGGAAGGTCAGGTCCAGCGGCGCGGGGTGCCGGTAGAGCAGCAGCGCGACGTCGTCGTCGTAGCCGCCGGCCGGGGCGAGCCGGGTCATCACGTGGCTGGCGAGGTCGTCCAGCGCGGCGTCGCGGCCCTGCTGCACGGCCTCGCCCGCCTGGTCGATGCCCACGGTCAGCGGGCGGCGGCGGCGCTCGACCAGGCCGTCGGTGTACATCAGCAGGGTCGCCCGGGGCGGGATCGTGCACTCGGCCTCGGGCCGGGCGGTGCCGGGCCGCACGGCGAGCGGCACCGAGCGGCCCTGGTCCAGCAGCGCCGTGGTGCCGCCCGACTCGGTGAGGATGGCGGGCGGGTGCCCGGCGCTGGAGTAGGTCAGCACGCCGGTCTCCGGGTCCAGCACGCCGCAGAACACGGTGGTGCACATCGCGCCGGGCAGGCCGGCCGCGAAGTCGTCCAGGGCCATCAGGGTGCGCGCGGGGCCGATCTCCTGCAGCAGCAAGGCCCGGCAGGCGCTGCGGAGCTGGCCCATGACGGCGGCGGCCTTCAGGCCCCGGCCGACGCAGTCGCCCACGACGATGCCGATCCGGTTCCCGGACAGGGCGACCGTGTCGTACCAGTCGCCGCCGATCTCCAGCGGGCGGGCGGCCGGCTCGTAGCGGACGGCGAACCCGGCGGGGAGGCTCGCCGGGCCGAGGATGGCGCGCTGCAGCGCCAGCGCCGTGTCGCGCTGCTGGTCGATCTGGTGCGCCCGGGTCAGGCCCTGCGCGAGGTGGCCCGCCAGCAGGGTCAGCAGCAGCTCGTCCGGCCCGCCGAACGGGCGGCGGTCGTCCAGGTCGAGCCGCAGCACGAGGGTGCCCTCGGGGTGCTCCACGGTGATGCCGACCCCGGTGGCGTCCACGACCGGGCTCAGGCCGGGCCGCTCGCGCAGCGCGGTGAACGCCTCGCGGCGCGGCTCGGGCAGGTCGGCCCAGGTCAGCGTCGGATCGGTGGCGGTCAGCACCGGCACGTCCTGGTCGGTGAACACCGCCGCCGCGACACCCCGGGCGTGCCAGAGGCGCTCGAACTCCGCCAGCGCGCCGGCCAGCGCCTCGGGCAGGCTGCCCGCCTTGGACAGGCCCAGGCTCAGCGCGGCCAGGGCGGTGTCGCGCTGGATGGCGAAGTGCTCGTCGGTGACGTCGCGGAAGGTGCCGACCACGACCGTGCGGCCGGTGTCGGGGTCCTGCGCGGAGTTGAACGTGACGCTGACCCACAGCCGGTGCCCGTCGCGGTGGGTCACCGGGACGGTGCAGCTGCCCTGACCCCGGTCCCGCAGGCCGGTGAACGCCTCGGTGAACTGCCGGTGGGCCTCCGGGTCGGTGGCGGCGTCCGGCCACCACGGGTGCTCCGGCGGGTAGGGCAGGCCCTCGGGGCCGTGGCCGAGGATGTCGGTGAACGCCGAGTTCACCTCGATCACGGTGCCGTCCTCGTCGCAGACGAAGAACGCCTCCTGCAACGAGTCGACCAGCGCGGTGCGCCAGCGGGCGTGGTGGTTGCGCAGCCGGGACAGCTCGACGTTCGCCCGGACCCGGGCCAGCAGCTCGGCGGCGGCGAACGGCTTGACCAGGTAGTCGTCGGCACCGGCCTGGAGCCCCTCGATCGACGCCTCCTGACCGGCGCGGGCGGACAGCAGCAGCACCGGGACGGCCGCCGTGCGCGGGTCGGCGCGCAGCGCGGCGACCAGGGCCAGGCCGTCCAGGCGGGGCATCATCACGTCGCTGACCACCAGGTCGGGCGGCCGGCTGCGGGCGGCTTCGAGCGCCGCCAGGCCGTCGTCGGCGGTCCGGGTGCGGTAGCCGGCGTCGGCCAGCAGCCGGGTCAGGTAGTCCCTCATGTCGGCGTTGTCGTCGGCGACCAGGACCGTGGCCGGTGACGCGGAACCCCGCGCGGGCGGGGGCTCGACGGCCGGGGCGTCCGGTCCACCGCGCTCGTCGGGCAGCCAGCGCAGGGCCTCCCGGACGAAGGGGTCGGCCGTGGCGGACAGCGCGGCCGGCCCGGCGGCGGGTGCCGGGGGCGGTCCGGCGGGCAGGTGGGCGGAGCCGAACCGCAGGCGGATGGTGAACCGGGTGCCCCGGCCCACCTCGCTGGTCGCGGTGATCGTGCCGCCGTGCAGGCCGACCAGCTCCCGCACCAGGGCCAGGCCGATGCCGCTGCCCTCGTTGGAGCGCGACCGGGCGTTCTCGATGCGGTGAAAGCGCTCGAACAGCCTGGGGATCTCGTCGGGCGGCACGCCGATGCCGGTGTCCTCGACGGTGACCACCGCCTCGCCGCCCTCGGCCCGCACCGCGATCCCGACCGACCCCTCGAAGGTGAACTTCAGCGCGTTGCTCAACAGGTTGAGCACCACCTTCTCCCACATGCCCCGGTCCAGGTGCACCGGCTCGGGCAGCGGCGGGCAGTCGACCCGGTAGGCCAGCCCGGCCCTGTCGACCGCCGAGCGGAAGACGCCGGCCAGCTCGGCGGTGGCCGCCGACAGGTCGACCGGCTCGTAGTGCGCCTGCATCCGGCCGGCTTCGATGCGGGAGAAGTCCAGCAGGGTGTTGACCAGCTTGCCCAGCCGCAACCCGTTGCTGCGCACCACCTCCAGCTCCTCGACGGCCCGGGGGTCCGACGCCGCCAGCCGGTCGCGCAGCTCCTCCACCGGGCCCATGATCAGCGTCAGCGGGGTGCGGAACTCGTGGCTTATGTTGGAGAAGAACGCGGTCTTGGCGCGGTCCAGCTCCGCCAGCTCCTCGGCCCGCCGCTGCTGGGACTGGTAGCTGCGGGCGGCGGACAGGCCGGCCGCGACGTGCCCGGCGACCAGCTCCACGAACCCCCGGTAGCCGTCGTCCAGCGGCCGGTAGCGGTTCAGGCCCACCACGATGAACCCGTGCGGCGCGACGCCCTGCTGCTGCAACGGGGCCACCAGGGCTTCCAGCGGCGGTTCGTCCCACGCCCCGTTCGGCAGGCCGGCGAACACCGGGCCGTCCAGCACCACGAGCGCGGACTCGCCGCGCGCCGGCGTGGCCGACGGCCACGGCACCCCGGCGTCGGCCGCCAGCACCGCCGGGCCGGCCGGGTGGCCGGGTGCGATGCCGGTCGCGTTCGCCAGGTGCGCGGAGCCGTCCTCGTGGAACAGGTAGGTGAGGGTGAACGGCAGGTCCCACCGGTTGCGGTCGAGCTGCCGGCCGGAGAACGTGAGGGTGTCCTGGTCGGTGCGCACCACGCTCGGGTCCGAGCCGAGGTCGCGCAGGGTCGCCATCCGCCGCTCGCCGACGACCCGGTCGGTGTCCTCGCTGACCACGCACAGCATCCCGGCCACCGCGCCGCCGTCGTCGCGCACCGGGCTGTAGGAGAACGTGTGGTAGGTCTCCTCGGGGTAGCCCGACCGCTCCAGGAACAGCCGCAGCGCCTCGTCCCAGGTCGCCTTGCCGGTGGTCAGCACGGTCTCGATGCGCGGGCCGATGTCGCCCCAGATCTCCGCCCACACCTCGGTGGCGGGTCGGCCCAGCGCCCACGGGTACTTGCGGCCCAGGGTGTCGCGCCGGTAGGCGGCGTTGCAGAAGAAGGTCAGCCCGGGACCCCAGGCCAGCCACATCGGGAACCGGGAGGACAGCAGGATGCTGACCGCCGTGCGCAGGCTCTGCGGCCAGCCGGCCGGCGGGCCGAGCGGGGTCGCCGCCCAGTCGACCGAGGCCAGGTCCGGGCCCACCTCGTCGTCGACCGCGAACACGTCGAACCCGGCGGGCGCCGGCCGTTCGTGCCCGGCGTCGTCGGCTCGCGCCACGCCCACACCCCTTAAGCCGCACCGGCCCGCGCCCGGAGCAGCCGCCCCGACGCCCGTGTCGCCGGATTCCGGTCATCGGGACAACCCGGTGACATGATCCTTAGGATAGGCCGGCGAGCCGGCGGCGGCGCGAGCCGGCACGCGGCGGGTGAGGCGCCGACCGGGCCCGCGAGGGGCAGGACCATCATGGTGGGCGGGGGCCGGGACCGGTGGACGGGCCGAGGCGGACGGGCGCGGTGTACCGGGCCCGGCGCGCGGGCACCCCGTACCGCGGTCACCGCGCCGCCCGCCCGGCACCAGCAGCACCCACCGCACAGGAGACCTGGTGAACGAACCCTCCTTTACCGTCGTCCACGACCGGTCCACGGCGAACCCGACCGTGCTGCGGGTGGCCGGCGAACTCGACCTGGACACCACGCCCCAACTGCTGGAAGTCCTCGACTCGGTGCACCTGGGCGCGGACGCGGGCCTGGTCGTCGACCTGACCCGGCTGAGCTACTGCGACTCCACCGGGATCACCGCCCTGATCACCGCCCACCAGCGCGCGGAGGCCGCCGGCGCCTCGTTCGCCCTGTCCGGCGTCACGCCGGACCTGATGCGGGTGTTCCACATCGTCGGGCTGGACCAGCTGTTCTCCTTCCACCCCACCGTCGACCAGGCCGTGGAGTCGCAGCGCACCTGACCGGCCGGCGGCGCGGTGCCCGGCGCTCGGTGCCCGCACCGGTCCGGTCGAGGACGTCGCCGCAGGCCGGCACCAGTCCGAAGATCGGCAAGGGGTCACAGCACGTTGCCCTGGTGGTGCAGCAGCGAGCGCAGCGCTCCGGGCAGCCAGGCCGCCGGCAGCGCGTCCCGCAGCAGCGCACCGGCTCACGGCCGGCGCACCCCGGCAACGCGGTGGGCGGTCGCACACCTGGTCGCAGCCGACCAGGCAGCCGAACACGAGCACCACGAACGACCCGCCGGCCGAGGGCGTTGTAGCCGGACAGCCACGTGCCGAGGGCGACCGGCCACCCGGGTGCGCGGTGGTCGCCCCCGCCGAAACGATCTTGCCTGACGTTCTGGCACGCACCCGGCCGATCGGACGCCGGACTGCGGGTCCGCAGCCGGTCCGGAGTGGACGGACACCGGGTGGCGACCCGGCTTCGACACCGCCGTCCGCCGGACCGGGTGCGCCGTCCGCCGGACCAGGCCCCGGCGGACGGCGCAGCTCGTGGGTGCGGTCCGGCAGCACGCAGGCTCCGGCCGGCGGTGCGCCGGGGGCGCGGGATCAGGCGTCGGCGCGGTACGCGGTCCGGCCGCCGTACTCGACCGCCGTGACCCGGCCGGTGGAGTCGCGGACGAACCGGGCGGCCCTCTTGCTGGTGTCGGCGGCCCTGGCCACCACGTCGTCGGCCACGAACACGACCTCGGCGGCGGGTGGCAGGTCACCCAGCTCGCCGGTCACCACCAGGCGCAGCCACAGGCCGCCGTCGCGGGCGGTGAACTCGAACGCGAGGTCGCCCGTCGCGTAGGTGCCCGTGTACTCGGCCAGGTCCGGGCGCGGCAGGGCCGGTGCGGCCGGCACCGGCGGCACGCCCACCAGGTGCTCCAGGCACCAGTCGACCACCCTGGGCCCCAGCGCCGAACCGCCGGCGCTGTTGGTCAGCACGGTGACGGCGAACCGCTCGGCGGGCAGCGTGACGAACTCCGACACCTGGATGTTGCTGACGTTGCCCCCGTGGCGCACCAGCTCCGCGTCGCCGTGGCGGGTGCGCAGCCAGCTCAGCCCGACCTGCTCGAACGGCGACGCCGCCGGGCGCTGCGGCTCGAACAGCGCGTTCCGGGCGGCCTCGCCGAACGGCGCGGTGCCCTTCGTCTCGCCCAGCAGGAAGAACCGCGCCCAGCGGAGCTGGTCGCGCGCCGAGGACCACAGGCCACCGGCCGCCGCCGCCGAGCGCGGCAGGCCGGGGGTGTGCGCGACGACGGGCGAACCGTCCCGGAACGCGTGGCCGACGCTGTGCCGGCGGGTGAACACCTCCCACGGCAGGAACAGCGAGTCGTCCATGCCCAGCGGCTCCAGCAGGCGCGTGCGCACCAGGTCCTCGTAGAGCTGCCCGGACACCACCTCGGCCACGCGGCCGGCGAGCATGAAGCCGCTGTTGCTGTAGGAGAAGACCTCGCCCACGGGGAAGACCTGCGGGAGGTCGGCGAGCGCGGCGACGGCGGCGGCGAGCGCGTCGGAGCCCCAGCCGGTCTCGATGTCCACGTCGCCCAGGAACCCGCCGGTGTGCGTGAGCAGGTGGCGCGAGGTCACCCGGCTCCGCGCGGCCGGGTCCGCCAGCACCAGGTCGGGGAGGTACTCCACGACGGGCGCGTCGAGGTCCAGCAGGCCGTCCTCGACCAGCGCCAGGACCGCTGCGGCGGTGAACGTCTTGGTGGTCGAGCCGACCATGAACAGCGTGTCGCCGTCCACCGGCAGCGGGGCGTCCACACTGGAGACCCCCGTGGCGGCGACCGACTCCTCGCCGTCGTGCAGGACGCCGACCACGGCGCCGGGCACACCGGCCTCCTGCGCCCACCGGTCGAGCGACGACTGCAGTTCCCCGAGCGATCGCGGCATTCCGGTCACCTTTCAGGTGGTCCTGGTGCGGACCCGTGCCATCGTCCACCGCGCCGGCCGCGCTCGGGATCATGCACCCCGACGAACATCCGCGAGCCGTTTCGTCACTTCCTCCGATGCGGCCCGGCCGGTCGCGCCCGCCGGGTCACGACCGCCGCTCCAGCTCGCTGAACGGGGTGGCCACGCCGTCGCGGGCGGTGCGCAGCGCGGTGTGCCGGCGGCGGACGAGCTGACCGACCGCCAGCACGCCGTAGAGCGCGGACAGGGCGATCACGACGACCCGGTTGGCGTCCTGGGGCAGCACGATGCTCGCGGTGAACTGGGCGGCGAACAGCGCGAAGAGGGTGACCGCCCCGCTGGTGGTCAGGGCCAGGTCGGTCAGGATGCTGATGGCGAACAGCGACTGCGCGGCGGTGATCAGCAGTTCCAGGCGCTGGTGGTCGTCCAGCGGCAGCCCGTCCCACCCGCCGCTGGACAGCGCGAACACCACCGGGATCGTGCCGACCAGCAGCGTCCACTGGTTGACCTTGCTGGACAGCAGGGTGCCCAGCGACCGCGACGCCATCAGGCGGGCGGCGTACAGGCAGGCCACGATCAGCTCCGGCGACTCGCTGGCCAGCGGCGCGACCCACTGCACGAGCAGGAACTCGTCCGCGCCCAGGCTGGTCCCGGTTTGCACGAGCCTGGTGGCGAAGTGCTCGGCGGTGGCCAGGATGACCAGGCCCGCGAACGCGAACAGCCCGGCCACCCACCACCGCCGCGCGGTGCGGGGCAGGCCGCCCACCCACGCCGACACGCCGAGCAGTTCCGGCTGCTCGACGGGCGCCTTGGACAGCCGCCACACGTAGGCGGCGAAGACGGCCACGAGCACGGCGCCGTCCACGATCGTCAGCGACGAGCGCAGCGGCAGGGTCAGCGAGTAGAGCGTGGCGATGCCGAGGAACACCACCTCGGCCGACATCAGCGGCGGCAGCGCCACCCGGCCCCGGTGGGTCGACTCGCTGTCGTGCTTCGCCCGCCGCACCGCGATGGCGGCGACGAGCACCACCAGCGGCCAGCCGATGCCGACCAGCACCCGGTTGGCCCCGGTCATGTTGGCCAGCGCCAGCGAGCACGGGTCGGCCTGCCCCGGGGGCGGTGTGCAGGTGCCCTGCTGCGCGTACTCCTGGCCGGCCTGGAACGTGAAGACCAGGTCGACGGCGTACTCCGGGAGCACCGCGACCAGTGCCAGCACCGCGAGCGCGAGCCCGGCGCTGACGTCGACCTGCGCGGCCTCGGCCGCCCACGACAGCACGAACGCGGCCCCGACGATGGCCAGGCCGAACACGGCGGCGGCGACCGGGTCGGGCAGTGCCGGGTGCGGCAGGCCGAGGTACTCGGCCGCGCCCAGGAGGGCACCGGGCAGGGCGGTCGCCGCCGCGAGCAGCAGCCTGCGGGGGAACGCGGGGCGTTCAGCGGACAAGGCGCGACCTCCGGCGTGGGGTGTACTGCGGAATCCACGCGGGGAGTACCCACTCGTCGGCGGTTGCGGCGCGTGCGGGGGTGAACAGTCGGGTGAAGCGCGGTGGGCCGTCCGGACGCGGGTGGTCAGGCGGGGTCCTCGTCCGCTGCGGGGCTCGCGGTGGCCGGGGCGTCGGCCCACAGCAGGTGGCGGACCTCCGGCGGGCCGGAGGCCAGCGCGCGGGCGGCCTCCTCGACCTCCACGTCCGTGCCGGTGCCGCGTTCGAGGTGTTGGCGCAGGTGCTCCCGCCAGGTCGCCACGGTGAAGGTCTCCAGGTAGGTGTCGGGCTCCTCCAGGTCGCGGAACAGGCCCCACAGCGTCGCCCCGGTGCGCCTGCGGGACCGGCCGACCTTGCTCATCGCCTCGACGAACGCCGCCGCGTCCGGCTCGTCGACCCGCCACCGCACGGTCACCAGCACCGGCCCGCGCTCGACGTCGGGCAGTTGCGGCGGCGCGTCCCACAGTCCCGCCGGGGACGTGTCGAGCTGCCGCTCGGTCAGCGGCAGCGCCCGCGCCGCCACGGCCACCACCAGCACCATGGCCACCGCCGGCACGACCAGCGCGCCGCGCACGCCCAGCACGTCGGCGACGGTGCCCCAGACCAGCGCGCCGACGGCCTGACCGCCCATGAACACGAGCTGGTAGTACGCCAGAGCCCGGGCCCGGGTCCACGCCGGGAGCAGCACCTGCGCGGTGGCGTTGAGGGTGGACAGCACGGCGATCCAGCCCGCGCCGGCCACCAGCATCGCGGGCACCGCGACCAGCGGCGACGAGGTGAGCGCGGCGAGCGCGAGCGCCGCCGCGTAGGCGCAGGTGGCGAGGGTGATCAGCAGGTTCTTCCCGGTCCGGCGCAGCAGCCGGGGCACGACGAACGCGCCGCCGATCGCGCCGACGCCGACGCTGCCCAGCAGCACGCCGTAGCCGCCCGCGCCCAGCCCGAGCGGGCCGCGCGCGAGGGCGGGCAGCAGCGCCCACAACGCGCTGCCGAACACGACGAACAGCACCGACCGCACCAGCACCCGCCGGAACAGCGGGGCGCTGCGCACGTACCGCGCGCCGGTCCGCACGGCGGTGGTCACGTGCTCCGCGCCCAGCGGCCGGTGGTCCGAGGGCCGCCGCCACCGCCACAGCACCAGCAGCACGCCGAGGAACGAGACGGTGTTGAACGCGAACGCGGCCTCCGGGCCGGCCGCCGCGATCAGCACGCCGCCCAGCGCGGGCCCGATGGCGCGGCCGACGTTCATGTTCACGCCGTTGAGCAGCGCCGCCCGGGGGATCTCCTCGCGCGGCACCAACTCGGGCTGGATCGCCTGGAACGACGGCATCGCCAACGCCTGGCCGACGCCCATGAGCGCGATCAGCGCCAGCAGCGACGCGGGTGTCGCGCCGCCGGCCGCCGTGAGCAGGGCCAGCCCCGCCGCGCCGGCGAGCATCAGCGACTGGCCGCCGATCAGCACGTGCCGCCGGTCCAGGATGTCGCCCACCGCCCCGGACGGGACGACCAGCAGGAACACCGGCACGGTGGTGGCCGCCTGGACCAGCGCCACCTCCAGCGCGCCGCCGCCCAGGTCGCCCATCAGCCACTGCGCGCCCACGGTCTGCGCCCACGTGCCGATGTTGGACGCGAACTGCGCCAGCCACAACGCGCGGTAGGCCCGCCGCCGCAACGGGGCCCACGCCGAATCACCGCTCACGCCGACCTCCGCCCAGCCCGCCACCGCACTGCCGCGCGATCAGTCAAACACCCGGAACCCGGCCCGTGCGCTCACGGGGCGTGCGGGGCGACCTCCTGTGCCCAGAACTCGAAGAACCGCTCCTGGTCCGGGCCGATCTGCTGGACGTACACCTCGTCGTAGCCCGCGTCCGCGTACGCGCGCAGGGTGTCGAGGTAGCGTCGCGGGTCAGGGCCGGTCGGCACCGCCCCGGCCACCGCCTCCTCCGTCACCAGGGTCGACGCCTGCTCGAAGTGGCGCGGGGTCGGCAGCACCTGGGCCAGCTCGCCGGGCAGGTGCTCGCTCGGCCACAGCCGCCGCGCGGTCCGGACGCCCTCCTCCTCCGTCGGAGCGTGGCAGACCTTGAACCCGCCCTGGGCCGGCCCGACGCCGCCGGACTCCCGGTAGGTGGCGATCAGGTCGCCGTCCGGCTTGGTGCTGCACAGCCCGTCGCCGATCCGGCCCGCGAGCTTGGCCGCCTTCGGGCCGAACGCCGACACGTAAATGGGCACCGGTCGGTCGGGCAGCGTGTAGAGCCGGGCGTTCTCGACGGTGTAGTGCTCGCCGTGGTGGTCGACCTCGTCGCCGGTGTGCAGCGCGCGGATGACCGCGACCGCCTCCTCCAGCATCTCCAGCCGCACCGGGGCGGGCGGCCACGCGTCGCCGAGGATGTGCTCGTTGAGCGCCTCCCCCGACCCGACGCCGAGGGCGAACCGGCCCTCGCACTGCACGGCGGCCGTGGCGGCGGCCTGGGCGATGATCGCCGGGTGGACGCGGGTCGTGGGGCAGGTGACCGCCGTGGTGATCGGCAGCCGGGTCCGCTCCGAGAGGGCGCCGATCACCGACCAGACGAACGGGCTCTGGCCCTGCTCGGCGATCCAGGGGTGGAAGTGGTCGGAGATCCACAGCCGCTCGAACCCGGCCTCGGCCGCCCACTGGGCCTGCCGGACCAGCTCGCGCGGCCCGAACTCCTCGCACGACAGGAAGTACCCGGTGCTGACCATGGTGGGCGACCGCCTGTTCTCACGCCGGGATGGGGTTGGCCGCCAGCGCGGACGCCACGGCGTGCAGGTTGGCCGCCATGGTCCGGCCGGTGTTCGCCGCCCACTCGTGGCCCTCGTCGGTCTCCGAGTAGGACTTGCCGGGACCGGGGCCCCGGTTCCAGTACGTCCACGCCTGGCCGGGGATCGTGTAGCCGATGTCGCCCAGGCCGCCGGCGACCTCGCTGATCACGTGGTGCGCGCCGTCCTCGTTGCCGGTCACGACGACCCCGGCCACCCGGTTGTAGGCCACCGGGCGGTCCTGGTCGTCGGTCTCGGAGATCATCGCGTCCATCCGCTCCAGCACCCGCTGCGCGATCGAGGACGGGCGGCCCACCCACGTCGGCGTGGCGACCACCAGGATCTCGGCCCGGAGCAGCTCGTCGTGGATGCGCGGCCACTCGTCGCCGTCGCCCAGGTCGGTCACCACGCCCGGCGGCACGGAGTGGTCGGCGACCCGGAACTCCACCACCTCGACCTGCTTGGCACGCAGCTCGTCCACGACCACCCGCGCCAGCGAGTCCGTGTTCGACGGCTCCGGCGACTTCTTCAGAGTGCAGTTCAACAGCACGGCACGCATCCGCGCACCTCCCCTTCCTCGGCGGTGCCCCGGTTACCCGGCCCGAGCCCGGTCAACCCCCGGGCCACCTGACCGGGTGGTCGTCCGCGCTCGTCCCGAGGGCAACCGGGCCGGCGGCGGCTCCGATTGCCGGTTGGTCCGACCGGGGGTTTCATTGCTCCGACAGGGTGACCGAGCCCACCTACCAAATCGGTTGGAAGACCGACCGGATCGGTTGGTGACTGCGTACCGTGGCAACCATGGCACGTCCACTGCGCCTCCAGGTCGACGAGCAGATCCTCGACCGCGCCGCCGGGCTGTTCGCGCGGCACGGGTTCGCGCAGACCTCGCTCCAGGCGCTCGCCGACGCCGCCGGTCTGTCCAAAGCGGGCCTGCTGCACCACTACCCGAGCAAGGACGCCCTGTTCGCGGCAGCGGTCGAACTCGGTCGGGAGCAGAGCGCGGAACTGCTGGAGCGGGTGCGGGTGCTGCCGGTCGGGGCCGAGCGGGACCGGCGGGCCGTGGCGCTGCTGGTCGACTTCGCCCTGGCCCGGCCCGGCCTGATCGCGCTCGCGTCCCGGGCCATCAGCACGCTGGGCGCCGGTGCCGAGGTCGACCCCCGGGACCGGGGGCTGGACGGCATCGACCGGCTGGTCTTCGCGCTCTTCGGCGTCGACCCGGAGGCGGGCGGCACCGAGCGGCTGGTCCGGGTCGTCGGGATGCTCAGCGCCCTCGCCGTGCTCAGCCTGGCCGCCGGCCACGGCGGCGTCGCCGCCGAGTGGCGCCCGCACATCATCACGACCTGCCTCGACGCGCTCGGTCACCGCGACCCGGGCCCCGTTCCGTCCGACCGCTCCCAGGTGAGGGTTTGATCCCCATGGCTCGTCTGCTCTACCGGCTCGGCTCCGCCGCCTTCCACCGCCGGGTCGTCGTCCTGCTGGTGTGGCTGGTGGTGCTGGTCGGCTCGGCCGTCGGCGCGCTCACGCTGGCCGGCTCGACCTCCACCACGTTCTCCATCCCCGGCCAGGAGTCCACCACCGCCCTGGACAAGATCGGCGAGCAGTTCGGCGGCGGGGGCGCGACGGCCCGCGTCGTGGTCGCGCCGCCCGAGGGGCAGCAGGTGGTCACCCCGGACAACGCGGCGAAGATCACCGCGCTGGTCGGCCGGCTCGGCGAGCTGCCCGGAGTGGTCTCGGCGAGCAACCCGCTCGACCCCAAGGCCCCGTCCGTCAACGCCGACCGGGACCTGGCCTACAGCACGGTCACCTACGACGCGAAGGTCGGCGAGGTCACCGAGGCGCAGCGCACCGCGCTGACCGACGCCGTCGCCGAGGCCCGCGCGGGCGGCTGGACCGCCGAGGTGACCGGCGAGGCCGTGCAGGCGCCCCCGCACGTCGGCGGCGTCGTCGAGGTGGTCGGCGTCGTCATCGCCCTGGCGATCCTCGCGCTCACCTACGGCTCGCTGGTGATGGCCGGGATGAACCTGCTGACCGCCGCCGTGGGCGTCGGCATCGGCACGCTCGGCATCACCATCGCCACCGGGTTCCTGGAGCTGTCCTCCACGACCCCGATCCTGGCCGCCATGCTGGGCCTGGCGGTGGGCATCGACTACGCGCTGTTCATCATCAACCGCTACCGGCAGGAGCTGCGGCGCGGCCGGGACGTCGGCGACGCGATCGGCACCGCCGTGGGCACCGCCGGGTCGGCCGTGGTCACCGCCGGCCTCACCGTGGTCATCGCCCTGGCGGGCCTGGCCGTGGTCGGCATCCCGTTCCTGACCCAGATGGGCATCGCCGCCGCCGGGACCATCGTCGTGGCCGTGCTCGTGGCCATCACGCTCGTGCCGGCGGTGCTCGGCTTCC
Organism: Actinosynnema sp. NPDC050436; assembly: GCF_040655415.1. Classification (NCBI taxonomy): domain Bacteria; kingdom Bacillati; phylum Actinomycetota; class Actinomycetes; order Pseudonocardiales; family Pseudonocardiaceae; genus Actinosynnema; species Actinosynnema sp. NPDC050436. The sequence continues at coordinate 859,583 of NZ_JBFAJV010000002.1, read as the reverse complement.
TCGGCCGGCGGGCCCTGCCGCGCAAGCAGCGCGACACCACCGAGGAGCACCGCGAGCGCGGGTTCTTCCGGGGCTGGGGCGGCACCGTGGTGCGCCGGCGGGTCGCGGCGCTGCTGCTGTCGGTGGTCGCGCTGGGCGTGATCGCCGTCCCGGTCGCGTCGATGCAGACCACGCTCGTGCAGACCCCGCCCGGCGACAGCAGCCAGGCCCGCGCGCAGCAGATGCTGTCCGACGGCTTCGGCGAGGGCTTCAACGGCCCGCTGCTGGTCCTGTTCGAGGGTGCCGGTTCGGTGCCGGCCGCGACTTCGGCCGCCCAGGAGTTCGCCGACGTCGAGGACGTCGCCGTCGTCGCGCCGCCCGTGCCGAAGCCGGACGGCAGCGCCGCCCTGCTGACCGTCGTCCCCGAGTCCGGCCCCACCTCCGCCGCCACCGAGAAGCTCGTCGCCGACCTGCGCGAGCGTTTGGCCGACACGCAGGGCGCCACCGCCTACGTGACCGGCGCGACCGCCGTGAGCGTCGACGTGGCCGTCGCGCTGGATGAGGCGCTGCCGGTCTACCTGGCGCTGGTCGTCGGCCTGGCGCTGGTCCTGCTAGTGCTGGTGTTCCGGTCGCTGCTCGTGCCGCTGGTCGGCGTGCTGGGCTTCCTGCTCACCATCGGGGCTTCCCTCGGCGCGACCGTCGCGGTGTTCCAGTGGGGGTGGCTGACCGGCGCGGTCAACCTCGACACCACCGGGCCGCTGATCAGCCTCACCCCGATCCTGGTGATCGGCATCCTGTTCGGCCTGGCCATGGACTACCAGATCTTCCTGGTGTCCCGGATGCACGAGGCGCACCACCGGGGCGCCGCGCCGCACACCGCCATCACCACCGGCTTCCGCCAGGCCGCGCCGGTCGTCGTGGCCGCCGCGCTGATCATGTTCTCGGTGTTCGCGGGCTTCGTCCCGTTCGGCGAGCCGACCATCAAGTCCATCGCCTTCGCCCTGGCCATCGGCATCCTGGTGGACGCCTTCGTGGTCCGCATGGTCCTGGTGCCGGCGGCCCTGGCCCTGCTCGGCGACAAGGCGTGGTGGCTGCCGAGGTGGCTGCGGTGGCTGCCGGAACTCGACGTGGAGGGCACCGCCCTGGACGAGCACCCCCGACGGGAGGACCGGGCGGCGGTCGACGTCAACCGCTGACCGCGTCGCGGTGACGCCCCCCGTTCGGGGCGTCACCGCTGTCGTTGCCCGGTTCAGAGCCGGTGGAAGTTCGAGTAGTGGTCGTCGGTGTACCAGGCGGTGCGGGTCTCGTGGTTGACGACGATCCGGTGCGCGTCGCGCTGGGTGCCGCAGGGGCGCGGGTAGACGTCGAACTCGCGGTAGGTGCCCCGCTCCTCGTCGGGCAGTTGGTCGTCCCGGTTGCGGTAGGTCCCGCCGCCCGTGTAGCACTGGTCGTCCGGCAGGACGTTGGTGACCCGGCGCGGCGGCAGGCCCTCGGCCGCCCAGTAGTCGAACGCCACGCGGGCGTCCGAGCACCCCAGCCGCACGCAGTGGTCGAACACCTCGGCCGAGGCCGGGGCGGTGGTCACGCCCGCCACCGCGGCGAAGGCCAACGCCAGCGCGGACAGCGCGCGCTTGCCGGGACGAGTGGACATCGGCGCACCTCTCGATCGGGAACGCCCACAGTGTTCGACCCGGACGCCGCGCCCGCCGGGCGTCCGGCCCCGCTCACCCGACCGAGCGGGCCCACTCACCCGACAGGGGTGCGTGGCCGAGGCCCGGCGCGCGGCGGCTGCCCGGTGCCGGGAGCGCCTATCCTGGCGGGGACCGCCGGCAGAGGAGTTCGCGATGACCACACCCCAGGGTGACGACCGGAACGCGGCGGGCGACGCCGACGTGGTGGACGCCGAGATCGTGCCGGACGCCGGGACGCCCGCCCTCCCGAGCCCCGTGCCGCCGCCCGCCGTGGCGCCGGACTACTCCGACGACGGCGTCCCGAGCTTCGACTACGTCCGCGAGCGGATCGAGAACCGCTTCCACACCGCGCCCGCCGAGGTCGACCTGGCCGGGCTGGGCGGCAGCGGCCCCACCGCCGACTCGCTGGACGCCCAGCGGGCCAAGCGCGACGAGGCCGCCCGCGCCAAGCTCGCCGAGATCCGCCGCTCCCTGGGCCAGGGCTGAGTCCCCGCCGTCGCTCCCGGACGCCGTCACTCCCGGATGCCGTCACTCCTGGATGCCGTCACTCCTGGACGGGGCCGCCCAGCGCGCGCGGCAGGGTGCGCTCCATCTCCGTCGCCAGCTTCTCCAGCGCCAGCCGGGCGAGCGGTGCGCCGAACCGGGCCGCGCCGTGGAACTCGACGTGCGAGCGGTACTCGACCGCGCTGGTGCCGGGGTGCGGTCCGGGCGTGATCGCGATGTCGTCGGTGGCGGTGGCCGTCCGGTTCGCGCCGACGAACTGCAAGTGGTCCGGGTCGTCGCGGGTCAGCTCGTAGACCAGTTCCACGCGGCGGCCCAGGAACGTCGTCGCGTTGTCCCAGCGGGTGCCGACCTCGACCGGGCCGGGTGCCACGGGCGCGCAGGACACCGTGCCGGGGTCCCACTCCTCGGCGTGGGCGAAGTCGCGCAGGTACTCGTGCACCGCCTCGGGCGGGGTGCGCACGAGGAAGGTCCGGCCCACCTCGACGCCCGCCCGGTCGGTGCGCGCGGACAGCGCGCCGCTCGCCGCGTCGAGGCGGATCTCCTGCACGAGCCGGGCCTGCGCCCGCGCCCGGTCCAGCAGGCCGTCGAAGGTGTCGGCGTCGGGCAGCGTGCGCAGGGCCTGCCACAGCGCCGCCTTGCCCTCGATGCCGAGCTCCAGCGCTTCCAGCTCCACCAGGTCGCTCAGCGGCGAGCGGGTGACCAGCGCGCCGTTGAGCTTGAGCCGGCCCGCCAGTTCACCCAACCGGCCCAGCGCGACCTTGTGCCGCCGCACGGGCACCCCGCGTTCCGCCATGACCCGCAGGAGCGCGGCGCGGTCCTCCGCCAGCTCGCGGACCAGGCCGCGCAGGCGGGGTTCGGTGCGGGCCGCGCGGCGGGCCAGCTCGACGTTCGCCGTCGCGCCGGCGAGGTGGTCGTTGAGGTAGACGCCCAGGTAGGTGCTCGTGCCGGAGGACTTCGCGGGATCGCTCGCGGGCCCGTCCTGCCGGCCGGGGTCGTCGTCCCGGTCCCGGCTGTCGTGGTCGACCACTCGGGGTCCCTCCTCGGTGTGGTCCTGCGGGCCGCCGTCGGCTCCGCCAGGGTGCGCCCGCAGGGGCCGCCCGGCCCGGGTACCCGGATCGGGTCGATGTCATCCCCGTTCGTGCGAGCGGTGCCACGCGGAGTTCACGGACCCGACCGGCGCGGCAGGGGTCCCACGGCTCGGCAGGCGGCCGACCGCGACTGTCTACACCAGACTGATCCAGTAGTCCCAGAAAGCCGCCAGCACCAGGGCGACGAGCACGGCGTACCAGAGCACCGGCACCACGCTGTGCACCCGGCGCAGCGGCGCGAGGGCGGGCCACGCGTCCAAGGCCGTGTACCAGAACAGCGGGATGGTCACGATCCACACGACCAGGCAGTACGGGCACAGCGCGTGGATGTCGTACAGGCTGGCCGCGATCAGCCAGTGCACGAACACCACGCCCAGCGCGGTGCCGGCGTTGAGCGCGACCCGGTACCACCGGGGCGGCTGGAAGCCCGCCAGCACCGCGACACCGGTCGTCACGAGGGCGGCGAACGCGGCGATCCCGATCACCGGGTTGGGGAAGCCGAACGCCGACGCCTGCGCGCTGTCCATCACCGAACCGCACGACACCACCGGGTTCAGCGAGCACGTCGGCACGTGGTCGGGGTCGCGCAGGGTCGCGATCTTCTCCAGCAGCAGCGCCGCCGAGGCGAGCAGGCCCAGTGCGCCGCCGACGACGAGCAGCCGGGCCAGGGCACGGCTCATCGGGCCAGTTCCTCGTCCACCCTGGCCCGCAGCTCGCGCTCGACGTCGCCCAGGCTGCGCCCCTTCGCCCGGAACTGCTCGCCGTTCACGAACAGCGTCGGGGTGCTGGTGACGCCCAGCGAGCGGGCGTCGGCGACGTCCCGGTCGAGGATCGCGCGCAGGTCCGGTGACGCCACGTCGGCGCGGAACCGCGCCAGGTCCAGGCCGGCGGCGGTGGCGTACTGCTCGAACTTCGCGGTGGCCGCCGCCTGGTCGGTGGCGACGGACCGGCCGTCGAGCGCCCACGCGTCGTAGTCGCCGTAGAGGGCGTGGTACATCTCGGCGTACTTGCCCTGCCGGCCGGCGGCTTCGGCGGCGAGGGCGGCGGGCACCGCGAGCGGGTGCGCCTCCAGGGGCAGGTTGCGCGGGACGAACGTGATGCGCCCCTGGTAGTCCTGCTCCAGCTTCTTGGTGACCTCGGTGTAGTACGACGAGCACGCCGGGCACTGGAAGTCCACGAACTCGACCACGGTGACCTTGTCGCCGTCGGCCCGGGACAGGGTGTGGGCGTCGGCCGGGCGCAGCGCGCTGCCGAGGGGCGTTCCGGCCGATCCCCGGTTGGTGAGCAGCACTCCCCCGACCACCGCGACGGCGACCACGACGACCGCGACGGTCAGGAGCACGTTGAGGGACGGGCCGCGCCGGGCGGTCACCGGGTTGTGGGACTTGCGGGACATCGGGGCGGCCACCTCGGGTCGGGGACGGGGGTCGGCGGGCGTCGGGGCACCGGCTAGTTAGTCGGATGCCGAGGGGACTGGTTCCCGGCAGCGCTTCACCCTTTCGTGCGACAAGTGGTAATCCGGCGGCCGGACGGGTGGCGGCCACCGCCCCCGGGCGCTCCGGCAGCGGACGCCGTGCTCGCCCGGCCGGTGCGACCGCATCCCGTCCGAACCGGCCACCAGGACGGCCGACCGCGAGCACACTGGGAGCCGACCCCCGGCCGCCGGGCCGACCCACGGGGTCGCGGCACGGGGGTGGGGCGTGGGGGTTCTCCGAGGAGTCGGCCTGTTATGCGTGGCGTTCGCGCTGGGCGCGTGCACCGGGGGCGGGGCGGCTCCGCCGTCGTCCGGGCCGTCGTCCGGGACACCGGCACAGGCCCTGGCGAAGAGGCTGGAGCAGCACGTCGGCTCGTTGGACCGGCTGGGCTTCCGGGGCGTGGTCGAGGTGCACCGGGACGGGGAACTGCTGCTGTCCCGGGCGTTCGGGCCGGCCGAGGTCTCCACCACCCGGCCGAACACGCCCGCCACCCGGTTCCGCATCGGGTCGGTCACCAAGCAGGTGACCGCGCTCGCCCTGCTCGTGCTGGAGGAGCGCGGCGCGCTCCGGCTGACCGACCCGCTGTGCGCCCACCTGCCGGGGTGCCCGCCGGAGTGGGCGGCGATCGCGGTGGGGCACCTGCTCGACCACACCTCGGGGCTGGTGAACTACCTCGCCCTGCCGCGCGAGCAGCTCGTCACCCTGCTCGGCGACCGGCCCTCGCACCTCGAACTGGTGCACCGGATGCGGTCCTGGCCGCTCACCCGGCCGCCCGGCACCGAGTTCGAGTACAGCAACACCGGGTACGTGGCCGCCGGCGCGCTGATCGAGCACCTGTCCGGCGAGTCGTACGAGTCGTTCCTGCGGCGCACCGTCCTGGACCCGCTCGGGATGGGCGCGACGACCACCGCCTGGGACGAGACCGACCCGGCCGGGCGCGCGGTCGGCTACACCGACGCCACCACGCCCGCCGACCTCACCTCGTTCCCGCGCTACTCCGACGGCTCGCTGTCCTCCACCACGGCGGACCTGCACCGCTGGAACACCTTCCTGCTCACCGCGAACCCGCCGCTGGTCACCCGCGCCACCCTCGACCGGATGACCACCCCGAACCCGGCCGTGAAGAACGCCGGCGACCCCTACGGCTACGGCCTGCAACTGCATAAGGTCGGCTCGGAGACCTCGGTCGAGCACAGCGGCGGCCTGCCCGGGTTCCTCACCTACAACGGTTTCCACCGGGGGACCAGGTCCTCGGTCACCGTGGTCTCCAACCTGGGCACGACCGACCCGGACAACATCGGGCACGGCCTGATGGACCTCGCCGCCCGCCGCTGACCCCGGCCGGGCGGGCACCGGTCCGGCCGGCGTGAGGTGGGCCACCACGGCGGGCGGGAACGGCCGGGCGGGTGCTGTGCTGGGGTGGTTTCCGGTCTCAGCGGGGAGTGGCGTCGTGGGCGAAGTGGACATCCGGGTGGAGCGCGGCGTCGGCCGCATCACGTTGAACCGGCCGGAGGCGATCAACGCGCTGACCCACTCCATGGTGCTGGAGGTCGACGCGGCGCTGGTCGCGTGGGCGGCCGACGACGGCGTGCGCTCGGTGCTGCTCGACGGTGCCGGCGACCGGGGGCTGTGCGCGGGCGGCGACATCCGGGCCGTGCACCGGGACGCCGACGCGGGCGGCACTGCCACGCCCGGGTTCTGGGCCGACGAGTACCGGATGAACGCCCGGGTCGCCCGGTTCCCCAAGCCCTACGTCGCCCTGATGGACGGGGTGGTGATGGGCGGCGGCGTCGGGGTGTCGGCGCACGGGTCGGTGCGGGTGGTCACCGAGCGGACTCGGCTCGCCATGCCGGAGGTCGCCATCGGGCTCTCGCCCGACGTCGGCGGCACCTACCTGCTGTCCCGCGCGCCCGGCGAGCTGGGCACCTGGGCGGCGCTCACCGCCGGGGTGCTGTCGGCCGCCGACGCGATCCACTGCGGGCTGGCGGACTTCCTGGTGCCCGCCGACCGGCTGGACGCGCTGCGCGCCGGGGCCGACGTCGCCGACCTCGCCGTCCCGGCCGGCCCGTCCCCGCTCGCCGCGCGGCGGGACTGGATCGACGCGTGCTTCTCGGCCGACTCGGTGGAGGAGGTCGTGCGGCGGCTGGAGCGGCACGGCCAGGCCGCCACGGCGGAGGAGGTGCTCGCCAAGTCGCCCACCGCGCTGAAGGTCGCGCTGGCCGCTCTGCGCCGGGCCCGCGCGTTGCCCGACCTGGAGTCGGTGCTGGAGCAGGAGTACCGGGTGTCGGTGGCGTGCCTGCGCGACCACGACCTGGTCGAGGGCATCCGGGCCCGGGTGGTCGACAAGGACCGGTCGCCGCGCTGGTCGCCCGCCGCGCTGTCCGGCGTGGACGACGCCGCCGTGGCGGCGCACTTCGCGGAGCCGGCCGTCCCGTTCCACCTGCCCCGGCCCTGACCGACCGCTGCCGCGCCGGGAACGCGGCCGTCGCCGCGCCGGCCCCGGCCGCCGGTGTCGCGCCGGGAACGCGACCGTCCCCGCCCCCGGCCCCGACCACCGGTGCCGCGTCAGGAGCCCGGGGCGAGCAGGCCGACCGGGTTCAGCCGCCACCGGCCCGCGTGTTCCACCGCCGCGTAGCGCGCCCGCGCGCCCCGGTCGTCGGACACCTCGACGGTCCGGTCGCGCACCGCCACCCGCCACCGGCCCTCGTGCGGCAGCTCCGCCTGGCCCGCCAGGAACTCCGCGACCGGTCGGGCGTCGCCGGAGACCGGGCCGCCGACCAGGTCTTCGAGGGCCGCCGCGTCCCGCGCGTTGAGCGCCTCCTCCAGCGACCGGGCCAGGGCCGGGGCATCGGCCGCGCCCGCCGGCGGCTCGTCGGCGATCGACGTGACGACGAGCACCAGCCAGACCACCCCGACCACGACCAGCGCGAGGCGCAGCAGCCTGGTGACGGGGTGGCTCTCCGGACCTGGCCGCGCGGACACTCGGGCACCTCCTCGGCGTGCCCGGCCGCACGTTCGGCCCGGCCGGACCCGACTGTAGATCGCCGGCGGCCGGCCGGGCGAGCGAACGGGGCGCAGCCCACGCGCGCGGGCGGGCCCGCCGGTTCAGGGCAGCTCGACGATGATCTTGCCGCGCACCCCGCCCTGCTCGAACGCGCGGTGCGCGGCGGCGACCTCGGCCAGCGGGAACACCCGGTCGACCCGGGGTTCGACCGCGCCCGCCGCGACCCACCGGCCGAGTTCGGCGAACAGCGGCGTGGTCGGGTTGCCGCTGAAGCCGCGCACCCAGCGGTCGCGGCGCGGGGCGTGCAGCGCGATGTGGCCCAGCGAGCGGACCGGGTGGTCGAGGTCGAACGCGATCGCCACCATCCGCCCGCCCGGGGCGAGCAGCCGGCGGAACGCGGGCAGGTCGGTGCCGACCGCGTCCAGGACGACGTCGAAGCGGCCCAGCTCGCCGGGCGCGCGGTAGTCGACGGCCCGGTCCGCGCCCAGTTCACGCGCGAGGTCCAGGGTGGACGCCCCGGCCAGCGCGGTGACGTGCGCGCCCATCGCCTTCCCGAGCTGGACGGCGACGTGCCCGACGCCGCCGGTCGCGCCGCGCACGAGCAGCCGCTCGCCGGGCGCGAGCGCCGCCTTGTCGCGCAGCGCGGTGATCGCGGTGGTCCCGGAGGGCAGCGCGGCGGCCCGGACCGCGTCGAGTCCGGCCGGGACGTGGTCGAGGCGGTCCGCGCGCACCGCGACGTACTCGGCGGCCGACCCGAGCCGGCGCCCCACCAGCCCCCACACCAGGTCGCCGGCCGCGAACCGGCCGGTCGCCGAGACGACCTCGCCGACCAGGTCGACGCCCACCCGCCGGGGGAACCGCCGCCCGGTCAGCAGCCGCAGCCGGCCGGACCGCACCGCCGCCTCGCCGCCGTTCACCGAGACCGCCCGCACCCGCACGAGCACCTCGCCGGGCTGCGGTCGCGGCACGGGCGCGGTGGTCACGGTCAGCACTTCGGGAGGCCCGTACCGGTCGAAGGTCGCCAGTCGCATCGTCGTGGGAGTCATGCCCCACTACTAGCGCCGGAACCGGGCGGATCGGCGCAAGTGGGAGGTGCTGCTCCGACATCGCCTCGCTTGCGCGCCGCGCCGCCCGCTCGTGTTCGGGCCGTCTTCGGTGGCCGGACCGACGCGGCAGCCGCCGACAGGCTGCGGTGCCCACCAGGGTGCGTCCTCCACGGTGAACGCCTGGAGTCAAATGCAGACCTTTCGCTACGCTCCGGACGGCCGCCGCACCCCCGTCCCGGCACGTGATCTCGGATGCGCCAGTGGTTCGGCTCCTCGGCACGTCCGGCACGTCGGCGGGAACCGGTCACCCGAGATGAGGTCGCATGGGCAACGCCGAGGCCAACCCGAACCCGTCGCTCCCGATATCCCGCCGGACCCTGTTACAGGGAACCGGGCTCGCGCTCGGCGGCACGGCCCTGGTCAACGGGACCGCCGACGCGCACCCACCGGGCGTGCCGGTCCCGGGCCCCGGCAGCCCGGTGCGCCGGATCCCGGTACCCGAGCAGGTTCCGGCCACCCAGGGCTGGTTCCAGGTGCCCGGGGCGCGGCTGTGGTACTGGGACACCGGCGGGCCCGGTGAGCCGGTGGTCCTGCTGCACGCCCTGAGCGGCAGTGGCGAGAGCTGGCCGTACCAGCAGTCGTACCTCGCCCGTGCGGGGTACCGGGTCATCGGCTACTCGCGTCGGGGGTACACCAACTCGCCGGTGCAGGACCCGGACGACCCGAGGACCGGCATCGAGGACCTGCACGACCTCGTGGACTTCCTGGGGATCAAGAAGTTCCACGTCGTCGGCGTCGCCGGTGGCGGCTGGTACGCGATGGACTACGCGCTCAACCACCCGGACCGGCTGCACAGCCTGGTGATCGGCGCGTGCGTGCTCCAGGTCCGGGAGCAGGACTACCAGGACATGGTGGAGCGGTTGCGGGCACCCGAGGTCGACGCGCTGCCCGTCCACTTCCGGGAGTTGGGCCCGGCCTACCGCGCGACCGACCCGGACGGTGTCGCCAGGTGGCTGGACATCCACCACCGGGCCGGGTCCGGCGGGATCATCCAGCCCAGGGCGACTTCGCTGAGCTGGGCCGTGATCGAACGCCTCGCCGTGCCCACCCTGCTGCTGTGGGGTGACGCCGACCCGTTCACCTCACCGCCGGTGCAGCGCCTGCTGGCCGGGCACTTCCGCAGGGTGCGCACGGTGGTGGCCAACGAGTGCGGGCACAACGTCCACTGGGAACGGTCGGACGTGACCAACCCCGTGCTGCTGAACTTCTTCCGGGCCAACCGGCACTGACCACCCGGGCGCACGGAGTGATCCGATCGAGCCCGTCGAACGCGTCGCACCGCCCGCCAGAAGGGCGATCCGGCTGCCCGGCGTTCAGCGGGCGGTCGGATCGTCCGGGTACCGCCGGATCAGTGCCGTGGTGCGGACCGCCTCGTCGGTATCCCCGGCGGCGGCCGCCGCCCGGTTGCCGCACATGTGCGCAGCACTCCGTGCAGTTCTTTGTCGGCGACCATTCGAGACATGGATCCTAGCGGACGAGGTTCCAGAGGTACCAGGCGTGGAGCGTCTCGTAGGCGTTCTCCTGTCGAACGGCACGGTGGTCAAGTCACGTTGGAATCGATGGGTTCCTCCATGGGCAACGTCGCCGGTTCGGGCAATCACCAGCCCGGCCCCTGCTAGTCCTGGCTGCACGGTTCGGCCACGGGAGACCCGGCAGGGGCGGCCCCCTGCGAGGACCTCCTCTCGATCGCTCGTTCCAGTGCAACCAGCTTGCGGGCGGCTTCGTTAAGGCTGGTCTCTGGCACTCGGACTTCGCCGAGCCGGCCGTTGAGGCTGGCTGCCCGGATGCGGTCGCGGAGGTCGGCGATGATCGCGACCAGGCATGGGTGGGCTCGGGAGTCGACGCGGAGGCTGGACATCGGATGCAGGCTTCTCTGAACCAGCCATGCGGACGTGCACTGGTCAGCGTCGTCTTGACGGTCAACCCTGATTTCTTAGGATCGTGGTCAACGCCTCGCCGACCTCTTCGATAAGAGTGGGTTGCAGTCGTTGAATTGTCCGCGGCGACCGATTCAGTTCCTTTGCTACTACTTCGCGACGCTCGGCAAGCGATTTCACCCGCAAATCCTTGGTGATGCCGAAGAGGACGCGGGCTGTCCATCTGCGAGTCTCGTCGGCAAGGGTGCCGATGGCCCGATCCACGAGTTCAAGGACTTCGTCCATTGTCAGCCTGTCGTCGTCGGTCCAGGATTTTGTGGATGGCTTACGTATGAGTAGTGTCTGATGGTTGAAATAGCTGCGGGAGCGCATGAGCGATTTCAGTTCGAGTTCGACTCCTGCCGAAGTCATGTCACCGACGCGACTGAATTGTTCTGGAAATTCTTCCGATTCAACCGGACGGGTGGCAGTGTGCTGAGCTTTCTTGGCATCTCGCCAAAGCGGCAGAAAGTCGCGTGGTTCGCGCCCTAAGTACCTGATCAATGCTGACGCATTGTCCCAGTTGGAGATCCGGGGGCCGTTGAGCATGTTGTTCACGGTTCCCTGACTCATCACCGTTCTCCTGTTCTTGCCAAGTGCGGCGGCGATCGCGCGACCACTGGGAAGTCCTTGACTTTCCCACAGCTCGTTGAGCTTCTCGAAGAACAGACGTTGAGGCCCTGGCGGCAGCCTCTTCCAAGCATCTCGCGGCACGGTACCTCCCTGGGTGTTCAACGGTGCCGCTCCCATTGAACACCACTTCGCGCCTCGGCCTGCCGCTCGACGGGCTGTTCAATGTTGTCCATCCGTGTTCAAACATGTTCAGTGGGTGTGACCGATGCGTCTTCGTTGCCACAGCCTTGAGAGGACCGCAGCACTTATCCAGCAGCTTTCCCGAGTCTCCCGATGAGTGCCGCACCACTCTCACTGGAAGGAAAGCGTCAGCATGACCAACTAGAAGTTCACCGGCGCAATCGATCTCCGGACGACAGTGATCTTGGTGACTGCGGCCGTGGTCACTGTTCGACGGACCTATCGACGTTCAAGGCTTCCCACCAGTGGGTTGGCAGTGCTCGCTGGTGGTGCCTAGATCACCGGGTCGGCGGTGCCTTTCGACTGGGTCCTCAGGTATTTCGCCCGCGAATCGGCCCGATCAACGGCATTTCGAGTTCGACTGCTTCGATTTTTTCTGGAGCTTGCGGACCACTGAGGGGTGAACGCTCTATTCTCTTCGCCGATACGGCGCTGGAACAACAGCGGCATGGGTGGGTTCCAGACGCGCTCGTGGACGTCGTAGGACGGCACCAACGGCAAGGCCCCGATCGGCCTGCTGGAGCGCTTCGGGCACACCGTGGTCGACGCCGACCAGGTCGTACTGCGCAGCGACGTCGGGCATGTGCCGCCCGAACAGGACCTGCCCCGTGGCCGGATCGCCCGGCCCGCCGGGGTTGATCATCAGCACTCCGCGCCGGCGGGCCCGCGCGGGTCGCGGTGGTCGACCGGCACAGCCGGTTCGCCGCACTGCGCGCCGGCAGCACCGCCGCACCGGGACCCACCCCCGGTCGGCACCGCCGCGACGGCTGTTGTCCTTACGCGGGGAACTCCTCTCGACTGGTGTCCCACGCTGGGAACCCGACGGCGGCTCGGTGGTGCGGGCCGCACGGCCGTCGGCACGCCAGGTGGGGGTGCGCCGGTAACGCCCTGGCGAGAAGGCCGGGGGGCCGGTCCCCGGGCCGCGCGCCCGGCGGGCCGCGATTACCGTGGGTGGCCGTCGGGATGGGGGCTGCTGATGGTGGTGCTGGACCGCTTGGTCAACGTGCTGGGCGGCTACGGGGTGCGGTTGGCCTGCTGCCCCGTGCCGAGGTCCACCGAGTTGCGCAGCGTGGCCGTGCACGACCCGTCGGACCGGCGGCCGGCGGCCGGTGACGTGTTCCTCGCGGTGGGCGCGGGCTCGGTCGCCGAGGCGGTGTCGTGGGGCGCGGCGGCGCGGGCGGCGGTCGTGCTGGTGCGCACCGACGACCCGGGGGCCGCCTCCGCCGGCGAGGCGCACGGCGTGGCGGTGCTGGTGGTCGACCCGGCCGTCTCGTGGAGCGAGCTGGCGGGCGTGGTCTTCGGGCTGGTGCTGGAGGGCCGGGAGACCGAGTCCGGGCGCGGGCCCACGGACCTGTTCGCGCTCGCGGACAGCCTGGCGGCGGCGGTCGGCGGCGCGGTGACCATCGAGGATCGCCGGTCGCGGGTGCTGGCCTACTCCAGCCTCCAGCAGCACGCCGACCCGGCCCGCTCGGCGACGATCCTCGGCCGCCGGACGCCCGAGCCGCTGCGGCGGCTGTTCGACGCGCTCGGTGTCGCGGCGCACCTGGCGTCCTCGGACGAGCCGCTGTTCGTCCCGCCCGACCCGGCGCACGGCCTGTCCGGGCGGATGGTCGTGGCGGTGCGGGCCGGGCGCGAGGTGCTGGGCTCGGTGTGGGCGACGTGCCCGGAGCCGCTGACCGGCGCGCGGCGCACCGCGCTCGCGGACGGCGCGCGCACGGCCGCGCTGCACCTGCTGCGCTCGCGGGCGAGCGCGGACCTGGAGCGCCAGGTGGAGTCCGACCTGGTGATCCAGCTCCTGGAGGGCACGGCGGACGCCGCGACGGTGGTCAGCCGCCTCGGCCTGCCGCCGGGTCCGCTGCGGGTGATCGCGGTGCGCGCGCACGTCGCCGACGAGCGGCACGCCGCGCTGCTGCTGGCGTTCGAGCGGGCCACCACCGGGTTCGGCTGGTCGCGGCCGGGCCGCAGCGCCCTGGCCGGCACGTCGCTGTACACCGTGCTGCCCGGCGAGCGGGCGTCGCCGGGCCGGGAGTGGGTGGCCGCGCTGCGGTCGGCGCTGCCCGCCCAGGTCACGGTGTGGGCCGGGATCGGCGGCACGGCCGACGCGGCGGACCTGCCCGCCGCCCGCCGGGAGGCCGACGAGTGCCTGGCGCTGCACGAGTCGCGCACACCGGACGACCCGCCGCCCGCCTACGACGAGTCGTGGGACGACCTGCTGCTGCAACGCCTGCGCGCGGCGGCGAAGGCGGGCCGGACGCCGGCCCGGGGCCCGGTCGCCGAGCTGCGCCGGCACGACGTCGAGCACGGCACCCGGTTCACCGCGACGCTGCGCGAGTGGCTGGCGGCGCAGGGCGACCTGGCGGCGGCGGGCGAACGGCTGGGCGTGCACCAGAACACCGTGCGCAACCGGCTGCGGAAGATGGCCGGGGTCGCGGGCCTGGACCTCGACGACACCCGCAAGCGGCTCGCGCTGATCATCGCCCTGGCCGCCGAGGACGACCCCGCTGTGCGTTCCGGACAAGATCCCGCCCCGGAGGTGTAGGGAACGGACAGCAGGCCACCCCGCCGGCCGGTCCATGCTGGTGCCGGGAGCGAGAACTCGGAGGTGGGGCATGGTGGGGCGCGTGGACGGCGGGCCGAGGTCGGCCGTCGTGGTCGGGGCGGGCATCGTGGGCCTGTCCACCGCGTGGTTCCTCCAGGAGCGCGGGGTCGAGGTGACCCTCGTGGACCGCACCGGGGTCGCGGCGGGCGCGTCGTGGGGCAACGCCGGGTGGCTCGCGCCGGGCCTGGCGATACCGCTCAACGAGCCGACCGTGCTGCGCTACGGGCTGCGGTCGCTGCTGAGCCCGAGCGCGCCGCTGCACGTGCCGCTGACCGCGGACCCCGGGTTGTGGGGCTTCCTGGCGCGGTTCGCGGCGCACTGCCGCTGGTCGTCGTGGAGCCGGGCGGTGCGCGCCAACCTGCCGCTCAACGACGAGTGCGCCGAGGCGTTCGACGTGCTCACCGGCAACGGCGTGGACGCGCCCGTGGTCGACGCGCCGATCACCGCCGCGTTCGAGACGCCCCACCAGGCGCGGGGCCTGCTGCGCGAGCTGCGGCGGATGGCCGACCAGGGGCAGCCCGTCGACCACGCCGTGCTCTCGGCCGACGAACTGCGCTCGCAGGTGTCGCTGGCGTCCGCCGCGCTCACGGCGGGCGTGCGGGTCGACGGCCAGCGGTACGTCGACCCCGGCGGGTTCGTCCAGGCGCTGGCCCGCGCCGTGGTGGCGCGCGGTGCGGAGGTCCGGTTGTTCGAGGTGGCGAGCATCCGCCCGTTCAGCAGGGGCGTCACCGTGCACCCGCGCCACGGCGACGCCGTGGCCGCCGACGTCGCCGTGGTGGCGACCGGCGCGTGGCTGTCCGGGCTGGCGCGCGGCTTCGGCGTGCGGACGCCGGTGCGGGCGGGTCGCGGGTACTCGTTCACGGTGCCCGTGGAGCACCCCGTGCCGGGTCCGGTGTACCTGCCGGACGTGCGGGTGGCGTGCACGCCGTACCGGGACGGGCTGCGGGTCGCGGGCACCATGGAGTTCCGCGACCCCGACGCGCCGGGCGTGACGGCCCGGGTGGACGCCGTCGTCGCGTCGGCCCGCCCGCTGCTGCGCGGCGTCCGGTGGGACGAGCGGACCGACGTGTGGGTGGGACCGCGCCCCGTGACGCCGGACGGGCGACCGGTGATCGGCGCGGTGCGCGCGCCCCACGTCTACGTCGCGGGCGGGCACGGCATGTGGGGCCTGGCCCACGGCCCGATCACCGGGCGGCTGCTGGCCGAGCAGGTCACCACCGGCAAGACGCCGGACGCCCTGCGCGAGTTCGACCCGCTCCGATGACCGCCGCCGACACCGGACGCGGCAGCACCACGCGGACCGGCCTCACCGCCGACACCGGATGCGGCGGGCTCACCGCCGACACCGGACGCGGCACCGCGCGCGGCGGGCTCACCGCCGACGAGCGCGCGGAGCTGGCGTGGCTGCGCTCGGAGAACACGTTCCTGCGGGCCCAGCGCGATGTGCTGGTGCGCATCGCCACGGGCTACGCCGACGACATGGACGCGCTGCTGCGGCGGCGCGGACCCGTGGCCCACTAGACCACTCCCCCTGTCCGTGGGGGCCGGAGCCGAGAAGAACACCCGGCAATCACGGACCCCACCGCGCCGTCAGGGCGGGCCCCCGGCCGCCCTGACGGCGCACCCCACTGGAGCCCACCATGACCGACTGGCTGACCCCCGAGGCCCACGCCCGGCTGCGCGCCGAGCTGGCCGCGCTGCTCGCCCTGCCCGCGCCGCGCGCCGACGACGACCTGGTCACCACGACCCGGCGGCAGCGCGAGGTGCGCATCCGCGAGGTGCGCGACCTGCTGGCGCGGGCGGTGGTCGGCGAGGACCCGCCGGACGACGGGGTGGCCGAACCGGGCATGGTGCTGACCGTCCGGTACGACGACACCGGCGAGGTGGAGACGTTCCTGCTGGGCGTGCGGGACACCGAGGCCGGCCCGGCGGACCGGGAGGGCGCCGGGCTGGAGGTCTACTCCCCCGGCTCGCCGCTGGGCACGGCCCTCGACGGGGCGCGGCGCGGCGAGCGGCGCTCGTACCAGGTGCCGAGCGGGGCGGTCGTGCGGGTGACGCTGGTCGACGCGGTCCCCTACAGCCGCCGGCTCACGACCGGGGGTCCCAGCGCCGGCTGAACTCGCCGGGTGCCGGCGGCGGTCCGGGCAGGTCCGGGCCGTCGGTCCGGGCGAGGCCGTCCACCATGACCGCGAGCACGCGGCGGCGCAGCTCGGCGGTGCGGCCCGCGTCCGGCACGCGGACGGCGGCGCAGCTTTCCAGCACCAGGCCGAGGTCGTGGGCGACGACGTCGGCGCGCAGCCTGCCGTCGGCGTGTGCGCGGTCCACGAGCGCGGCGGCCAGCTCCCCCGCGCGGGCGGCGTCCGCGCCCATGTCCGGCGTGGGGGTGAACGTGCCGGCCAGGCGCACGGTCAGCGAGTGCACGTCGGCGTCGACCACCCCGGCCAGGAAGCCGGTCAGAGCGGCCCAGCCGTCCGGTTCGGCCAGCGCCGCCTCCGCCTCGGCGATGTAGCGGCGCAGCCCGTCGTGGCACAGCTTGCGCAGCAGTTCCTCTTTGCCCGGGTACCGGCGGTACAGCGCGCTGATCCCGACGCCCGCGTGCTTGGCCACGTCGGCGATCGGTGATCGCGGGTCGTTGAGGAACACCTCGCGGGCGGCGGCGAGGATGGCGGCGTCGTTGTGCGCGGCCTGCTGGCGGCGGCCGGAGAGGCCGGCGTCGGTCCGTGACGGCATGGTGACCACCCTAACACTGGAACGGATCGTTCCGCTCCGCTACAGTGAAACGGAACAAAGCATTCCGTTCCGAAGGAGCAGAGATGACCGGCACCGCGATCCGCCCGTTCCGCGTCGAGGTCCCGCAGGCCGACCTGGACGACCTGCACCGCCGGCTCGACGCGGCGCTGTGGCCGGACGAGCTGCCGGGCGTCGCGGACGCCTACGGCGTGCCGGCCGGGCGGGTGCGCCGGCTTGCCGAGCACTGGCGGTCCGGGTTCGACTGGCGCGCGTTCGAGGCCCGGCTCAACGAGCACCCCCAGTTCGTCACCGAGATCGAGGGCGAGGACATCCACTTCCTGCACGTCCGCTCGTCCCGCGAGGACGCCACCCCGCTCGTGCTCACCCACGGCTGGCCCGGCTCCGTGGTCGAGTACCTGGACGTGATCGGCCCGCTGACCGAGCCGGAGTCCGCCGACAGCCCGGCCTTCCACCTGGTCATCCCGTCGCTGCCGGGCTTCGGCTTCTCCGGCCCGACCCGCAGCCCCGGCTGGGGCACCCACCGCACCGCCCGCGCGTGGGTCGAGCTGATGCGCCGGCTGGGCTACCGGCGCTACGGCGCGGTCGGCAACGACGGCGGCTCGATGGTCTCCCCCGAGGTCGGACGGCTCGACCCGGAGGGCGTGATCGGCGTGCACGTCACCCAGCTCTTCTCCTTCCCCTCCGGCGACCCCGCCGAGTTCGAGGGCCTGGACGAAGCCGACCTGGCCGCGCTGCGGCACCTGGAGTGGTTCTACGCCACCAAGTTCTCCTTCAACGCCCTGCACAGCCAGCAGCCGCAGACGCTGGCGTTCGCGCTCGCCGACTCGCCGGTCGGCCTGCTCGGGTGGAACGCGCAGCTCTTCGGCGAAGCGCTGGACGACGACTTCGTCGTGGCGAACGTGGCGATCTACTGGCTGACCCGCACGGGCGGCTCGTCCATCCGGTTCTACTACGAGGACGCGCACCACACCGACCGCCCGACCGGCCCGACCACGACGCCGACCGCGCTGGCCATGTTCGCCGGCGACTTCCGGTCCATCCGCCGCTTCGCCGAACGGGACCACGCCGCCATCGTCCGCTGGAACTCCTACGGCACCGAAGCCGGCGGCAGCGCGAACGACGCGGCCGGCCACTACGCGGCGCACGAGGCGACCGACGTCCTGGTCGCCGACATCCGCGAGTTCTACGCCCAGGTGGGCTGAGGACCGCGACCCGCCGGGAACCGCCGAGGGGCCGGTTCCCGGCGGTCGCGCGCGCCGCGTCGCTATCGTGCGGCGGTGATCACGATCGTGCCGCCCGGAGTCCTCACCCAGCCCGACAACGGCCGGCCCGCCCTCGCCTGGTCGTTCCCGGACGGGGTGCGGGCGGTGTCGACGGCGGTGGTCGGCGGCGGCGTCGGGCCGTGCCGCTGGGTGGTCAACGTCGAGGTGGACGACCAGTACCACCGCGACCCCGTGGCGCACGTCGGCGAGCTGGCCGGGGCGTGGAACCTGACCGGCCCGGGTGCGGGGCTGCTGACGGCGGCGGTGGTCGCCGAGCACGCGACCGGCGCGGACGGGGGCGTCGAGTGCGTCGCCACGGTCGGGCTCAGCCACCCGGTGTACGCGGCCTCCTCCGCCGCCGCCGGGGCGTGGGGCCCCGGCACGATCAACACCGTGTGCTGGGTGCCGGTCGGGCTCGCGGACGGCGCGCTGGTCAACGCCGTGGTGACGGCGACCGAGGCGAAGGCCCAGGCGCTGGCCGACGCCGGCGTGCCCGGCACCGGGACGCCGAGCGACGCGATCGTCGTCTGCTGCCCCGACGACGGGGGCGAGCCCTACGGCGGCCCGCGCTCGGAGTGGGGGCGGCGGCTGGCCAACGCCGTCCACCGGGCCACCCTCGACGGCGCGCGGCGCTGGTCGGCGGCCAACCGGCGCGAGTACGACGGGCACGGCCGGGCGCGTGGGATGATCGACTGACGGTGACGGGGAGGGGACGGGTCGTGGACCAGGCGCTGTCGAGCGGAGCGGACACCCCGGGCGCGTTCGGGCTGGGGCTGCACCACGTGCAGCTCGCCATCCCGCCCGGCGGCGAGGACCGGGCACGTGCCTTCTACGTCGGCGTGCTGGGCATGACCGAGGTCCCCAAGCCGCCGGCGCTCGCCGCGCGCGGCGGCCTGTGGGTGCGCGCCGACCGGCTGGAGGTCCACCTCGGCGTCGAGGACGACTTCCGGCCCGCGCGCAAGGCCCACCCCGGGATCACCACGACCGACCTGGACGGCCTGGCCGCCCGGATCGCCGACGCGGGCGTCGAGGTGCGCTGGGACGGCGACTTCCCGGGGTTCCGGCGGTGCTACGTGTCCGACGTGTTCGGCAACCGGCTGGAGTTCCTGTCCCCCGACGTCGACGGCTGACCGCGCGGGGGCCGCGCGAAGTCAGCTGCGGCGGCCCCGGACCAGCAGCAGGGCACCGGCCGCCAGCAGGGCCAGGGCGGCGAGCAGCAGGTCCAGCAGCCGGGTGCCGGTGTCGGCCAGCGCGGCCGGCGCCACGTCCGTCGTGGTCGCGCAAGGCCGTTCCGGGGTGCAGTTCGCGCCCGGGGTCCTGGAGACCGCCGTGTTGCGCAGCGGCCCGGTGGCGTCCGCCCGCACGGTCACCGAGTACGTGATCGTCGCCAGTTCCGCCGGTTCCAGGCTGCCCTGCCACCGCAGCACCGACCCGGTCACGGTGACCATCCCGGTGTCGGCGCGGGCGTTGCCGTCGTACGTCGCGTCGTCCAGGACGTCCGCCAGGTCGTCGGCCAGCTCCGCCTGCTCGTACCGCGCGGCGCCGGTGTTGTGGACGGTCAGCGCGTAGCGGACGGTCCCGCCGGGTGCGACCGTCGTGCCCGGGTCGGCCGACTTGCGGATGGTCAGCTCCCGGACCAGCGTCTCCGTCGAGCACGCCGGGTCGGCCGGGCCCGTCGCCCGCGCGTGCGGCGTGCGCGTCGACGGCGGGCAGTTCGTGGCGTCCGGGCTGGTCACCGCGTTGCGCAGCCGCTTGTCACCGGCGGGCGGGGTGCCCACCACCACGGTGTAGGTCACGGTGACCTCCGCGTTCGCCGGGACGTCGCCGGACCACCTCAGGACCGGTGCGGCGTAGGAGACCGTGCCTGCCGACGCGACCGCGTCACCGTTGTAGGTGGCGTCGTCCACGACCCCGGTCAGGTCGTCGGCGAACGCCGCACCCCGGTACGGCGCTCCGCCCGTGTTGGCGAGGACGACCCGGTAGGTCACCGTCCCGCCCGCCGTCACGGCCGCCGGTTCCGCCGTCTTCCGGATCGACAGCTTCGGCACCGGCAGCACCGAGCGGCAGTCCGGGTCGGCGGAACCGGGTTCGCAGTTGGAGCCCTCGGCGGTGACCACGTTGACCAGCCGCCGGTCGCCCAGGTTCGTGACGGTCACCGAGTAGGTCACGGTGGCCGTCGCGCCCTTGTCCAGCGAGCCGGTCCAACCCAGGTTCGGTGCGGCGTAGGAGACCGCGCCCGTCGATGCGACCGCGTCACCGTTGTAGGTGGCGTCGTCCACGACCCCGGTCAGGTCGTCGGCGAACGCCGCGTCCGGGTACGGGGCCTCGCCCACGTTGGTGACGGTGACCGTGTAGGTGACCTTGTCGCCGGTCCGGGGGTCGTCAGGCGTCCCGCTCTTGACGACCCGCAACGCCGGCAGCGGGGTGACCGTGCCGCAGGCCGGGTCCGCGCCGCCGGGCGGGCAGGTGGAGTCGACCGGGCCCACGACGGCGTTGCGCAGCACCTTGTCACCGCCGGGCGGGCGGTTCACGGTGACCGAGTAGGTGACGCGCACCTCGGCACCCGCCCCGACGTCGCCGTTCCACGAGACGGTCGGCGCGGTGTAGGCGACGACCCCTGAGGTGGCCGAGGCGTCCTGGTCGAAGGCGGCGTCGTCCAGCACGCCGGTCAGGTCGTCGGCGAACGACGCACCGGAGTAGGTCGCCGTGCCGGTGTTGGTGACCAGCACGGTGTAGGTCACCTCGTCGCCGGGCCGGGGGTCGGCCGGCGCGGAGGTCTTGGCGATGCGCAGCGCGGCGACCGGCGTGACGGTGCCGCAGCCCGACCCGCACGTCGAGTCGGCCGGGCCGGTCACCGCGTTGCGCAGTGCGCCGTCCCCGGCGGGCGGCTGCCGCACGGTGACCGAGAAGGTGACCGTGGCCGTCGCACCGGCGGGCAGGTCGTGCCGCCACGTCAGGTTCGGCGCGGTGTAGTCCAGCGCGCCCGCCGACGCGGTGGCGTCACCGCCGTACGTGGCGTCGTCCAGCACGCCCGTCAGGTCGTCGGTGAACGTCGCGCCGACGTAGGTCGCGGTCCCGGGGTTGCGCGCGGTGACGGTGTAGGTGACCCGTTGGCCCGGTTTCGCGGTCGCCGGCGACGCGGTCTTCGCCAGCTCCAGCAGCGCCAGCGGGGTGACGGTGGAGCAGTCCGGGTCCGTCGAGCCCGGCGGGCAGGTCGCCCCGTCCGGGCCGACGACGGCGTTGCGCAGCGCGCGGTCGCCGGCGGGCGGGCGGCCCACGGTGACCGAGTAGGTGACGGTGACCGTGCCGCCGGCGGCCACGTCCCCGTTCCACGTCAGCGTTTTCGCGCCCGGGTCGAAGGTCGCGGAACCCGACGTCGCGGTGGCGTCACCGTTCCACGCCGCGTCGTCCAGCACGCCGGTCAGGTCGTCGGTGAACGACGCGCCCACGTAGTCGGCCGCGCCCTGGTTGCCCACCACGACGGTGTACGTGACGGTGTCACCGGCCTTCGGCTGGGCGAGCGACGCCGTCTTGCGGATCTTCAGCAGGGCGACGGGCGTGTCCGTGCCGCAGTCCCCGCCCGGCGGGCAGGTGGAGTCCTCGGGCCCGGTCACGGTGTTGCGCAGCCGCTCGTCCCCAGCCGGCGGCACCCCCACGGTCACGCGGTAGGTGATGGTCACCGTGCCGCCGGCCGGCACGTCCCCGTTCCACACCAGCGTCTTCGCGCCCGGGTCGAACGTCGCGGAACCCGACGTCGCGGTGGCGTCACCGTTCCACGCCGCGTCGTCCAGCACGCCGGAGAGGTCGTCGGTGAACGACGCGCCGGAGTAGGCGGCGTTGCCGGTGCTCTCGGTGACGGTGACCGTGTACGTGACCACGTCGCCGGGCTTCGCGCTGGTCGCCGACACCGCCTTGGCGATCTCCAGCGCCGGTTTGGGCAGGACGCTGGTGCACGCCGGGTCGTCCGACCCCGGCGGGCAGTTCGAGCCGTCGCCGGTCACGACGTTGCGCAGGAACTCGTTGCCGCCGTTGGTGACCGTGACCCGGTAGGTGACCGTCGCGGTCGCGCCGACCGCCAGGTCACCGGTCCAGGTGAGCTTCGCGCCGGCCGCGTCGAACACCACCGAGCCGGAGGTCGCCGTGGCGTCGCCGTTCCAGGACGCGTCGTCCAGCACGTCGCTCAGGTCGTCCGCGAACGCCGCCCCGGGGTAGGGCGCGGTGCCGGTGTTGGTCACCACCACCGAGTAGGTGACCACGTCACCCACCTTCGGGTTGGCAGGACCCCCGGTCTTGACCAGCCTGAGCGACTTGACCGCCGTCTCGGTGCCGCACCCCGGGCCGGTCGAGCCGGGTCGGCAGTTCTCGCCGGTAACGGCGTTGCGCAGCGTCTTGTCCCCGGCGGGCGGGGTGCCGACGGTCACCGAGTAGGTGATGGTCGCGGTCGCGCCCTCGGCGACGTCGCCGGTCCAGGTCAGCCGCCGCGCGTCGGCGTCGAACACCGCCCGGCCCACGTCGGCGGTGAGCCGGTCGTCCCACTCGGCGTCGTCCAGCACGCCGGCCAGGTCGTCGGTGAATCGCGCGCCGGGGTAGGCGGCCCGACCGGTGTTGACCACCACCACGGTGTAGGTGACGCGCTCGCCGGGCGCCGCGGTGGCCTTGTCGGCGGTCTTGCGGACGGTGACCGCGCCGACCGGCGTGACGCTGCCGCAGGCGGGGTCGGCGGAGCCCGGCGGGCAGTTCGAGCCCTCCGGGCCGGTCACCGCGTTGCCCAGCGAGAGGTCGCCGCCGGGCGGTGTGCGGACCGTGGCCGTGTAGGTGATGGTGACGGTCTGGCCGACGCCGACGTCACCGGTCCAGGTGAGCGTCCGGGTGCCCGCGTCGAACACGGGCTGGGTGGGCGCGGCCGTCCCGCCGACGCGCGCCACGGCGTCACCCCGGT
Source organism: Actinosynnema sp. NPDC050436 (assembly GCF_040655415.1). Lineage (NCBI taxonomy): Bacteria > Bacillati > Actinomycetota > Actinomycetes > Pseudonocardiales > Pseudonocardiaceae > Actinosynnema > Actinosynnema sp. NPDC050436. Next base: position 836,456 of record NZ_JBFAJV010000002.1, on the reverse strand, counting down.
AGTCGGCGTCGTCCAGCACGCCGGTCAGGTCGTCGGTCAGCGTCGCGCCCGCCACCAGCGCGCCGCCGGCGTTCTCGGCGGTGATGGTGAAGGTGACGGTGTCGCCGGGCTTCACGGTCGCGGGCGCGGCGGTCTTGCGGATCACCAGCCCGGTGACGACCTGGTCGGTGCCGCAGTCGGGGTCGGTGGCGCCGGCCGGGCAGTTCGAGCCGTCCGGGCCGACGACCGCGTTGCGCAGCCGCTTGTCGCCGGCGGGCGGGCTGCCGACGGTCACCGAGTAGGTGATGGTGACCGATCCCCCGGCGGGCACGTCGCCCGTCCAGGCGAGTTGCCGGGTCGCCGGGTCGTAGGCGACGGTGCCGGCGCTCGCCGTGGCGTCGCCGTTGTACGCGGCGTCGTCCAGCACGCCGGACAGGTCGTCGGTGACCGTGCCGCCGGTCCACGGCGCGGTGCCGTCGTTGGTCGCGGTGACCGTGTAGGTGACGGTGCCGCCGGGGCCCGGGTCCGGCGGGGCGCTCGTCTTCCGCAGGCGCAGCACCGCGATCGGCACCTCGTGCGAGCAGCCCGCCGAGCAGTTGCCGTCCGGGGAGGTGACGGTGTTGCGGAGCACCTTGTCGCCGCCGGGCGGGCTGCCCACGGTCACCGAGTAGGTGAGCGTGACCGTCGCCCCGGCGGCGATGTCGCCGGTCCAGGACAGGGTCTGCGCGGTGCCGTCGTACACCGGCTGGGTCGGCGAGCCGGCGGCGACCGCGTCGCCGTTGTACACCGCGTCGTCCAGCACGCCGGACAGGTCGTCGACCACGGAGGCCCCGGGCGCCGGGCCGGTGCCGGTGTTGCGGGCGGTCACCGTGTAGGTGACCTTGTCGCCCGGCCGGGCGGTGGTCTTGTCGGCGGTCTTGGCCACCACGAGCTTCTTCGTGAGGTCGGGTGCGACCTCGCACGCGGCGAGGTCGGTGATCGGCCACGACCCGCCGCCCTCGGACGTGATCCGCCCGACCTGGTTGTTGTGCGCGTAGCCGCCCGGCACCTCCTCCGAGACGCCGGTCTCCGGGTCCACTTTGTACAGCGCGCCCCAGTACGCGCCGAGGTAGATCGCGTGGTGCGCGTAGGCCATGCCGTAGTTGTTGAACCCGTTGCCGGACGCCGGACCGGTCACCTGCACGGCCTGGGTCGTCGTCCCGGTCGCCGGGTCCAACCGGTAGACGTAGGACGAGCCGCCGTAGGAGATGCCGTAGTAGGCGCCGCCGTTGCTGTCCACGAACATGTCGGGGACCATCGACCCGCCCGCGAACACCGGGTCGTCGGGCGGCACGGAGGTCAGGTTGTCGCCGCGCGTCCACACGGTGGTCGCACCGGTCGCCAGGTCCATCCGGAACAGCTTGGGCACACCACCGTTCTGCGCCCCGTACAGCGCGCCGGCCGCCGGGTCGGCGGCGATCCCGCCCCAGTTCGTGCCGGCGGGCAGGGCGCGGCCCTGGCCGCCCGCGATCAGGTCGGTGACCACGTCGGTGCCGGAGACGTGCTTGTACAGCGTGAGGTCGGCGGAGGTGTAGCTCGCGTAGAACGCCGCCACGGCCCCGGTGTCCGGGTCGCGGCCCAGCGCCATGCTGGTGGACCAGTAGTCCGGCGGCCCCGACCCCGTGCGCTTGCTGATCACCGTGTTGGCGATGACGGGCTCGCCGGAGGGGCCGGTGGCGAACTCCATCCCGGAGCGGTAGTTGCTGTAGTAGAGGTGGTCGCAGTCGAAAGTGGACGGTCGGTCCTCGCCCTCGACCGCCCAGTCGGCCGCCCACGCACCCGGCGCGGTCACCAGGGTCGCCACGACGGCCGCCGCGAGCACCCCGGCGAGCACCCGGCTCCCCCGGAACAGCCGGGCGACCAACGACATCGTGCCTCCACCGTCGTGCGACCGAACGCGATGACGAGCGGATACTTGCACGGCGGTTTCACCGTCGCCGGGCGAAACGTGCACCACGACCGGGTGACTCTGCGGCGGGTCTCAGACCGGGGCCCGCATCCCGGGCGGTGCGGCGAGCGGCGTCGCCACCGCCCGGAACGCGGTCAGGACCGCCTGCCGATCCCCGGTCCGCTGTCGACGTCGGAACAGGCCACGAGCCGCCGCCCACGATCCGGGCCGGGCTCGGCCACCCCCGGCGACTCCGACACAGGCCCCACCCGTCTTCACAGGTGGCTCGGCCGGGTCTGGGTCGATCTCCGTCCGTGGTGCGCAGGCACGGGTCGACTGCTGTTCGAGGCGCAGACCGGGGGTGGCGTGGCAGGACCTGCCGGAGCGGCACGTGTCGGCCGACCCCGGCATCGTGCGGGCGCACCGGCACGCGGCGGTGCCCGCCGCACGACCGTTCCCGCGCGGGGCGGTCGGATCGCACGACGGGCGCGGTGGGTCGGGCGATCACGCCATCGGCCGGTCCGAGGAGGTCTCACCACGAAGGCCCGTCCGGTTCGCGCCGGGTCAGGGCCGCCCGCTGTGGGTCGTCCCGACCGGCGGCGGCGTCGACGACTGCGCCGCGGTCACCCGGTCGCGGCCGGGATCGGGCCGGGAGGCCGGCTCCGGGCGTCCGGCGGCCAGGCCGAGCCGGGTGGTCGCGGACCAGGGCCGAGCCACCCGCTGTGACAAGACCGCCACCTCCTACCGGGCATGACCGACTTCACCACCCCCACCACCCGGCTGTGCGGACGGGCTCTAGCGGCGGATCAGGCCGCGGGCCGTGGCGGCGGCCACGGCGGCGGTGCGCGAGTCGACGTCCAGCTTCGCGTAGACGTGGACCAGGTGCGACTTCACGGTGGCCAGGGTGAGGCCCAGGCGCTCGCCGATGGCGTGGTTGGACAGGCCCCGCGCGACCAGGGTCAGCACCTCGGCCTCGCGCCGGGTCAGCGCGGTCGCGGGGGTGCGCAGGCGGTCGACCAGGCGGTCGGCGACGGTCGGGGCCAGCGCGGTCCGGCCGGCGGCGGCGGTGCGGACGGCGGCGGCCAGCTCCTCGGGCGGGGCGTCCTTGAGCAGGTAGCCGGTCGCACCCGCCTCGATCGCGGGCAGCGTGTCGGCGTCGGTGTCGTAGGTGGTGACGACCAGCACGCGCGGCGCGTTGGGGCGGGCGCTGATCGCGGCGGTGGCCTGCGAGCCGTTCATGACCCCGCCGGCGAACTGGAGGTCCATCAGCACGACGTCCACGTCCAGCTCCGCCGCGAGTTCCACGGCCCGCTCGGCGGTGGCGGCCTCGGCCACCACCACCAGGTCCGGTTCGGTCTCCAGCAGCGCGCGCAGCCCCGCCCGCACGACCGGGTGGTCGTCGGCGAGCAGCAGCCGGATCGGGGTCACGGCCGCTCCGGCGGCAGGGGGAGCCGGGCGGACAGGGCGGTGCCGCGCCCGGGAGCCGACTCGACGGTGAGGGTGCCGCCGAGGGACCGCGCGCGGGCCGCCGAGGCGGCCAGGCCGAACCCGCCGGCGTCCGGGTCTGGCGCGGGCGGTGCCGCCGGGTCGAAGCCGTCGCCGTCGTCGGTGACGGTCAGCACGACCTCGTCGTCCCGGTAGTCGAGGGTGGCGGACGCGGCGCGGGCGCGCGCGTGGCGGGCGGTGTTGGCCAGCGCCGACTGGGCGATCCGCAGCAGGGCCACGTCGTGCGCGGTCGGCAGCGGCACCGGCCGGCCGGTCAGCTCGAAGCGGGTCGGCGGGGACGCGGTGGCGGCGCACAGGCGTTCCAGCGCGCCGGCCAGCGTGGTGCCGTCCAGGGCGGGCGGGCTCAGCGCGGCCACGAAGCGGCGTGCCTCGGCGAGGTTGTCCACGGCGGTGCGGCGGGCCTGCCCGACGTGCCGGGCGGCGTCCTCGGGGCGGTCGGGCAGGATGCGCTCGGCCGCGCGCAGCAGGAGCTGGATGCTGGACAGGCCCTGGGCCAGGGTGTCGTGGATCTCGCGGGCCAGGCGCTCCCGCTCGGCGAGCACGCCCGCCGCGTGCTGCGCTTCGGCCAGGTCGGCACGGGTCGCGGTCAGCTCCTCGATCAGCCGCCGGCGGCGCTCGCTCTCGCGGTAGAGCACCTCGTAGCCGCGCACGACCACGACGGCGACGGCCGCACCCAGCACCGGACCGGCCACGGCGGCCGGCGTGAAGCCCTGGTGCAGGGTGAACGAGGTGGCGGCGGCGAGCGCGGTGGCGGCGACGGCCGGCACGCCCGCGCGCCGGGGCAGCAGGTGCAGCTGGAGGAAGTAGAGCGGGAACGCCACCCACAGCGCGTCGGCGGTGAGCACCAGCAGCACCGCCCACACCGCGCACACGGCGGCGAGCCACCACGCGGCCCGGCGGCGCGACCGGCCGATGCCCGGCACCAGCACGCCTGCCGCGTACACGACGACGAGCAGCGCCGCGACCACGACGGTGGCCGGTGCCCCCGCGCGGACGACGGCCGGCGCGACCAGGGCGACGACCAGCAGGTGCAGGCCCCAGGTCAGGGCGACGCGAGTGGTGTCCATGAGCACCGTCCAGGGTAGGTGACCCGCGCCGGCCAGGCATCAACCGAAAGTTCGACCCCGGGTACCGCCTCGCGGCGCTGCGACTCCGGTCCCCCGCGCGATGCCCCGGACCCCTCGGCCGGGTGACGGTAGGAGGACACCGCTGCCGAGGGGAAGGAAGAGATGTACGTCGGCTGGAGGGACCTGAGGTTCGCCCGGGGGCGCTTCGCTCTCATGGGGACCGTGATCGTGCTCATCACCCTGCTGGTGGGGTTGCTGTCCGGGCTGACCGCCGGGCTGGGCAGGCAGAACACCTCGGCGGTCACCGGGCTGCCGGCCGACCGGATCGCGTTCGGCGGGCCGGAGGTGTCCTTCGCGGACTCCGCCGTGACCGACGACCAGGTGCGGCGGTGGGCGGCCACGCCGGGCGTGCGCGCCGCCGAGCCCCTGGGCGTCGCCGGCACCAAGGCGTCGGCGGCGCGCAACGCCCCGGTCACCGTGTTCGGGGTGCGGCCCGGGTCGGCGCTCGCCCCGGTGCCCGACGACCGCTCCGCCGTGCTGTCCGAGGGGGCCGCCGACGAGCTGGGTGCCGGCCCCGGTGACGCGGTCGTGGTCGCCGGGCGCTCGTTGACGGTCGCCGCCGTGCGCGGTGACGCCTGGTACAGCCACACACCGGTCGTGTGGACCACTGCGGACACCTGGCGGCTCGTCGCGCCGCCGGACGCGCGGGCGGCCACCGTGGTCGCGCTGACCACCGATCCGTCCGGTGTGGACTTCGCGGCGGCGGACGCCGCGATCGGCACCCGGACCACGTCGATCGGCGACGCCCTGGCCGGGATCGGCTCCTACACGTCGGAGAACGGCTCGCTGCAACTGATGCGCGGGTTCCTGTTCGCCATCTCCGCGCTCGTGATCGGCGCGTTCTTCACCGTGTGGACGATCCAGCGCAGCGGCGACGTCGCCGTGCTGAAGGCGCTGGGCGCCTCCACCGGGAACCTGCTGCGCGACGCGCTCGGCCAGGCGGTCGTCGTGCTGGTCGGCGGCACGCTGGTGGGCACCGGCCTGGCGGTCGCGGTCGGCGCGGCGCTGGCCGGCTCGTCCGTGCCGTTCCTGCTCACCCCCGCGACGGTGCTGCCGCCGGCGGCGGCGACCGTGCTGCTGGGCGCGGCCGGCGCGGCGCTGGCCGTCCGCCGCGTCACCTCCGTCGACCCGCTGACCGCCCTGGGAGCAGCCCGATGAGCCTCGTCCTGCGCGACGTCACGCTGACCTACGCCGACGGCGACGGCCGGCTGACCGCGCTGGACCGGGTGGGCCTGGACGTGCCTGCGGGCACGCTGACCGCCGTCGTGGGCCCGTCCGGCTCCGGCAAGTCCAGCCTGCTGGCGGTCGCCGCCACCCTGGTCACGCCGGACGCGGGCACGGTCACCGTGGCCGGCGTGACCACCACCGGCCTGCGCCGGGGCGAGCTGGCCGCACTGCGCCGGCGGACCATCGGCACGGTGTTCCAGCAGCCGAACCTGCTGCCGTCGCTGACCGCCGCCGAACAGCTCCAGGTGATGGCCCACCTGGACGGCCGCTCCCCCGCCGCCGCCCGCCCGCGCGCGCTGGACCTGCTGGACGCGGTCGGCCTGGCGGACCTGGCCGGCCGGCGACCGCACCAGCTCTCCGGGGGCCAGCGCCAGCGCGTGAACATCGCCCGGGCGCTGATGAACCGGCCCACCGTGCTGCTGGTGGACGAGCCGACCAGCGCCCTGGACCACGAGCGCGGCGCGGCGGTGGTGGACCTGATCACGCGCCTGACCCGCGACCAGTCGACCGCCACCGTCCTGGTCACCCACGACCGCGCGCACCTGGCCACGGCGGACCGGGTGGTCGAGGTCCACGACGGCCGGCTCACCGGCTAGTGGTGTCCCCGACGGCCGGACCTGTGCCGGTCGGCGGGGCACCGGGTCAGGGGCAGACTTCCCACTGGCGGACGTACCCGCGCGTGCCGACGCCGGTGTCGTTGATCCGGGTCGGGTCCTGGTTGGCGTTGAGGAACGCTCCGACGGAGTTGAACAGCACGGTCTGGCTGCCGTTGTTGTTGTGCAGCGATCCCACGCTGGTGGTGAACGGCGCGCTCAAGGTGAGCCGGCCGCACTTGGAACGGGAGAGGCGGGCGCCTTCGTAGCCCGTGTCCTCCCACACGCACGACGAACCGGACGGGCAGTCGGGGGCGCCCTGGGCGTGCACCGGCTCGTCCACCGCGCGGCCGGACGCCTCGCCGGGCAGGGGCAGCGTGAGCACCATCCCGCCGCCCTGGTACTCGACCTGGTTGAGCCCGACCTGCCTGCCACCGCCGTAGTCGGCGAGGTGTCCGTCCACTCGGGACTGGAGGGCGGCGAGTCGTGCCGCGCTGTAGCTCGGGATCGGGGTCTCGGGGGCGTTCGGGGTCGCCGTGACGCTCGTGGTCGAGCCCGCCACCCCCGCCAGCACCAGAGCCGCGACCGCCGCAATGCCGGAAATCCTGCGCATGGGAGTACCTCCGAAGGTCCCGTGGTGGATGTCGACTCCGGCGCGCCGCCGAAGGCAGACTGCCGGCCTGGCGGGACCGCTCACAAGCGGCACCGACCCGGGCTTTCCCGCCCCCGGAGCCGATCAGCAGCGCCATTCCACGCCGGCCTCCGGGAAAGATGGGTAATCCCGGCCGGTCCGCTCGCCGCTTCGGCCCACAGCGCCGACCACCGCACGGCGTGCGGTCGCCGAGGCGGGAAGCGCTTGCCCGGCGTTGGGCCGTCCCGGTGACGGCTTCGGGCAGCCGGCCCACGTGTGGCGTCCGAACGGGCTTGAACTGCCAACTGTTGACGATCAACGCCGGATAGGTCTACACCACTCGTCGGCGCAACCATGGGCTCCGACCCGTGCCGCGAACTCCCTGCCGACGCACGGGCGAGGAGGATTCATGCGCAAGTCCCTCGTGGGGGCCGCCGTCCTGGCCACGCTCGCCGCCACCCTCTTACCGGGCGGGCCGGCCGCCCACGCCGACGACCTCACCCTGGCCCGCGCCGCGACCGGCGGCGCAGAGCTGACCCCGTTGTCCACCACCGACTCCGGCGACCGGTCCACCGTCCGGTTCGCCCAGGCGCACCGGGGCGTGCCGGTGTTCGGCGCGCAGTCCCTCGTGCACCTCGACGGGCCGGCGGCGCGGCGGACCGTCCGGGCCACCACCGACCGGACCGCGCGCGGGCTCACCGTCGACACCACCCCGACCGTGGCCGAGGACCGGGCGGTCGGCGGCGCGCTCGCGGGGCTGGACCCGGAGACCCGGTCCCGGGCCCGGGTCGAGCGGCACGGGCTGGTCGTGCTGCCCGGCGGGTCCGGGGTGCTGGCGTGGCACCTGACCGTGCGCGGCGAGGACGTCCCCCGGGGCCTGCCGCTGCGGCGTGAGGTGTACGTCGACGCGCACACCGGCGCCGTCGCGCTGGAGTACGACAACCTGCACCTCGCCGAGGGCCCGGCGACCGGTGAGGGCGTCGCCGCCAACGGCAAGACCAAGCCGCTGGCCGTCTACGAGCGCGCCGACGGCAGGTTCGAGCTGCGCGACCGCAGCCGGGCCATGTTCCCCGCGACCGGCGGCGAGATCCTGACCTACGACGCCGAGAAGCGCGACTACTACGACTTCCTCGGCGAGCTGCCGCCCGAGACCGAACTCTTCGCCTCCGACACCGCGCGGTTCGACGGCGCGGCGGCCGAGACCGGCGGCGTGGACGCGCACTGGGCTGCGGGCCAGGTCTACGAGTTCTACGAGCAGCGGCTCGGCCGCCGGGGCATCGACGGCAAGGGCGGCTCCAGCGTGTCCGTCGCGGGCGTCACCAACCGGGGCCAGCCGTTCCTCAACGCCTTCTGGGACGGGACGAAGATGGTCTACGGCTGGGCGACCGGCGAGCAGCTGCCGCTGTCGGCCGACCTGGACGTCGTGGGCCACGAGATGACCCACGGCATCACCGAGCACACCGCGAACCTGGTCTACCTGGGCCAGTCCGGGGCGATCAACGAGGCCGTGTCGGACTACCTCGGCAACGCCGTCGACGTCACCGTCAGCGGCACCCCGATGACCGACCCGGACGCCGGCCTGCTCGGCGAGGACCTGTGCCGCACCAAGGCACCCCGGGAGTGCGCCATCCGCGACCTGAACGACGGCCGGACGACCGTGCGCGACTACCTGGGCGTCACCCGGAGCACCGACAACGGCGGCGTGCACCTGAACTCCACCATCTTCGGCGGCGCGCTGTGGGACATCCGCGAGCGCATCGACCCGGCCCTGGCGGACGAGGTCGTCTACACCGCGCTCACCGAGTACATGACCCCGCTGGACACCTTCGTGGACGGTCGGACGGCCGTGCTCGGCGCGGCGGCGGCCCTCAAGCTCACCGCGCGGCAGCAGGCGACCATCGCCAGGGCGTTCGACGAGCACGGCATCGTGCCGGGCTGGGAGCAGCGCCTCGGCACCGACACGACCACCCTGGTCGGCGGCGTCACGTCCGCCACGCCGTTCCCGTCCGCCGCCGGCGGCCGGTACGTGGTGCTGCTGTCCGACGTGCGCGGCGAGCAGGCCCCCGAGGTGCACACCGGGCGCATCGACCGCGCCACGCCGCCCGTGCGGCTGTCCGCGAAGGACGGCACGGCCAACGCCCAGACCAACACCGACGGCACCACGGCGGTGTGGAGCAACCGGTCCCGCGCGGGCAGCCGCGTCCTGGCGCGCACGCTCGACGGCGGCCCGATCCGGACCGTCGCGGACGGCGGCACCACCGCCGACCTGTCCGTGCCGGTGGTGTCCGGTGACGCGGTGGCGTGGCAGAACTTCGACTTCGCCGGCGCGCTGGAGACCGACGTGTGGGTGCGGGTCGGCGACGGGCCCGCCCGCAACCTGACGCCCGAGCCCGGCGTGCAGGGCAACCGGCCGTTCCTGCGCGGGCACCTGCTCTCGTACACGCAGGTCCGGCGCGACGCCACCGGCTGGTACTACAACGCCGTGGTGGAGGACCTGCGCACCGGCACCCGCACGGTCCTGCCGTCGCCGACGGGGTCGGTGTTCGTCAAGGACGCCGTGCTGACCGCGAGCGGGGTGGCGTGGATCCAGGACGTCGGCGTGGACGGCCGTTCGGGGATCATGGCGGCCGACCACCACGGCGGGCGCGTGCGCGCGGTGGTCGCGGAGGACGGTGAGCACGCGCCGATGTTCCCTGCGCTGGACGCGAGCGACCAGTGGCTGACGTTCAGCACGCGGGTCGGCGCGGCGGGCACCAACGCGGGCCTGCCGAAGCTGGAGCAGGTGCCGGTGTGGGGCGGCACGCCGCGACGCGTGTCGTGCAACCGGGGCGACCAGGCGTCCTTCGCCGCCGACCGCGACCGGCGCGTGGTGTGGCTGGACGGCACGGCCGGCGGCACGGACCTGGTGACCCGGGAGTCCCCGACCAGGCGCGGCTGCTGACGCCGTCGGGGCGGTCGGGTCCCTCCACGACCCGACCGCCCCGGCGTTCCGCGAGCGGGACACGGCGAGCGGAGCACGGCGGGCAAGGCACGGCGCGCAGAGCACGGCGACACCGCCGGCGTTGCGACCGGGCTCCGCGTGGCGGGACCGGCGATCGGCGCTCCGGCGGCGAGGCAGCGGTCAGCGTTTCGGTGGCAGGACCGGGGTCAGCGCTCCCAGGCAGGACCGGGGTCAGCGCTCCGGTGGCGGGGCGATGAGGATCGGCCACGCCTCCTCGTCCGCGAGGGCGTCCTCCAGCGTCTCGTCCGGGCCGAGCGCGAACACCGCCGCGCCGGGTTCGGCGCGGGCGAACACGCCGGGGTCGACCCTGGTCTCCACGCGCAGCACGATTACCGCTGCCGGGTCGGTCGCGGACCGGCCCGGGAACAGGCCGGGGTCGACGTCGACCTGCTCCAGCGCGGTCGGGTGCGCGACGACGTCGACGGTGAGCCGGTCGCCGGCGAGCGCGGACTCCGCCCAGCCGTCGGTCTGCGCGAGGTACAGGACGCCGTCGCCCTCGTAGCAGTAGCTGGACAGGTCGTTGACGGCCCGTTCCCCGGGAGGACCCTCGGGGTCGATGAGCACGACCACGACGGGCACCTCCGGCTCGTCCGGGTTGACACCGGGGCGTACCTGGATCTGAGCCACTCACGACCTCCCTGCGACGGATCGGGGTCAGTACAGCACCACGCCGCGCCGCACCGTGCGGCGGTCCGGGCATCCGCGCGCACCGGGCGGCGGCCTCGCCGTTCGCCGGGTCGGTGACGGCACGTCACCGACCTCGACCGGCACGGGCGAGATCCGGCACGGTCGGGCGATGTCGGCGTGCTGGGCGAGCGGCTGGCCGGTCCCGGTCGGGAAGCTGGGGGCACCACTCGTGGAGAGGGAGGTCCCTGGCATGGCGGCACAACGGCTGGTGACGGCACTACGGCTCGTGACGGCACGACGACTGGTGGCGGTGGGCTTGGCGGCGGCGGCCCTGGTGGCGGTGTCGGCGGCTGTGCCGACCGCTCCGCAGGCGGCTGCGGCCCAGGGCGTGCTCTGGGTCAGCGGCAACGAGTTCCGCGACCCGAGCGGCTGCTACCACGGCAACTACCTGCCGCTGGTGGTCAAGAACCGCACCAACCGGTTCGCCGTCGTCTACGACGGGACCGACTGCCGGGGGTCCGTCGTCTCCACGGTCGGGCCGGCCAGTGACCAGGTGCACGAGTTCGGCATGAGCGTCCGCATCGAGTGACGCGCGGCAGCACCCGGGTCGCGGTGGGATGGTCAGGCGACCACGGCCTCGGACCACCGGTCCAGCACTTCGGCCACCGTCTGCTCCGGGGTCTGCGCCGAGGTGTCCAGCCACAGCCCCAGGCGCGGGGTCTCCTCGCGCAGCACCCGGTCCAGGGCGTGCACGGTCCACTCGTCGTAGGCCCGCTTGCCCCGGCCCGCCTCCCGGTCCGCGATCACGGAAGGCGTCGGTGCCAGCACCACGACCAGCAGCGGGCGGCTGCGGATCCGGTCGACCAGGTACGGCAGGTACTCGCCGAGCACCACGTCCTGCACCACGGCGGTGAACCCCGCGCCGAAGTACGCGTCGGCGGTCGCGGCGGCCAGGTCGTGCCGCAGCCGCAACTGCCGCACCGCTTCGCCGGACGGCTCCGGGCCCATCTCCGCCCGCCCGCCGACGACCATGCGCCGGTACACGTCACCCCGGACGTGCGCGGAGCGCGGCAGCCGCTCGGCCAGCGCCTGCGCCACCGTGGACTTCCCGGCCGCCTGGATGCCCGTGACCAGCACGACGGCCCGCTCCGCTCCCACCACCCCGCGATGATCTCCGACCGGGACGGGCGGCGCGACCCGATTCCCGCGCCGACCCGCCCCGCCCGGGGTCACTCCTCGGACGCGAAGTCCTCGCCACCGTCCTCGAAGGCGTCCTCCAGCACCTCGCCGAGCACCATCCCGCCGACCACGCCGGCCGCCGCACCCGCGACCACGCCGCCCACGCCGGGCCCGCGCCGCTCGTGGTGGCCGTACCCGTGGTGGCCGTGCTGGTCGTACCCGTGCTGCGGGTAACCCTGCTGCGGGTGACCCTGCTGGCCGCCGAACGCGGGGTTGCCGAACGCGGAGTGGCCGCCGCGCTCGACGACCTGCGCGAGCCACCCGTTGATCGCCGAGGCCCAGTCGGTGTGCTGCGCGTCCTGGTGCGAGGCGTGGAACCGGCCGAACGAGTCGCCGCCGGAGCTGAACAGGCCACCGCGCTTGTCCGCCTCCAGCACCACGACCAGCTCGTGCGGGCTGGTCACGAAGGTCAGCTCCACCTGGTTGAGCCGGCCCGCGTACTGGCTGGGCGGGAAGAACTCGATCTCCTGGTAGAAGCCGAGTTCCTGGTGCACGCCGTGGATGCGACCGGCCTCCACGTCCGCGCTGCGGAACTGGAAGCCGAGCTGCCCGAAGGCGTCCAGCACGCGGTCCTGCGACGGCAGCGGCGACACCACCACCGGGTCGAGGTCGCCCTTGTCCGGTGCGCCCGCGATGACCAGCTCGGTGCGCACGCCGACCGTCATGCCGGGGAGCTGGTGCCCGCCGACGGCGGTGATCGGGGTCTCCCACGGGATCGGGAGCTGGAACGGCACGGCGAGCGGCTGGTTCGCCGCGACCCGGACGCCCTGGGCGACCTGGACCCGCAGGAACTCCGAGACGCCGGCGAACTCGTGGTCGCCGTGCTCGACCTCGACCCGGGTCACCAGGGACAGCACGACCTGGTCGATGTGGGCGTCACCGCTCCCGCCCTGGATGCGCACCTGGCCGGTGATCACCTGACCGGGCGCGGCGTGCGGTGAGTCGAGGACGGTGTCGACGGACGGTCCGCCGACGCCGAAGGCGCTGAGCATCCGCTTGAACATGGGAAGACTTCCTCCGGGGACTGGGGTGCGAAGCCGCTGCTCCCGCGAGCGCCGGAGCCGACGGCCCCAGCCGTACCGGTCGGCGCGTCGGGCACACGTCACACTAGCACGTGCCGCTGTACGGTTTACCGGGAGTACCCGGATGGCCGCACCGGGTCAGACGAGCCCGCAGAGGCGGGGAAACGACCTGACAGCCGCAAAATACGGACGCGGGGTATTGCGCGACGAAGTATTAGATGGCTTCCCCGACGGCCCTTTAGCGTGATTTTCATGGAGTGGAGCTTTCACACGGCCGAACAGCTCGTCGCCGCGATGCGTGCCGGTGCGGTGACGTCGGTGGAACTGACCGAGGAGGCCATCGCGCGCATCGAGCGCGACGACGAGGTGGTCAACGCGATCTGCGTACCCGACTTCGACCGTGCGCGGGCCGCCGCGCACGGTGCCGACCGGGCCCGTGCGCGTGGTGAGGACCGGCCGCTGCTCGGCATCCCGGTGACGGTCAAGGAGTCCTTCAACATCGTCGGGCTGCCCACGACCTGGGGGATGCCGCCGCACCGGGACCACCTGCCGGACGAGGACGCGGTGCAGGTGTCGCGGCTCAAGGCCGCAGGTGCCGTGGTGCTCGGCAAGACCAACGTGCCGTTGGGGCTGCAGGACATCCAGAGCTTCAACGACCTCTACGGCACGACCACGAACCCGTGGGACCACACCCGCACGTCGGGTGGTTCGTCCGGCGGGTCGGCGGCTGCTCTGGCGTGCGGTTTCGGCGCGCTGTCCATCGGCTCCGACCTCGCCGGCTCGCTGCGCACCCCCGCGCACTTCTGCGGCGTCTACGCGCACAAGCCGACGCTCGGGCTGGCGGCCAACCGGGGCATGGTCCCGCCGTCCCAACCCGCGTTGCCGGTGGACCTGGACCTCGCCGTGGTCGGCCCGATGGCGCGCAGCGCACGCGACCTCGCGCTGCTGCTCGACGTCATGGCCGGACCGGACCCGCTGACCTTCGGCGTGGCGCACCGGGTGGCGCTGCCGCCCGCCCGCCACGAGCGGCTCGCCGACTTCCGGGTCCTGGTCCTCGACGAGCACCCGCTCATCCCGACCGGGTCCGCCGTGCGGGCGGGCGTGGAGCGGGTGGCCGACGCGCTCGTCGCCGGCGGTGCCCGCGTCGAGCGGCGCAGCCCGCTGCTGCCCGATCCCACCGAGGCCGCGACGCTCTACATGCAGTTGCTGATCTCGGGCTCCGTCGCGCGTTTCCCGGGCGGGTCGCAGGAGCAGTTGCAGGCGCGCGTCGCCGCGCTGGACGCGGAGGACCGGAGCCTCGACGCGGTGCGGCTGCGCGCCTCGGCGTTCAGCCACCACGACTGGATGGAGGCGAATCACCGACGCGAACTGCACCGCCACGGCTGGCGGCGCCTGTTCGCCGAGTTCGACGTCGTGGTGTGCCCGATCACGCCGACACCCGCATTTCCGCACGACCACACCCCCAACCCGTTCGAACGGCGCCTTGACGTCGACGGCGTCGACTACCCGTACTTCGACCAGCTCGTCTGGGCCGGCCTGGCCACCATGCCCGGCCTGCCCGCCACCGCCGTACCCGCCGGCCGCTCCCCCGAGGGACTGCCGGTCGGGGTCCAGCTCGTCGGCCCGGCGTTCGAGGACCGCACCCCGCTGCGGCTGGCCGAGCTGGTCGAGCACGAGATCGGCGGCTTCCGACCGTCCTCTTGGGACGCACTGCCGAAGGGCCGAGCAGGCGACTCGCCCGCTCGGCCCTCGTGCGCCCGGGGTCCGGGTGTTCAGGCGGTGGCCTGGGGCCGCTCGTCGCAGAACACCGTCTTGATGAGCCCCGCGAGCGCGGCGGGGAACACCTCTGCCGGGTCGACGGTTCCGGTGGTCAGCGACGCGGTCAGCGTCCTGGCACCGTCCGGGGTGCTGATCATCAGGGCCCCGTAGCCGCCCGGGGCACCGCCGTTGTGGTGCACGACGGTGCCGTTGTCCGGGCCGAGGTCCTGCACCCACAGGCCCAGGCCGAGGTTGAACTTGCCCTGCGGGGTCGTCATCTCCTCCAGCACCGGGGCGGGCAGGAGTTCGCCGCCCAGCAGCGCGGAGATGAAGGTGCCGAGGTCGGTGGCGGTCGAGATCAGGTCGCCGGCACCGGCCAGCAGGGACGGGTTCTGGCGGCTGACGTCGACCACCTTCCACTCGCCGGCGTCCTGGTAGCGGTAGTAGCCGTGCGCGTGCGGGCCGGGCAGGTCGGGCGAGGTGTGGGAGACCACGGTGTCGGCCAGCCCGAGGGGGTCGAGGATGCGCTGCCGCGCCTGCTCGGCGTAGGAGCGCCCGGTGAGCGCCTCGACCAGCAGCAGCGCCACCGTGTAGTTGGTGTTGGAGTAGCTCTGGTCGGTGCCGGGCTCGAACCGCGCCGGCTGGGACAGCGCGAACCGCACCAACTCCTCGGGGCGGTAGGTGTGCAGCCGGTTGTCCACCCACGGCTTGCCCTGCGAGGGCAGACCCGCCAGGAACGTCCCGTCGGCGTCGGGCTCACCGGTGTAGTTGTAGAGCCCGCTGGTGTGCTGCAACAGCATCCGCACCGTGATCCGCCCGTCGAGCCCGAGGGCCGGCAGGTGGTCGGCCACCGGGCTGTCCAGCCCGATCGCGCCCTCGGCCACCAGTTGCAGCACCAGGGTCGCGGTGAACGCCTTGGAGACGCTGCCCGCCCAGACCTGCCCGTTGACCGGGGGCTCGGCGGCGTCGCCCAGCTCACGCACCCCCGCGCGGCCGAGCCAGTCGCCCCGCTCGTCGCGCACGCGCATCTCCACGCCGGCGAAACCGGCGTCGACCAGCGCCTGGGCGGCCTGCTGCCACTCCGGGCGGTCCTGCCCGGCGACCGGCTCCTCCGGGAGGCTGTGGGCGTTGACGTCGCCGTAGGAGGTGGTCGCGCGGATGTCGACGCGGGCGGTGCCCCCGGTGTTCACGAGCGTGTTGCGGATCCGGCCGTAGGAGGTGCCGGCGTCGAGGGTGGCCGGGACGCCGTGCGCGACCCCGACCGAGATCGAACCGGATTCCGTGCGCAGCACGAGCGTGCCCCGGGTGGCCTCGGCGATGCGGATGTCGCCCTTCTGCGTGCTGATCTCGGCGGGTCCGCCCAAGCGGCCGAGGGAGATGTCCCCGGCGTGCGCGGTGAGGCGGACGCCTTCGGCCTCGTCCAGGGTGACCGCGCCGTGCGCGCCGTCGAACTCGACGTCGCCGAGCCGCCCCACGGCGTGCACCTCGGCGGCGGACGCCGTGCCCCGGACCCGCGAGCCGGTGGGCAGGTGGACGGTCACGTCGACGGCTCCGGAGGACCCGAGCACCCCGGTCTTCGACGGTGCCGCGATTTGCAGCACGCCGTCGCCGCAGTCGACACCGGTCTGCTCGGCTGCCTGCACGTCGCGGCTCTTGGAGCTGTCCGCAGGCCGCACCTCGACGGTGGTGTCGGTCCGGTCGGCGGCGACGAACCGGACGCGCCCGGCCGGGATGTCGACGACGGCCAGGACGGGGGCGGGGGTGTCGAACGTGCGCATCGTGCTCTCCTGGTGGTTCGTCCGGGCACCCCCGCTGCGGGGAGCCGGTGCCGGTTGTTCGGGTGATCGACCTGATCACGGGAACAACAGTCGCCCGCTGTCCTGACACCGGGCAGTCACCGGCCTGACACCGTCCCCGACGCGGTGCGCCGGGGGTGTGCACGTGTCGGGCGGACCCGCCGACCAGATCGTGCCCTGCCCTGACAGCCCGACGAGCCCCGCTCCTGCCGGGCCGGCAGGAGCGGGGCGGCGGTGGGTCGGGTGCGGGAGCTCGGGGGCGCGATGCCTACTGTGGACCCGTGACCAGCATCCAGGAACGCCTCTACCCGGACCTCCCGTGCTTCGGCTGCGGCCACGCCAACGAGGACGGGTTGAAGCTGCGCAGCTACCCCGGCGACGACGGGGTCGTGACCGCCGCGTTCACGCCGTGGCCCGCGCACGACAACGGGTTGGGCTTCCTCAACGGCGGCATCATCTGCACCGTCCTGGACTGCCACAGCGCCGCCGCCGTCATGCAGGAGGCCGACGAGCGCGGGTGGCGGCCCCTGGGCGACGCCGCGCTGTCGTACGTCACCGCCGGGCTGGACGTCCGCTACCTGCGGCCCTCGCCGCTGCACGACCCGGTGGAGCTGCGGGCGACCGTGACCGAGGCGTCCGAGGCGCAGATGACGGTCGCCGTGTCCCTGGTGTGGGACGGCAAGACCCGCGCCGAGGCGACCGCCCTGTGGAAGCGGTGGCGGCCCCGGGTCTGAGCCGGGCGTCAGGTCGCGGGCCGCCACCCGAGGGCGGGGCCGAGGGCGGTGGCGATGTCGGTGAGGATCTGCACGTAGTCGGCGTGCTCGAAGGTGAACGGGAGGGCGAAGGCCACCTCGTCCACCTCCCGGAACGCCGCGTTCGCGTGCAGCCGCTCGGCGATCTCCGACGAGTGGCCCACCAGGTCGGGCGCGAACAGCAGGCGGGCCGGCCCCTGCGGCGAGGCGGTGCGGGGCAGGCGCTTCGCGGCGTAGTCGTGGTACTTCGCCTTCTGCTCCGCGCTCGCCGTGTCGGTCGGGACGACCACCAGGCCCTGCGAGACCCGGGCCCGGTCGCCGTCGGGGTGGTGGGCGCGGAAGGTGCGGACCTGGGAGAGCTGGAGCTGCTCGAACCCGGCGTCCCCCTCCGCCTTGACCACGCTGCTGGTGAGGTAGTTCATCCGGTTCTCGCCGGCCCACCTCGCCGACCGGGTGCTGCCGCCGCCGTACCACATCCGCTCGGCCAGGCCCCGCGCGTGCGGCTGCACCCGGTCGGAGAACACCTCGATGCCCTCGGTGCCGCTGAACGCGGAGGCGGGCTCGCCCCGGACGAGGTCGAGCAGCCGCTTGACCCGGTCGTGGCTGAAGTCCTGGTGGTCGCCGCTGTCCGGGTAGAGCGCGTCCCGGACCCGCTCGTAGTGCACCGGCGGGCCGGCGCTGACGCCGGGGTTCAGCCGCCCGCCGGAGAGCACGTCGACCGTGGCCAGGTCCTCGGCCAGGCGCAGCGGGTTCTCCCAGCCGACCGGGATCACGGCGGTGCCCAGCTCGATCCGGCTGGTCCGCTGGGACGCCGCCGCGAGCACCGCGACCGGCGAGGAGATGCCGTGCTGGAGGTGCCGGTGGCGCACCCACGCGCTGTCGAAGCCCAGGTCCTCGCCGAACCGGATGACGTCGAGGGTGGACTCGTGGCCGGGGCGCGGGTCGTCGCCGTCGAACAGCCCGATGGTGAGGAATCCCAGCTTCCGCAGCGGTCGGTCGGGCAGCGGCACGTGCTCCTCCAGCGGTCCGGGGCGCGGATCGCGCCGACACCCCGATGCTGCCACCCGGTGGAGCGCCCGCGCCGGGCGTTCCACCAGGTGGGTCACCCCCCGGTCAGACCGCGATCCACTCCCGCCGGGCGTCCGCGAGCAGCTCGGCGATGGGCTCGACGCCCAGCCCCGGGCTGGTGGGCACCGCCATCCGGCCGTCGACCAGCTCGAACGGCGGGGTGAGGTCCTGGTGGAAGTAGCGGCTGGACGCCGAGGTGTCGCCGGGCAGGGTGAAGTTCGGCAGCGCGGCCAGGGCGAGGTTGGCCGCCCGGCCGATGCCGGTCTCCAGCATCCCGCCGCACCACACCGGCACGTCGTGGGCCGCGCACACGTCGTGGATGCGCCGCGCCTCCAGGTACCCGCCGACCCGGCCGGGCTTGACGTTGACCACCTGGCAGGCGCCGAGGCTGATCGCGTCGGCCGCCGCCCGCGCCGAGACGATCGACTCGTCCAGGCAGACCGGCGTGGCGATCCGGCGTTGCAGCTCGGCGTGCCCCCGGATGTCCTCCTCGGGCAGCGGCTGCTCGATCAGCAGCAGGTCGAACGGGTCGAGCCGGGCGAGCTGCCCGGAGTCCTTGAGCGTGTACGCGGTGTTGGCGTCCACCTGGAGCAGCAGGTCGTCGCCGAAGCGCTCGCGGACCGCGCGCACCGGCTCGACGTCCCAGCCGGGCTCGATCTTGAGCTTGATCCGCGCGTAGCCCTGCTCCAGGTACCCGGCGACGGCGTCGAGCAGCTCCGGCACGCTGTCCATGATGCCGACCGACACCCCGCACGGGACGCTGTCGTGCACCGCGCCCAGCTCGCGGCCGAACGACACGCCCCGGTGCCGCAGCTCGGCGTCCAGCACGGCCGTCTCCAGCACGGCCTTGGCCATCCGGTGCCCGCAGAACCTGGCCAGCGCCGGCGCGACCCGGTGCGCCTCGACGGCCGGCAGCCCGCCCAGCGCCGGCACCAGGTAGCGGCGCAGCACGTCCAGCGTGCCCTCCAGGTACTCCGACGAGTAGAGCGGGTCCTGCATGGTCACGCACTCGCCCCAGCCCTCGCCCTCGTCGGTGACCGCGCGCACCAGCAGGACGTCGCGCTCGGTCTCCACGCCGAACGAGGTCCGGAACGGGGAGACCAGCGGCAGCGCGGTCGTGATCAGTTCGAAGCCTTCGAGTTTCACGCGTTGTCCTTCCGTGCCACCAGGTAGCAGCCGTTGCGGGAGAAGCCGGTGATCGCGGCCCCGGTCGAGAGCTCGCCCGCGAGCGCCCCCCGCACGGCCTGCCGCCACGCGGCGGCGACGCCGGGTGCGTCCCGCCGCAGGGTCTCGACGTGGGCCGGGGTCGGCACGGCGACCAGCGGTCCCTCCGCCGGCACCGGGAAGGGGGTGCCGTCGTCGGCGCAGCGCAGCAGCGGGGGCACGCCGGCGTCGTCCACCGCGCCGGGCGGCGGGAACGGCGCGGACAGGTCCCAGCCGACGAGCAGGCGGTCCGAGGCGTCCCCGCAGTTGATGCCGTCGGTCATCGGGCCGTAGAAGTCGGTGAGGTACGCCTCGGGGCGCGCGCCGAGCTTGGCCAGGTTGAAGTGGGCGTTGCGGCGCACCAGCGGGTCGAAGGTCCAGGCGATCGAGGAGATGCCGCTCGCCAGCGCCCACGCGCGCTGGTGCAGCTTGAGCGCCAGCCCGACGTTGCGGCCCTGCGCCTCCGGTGCGACGCCGGCCATGTGGCTGTGCAGCCGCCCGCTGGCGGGCACCCCGTTGAGCCCCACCGACAGGCCGACGAGCACGTCGCCCGCGTACGCGCCGACCACGTAGCCGCCCGCCTTGGACAGTGCGCGCAGGATCTCCACGGTCAGCGCGACGTGCTGGGCGTCGGGCCGCCAGATCCGCCGGTACAGCTCGTACGCGGCGGTCAGCTCGGGGAGCGCGTCGAGCTCCCGGATGCCGACACCGGCCCGGTCCGCCGCAGCGCGCGCGTCCTGCGAGGACTGCCCGACCGACGCCGGGGCGTGGTGCGCGAGGAGATCCGTCATGCCGCCAATACTGCGGAGCGGTCCCGGTCCGGGTCTTTGTCCGAGGCCACCTAATGACGTCGGCGCGTTCGTGGAATCCCACCACGACCCCGTTCCGTCACGGGGTGACCGGTGGCGTCAGGCGAGCAGGTTGCGGACGCGGAGTTCGAGCATCGCCTTGAAGCGGGCGTCGTGGTCGGTCAGGTCGATGCCGCAGATGTCCGACAGCCGCCGCAGCCGGTACCGCATGGTGTTGGCGTGGATGTGCAGCGCCTGCGCGGCGTCGTGGACGGACCCGAACTCCCGCAGGTAGACCACCAGAGACTCGGCGAAGTCGGTGTGGTGCTCCGCGTCGTAGTCCAGCAGCCGCGACACGGGCGTGGGCAGCGCGGGCTCGCGGGCCAGCAGCTTCTCCCCCACCTCGTGCAGCAGGACGTCGAGGTAGGCGTCCTCGACCCGCACCACGGCCGCCCGGCTCGCGGTCGCCGGGCTGCGGTTCACCGACGCCAGCGCCTTGAGCGCGTCGCCCCACGCCGCGAACACCCCACCCGACCCCTTCACCGCCGAGCCCTTGACCGGCGCGCTGACCACCACGTGCGCGGGCACGCTCTGGGCGAAGCGCTCGGCCGCCGCCACGGCCCTCCGACCACCCGGCTCCGCCGCTTCCACCGGCAGCACGCCGACCACCCGGCCGCCGACGGCGGCGGCGATCGCGCGGCTGCTCACGCCGGTGAGCTGGAGGTGCAGGACGTCCGCCTGCCGGTCCAGGCCGCGCGCGGACAGGTCGGCCCCGGCGGAGCGCACCGGTTCGGCCACCACCAGGTAGACGCACCCGCTGTCGACGTCGAGTTCCTGCGCGCTGCGCGCGGCTTCGAGCTCGTCCTCGCCGACCAGCGCGCCGACGAACCGCCGCCGCCGGTCCTGGTCGTGGGTGCCGCTGTCGATCAGCTCGCCCGCGCGCTGCGCCGCCGCGCGCAGCACGGAGTGGTCGATGTCGGCGAGCGGCGTCGCGGTGGCCACCCAGATCGAGCCGATCACGTACTGGCCGCTGGCGATCCGGATCGCCACCCGGGGCACGTCCAGCTCCGGCATCACCGCCAGGTCGACCAGCACCGGTTCGTCGTGGGAGTACAGGCGCTCGAAGATGCCCGCGCGGCGCAGCTTCTCGATGTACTTCGACGGCACGACCCGGCCGAGGATCGTCTCGTGCCGCTGGGCGTCGCCCAGGTTCTGGTTGTCCGAGTAGCCGAGCACCTGGGAGTTGAGGTCCTCGACGGTGACCGGGGCGTGCAGGGTCGCGGCCAGCGCGTTGGCCAGGTCGGACAGCGAGCGCTCCTTGTTGACCCGCTCCGGCCCGCCCCACCGCCGCCCGCGCGCGGTCTCCCGGTCCAGCGCGGTGGACAGCGCCACGGAAAGCTGGCTCCACGAGATGCCGGCCGCGACCCGCAGCAGCACCAGGCCGCCGGCCGCCGCCTCCGCCGCGACCGCCCCGGGCAGGTCCGTGCCGTCGCGCAGCACCAGCGCGCACGCCCCGCCGGACAGGCACGTGCGCACCACGTCCGCGACCTGCCGCTCCCCCGCGACGCCGACGCCGAGCACGACGGCCCGCTCCGGTGGTGCCGCGAGGTCGTGCGGGTCGTGGATGGCGATGCCGCCGACCCGGCGGGCGGCGGCCACGTCGCCCGCCAGCACGCCGAGCAGCGTCGCGCCGACCGCCTGGATCAGCGGTGCCAGCGGCGCACCCGTGCCTGTCTGCGTCATCGCGTCCTCGCTCCTCGCCGACCCGGCCCCCTCGCCACTTTAGTGCTCCTTTCGGAGCACTCATCAGGGCAGCAACCGGTCCAGCAGGTGCGCCAGCAGCGCCACCCGGTCCGCGATCGGGGCGATCAGCACGTGCTCGTCGGGGGTGTGCGCGCCGCCGCCGACCGCGCCCAGCCCGTCCAGGGTCGGCACGCCCGAGGCAGCGGTGAAGTTGCCGTCCGACGCCGCGCCCGCCGCCCGCTGAGCGGGCGGTTCCAGGCCCAGCTCCGCCGCCGCCGACGCGGCCAGCGCGAACAGGTCCGGCGACGGGACCATCGGCGGGTGCGTGGCACCGCCGCGCAGGACGATCCGCGCACCCGGCGTGCGCGGGGCCAGCCCGCGCAGGGCCGCGTCCACCCTGGCCAGCTCGGCGTCCGTGCGGGCCCGCACGTCCACCGCGACCCGGGCGGCGTCCGGCACGGTGTTCGCCGACGTGCCGATGGACCCGGCGGTGGGCACCACGGTGGTGCCCCGGGCGACGTCGCCGAGCACGGCGATCGCCTGGATCTGCGCGGCCAGCTCCAGCCCGGCGTTGATCCCGCGCTCGGGCTCCAGGCCGGGGTGGGCGGCCCGGCCGACGACCTCCACCTGGTAGCGGGCCACGCCCTTGCGCTCGGTGAGCAGCGCGCCGCCGGGCCCTGCCGCCTCGGGCACCAGCACGGCGTCGCACCCGGCGGACTCGTGCTCGACCAGCGCGCGGGCCGTCGCCGACCCCGCCTCGCCGTCCCCGGTGACCAGCACGGTCACCCCGTCCAGGCCACCGCGGCGCTCCCGGACCAGCGCGCACGCCAGGAACGCCTGGACCAGGCCGGTCTTCATGTCGTAGCTGCCGGGGCCGCGCAGCGCGTCGCCGTCGGCCACGGCGGGCAGCCGCTGGAGGCTGCCCACCGGCCAGACCGTGTCGTGGTGGCCGAGCACGAGCACGCGGCGCGGCCCGGTGCCCAGCCGCCACCGCACGTGCGGGACGCCGTCGCGGGTCACGACCTCGCCGCGCACCCCGAGGTACGCGGCGCCGATCATCGCCACCAGCCCGGCGGAGCGCTCCAGCGCCTGCGCGTCCCCGGAGGGCGACTCGCAGGCGACCAGCCGCAGGGCGTGGTCGACCAGCAGGTCCAGCCGGTCGCGGGCGGCGTCCCGGTAGCTCACCGGTCGACGCGCTTGGACAGCCGGAACATGAAGAGGTAGTCGCCCTCCTCGTCGACCACGTGGGTGAACTCGGTCAGCGCGCCGTCCATGTCGACGACGAACCGGCCCTTGCCCGACGGGACAGCCTCGCGGCGCGGGTGGTGCGAGTCGGTGGGACCGTGGTCCTTGATCTCCATGTCCAGGTAGTACTTGCCGTCGTCACCGCGCAGGAGCGTCTGGCGCACCATGACCGTCTCGTAGGAGCCGAGCAGGTCCTCCAGGTCCGCGCCCTCCTCGATGGCCGGCGTGGGCGGGGTGAGGCCGAACTCGGCGGCGACGAGCGCCTGCAGCTCGTCGGACAGCCCCATCCCCCGGTCGGCGTTGGTGAGCACGCAGATCGCCACGCCCAGCTCCGGGAACGCGGTCAGCCGCGCGACCTGGCCGACGGTGTGGCCGCCGTGCTGCGCCGCGGTGACCGGCTCGCCGCCGGGACCGCCCCAGTCGGTGAGGATCCAGCCCAGGCCCCAACCTTGGTCCACTGTGGACAGTGCGGTGAGGTCGACCTGGAGCGTCCGCATGGCCTGCGCGGACTCGGCGGAGAGCACCCGCTCGCCGTTCACGCCGAGGCCGTCGCGCAGGTGCATCGCGGCGAACCGGAGCAGGTTGTCGGCGGTGCCGGTGACCAGGCCCGCCGGCCCGACCGAGCGCGGCAGCATCCAGACCTTGGCGGGCCGGACCTCGCGCTCCTCGCCCTCGTCCTGGTGCCCGACGGCGGCGCGGAACAGCAGCGCGTCCTTGGCGCGGGTGATGACGTGGTCCAGGCCCAGCGGCCGGGCGAGGTACCGGGCGACGGCGTCGTCCCACGCCATCCCGCGCAGCACCTCGATGATCCGCCCGGCCAGCACGAAGCCCGCGTTGCAGTAGCTCAGCGGGCCGCCGGGCCGGGTGTAGGGGTGCGTGTCGGCCAGCGCCGCCACGTACTTCTCCACGCAGTCGTCGCCGTCGCCGGTGTCCAGGAAGATGTCGCCGTCGATCCCGCTGGTGTGCGTGACGAGCTGCCGCACCAGCACCTTCGGCGCGTGCTCGGGGTCGGCCAGCCGGAAGTCCGGCAGGACGTCCACGACCGGCGTGTCCAGGGTGAGCAGGCCCTCGTCCACGAGCTGCATCAGCAGGGTCGTGGTCCACACCTTGCTGATCGAGCCGTACTGGAACAGCGTGTCCTCGGTGACCGTGACCCCGGTCGCCAGGCTGGTCACGCCCGAGACGAGCACCCGGACGTCGGCGTTGCCGTCGGCGTCGAGCGCCAGCACGCCGACCTGGACGCCCGGGACCCGGTGCTTGGTGGCCAGGGCGTCGAGGCGTTCCTGCCACTCGGGGGACGCGAGGAGTTCGGTGTTCATGTGTTCCTCTCGGTGGGGACAGCGGTGGTTCCCGCCCGGCACCGGGCGGTCCCCGCGTCGGACCTTTCCGGGTGGGCGTCCCGGCTGGGGCCCTTTTGCGGGACGTGGTCAGGGATTGCGCCGGGTGGACCACGGCCCGACCCGGGGCGACCGCTCGCGGGGCGGCGGCGGGTTCGCGCGCGCCGCGCGGTCGCCGACGGCGGCGACGGGCGGAGCCCCCGCTCCCGGCGGGGTGTCGGCGTCGGGCGCGCGGGTGACCATGCGGCCATCCTGCGGCTGCGACCCGGATCACTTCGTCGGACGATCCCACCGAACTTCGCCCGCCGGCTGGTGGGATTCGACAAGACCGCCCGGGTCCGCCGCGCGGGAGCGGCGGGACCGCCCGCCGCCGGGTCATCGGAGCAACGCACCAACCCGGCCCCGCCGGCTTGTCGGGAGTGACGACGTGCGGCCGGCGCGGTCCGTGCTGCACTGGTCGGCATGGTGCTGCTGCGTGGCGGCCGGGTGCTCGACCCCGGCACAGGTGTCGACCGGGTCGCGGACGTGCTGGTGCGCGACGGCAAGGTCGCGGCGGTCGGCCCGGCGCTGCCCGCGCCCGGCGGCGTGCCGGTCGTGGACGTCACCGGCCTGGTGGTCGGGCCGGGCTTCGTCGACCTGCACAGCCACGTGCACAGCATCGCGGGCCACCGCCTCCAGGGCATGGACGGCGTGACCACCGCGCTGGACCTGGAAGCGGGCCTGACCCCGATCGGCCGCGCCTACGCGCAGGCGGCGTGGGAGGGCCGGCCGCTCAACTACGGCTTCTCGGCGTCCTGGGGCGCGGCCCGCGCGCAGGTGCTGATGGGCCTGGAGCCCGACGCCGACTTCCGCAGCGGCCTCGCGCTGCTCGGCGACCCGCGCTGGCAGCGGTCGTCCAGCCCGACCGAGCTGCGGGCGTGGCTGGAGGTGCTGGAGCGGGAGGTCGGCGCGGGCGCGCTGGGCATCGGCGTGCTGCTCGGCTACGCCCCGGACACCGACCCGGCCGAGTACCTGGCGCTGGCCGCGCTGGCGGCGCGCGCGAACGCCCCGGTCTACACCCACGTGCGCGAGCTGGTCGAGTCGAACCCGGGCACCCCGGTGGACGGCTCGTTCGAGGTGGCGCGGGCCGCCGCCGAGACCGGTGCCGCGATGCACCACTGCCACGTCAACAGCACGTCCCGGCGGCACGTCGACCGGGTGCTGGGCCTGCTGGAGAAGAGCCGGGCCGAGGGCTCCCGGGTCACCGTCGAGTCCTACCCCTACGGCGCGGGCAGCACCGGCATCGGCGCGTTCTTCCTGGCCCCAGAACGCCTCTCGGCGTGGGACATCGCGCCGCGCGACATCATGATGGTGGAGACCGGCGAACGCCTGGCCGACGTCGGCCGGCTGCGGGAGCTGCGGGAGACCGACCCGGCCGCGCTGTGCGTGGTGTCCTTCGCCGACGAGGAGGACCCGGCCGACGCGGCGATGCTGCGCCGCGCGCTGGCGTTCCCGGACTCGATCGTGGCCAGCGACGCGATGCCAATCCTGTGGCCGGACGGCACCCACGAGCGCCGCGAGTGGCCGCTGCCGCCGAAGGGCCGCACCCACCCGCGCACGGCGGGCACGTTCGCCAAGTCGCTGCGCCTGATGGTCCGCGAGACCGGCACGTGGTCGTGGCTGGAGGCGTTCCGGCGGTGCTCGTGGCTGCCCGCCCGGGTGCTCGACGCGATCGCGCCCGGCGCGCGGGCCAAGGGCCACCTCGGGGTGGGCGCGGACGCCGACGTCGTCGTGCTCGACCCCGAGCGGATCACCGACACCGCCACCTACCTCGACCCCACGCGGCCCTCGGTCGGCGTCCGGCACCTGCTGGTGGCCGGCACGTTCGTGGTCCGCGACGGCGAGGTCCAGGTCGAGGCCCTCCCGGGCCGTCCGCTGCGCGGGGAACCCGCGTAGCACCCCCGCGCGGGCGGTGCCCCGGTTGGTGGACCGGGGCACCGCCCGCCGCGATCAGGCGACGAACGCGCTGCGGCCCTCGTCCAGGGCGAGGTCGTCGCCGACCCCGTCCGGCCCGATCACCTGCACGAGTTCGCCCTCGCAGTCGCGGTCGTCGAAGACGAGCACGTTCTCGTCGGTCAGGTTCCGGATCTCCTCGTGGCCGTAGACGTCGTAGCAGCCCCGGGGGTCCTCGACGGCCCGGCCGGACAGCAGGAGGAAGCCCTCGGCGGCCGACGCCGGCACGGCGGCGACCGCCAGGGCGAGGGCCCCGGTGACCGCCAGGACGGCGATCCGGGCGGTGAGACGTCGAGTCATGTGGTGCCATCCCTCGTCAGGTGGTGGGCGACCTCGGCCCCTGTCCGCCCACCGTGGACCACACCGCGCGCCCGGCGCGGGACAGCACGCCGCCGACTCGCCCGACCGGGCGGGGTGAACACGGAGTGCAACCTCCCGACCGGCGCTCGAGCGGTCGGTGCGCGATGCCGGCCGTCGAGCGTCACGGGCCCGGCGCGGTCGACTCGACGCCGCTGATCCGGCCCTCGCGGAACGCGTCCACGAACAGCCGGTGGTCCTCGCGGGTGCGCTCGGCGTAGCGCAGGGCGAACTCGACCACCGATTCCGCGAACTCGTCCTCGCGGTCGCCGACCACGTGCGCGATGGCCTCCTCCACCTGGAAGTCCACCAGGGTCTGGTCGGAGTCCGAGTCCGCCACGCAGTGCATCTTCGCGGTCGCCCGGCCCAGGTACTCCAGCACCGGCCGGATGTCGGCGGGCTCGGTGAGGTCCGACCAGTCGAGGTCCGACTCGTAGGGCGACAGCTCGGCCACCACGTACCCCACGCCGCCGATGTTGGTGTGCCCCAGCCACGGGTCGGCGTGCGCCTGGAGCGCCCGCTGCGACACGGCCGTGCGGTGGCCGTGGTCGGTGAAGTACTCGCGGATGCGCGCGTCGGGCACGATCCGGCTGGGCGCGGCGACGTTGGCCTGCTTCATGGACAGCACCACGTCGTTCTCCAGCGCCTGGGTGCGCCCCTCCACCAGCACGTTGTACGCCGGCAGCCCGGCCGACCCGATGCCGAACCCGAAGCGCCCCACCACGTCCTTCACCGCGTAGCTCAGGCTGCTCGCCGCCCGCTTGCCGCTCGGGATGGTGTCGAGGTACGCCTCGAACGCCGCCACCGCCACGGCCCGCTCGGCGTCGTCCAGCTCGCGGGTGCCCTCGCGGTCGCGGCGGAAGCGGCGGTCGTGGTCGACGACCACCGTCTTCTCCTCCAGCAGGCCGATGCGGGTCGCCAGCCGGGCGCGCAGCAGCACCTGGCGCACCGCGCCCCCGGTGGTGTCCAGGCGCAGGCCGAACAGCTCGTCGTCGGGGTTCTCGGCGAACGACCGCACCTGGCGGACGTAGGCCGAGACGTAGGCGCGCACCAGGTCGGCGATCGTCCCGTCGGGCAGCGCCTTGCGCCGGCCCAGCAGCGCCAGGCTCGCCGCGAACCGCCGGACGTCCCAGGTGAACGACCCGAGGTACGCCTCGTCGAAGTCGTTGACGTCGAACACCAGCCTGCCCTCGGCGTCCATGTAGGTGCCGAAGTTCTGCGCGTGCAGGTCGCCGTGGATCCACACCCGACCGGTGCGCTCGTCGGCCCACTCGTCCGGTTCGTCCGCCATGTCGGCGTAGAACAGGCAGGCGCTGCCCCGGTAGAAGGCGAACGGCTCGGCCGCCATCTTCCGGAACTTGTGCCGGAATGCGGCCGGGTCGGCCGCCATCAGGTCCGCGAAGGCGTCCTGGAGGACGGCCACGATGCGGTGGCCGCGATCGGCCCCGGAACTGTGCACGGCCGGACGCTAGCCCACCCGGGATCCCGTCGTCACGGCCGGACCGGGCCGTTCGCCCGCTGTTCGGCGGGCGAACGGTCCGGGATGTCCGATTCGCCCGCCCGGCCCGACCACGCGGCACCCGGTGGTTCACCCGGCGTTCAAGCGGACGCCACCCCGGCCGGCTACCCGCAGGGGATCCGCACCGAAGGAGGCCACGGTGACCCAGACCGCCGACGACCAGACCGCCGACGACCACTCCGCAGGCCGGCACTCCGCAGCACGGCCCGAGGCGCACCTCGCCGCCGTCGACGCCCGCCTGGTCGACCGCTACCCCGACATCCCCGAGGACGAGGTCCGCCGCGTGCGCCGCGAGGAGTCCGCCCGGTTGGCGGGCTCGCCCGTCACGGCGTTCACCGCCATCCTGGTCGAGCGCGCCGCCCGGCAACGCCTCGCCGACCGCACCTGACCCACCCGGACACCACCGCACCCGAGCCACCGCACCCCGGAACCGACCGCACCGGTCGACCGCGAGCGCCCGGGACGCGGCCACCCGGCCGACGCCGGGTGGCCGCCGACCGGCTCAGTCCAGGTCGTAGGCGAGGTTCGGGCGCAGCCAGCGCTCGACCTCCTCCACCGTGGCGCCCAGCCGCTTCGAGTAGTCCTCGACCTGGTCGCGCCCGATCCGGCCCACGGTGAAGTACCGCGACGCCGGGTGGGCGAAGATCAGGCCGCTGACCGCCGCCGCCGGCGTCATGGCGAACGACTCGGTCAGGCCCAGCCCCGCCCGCTCGGCGTCGAGCAGGTCGAACAGCGGCTGCTTGAGGCTGTGGTCGGGGCTGGCCGGGTAGCCCATCGCGGGCCGGATGCCCCGGAACCGCTCGGCGTGCAGGTCCTCCAGCGACGGCTGCGCGTCGGGCTCGAACCACATCCGCCGCGCCTCCAGGTGGAGGTGCTCGGCGAACGCCTCGGCCAGCCGGTCGGCCAGCGCCTTGGTCATGATCGACCGGTAGTCGTCGTGCTCCGCCTCGTACTTCGCCGCCAGCGCCTCCGCGCCGTGCACGGCCACCGCGAACCCGCCCAGGTGGTCGCCCTCCGGCGCCACGTAGTCCGCCAGGCTCCGGTTGGGCCGGCCCTGCGGCTTGGTGGTCTGCTGGCGCAGCATCGGCAGCCGCACCCGGCCGCCGTCGATCAGCAGGTCGTCGCCGTCGGAGGTGGTGGGCCAGAAGCCGAGCAGGCCCCGGGCCTGGAACGCGCCGGTCGCCAGGATCTCGTCGAGCAGGGCGTTGCCGTCGTCGAACAGCTCGCGGGCCACCGGCTGGTCCAGGATCGCCGGGTACTTGCCCTTGACCTCCCAGGCCAGGAAGAAGAACTGCCAGTCGATCATCTCCCGCAGCACGCCGAGGTCCGGCTCGACCAGCCGCACCCCGGTGAAGTCCGGCACCGGCAGGTCGGTGAAGTCGACCACCTCCCGGTTCTCCCGGGCCTTCGGGAAGGTCAGCAGGGGGACGCTGCGGCGCTCCTCGTGCTGCTTGCGCAGCCGGTCCTGCTCGGCGCGGTTGCGCGCGGCGAGCGCGTCGGCCCGGTCCGCGTCGAGCAGCTCGGACACCACGCCGACCACCCGCGAGGCGTCCTGGACGTGCACGGTGGTGCCCTCGTAGGCCGGGGCGACGCGGACGGCGGTGTGCTGGCGGGACGTGGTCGCCCCGCCGATGAGCAGCGGCAGCTTCACACCCCGGCGCTGCATGTCCGACGCCACCGCGACCATCTCGTCCAGCGACGGCGTGATCAGGCCGGACAGCCCGATGGCGTCCGCGCCCTCGGCCACCGCCGTGTCGATGATGACCGCCGACGGCACCATCACGCCGAGGTCGATCACCTCGTAGTTGTTGCAGCCCAACACCACGCCGACGATGTTCTTGCCGATGTCGTGGACGTCGCCCTTCACCGTCGCCATCACGATCTTGCCCGGCCCGCGCCGGGTGTCGATCCGCCCCTCCAGCCGGGCCTTCTCCTTCTCCGCCTCCATGAACGGCTCCAGGTAGGCCACCGAGCGCTTCATCACGCGCGCGCTCTTGACCACCTGCGGCAGGAACATCTTGCCCGCGCCGAACAGGTCGCCGACCACCTTCATGCCGTCCATCAAGGGGCCTTCGATGACCTCCAGGGGCCGCGCGGCGTTCTGCCGGGCCTCCTCGGTGTCCTCCTCGATGAAGTCCACGATCCCGTGCACCAGCGCGTGCGAGAGCCGCTGCTCGACCGGGGCCTCCCGCCAGGACAGGTCGGCGACGCGCCGGGTGCCGGAGCCCTTGACCGTCTCGGCGTGCGCGACCAGGCGGTCGGTGGCGTCCGGGCGGCGGTTGAACAGGACGTCCTCGACCAGCTCCAGCAGGTCCTGCGGGATGTCCTCGTAGACGGCGAGCTGACCCGCGTTGACGATGCCCATGTCCAGCCCGGCGCGCACCGCGTGCAGCAGGAACGACGAGTGCATGGCCTCGCGGATCACGTCGTTGCCCCGGAACGAGAACGACAGGTTCGAGATGCCGCCGCTGATCCGCACCCCCGGGCACTGCTGTTTGATCAGCGGCAGCGCGTCGATGAACGCCTTGGCGTAACCGTCGTGCTCGGCGATGCCGGTCGCCACGGCCAGCACGTTCGGGTCGAAGATGATGTCCTCGGGCGGGAAGCCGACCTCGTCCACCAGCAGCCGGTAGGCGCGCGCGCAGATCGACACCTTGCGCTCGGTCGTGTCGGCCTGGCCCTGCTCGTCGAACGCCATGACCACCACGCCCGCGCCGTAGTCGCGGATCGCGCGGGCCTGGGCGAGGAACGGCTCCTCACCCTCCTTGAGGCTGATCGAGTTGACCACGCCCTTGCCCTGCACGCACTTCAGGCCCGCTTCGAGCACGCTCCACCGCGAGCTGTCGATCATGATCGGCAGGCGGGCGACCTCGGGTTCGGTGGCGATCAGGTTGAGGAAGGTGGTCATCGCCGACTCGCTGTCGAGCAGGTCGGCGTCCATGTTGACGTCCAGCAGGTTCGCCCCGCCCCGCACCTGCTCCAGCGCGACGTCCACCGCGCCCTGGTGGTCGTCGGCCTCGATCAGCCGGCGGAACCGCTTGGACCCGGTCACGTTCGTGCGCTCGCCGATCATCACGAACCCGGTGTCCGAGCCGATGGTGAACGGCTCCAGGCCGCTGAACGAGGTGGCCCGGTCCGGCCCGGTGGTCCCCCGGCCCGGTGCCAGGCCCGCCACCGCCTCGGCGATGCGGGCGATGTGCGCGGGCGTGGTGCCGCAGCAGCCGCCGACCACGTTCACCAGGCCGGAGTCGGCGAACTCGCGCAGCAGCCCGGCCGTCTCGTCCGGGGTCTGGTCGTAGCCGCCGAACGCGTTCGGCAGGCCGGCGTTCGGGTGGGCGGCGGTGTAGGTCGGGGCGATCCGGGCCAGCTCGGCGACGTGCGGGCGCATCTCGGTCGCGCCCAGGGAGCAGTTGACGCCCACCACCAGCGGCTCGGCGTGCTCGACGGACCGCCAGAACGCCTCGACGGTCTGCCCGGACAGGGTCCGGCCGCTCAGGTCGACGATGGTCACCGAGATCCACAGCGGCAGGTGCGGCGCGACCTCGCGGGCGGCCGACATCGCGGCCTTGGCGTTGAGCGTGTCGAAGATCGTCTCGATCAGCAGCAGGTCCACGCCGCCCTCGTCCAGCGCCGCGATCTGCTCCGCGTAGGACGCCTTCACCTGGTCGAAGGTCACCGCGCGGTACGCCGGGTCGTCCACCCGGGGCGACAGCGACAGGGTGACGTTGAGCGGGCCGACGGAGCCGGCCACGAACCGGCCGCCGACCTCGTCCGCCGCCTGCCGGGCCAACTTCGCGCCCTGCACGTTCATGTCGCGGACCAGCGACTCCAGCCCGTAGTCGGCCTGGGCGACGGAAGTCGCGGTGAACGTGTTGGTGGTGGTGATGTCCGCGCCCGCCGCCAGGTACTGGCGGTGGACGTCGAGGATCACGTCCGGCCGGGTGATGTTGAGCAGGTCGGGGTCGCCGGTGACGTCCTTGTGGTGGTCGTGCAGGAAGTCGCCCCGGTAGTCCTCGGGGGCGAGACCGGCCTCCTGGAGCATCGTGCCCCACGCGCCGTCGAGCACGGCCACCCGCCGGTCCATGAGCTGCCGCAGGGCGTCGATCCTGGCCGATCCGTTCATCCGGACACCTCCCATTGACATGGAAGGCGCCCTTGTCCGGTGGTCACCGGGGCGAGCGTGGCGGATTGACATCCGTTGCAGCGCCTCTCGCTCCCAGGTGCCCCATCATATCCGAAGATCAACATCCGAGGCCTCCGTCCACCCGGGGTTCCACCATGTGGACGGACGCAACCACGAGGTGCCCCTCCCCGGACCCCGCCGACGACCGCTCAGCCGATCTTGTCCTGCTGGTCGACGGCCCAGCCGCCACCCACCCGGACCAGGGCGTAGGAGTTCAGCTCGACCTCCGTGCGCCCGTCGCGGTAGGCGGTCGTCACCCGCGCGACCACCCGGTCGCCCTCGACCCGCACCTCGGAGAGCGTCACGGACGCCACCCCGGACCAGTACTGCTGGTAGCCCGCCGGGGTGAGCTGGCGACCGGCCTTGAAGCGGTCCGTCAACCGGGTGAACGCGGTCGCCGTGTCGCCGGGGAGCAACGCGTAGTAGTCGGTGAGCGCCTGGTCCGGCCCCACCGGCTGGGCGGCCGTCGTGGTGGTGGGCGGCGCGGTCGTGGACTGGCCGGTCGGTTGACCCGAGGTCGGGTCCTGCGGCTGCCCGGTGGGGTCCTGGCCGGTGGGGTCCTGGCCGGTCTGCCCTTCCCCGGTCTGCCCTTCCCCGGTCGGGTCCTGGCCGCCGGTCGACGTGCCGGCACCGGTCGTGGTGTCGTCGATCCCCCCGCCGTCGGGGACGTCCCAGGCCCGGTTGAGCGCCACCACCAGCACGATGCCGAGCAGCACGACGAGTCCGGCGGCGACCAGCGTGATCCGCCTCCGTCCGCCGTCTTCCCCGCCGGGCTCGCCGTCCTGGCCGGGAGGGGTGGCGGGCGGCGCGGCGGCGGGCCTGGCCGCAGGCCGGGTGGCGGCGACCGGGGCGGCGGCGGGGGTGGTCGCTGGCGTGCCGGCGGGCACGGTGGCGGCCGGCGTGGTCGCCGCCGCGCCGACCGCCGGTTCGTCGCGGACCGTGGTGGCCGCCGCCCCGGCCGGCGCTCCGGACGACTCCTCGGCGGTCCCCGCTCCGGCAGGTGGCGGGTCGACGGGCGGCGCTTCGGCGGGCGCTGCACCGGCCGGCGCGTCGGCGGCAGCCGTTTCGGCGGTCCGCTCCTCGTCCGGCTGCGGTTCGGCGTGCGGCGGTTCCCCGGGCCGGGGCTGGTCGGACTGGGGCTGGTCGGACTGGGGTTCCTCGGGTTGCGCTGCCGTGGGCGGCACCTCGGCGCGCGGCGGTTCGGTGTGCGGCAGGTCAGCGGGCAGCGGCTCGGACGGGCCGGTCTCCGCCGGCGGGTCGAGCACCGGGAGCACGATCCGGGTGGCGGCGGCGAAGGGCAGGGCCGGTGCCAGCACGGTGGCGGGCTCGGCGGACTGCTCGGCCAGCATCCGCTCCGCCTCGGCCATGGTGGGCCGGTTGGCGGGGTCGCGGTCGAGCAGCCGGGTGAGGATCGGCTCCAGCGGCCCGGCGTTCGCCGGCGGCGGGTACTTGCCCTCGGCGGCCCGGTGCAGCAGCAGGATCGGGTTGCCGTCCACGCCGAACGGCGGTCCGCCCTCCAGCGCCGCGTAGAGCGTCGCGCCGACGCCGAACACGTCGGACGGGAAGCCGGGGTCCGCGCCGAGGGCGACCTCCGGCGCGAGGTAGGCGGGCGTGCCGACGAGCATCCCGGACGCGGTGAGCGTGCCCTCGCCGGCGACCCGCGAGGTGCCGAAGTCGGTCACCTTCACCGTGCCGAACTCGGTCACCAGCACGTTGCCGGGCTTGACGTCCCGGTGGATGACGCCCGCCTCGTGCGCGGACGCGAGCCCGGCGGCGAGCTGGTGGCCGATCCGGCGCACCTCGTCGGGCGGCAGCGTGCCGCGCTCGGCCAGCACCGTCGCCAGGCTGCGGGACGGGAGGTACTCCATCACCAGCCACGGCCGCTCGTCGTCCTCCACGACGTCGTAGAGCGCGATCACGTTCGCGTGCTGGAGCCGCGCGGCGATCCGGCCCTCGCGCACCGCCCGCTTGGCCGAGTCGGCGTCGAAACCGTTGCGGGCGAGCAGTTCCTTGACCGCCACGATGCGCCGCAGCCGGGTGTCCTCGGCCCGCCACACGACACCCATGCCACCCGCGCCGATCCGGTCCGTCAGCCGGTACCGGCCCGCGATGGTGCGCTCCTCCACCACTGCTCCCATTCCCGCGGCGCGCGTCGAGCACTCATGACCCGATCCAGCGACCTTCGAACGTGTGTACCCGACCACGATGCCGGCCAAGCGTCACCTGATCGGCGAGCACCCGGCGGTGTGTCGCGCCGGCGTGCCCCCGGCCGGGTCACGCGAAACCCCCGGTAAATGCGCCGCCAATAGCAAAACAATGGACTGCGGTTAGGCTTACCTAATCATTCTCGTGTTGCGACCTTGGAATGGCGGTGGCAATGTTCCGGGTACCGAACCGGCATGAGGAGCGACTATGACCACCACCGAAATGCCCGCGGTCAGCTCGTGCACCGTTGCGGGCTGTTCGTACAACCACGACGGCTGCCACGCGTTCGCCATCACGGTCAGCGGCGTGAACGGCACGGCGGACTGCGGCACGTTCGTCCCGCTGGACACCAAGGGCGGCCTGCCCAAGGTCGTCGCGCAGGTCGGGGCCTGCTCGCGGACCGACTGCGTGCACAACCAGCAGCTGGAGTGCACCGCCTCCGACGTGCGCGTGGGCCCGGGTTCAGGCGACCACGCGGCCAACTGCCTGACCTACCAGCAGCGCTGACCGGGAGTCGTGCGCAGCGGCCTGTCGCGGGGGCGCACCACCGCCCCCGCGACAGGCGCACGCTGGTCGGAGATCGGCCGCCGCGTTCCGCCGATCATTCGCGCGACGCCTTTTCCGGGGGTGCCGCGCCGGCCGCCCGGTCCAGTTCGCGGGCCCGCCGGAAATGCGCGTGCGCGTCCTGCGGGCGGCCCAGCGCGGCGGCCAGCCGACCGAGCAGCCCGGCCACCGGGCCGAGCGTGAGCAGCCCGCTGCCCGCACCGGCCAGCTCGCCGGCCGCCGGCACCAACGCCGTGTAGACCTCACCCATCAGGTCACCGTCGCGGAGACCGAGCGCGACCTCCCCGGTGAGCCAGGTGCGCGCCTCGAACAGCAGGTCGCGCGGCGACTCCCGCACGACGGCGCGCGCCTCGGCGGCCCGGCCGGCGTCGAGCAGGTGCAGCGCGAGCGCCCACGGCCGGTACGGGCCCCAGTCCTCGGCGAGGTCCACGCGGACCGGTGCGCCGACCCGGATGCCGTGGCACAGCAGCGCGAACGGCCGGATGCCTGCTTCCAGCCCGACCATCCCGGTACTGCCCAGCCGGCCGGCGGCGACGCGGTAGGCGGCCCGCGCGTCGGTGTCCCGGCCCGCCGCAGAGGCCCGCAGAGCCGCGTACCACTGGGTGAACACGCCGACCAGCGGGAGTTCGTGGCGTTCGGCGACGCGGTCCACGGTCGCCGCGTGCCCGTCGGCGGCACCGAACTCGGCGAGCGCCGAATGTGCTTGCAGCAGCACGAGGTGGGCCAGCACCTCGAAGGGCACCAGCCCGTGCCGCGTGGCCACGGCGAGCAGGTCGCGGCCGAGGCGGACGCGGTGCGGCGCGCGGCCCGCGCGGTCGAAGGACTGCATGAACCGGCCGTTGAGCGCGAACGCGAGCAGCGCCGGGTCGCCCAGCCGGCGGGCGATCTCCTCGGCTTCGCGGGCGGCGGCCCCGCCCCGGTCGCCGGACGTGCCGCGCAGCTCCAGCGCGACGGTGGCGAGCAGCCGCGCCCGGGGCGCGAGCCGGTCCGGGGCCAGCGCGGCGAGCGTGCGCCCCGCCACCGCGACCACCTGGTCGGCCAGCGCCTGGTCGTCGTTGCCGGTCCAGATCGCGGGCACGTCGAACGACCCGACCACGGCGGCGGTCAGCTCCGGGTCGCCGAGCCGCTCCACGGCGGTCAGCGCCTCGGCCCGCAGCCGGCGGGCGGCGGCCAGCTCCCCCGTCACGGCCAGCGCCCGCACCTGCCCCATGACCGCCGCCGAGCGCGCCCGCCCGTCGTCCCGGGCGCGGTCGTGCGCGGCGACGGCCTCGCGCCACCACCGGACGGCCTCGTGCGGTGCGAACCGGCGTTCGGCGCGTCGCGCCGCAGCTCGGGCGAACCGGGCCGCTTCCGGCGCGGTGGCCCGGCTCCCTGCGCGCACGTAGTGGTGGGCGGTGGTTTCCACGTCGTCGGGCCGCTCGCGTGCCACGGCTTCCGCGACGGCCGCGTGCCAGCGCGACCGGCGTGACGAGGGGATGTCGGCGTAGAGCGTGTCGCGCACCAGGTCGTGCGAGAACCGCACCGCGTCCGGCCCGCGTTCGACGAGGAAGCCCGACGCCTGCGCGGACTCGACCGCGTCGAGCACCTCTTCCTCCGCGCCCGCCACCGCGACCAGCACGTCCAGGTCGACGTCGCGGCCGATCACCGAGGCGAGGCGGAGCACCTGCCGGTGTCGCGGGATGAGCCCGCCCGTGCGGCGGCGGATGACGTCCCGCACGCCCTCGGGGACGGCGGACAGCACCTCCGCGCCCTCGTCGTCCAGCAGCCGGGCCAGTTCGCGCGCGAAGAACGGGTTGCCGCCGCTGCGCCGGAAGACGGCGCGGGCGGTGGCGTCGTCCACCTCCCGGCCGGCGGTCGCGCGCACCAGCCGGGTCAGGTCCGGCTCGGGCAGCCCGCTTAGGCGGACCCGGACCGGTTCGGCGCGCGCCAGCCGGCCCAGCGCCTCTCCGAGCGCGGCGGAGGTCTCCGTGCTCCGGTAGGTGCCGACGACCAGCACCGGCAGCTCGACCGGTTCGGCGACCAGGGACGCCAGCAGCGCCAGCACGTCCTCCCCCGCCCAGTGCAGGTCGTCCACCACGAGCAGCAGCGGTCCGGGAGCGGCGGCCAGGTGGTCGACCAGCGCCTGACGCCGGTCCGGCCGGGTGTCGTCGGGCAGCAGCCGGCCACCGCCCTGCTCGTGGTGCCGGCTCCACTCGGCGGTCCAGCCGGCCAGCCGGGCGGCCAGTTCACCGACCAGCGCGGTCTTGCCCGCGCCCGCGTCGCCGGACACCAGGGCCACGCCGAGCCGCCGCCGCGCGCCGACCCCGGCCGCCGCGCCCAGCAGCCGGGACAGTTCCGCTTCCCGCCCCACGAACGCCCGACCGGCGGGCACGACCGGCGCGGGCGGACCGGCCAGGTGCGGCGCGTGGTCGAGGATGTCCGCCTCCAGCCGGCGCAGCTCCGGGCCGGGGTCGACGCCCAGCTCACCGGCCAGCGACTCCCGGGCCCGGCGCAGCGCGCTCAACGCGTCGGCCTGGCGACCGGACCGGTAGAGGGCGAGCGCCAGCAGCCGCCACGCGTTCTCCCGCCACGGCAGCGCGGCGAGGTGCGCCTCCAGGTCGGCGACCGCCTCGGCCGGGCGACCCAGCGCCAGCACCGCCTCCACCCGGCGTTCGACGGCCAGCAGCCGCAGCTCGTCCAGCCGGGTGACCTCGCCGCGCGCCCACGGCTCGTCGGCGAACTCGGGGTACGCCGGTCCCCGCCACAGCGCCAGCCCGGCGTCGGCGCGGTCCAGCGCGGCCCGGGGATCGCCGGCGGCCAGCCGGTCGCGGCAGTCGTGCACGGCGGCCTCGAAGCGCACCGCGTCCACCCGGTCGGTGACCAGCGCGTAGCCGGGGGCGGCGGTCAACCAGCAGGCGCGGCGGGGTGCGCGCGGGCCGGTCGGGTTCCAGCGCGCGGCGCAGGGTGAACACGAAGCTGCGCACCGCGCCGACCGCGCCGGCGGGCGGGTCCGGCCACA
This sequence comes from Actinosynnema sp. NPDC050436, assembly GCF_040655415.1. NCBI lineage: Bacteria > Bacillati > Actinomycetota > Actinomycetes > Pseudonocardiales > Pseudonocardiaceae > Actinosynnema > Actinosynnema sp. NPDC050436. Next base: position 798,069 of record NZ_JBFAJV010000002.1, on the reverse strand, counting down.
GGTCGTCGACCAGCCGGGACAGCGGGACCACCCGGCCCCGGGCGACCAGGAGCCGGGCCAGCACCGCCCGGTGCCTCGGCCCGCGCAGGTCGGCCGGGCCGCCGGGACCGCTCGCGGTGAGCGGGCCGAGCACCCCGAAGTCCATCACCCGGTCAGCCTAGCGCTGAAGCCATCGACGCAGGTCAGGGCTGCATGAACCGGATGCTGACCGGTTGCTGACCGGGACCGGGTTCCCTGGTGGCACCGATCGAGAGGAACGCACCGATGACCATCTCCGGATTCGCCCGGCACCGCGTGACCGTCGCCGACGGGGTGCGGCTGAACGTGGCCGTGGGCGGCTCGGGGAGCCCGGTCGTGCTGCTGCACGGCTTCCCCCAGACCCACCTGATGTGGCGGCACGTCGCCGCCGACCTGGCCGCCGACCACACCGTCATCTGCCCCGACCTGCGCGGCTACGGCGACAGCGACCGGCCCGCCGACACCGGCCGCACCTACGCCAAGCGCACGATGGCCTCCGACGTGGTGGCCGTGGCCGCCGCGCTCGGCTTCGACCGGTTCGCGCTGGCCGGCCACGACCGGGGCGCGCTCGTCGCGTTCCGCACCGGCCTGGACCACCCCGACGCGGTCACCCACCTGGCGTCGCTGGACGTCCTGCCGACGCTCGACTCCTGGGAGGTCATGCGGGGCCGGTCGGCGGCCGTCGGCTTCCACCTCTTCCTCATGGCGCAGCCCCCCGGCCTGCCGGAGCAGCTCATCGCGGGTGCCCCGGACGCGTTCTTCGGGCACTTCCTGGACGCCTGGGCGACCCGGCCCGGGGCGCTGGCCGACGTGCGCGACGCCTACCTGACCGCGTCCCGCGCGGCGGTCGACTCGATCGTGGCGGACTTCCGGGCGTCGGCGGGCGTGGACGTGGCCGACGACGAGCAGGACCGGGCGGCCGGTCGCCGGCTGCGGATGCCGGTGACCGTGCTCCAGCAGGACTGGGGTGCCGCGCTGGGCTTCGACGCGGTGGGCCGGTGGCGGGCGTGGGCCGACGACCTGGTGCACGAGACCGTGACCTCCGGGCACTTCATGGCCGAGGAGGCGCCGGCCGACGTCGTGCGGGCGCTGCGGGATCTGCTCACCCGGTGACCGCCGTGCCCAGCGCCCGGTCGAGGTGGTGGTCCGGCACCGCGCGGGCGGCCTCGGGGGTGCGGTGGCCGATCGCGACGTCCACGCCGAGGCCGGTGGCCGGCGGCCGGCGCGTGCAGGCACTCCCGCAGCACGACCTCGGGCCCGGCGTCGCCGAGGGCGGTGATCGCCCGCTCCACCCGGCTGCTCACCGCGCGCACGGACCGTTCGAGGGCGTCCCGGACCAGCGCCTCCATGGTCGGGAAGTAGTGCTGCACCTGTCCCATCGACACGCCGGCCTCGGCCGCGACCCCGCGCAGGGTGACCCCGTCGGGGCCGCTGCGGACGGCGAGCGCCCACACGGCCTCGACCAGCCGTTGCCGGCTTTCCTGGTCAGCGCTGGGCCACACCAGGGGCAAGGCCGCCGCCCCGCCGGCCGAACAGCCGACTCCGGGCGCGGAGCGGTGGCCCGGAGCCGCACGGGCTCCGGGCCACCGCCGCCTGGTCGACCGGCGGCCATCCGGTCGTCCAGGCGGCGCGGCAGCCAACCCGGCCGACCGGGCGGCGCGGCAGCCAACCCGCCGGCGGGTTGGCCGGCCGGGCGGTGTGGCGATCAGCCGACCGGGGTGGGCAGGGTCGGCCGTGCGGTCGGGGTCGTCGTCGGGGTGGTCGGGGTGGTGCCCCGGAACGCCCGCAGCCGCAGGCTGTTCGACACCACGAAGACCGACGAGAACGCCATCGCCGCGCCCGCGAGCATCGGGTTGAGCAACCCCGCCGCCGCCAGCGGCAGGGCCGCCACGTTGTAGGCGAACGCCCAGAACAGGTTGCCCTTGATCGTCGCCAACGTCCGGCGCGACAGCCGGATCGCGTCCACCGCCGCCATCAGGTCGCCCCGCACCAGGGTCAGGTCGCCCGCCTCGATCGCCGCGTCGGTGCCGGTGCCCAGCGCCAGGCCCAGGTCGGCCTCGGCCAGCGCCGCCGCGTCGTTCACGCCGTCGCCGACCATCGCCACGACCCTGCCCTCCGCCTGCAACCGGGCCACCACGTCCACCTTGTCCTGCGGCAGCACCTCGGCGAACACCTCGGTCACGCCCACCTCGGCGGCCACCGCGCGGGCGGCGGCCTCGTTGTCGCCGGTCAGCAGCACCGGGTCGAGGCCGAGACCGCGCAGCCGCCGGATCGCCTCGGCCGACGTGGGCTTCACCGCGTCGGCGACCACCAGGACCGCCCGCGCCACGCCGTCCCACGCCACCAGCACGGCCGTGCGGCCCAGCCGTTCGGCGTCCTGCTTGGCGCGCGCCAGGTCCTCGTCCAGGTGCACGCCCCACTCGGCGAGCAGGCGCTCCCGACCGACGACCACGGCGTGCCCGTCGACCACGCCCTGCACGCCCAGGCCGGCGATGTTCCGGAACCCGTCCACGGCCGGCAGCCCGCCGACCCGGGCGCGGGCACCGGCCGCGACCGCCTTCGCCACCGGGTGCTCCGAGGCGTCCTCCACCGCGCCCGCCAGCCGCAGCACGTCCTCCTCGGTGGTGCCGGTCGCGGTGTGCACGGCGGCCAGGCCCATCCGGCCGGTGGTGACGGTGCCGGTCTTGTCCAGCACCACGGTGTCCACCCGGCGGGTCGACTCCAGCACCTCCGGCCCCTTGATCAGGATGCCGAGCTGCGCGCCCCGGCCGGTGCCGACCAGCAGCGCGGTCGGCGTGGCCAGGCCCAGCGCGCACGGGCAGGCGATGATCAGCACGGCGACCCCGGCGGTGAAGGCCGCCGCCACCCCCTCGCCGGTGCCCAGCCAGAACGCGAGCGTCCCGACCGCCAGCGCGATCACGACCGGCACGAACACCGCCGACACCCGGTCGGCCAGCCGCTGCGCCCGCGCCTTGCCGTTCTGCGCGTCCTCCACCAGCTTCGCCATCCGCGCCAACTGGGTGTCGCCGCCGACCCGGGTCGCCCGGACCACGAGCCGGCCGCCGGCGTTGACCGTCGCACCGACCACGGCGTCCCCCGGGCCGACCTCGACCGGCACCGACTCGCCGGTCACCGTGCTCGCGTCCACCGCCGAGCCGCCGTCCTCGACCACGCCGTCGGTGGCGATCTTCTCCCCCGGCCGCACCACGAACCGGTCGCCGACCACGAGGTCCGCGATCGGGACGCGCGCCTCGCGGCCGTCGCGCAGCACCGCCACGTCCTTCGCGCCCAGCTCCAGCAGCGCCCGCAGCGCCGCGCCGGCCCGGCGCTTGGAGCGCGCCTCGAAGTAGCGGCCCGCCAGGATGAACGTGGTCACCCCGGCCGCGACCTCCAGGTAGATCGAGCCCGCGCCGTCCGAGGGCGCGATGGTCAGCTCGAACGGGTGCGTCATGCCGGGCGTGCCCGCCGTGCCGAACAGCAGCGCGTACAGCGACCAGGCGAACGCGGCCAGCGTCCCCATCGAGATGAGCGTGTCCATCGTGGCCGCGCCGTGCCGCAGGTTCGTCCACGCCGCGCGGTGGAACGGCAGCGCGCCCCACACCAGCACCGGGGCGGCCAGCACCAGCGAGATCCACTGCCAGTGGGTGAACTGGAGCGCGGGCACCATCGCCATGGCCACCACGGGCACGGACAGGGCGGTCGAGACCACCAGCCGCTGCCGCAGCGCCGAGGTCGGGTCCTGCGCCTGCGCCGGGTCGGGCTCCGGCGCGGACTCCGGGCGGGGCGCGGTCGCCCCGTAGCCGGCGGCCTCGACCTGCGCGACCAGTTCGGCCGGGTCGAGCCCCTCGGGGAAGGTGACCTTGGCCTTCTCGGTGGCGTAGTTGACCGTCGCGGTCACGCCGTCGAGCCGGTTGAGCCGGCGCTCGATCCGGGCCGCGCACGACGCGCAGGTCATGCCGGTGATCGACAGTTCCAGGTCAGCGGCCACGACCCGCCTCCACGGTGAACTCGGCGGTGCGCACCGCGCCCGCGTGCCGGAAGTCCAGGAACAGCCGGTAGGTCCCGGCGGTGGGCACCTCGGCGACGAACGCGATGCCGGGGCCCGGCGCGGTCCTGCCGTCGCCGGGCGAACCGTCCGGGTGCACGTGCAGGTAGGCGAGGTCACCGTGCCGCAGCGCCACCAGGTGCCCGTAGGCCGCGAGGTACGGCTCCAGGTCGGTCACCGGCGAGCCGTCCTTCGCCACCGTCAACGTGATCGGCGACGCCTCGCCGGGCACCAGGTCGCCGGTCAGGCGGACCTGGTAGCCGTCGACCTCGGCGACCCGCGACGGGGCGAAGGCGCGGGGCTCGAACGGGCCGGGCACCGAGACGTCCGCGCCGAGCGTGAGCGCCGGGCCGCCGGTCGGCGTGAAGTCGGCGAACACCCGGTAGGTGCCCGCGTCGGGCAGGTCGAGCGGCACCGACCAGGTGCCGTCCGGTGCCATCGCCGGGTGCACGTGCCGGAAGCCGGCGGTGTCGCGGCGCACGACGACGAGGTGCATCCGCTCGTCGTGCTCGACCTCGAACGCGGTGACCGCGCGACCGTCGTGGTCGTCGATCCGGAAGGTGAAGGGGGTTCCCGCCACGGGCGTCGGGTCGGTGGGCGTGAGGGTGTAGCCGCCCCTGGACGACGCCAACCCGGCGGGCTGGTCCTGCTCGGCCTCCGCGACGGTGGCGCCGTGACCGTCCCCGTGCCCGGCGTCCTCGCCGCCGTGCGCACCGCCGTGACCGCGCTCGGCGGGATCGGCGCGGAGGGGACCGACAGCGCTCCCGACCGCCCAGGCCGCACCCGCGACCAGGACGAGCGCCACACCGTAGGCGGAGAGCTTCGCTGTTGTGCTCATGGTGTCTTCCTCGTGGAACGGGAGCCCGCCCCGCTCGGGCGGGCTCCGGTGGGTCCTGCTCAGGGGGCGAGCGCGTAGCCCGCCTCTTCGACCGCCGCGCGCACGTCGGCCTCGGCGACCGGCGCGGCGCTGGTGACGGTGACCGCGCCCGTGGGCACGTCGACCGCCACGTCGGTGACGCCGGCGATCCGGGTGACCTCCTCGGTCACGGACGCCGCGCAGTGGCCGCAGGTCATGCCGGTGACGGTGAAAGTGGACTCTGCCATCGGTGCGGTTCCTCCTCGTGGGGTGCCCGGGGCCCCGACGGGCCTCGAGGTCGTTCTCAGGAGCGGACCAGGCGGGCGATCGCCTCGCCGGCCTCGCGGAGCTTCTCGTCCGCGTTGTCGCCGCCCTGCGCGAGCGCGTCGGCCACGCAGTGCTTGAGGTGCTGGTCGAGCAGCCCGAGGGAGACCGCCTGGAGCGCCTTGGTGGCGGCGGAGATCTGGGTGAGCACGTCGATGCAGTACTCGTCGTCCGCCACCATCCGCTGCAACCCCCGGACCTGGCCCTCCACCCGGCGCAGCCGGGCCAGGTGGTCGTCCTTGCCAGTGCTGCGGACCCGCATGTCCCGCTCCTTCCGCTCACCGCATTTATACCCCCAGGGGGTATATGGATGTCAACTTCCGCGAGATCCTCCCCACACCCTTACCCCGTATGGGTATCAGGTAGGCGGAGAGGACGGTGTCGGACCCCGCCGCTACGGTGTCGGGGCCCGGTGATCCGCCGGGGCGGGAGCGCGGGGGACGTGGGGGTGGGAACGTGGCGGTGCACGTGGTGAGCCGGCGGCGCAGCGCGGTGTCGGTCGAGAACGCGCACCCGGGCGCGGTGGTGGTCGACGTGACCTCGCGCGGCCCGGAACCGTGGGTCCGGCTCAGCCCGTTCTACCCGCACGGCGGGATACCGGTGCCGTTCACGCCGCACGTGACGGGGGCGTCGGTCGAGGGCATCTGGCAGGCGCTCAAGGTGTTCCGGGAGGCGGACGTCGACCTGGCCAAGCTCCGGGTCACCGGGATGACCGGGCTCAAGCGGACCGTCCGCCGGTTCGGCGAGGTGCTCGGCCACCGCGCCGGCGCGCACGGCGCGGAACTGCTCCCCTACGAGGAGGCGCGGCGGCGCATCTACCTGCCGGTCTACCGGTGGGTCCTGGAGAACCGGGTGGTGGACGAGGTCGCCGCGCTGCGCGGCCTGGCGACCGGCCGGGACGTGGTGCTGCTCGACTACACGACCAACGGCGACATCGCGGACCTGTCGAGCCCCCTGTCCCACGCCGCGCTGCTGCGCCACCACCTGTGCGGCACCTGGCCCGCCGAGTCCGCCACCGACCGGGGAGCCGGCTCCGAGCAGGAGACCGTCGCCGGTTGAGCGGGCTCGCGGCGGACGGGCCCACCCCCGGGCGGTACCGGGGTCCCTGCGCACGCGGGACTTCCGACCCTGCGACCGGCCCGGCCCCGGTGCCAGACTGGGGGCCGGCACGAACAGCGGCCCGCGTCGTCGAGCGCCGGCCGCACCGCCGGACCCGGAGCGGCGATCGGGACGCCGCTCCCTCCCCGACGGCCGGACCGGGCGGCACCCCCAGGCCGCCACACCGGTCGTCGGCCGGGACGCGACACCCGGTGCACGCCGGGTGCGCGTCCTCGCGCCTCCGCCCCGTCAACCGCCGGGGCACGCCGCGCCGAGTCGGTCCACGCGGCGACGGCCGGCGCGACCTGCACGCCGCCACCGCCGCGCGCCGCGAGCCGAACCGCCGGCCGTGCCCCCCGAACCGGGTCGGGCTGACAGAGTGGGCGCATGAGCTACGACGTCCAGGCCGTCCGCGACCGCTTCCCGTCCCTGGCCTCCGGCACCGCGCACTTCGACGGTCCGGGCGGGTCCCAGGTGCCCGCCGCCGTCGCCGACGCCGTGCGGGACGTGATGACCTCCTCGATCTCCAACCGGGGGTCGGTCACCGCCGCCGAGCGCGCGGCCGACGACGTGGTGCGGGCCGCGCGCCGGGCGATGGCCGACCTGCTGGCCGCCGACCCCTCCGGGATCGTGTTCGGGCGCAGCGCCACCGCGCTGACCTACGAGTTCGCCCGCGCGCTGGCCAGGACGTGGCAGCCGGGCGACGAGGTGGTGGTGAGCCGGCTGGACCACGACGCGAACATCCGGCCGTGGTTGCAGGCAGCCGAGCAGGTCGGCGCGGTGGCGCGGTGGGCGGAGTTCGACCCGGCGACCGGCGAGCTGACGCCCGACGACGTGGCGGCGGTCCTGTCCGAGCGGACCCGGCTGGTGGCGGTGACCGGGGCGTCCAACCTGATCGGCACCCGGCCGCCGCTGGCCGCCATCGCCCGCCTGGTGCACGAGCGCGGCGCGCTGTTCTTCGTGGACGGCGTGCACCTGACCGCGCACAGCGCAGTGGACGTGGCCGAACTCGGCGCGGACTTCTTCGTGTGCTCGCCGTACAAGTTCTTCGGACCGCACTGCGGCGTGCTGGCCGCCGACCCCGGGCTGCTGGCGACCCTGCACCCCGACAAGCTGCTCCCGTCCTCCGACGCGGTCCCCGAGCGCTTCGAGCTGGGCACGCTGCCGTACGAGCTGCTGGCCGGCACCACGGCCGCCGTGGACTTCATCGCCGACCTGGCCGGGGGAACCGGTGACCGGCGGGCGCGCATCGTGGCGTCGTGGCAGGTCGCGGGGGCGCACGAGGACCGGCTGCGCGACGTCGCGGAGGCCGGGCTGCGGGAGCTGCCGGGGGTCGTGGTGCGGTCGCGGGCCGGCTCCCGCACCCCGACGCTCCTGGTCACCTTCGCCGACCGCGACCCGGCCGACGCGTACCGGTTCCTGGCCGGCGAGGGCGTCAACGCGCCGGCCGGCTCGTTCTACGCCCTGGAGGCGTCCCGCCACCTCGGCCTCGGCGACGCCGGCGGGCTGCGCATCGGCCTCGCGCTCTACACCACCGACGCCGAGGTGGACCGCCTGCTCACCGCCCTGGGCCGCTTCCTGGGGTCCTGACGCCGTCAGCGGCGGCCCCGGAACGTGCGGCGCAGGTCGTCCACCCACCGGTCCGGGATCTCCCACGGGATGAAGTGGCCTCCCCGGTCGTGCGCGGTGAGGTTGACGTGGTTGTACCAGCGGCCCCGCTCGCTGTCGGCGAAGGAGCGCACCCGCTGGTCGGTGGTGACGCCGGGCGGGTTCTCGTGGCCCACGAACGTGATGCCCGTCGGCGCCTCGACCACCGGCCACCGGTCGTGCGACGGCTGCCACGGGTACCGGTTGTTGTTGGCGTAGGTGCGGATCGACGTCGAGATCGCGTTGTTCACCCAGTAGATCATCGCGTGGGTGAGCAGGTCGTCCTTGGAGAACACCGACTCGACGTCGCCGCCGTTGTCGCTCCAGGTGATCCACCGTTCGAGGATCCAGGCCAGCATCCCGGCCGGCGAGTCCGTCAGGCCGTACGCGAGCGTGCTGGGCGCGAGCACGTGCGCGGCGAGGTGGCCGGCGAACCGGTGCTCCAGCGCGAGCAGCCGCTCCCGGGCCTCCGCCGGCAGGTCGTCGGGGATGGGCCGCCCACCGGTCAGGTCCCACGCGCGGTCGCCGTTGAACAGGGTGAGCATCTGGCCGGACCCGATGTGGATGGCGTGCAGCGAGTCCGCGTACTTGTGCCCGAGCTGGCCGGTGACCAGCGCGCCCACGTCGCACCCGGCGGCGGCGTAGCGGGTGTGGCCGAGGACGTCGGTCATCAGCCGCTGCCAGAGGTCCGCGACCTTCCAGAAGTTCAGGTCCGGGTGGTCCGGCAGCGGCGTGGAGAAGCCGAAGCCGGGGAACGACGGCACGATCACGTCGAACGCCTCGGCCGGGTCGCCGCCGTGCGCGCCGGGGTCGGCGAGCGGGTCCACGACCTTCGCCCAGTGCCAGAACGTCCACGGCCACCCGTGGGTCAGGATGAGCGGGATGGGCGCGGGGCCGACGCCGGGCTTGCGCATGAAGTGCACCGGGACGCCGTCCACCGTGACCCGGTAGTGCTCGTAGGCGTTCATCGCCGCCTCGGCCGCGCGCCAGTCGTACTCGGTGAGCCAGTAGTCGACCAGCTCGCGCAGGTACGCGCGGTTCACGCCGTAGTACCAGTCCTCGTTGCCGGCGTCGTCCGGCCACCGGGTCAGTTCGAGCCGCCTCCTCAGGTCGGTCAGCACCTCGTCGGGCACGTGGATGGGGGTCGGCGTCAGCGGGAACGCGCCGTTCGGCGTCGGATCGGGCTGTTCGATCACTCGTCCAGTCTTCCACCGCCGTCCGTTCGGGTGGCGGGTTCACTCAACCGAGGGACGTGCGCACGCAACCTTTGAGCGTTGCGTACGCGCAACTAGTATGTCTCCCGTGAGCTCAGAGCAGAACCTCCCGCCGTCGCCCCTGTGGACCTACATCGAGACCAACCTGGAGAACCGCGGCCTGAACACGGGAGACCTGGCCCGCGCCACCGGCGTGCACCGCAGCCGGTTCACCGACTGGCGGCGCGGCAAGTCGATCAGCATCGAGACGGCCCGCGCCATCTCCAAGCTGTTCGAGGTCAGCCCGCTGGAGGTGCTGGTGGCCGCCGAGCTGCTGACCCCCGAGGAGGCGCAGTTGCGGCACACCCGCCCCAACCCGGCCGAGTTGAGCGACGAAGAACTGGTCGCCGAGCTGAGGCGGCGGCTCAAGCGCTCGTGACACCGCCTGCCGAACGCCCGTCCCGTCGCCCGGGGCGGGCGTTCGGCGTCCCCGGGGGGTTGACCGGACCCGCGTCGGCTCCTATGTTCGTATGTAGAACTTCTGTTCGGTATGCGAACTCATGAGGTGCTGTGGCGGAGATCGGAACGTTGGCGGAGGCGGTCGCCGAGCTCGTCGGCGACGGGGACGTGGTGGCCCTGGAGGGGTTCACCCACCTCATCCCGACGGCGGCGGGGCACGAGATCATCCGCCAGGGGCGGCGCGACCTGACCCTGGTGCGGATGACGCCCGACATCGTCTACGACCAGCTCATCGGGGCGGGGTGCGCCCGCAAGCTGGTGTTCTCGTGGGGCGGCAACCCCGGCGTGGGGTCGCTGCACCGGTTCCGGGACGCGGTGGAGCACTCGTGGCCGGTGCCGCTGGAGATCGAGGAGCACAGCCACGCGGGCATGGCCAACCGGTACGTCGCCGGGGCGTCGGGCCTGCCGTTCGCCGTGCTGCGCGGGTACGTCGGCACCGACCTGCCCTCGGTGACCGCCACCATCAAGCCCATCACCTGCCCGTTCACCGGGGAGGAGCTGACCGCCGTGCCGGCGTTGAACCCCGACGTCGCCATCGTGCACGCCCAGCGCGCGGACCGGAACGGGAACGTGCAGCTCTGGGGGCTGCTCGGGGTGCAGAAGGAAGCCGTGCTGGCCGCGCGGCGCAGCCTGGTCACCGTCGAGGAGGTGGTGGACGAGCTGACGCCCGTGCCGGGTGCGGTCGTGCTGCCCACCTGGGCGGTCACCCGGGTCGCCGAGGTGCCGGGCGGCGCGCACCCCTCGTACGCGCAGGGCTACTCGGAGCGCGACAACGCCTACTACGCGGCGTGGGACCCCATCAGCCGGGACCGCGAGGCGTTCGGCCGGTGGCTCGACCAGGTGAGGGAGGCGGCATGAGCTACACGTCCGACGAGATGATGGCGGTCGCCGCCGCCCGCGCCCTGACCGGCCGGCAGCGGGTGTTCGTCGGCATCGGCCTGCCGTCCACCGCCGCCAACCTGGCCCGCCGGACGCACGCGCCCGACCTGGTGCTGATCTACGAGTCGGGCACGCTCGGGTCCAAGCCGAACCGGCTGCCCGCCTCCATCGGCGACGGCGTGCTGGCCGAGACCGCCGACGCGGTGATCAGCGTCCCCGAGGTGTTCAACTACTGGTTGCAGCCCGGCCGGATCGACGTCGGGTTCCTGGGCGCGGCCCAGCTCGACAGGTACGGCAACATCAACACGACCGTCATCGGCGGCGACTACCACCACCCGAAGGTCCGGCTGCCCGGCGCGGGCGGTGCGCCCGAGATCGCCGCGTCGTGCCGCGAGGTGTTCGTCGTGGTCCGGCAGAGCAGTCGGTCGTTCGTCGAACGGGTCGACTTCGTCACCTCGTTCGGCCACGGCCGGGGCAAGGGCGCGCGCGAGCGGCTGGGGCTCAGGGGCGCGGGCCCGACGCTGGTCATCACCGACCTCGGCGTCTTCCGCCCCGACCCCGACACCTCCGAACTGGTGCTCACCGCCCTGCACGGGGGCGTGACCGTGGACGACGTCCGGGCCGCGACCGGCTGGGACCTGGCCGTCGCCCCCGACCTCGGCCGCACTCCCCCGCCCACCGACGAGGAGCTCGCCGCGCTGCGGGAGCTGAAGGAGACCTCCCAGTGACCGACGTGTTCGTGCTCGACGGCGTGCGCACCCCGTTCGGCCGCTACGGCGGCGCGCTCGCCGGCACCCGCCCGGACGACCTCGCCGCGCACGTCGTGCGCACCCTCGGCGACCGCGCCGACCTCGACCCGGCGACCGTGGACGAGGTGGTGTTCGGCGACGCCAACCAGGCGGGCGAGGACAACCGCAACGTCGCCCGGATGGCGACCCTGCTCGCGGGCTGGCCCACCTCCGTCCCGGGCACGACCGTGAACCGCCTGTGCGGCTCCGGCATGGACGCCGTGATGCAGGCGTCGCGGACCATCGCCGTCGACGACGCGTCCCTGGTCGTGGCGGGCGGCGTCGAGTCGATGAGCCGCGCCCCGTGGGTGCTGCTCAAGCCCGGCAAGGGGTACCCGGCCGGGCCCGAGACGCTGCACTCCACCACCCTCGGCTGGCGGATGACCAACCCCGCCATGCCCGCCGAGTGGACCGTCCCGCTCGGCGAGGCCACCGAGCAGCTCGCGGAGCGGTACGGCGTGACCCGCGAGCGGCAGGACGAGTTCGCCCTGCGCAGCCACCGGCTCGCCGCCCGGGCGTGGGACAGCGGCTTCTACGACGACCACGTCGTCGCCCCGCCCGGCGTGGACCTGGTGCGGGACGAGAACATCCGCGCCGACACCGGCCTGGCGAAGCTCGGCGCGCTCAAGCCCGCGTTCCGTCCACAGGGGACGGTCACGGCCGGCAACTCCTCACCCCTGAACGACGGCGCGGCGGCCCTCCTGCTCGGCTCGCCACGGGCCGCCGCCGACCTGGGCCGCACGCCCCTGGCCCGGATCGCCGGCCGGGGCGCGGCCGGGGTCGACCCGCAGGCGTTCGGCCTCGGCCCGGTGCGGGCGGCGGAGACCGCGCTGCGCCGCGCCGGCATCGGCTGGGGCGACCTGGCGGTGGTCGAGCTGAACGAGGCGTTCGCCGCGCAGTCGCTGGCGTGCCTGACGGACTGGCCCGAACTGGACCCGGAGATCGTGAACGTCAACGGCGGCGCGATCGCCCTCGGCCACCCGCTGGGCGCGTCCGGTGGCCGCGTGGTGCTCCAGCTCGCCCACGAACTGCGCCGGCGCGGCGGCGGGTGGGGCCTGGCCGCGCTGTGCATCGGCGTGGGCCAGGGCCTGGCGGTCGTGCTGGAGGCGTAGGCGCCGGGAAGTGCTGGAGGCGTAGGCGCCGGGAAGTGCAGGACACCTGCGGCAGCGGGGCTGTCGCAGGTGGGAGCGGGGACGACCGGCGGATAGGGTGGGTGCCACCATGACCGAGCAGGAGACATCGCCGGAGCGCGGGGCGCACTACGTGCAGTCGCTGGAGCGCGGCCTGGCGGTGATCCGCGCGTTCACCGCCGACAGCCCCGCGCTGACGCTGACCGACGTGGCCAAGCGCACCGGCCTCACCCGCGCCGGCGCGCGGCGGTTCCTGCTCACGTTGGTGGACCTCGGTTACGTGCGAACCGACGGCAAGCTGTTCTCGTTGACGGCCCGGGTGCTGGAACTCGGGTACGCGTTCCTGTCCAGCGCGGCGCTGCCCGACGTGGCGCAGCCGCACCTGGAGCGGTTGTCGGCGGAGGTGCGGGAGTCCACTTCGGCCTCCGTGCTGGACGGGGCGGACGTGGTGTACGTGGCCAGGTTCGCCGTGTCGCGGATCATGGCGGTGTCGATCACCGTGGGCACCCGCTTCCCGGCCTACGCCACCTCCATGGGCCACGTGCTGCTGGCCGGGTTGCCGGCCGGCGAGTTCACGGCGTACCTGGACACGGTGCGGCTGGAGGCGTTCACGCCGCACACCCTCGCCTCGCCGGACGACCTGCGGGCCGAGGTGGGCAAGGTGCGCGACCAGGGCTGGGCCCTGGTCGACCAGGAACTGGAAGAGGGCCTCCGCTCGATAGCCGCCCCGGTCCGCGACCGGTCGGGCCGGGTGGTGGCGGCGGTCAACGTGTCCACGCACGCCAGCCGCACCCCGGTGGACCGCCTGCGCGGCGAGGTGCTGCCACCCCTGCTGGCGGCCTGCGCGGCGATCGAGAAGGACCTCGCCGGCTGAGCCAACGGGTGCCCCGGTCGTTCGGCCCGCACCCCCCGCGCTCCGCGCTCCGGCAGGCGGGTCACCTCATTCGGCGCGGACGGCGGGGTCGTGCCGACTCGTCGCGGTGACGAGGGTGGACGAGAGGTGTGCCCGCTCCGGGTCCGCCGCGATGAACAGCGTCTCGACGCCGGCGAGTTCGTGGTTCATCCGGGCCATCAACGTTTCGTACCCCAGGTCCCGGGTGTTGCGGACCCCCCGGACCACCACGTCGATCCCGGCGCGACGGCAGTAGTCGACCAGCAGGCCGCCGGTGTGCGAGTCGACCGTGACGTTGTCCACCCCGGCCGCTTCGGCACGCAGCCGCTCCACCCGCTCGGCAACGGGCGAACGGCCGGCCTTGTCCGGGTTGGACATCACGCACACGACGACCTCGTCGAACAGTCGCGCGGCCCGGCGGAGGACGTCCCGGTGCCCCGGGGTGACCGGGTCGAACGATCCTGGGAAGAGGGCGCGCATGGCCGAGAAGGCTAGCAACGTGTGCGCTGTACGGCCCCTGTGACGCGCGGCGGGCACGGGTTCGCCCAGCAGTGCCACGACGGCGGCGGGACCGAAGTCGTCGCCGTCTACTATCAGCGCTATCAGCGACCCTGTTGACGTTGTTCCACGACTGAAGGCGGCACCACCCGGGAGCGGATCGTCGTGGCGGCGGCCGGGTTGTTGGCCGAGGGCGGGATCGACGCGGTGTCCACCCGGGCCGTCGCGGCGGCGGCCGGTGTGCAGGCGCCTGCGCTGTACCGGCTGTTCGGGGCCAAGCAGGGGCTGCTCGACGCGGTGGCCGCGCACGGGTTCGAGCGGTACCTCGCGGCCAAGCTGACGTCGCCGCCGGGTGCCGACCCGGTGGAGGACCTGCGGCGCGGGTGGGACGTCCACGTCGGGTTCGGGCTCGCGCACCCGGCGTTCTACGTGCTGATGTACGGCGTGGCGCGGCCCGGCAGGCGGCCGGCACGGGCGTCACGCTGAGCCTGATCACCGATCCGTCCGGCGGCGGCGACCCCGACCTGTCGGCGCACACCCGGGAGATCGTGCCGGCCTCGGTCACCACCGACGCACGACCGGACCTCGATGCCTCGCCGGCCGCCCGCGCGCTGGCCCTCGACTCGACGCTGGACCGGCATCCCCACCCGCTGAGCCCGACCGAGGCCGCGCTGCTGAAGGACTGGCTGCGGCGGCTGGCCACGGGCTGAGGCCGGCCGGGGTCAGCGGGACAGGGACGGTCAGCGGGACAGGGACGGGCGGCGGGACAGGGACGGGCGGCGGGCGCGGCGGGCGGCGAGCATCCGGGCCAGGCGGACGCCCTGGCGGATGTTCATGCCGGGCAGGTAGGCGCGGCTCACCGCGTTGGCGATCCGGGGCAGCGCGGCCGGGTCCGGGTAGGCCATGAACATCGGCCGGTAGACCGGCTGGAACTTCGCCTTGAACGCGAACAGCGAGCGGAAGCCGTACACCGGTTCCAGGACCTGCCCCGCGAAGTCCAGCACGCGCTGCACCCCGCACGCCCGCACGCCCCGGTCGAGCCGGGCCAGGGGTGCCCCGGACAGGCTGAGGAACCCCGCCCCCTCCTCCTTGAACGCCATCGCCGCCGAAGCGATCAGGAACTCCATCGAGCCGGTGAACGCGGTGGCCCGCCGCCGCATGAAGTCCAGCGTCCAGCCCGCGACCTCGCCGTCCACGTACACCGGCAGCCAGCTCGTCACGCCGTGCACGGTCCGGTCCGCGTCGACCGCGATCAGGCACCGCACGCCGTCGCCGGACAGCTCCTCCAGCCCGCCGAGCGTGAACCCCATCTCCGGCAGCCCCTTGTCGGCCACCCACTCGGCCGAGATGGACCGGATCTGGTCGGTGAGCGCGGGCGGCGCGTCGGCGTAGCGGACCCACTCGGCGGTGATGCCCTGCTTGCCCGCCTTGTTCAGCGCCGTGCGCACGTCCTGCCACTTCTTGCCGGTGAACTGGAGATCCGGCAGCGGGATGACGGTGTCCTCGGCGACCTGCACGGCGTGCCAGCCCAACGGGGCGACTTCGTCGCGCAGCTCCTCGCTGATGCTGTACAGGCACGGGGTCCAGCCCTCGTGCGCGCAGAACGCCGCGAACCCGCGCACGGCTTCCCGGCACGCGTCGGGCGGTCCGATGGGGTCGCCGACCGTGAGCGCGATCGTGGCCACCACGCGGTACGCGACGACCGCGCGCCCGTCGGGCGTGAACCAGTAGCGGTTGCCGTGCCAGGTGGTCATGTAGGAGAACGACGTCCCGCCGTGCGCCACCATCAGCTCACGCGCACGCGCGGCGGCGTCCGCGTCCTGCACGCGACGCGCGCTCCACGACGCCTGGAGGAGAGCGCCGAGCACGATCAGCCAGAACACCGCGCCGACGTACTCGAACAGCACGGCGGCGAGGAAGCCCTCAGGTCGGAACGGCGTGGACACCAGGCCGAGGTACCCCGGCGGCAGGAACCGCGCGGGCAGGTCTGCGAGCAGGTCGGCGAAGTCGGGCTGCGGGCTGAACTGCGCCCGCGCGAGCCACCCGCCGAGCAGGTACACGGCGCTGAGCCCGACGAGTCCGGCGGTGGTGGTCTTCCAGAACCGGCGCACGGGCGTGGCCAGCGGGAAGTGCGCCCGGGTGAGCAGCAGGACGACCACGGTCCCCAGCGGCAGCAGGAACGGGATGCAGTACTCGACCAGCACGCTGGGGGTCAGGGTGGTGCTGCCCAGCAGCACCGCCTCCCACAGGTACCAGCCGATCAGGCCGGTCATGGCCACGTTGACCGCGAGCGCGGCCCACCACGCGAACCGCCGGCCGCGCCGCAGCCCCTCCGCGAGCACGAGCAGCAGCAGCGCGGGCATGACCGACATCAGCAGCGCGGGCAGCCGGTCGTACACGGCCTGGGTGGACAGCGTGTGGCACAGGTCCACGAGGTCGGGATCGGCGCAGTAGGACGCCAGGGTCCCCGCGTCGGGCTGCGGCACGGCGAGGACGTCGGCGAACCACGACAGCGGCCCGTTGGAGTAGGGCGACACCAGCACCACGATCGGCCCCAGCGCGGACGCGGCGATCAGCAGCGCGACCAGCAGCCGGGTCTCCTCGCGCGACGGCGGGGCGGGCGCGGGTCGTCCGCGCACGGCGACCGCGCCGATCACCAGCCCGACCACGCCGCCGCACAGCCGCAGCAGGTCCTGGAGGTACCCCGAGTACAGGGCCAGCACCAGCAACGCGAGCACGAGCAGCAGCCGCACCCGCCGCCGCCACAGCGGCGGCAGGCGGAAGCTCAGCACGAGGGCCAGGCCGACGACGCCGGTCGACGGGCCGACGGCGAGGTCGTAGCCCAGGTAGTCCAGCCAGCTCCACCCGGCTGCCGCGCCGACCTGCACCAGGCCGCTGCCGGCGAGCACGCCGAGGACGTGGCAGGCGACCAGCAGGCCGCCGGCGCGCGCCGACCCGAACTCGCGCTCCGCGACGGGGCCGAACACCACCAGCAGCGCGGTGGTCGCCAGGTAACCGGCGAGGTTCGCGCACCACAGCGAGGAGGTGAACGCGGTCCACAGCGGGGACGTGACGCCGAAGCCGACGCGGTCCAGCAGCTCGTCGGACGGGCCGGACCAGAGGCTGCCGGTGACCGCGCCGACCGTCCACAGCGCCGCCAGCGCGGCGGCGGTGGCCGGCGCGCGGCGGGCGAACGCGCCGAGCCCGCCGGCCCGGCGCACCACGGCGGTGAGCCGCACCGCCGCCGTCGCCACCCGTTCCCGCCGGGTGCGCCGGACCGCTGGGCCCGGCGCACCCCCACTCGCGCCCGTCGACACGCTCGAACACCTTCCCCCTCGTCGCGGTGGCCCGGCTCGTCCGGTGGACCCGGTGCCCGGCCGCGCGCACATCCGTGCGTTGTGACCAGTTGACCGCGAGGAGGAGGGCCGGCACATCGGTCCAACGGATGCGGGTGGTCCATCCGAGGGGTGAAGGACCGTCAGACCGAGGTAGGACAACCCCGGCCGGGCAGCACCCGTCCGGTCGGGCCGCCGCGCCCGGGGGTCGGTGCCGCCCGGGACGCGGCGGTGCCGGGCTCAGCGCACGCGGCGGTCGAAGAAGGCGGCGACCACGGCCCGCACGCGGGGCACCGCGCGGTGCGGTTCGATCGCGCCGACCAGCCGGTCCCGGTCCGCCCCGGTCATCAGCCCGGCGGCCTGGAACTGCGGGGCCATCGCGGCGAAGTCGGTGAGCACCCAGTGCGTCGAGTCGGTCATCGCGCGCTTGGTGGTGCGGCCACCGTGCGCGAGCATCGCCGCCCACGAGCTGTCGTAGCGGGCGTCGCGGTAGCCGTCCGTGCCGAACAGCAGCAGCGGGCGGTCCACGCCGTGACGGCCGATCGGGAGCAGCTCGCCCGGTTGTCCGGGCTGCGCGGTGCCGTGGTCGAGGTAGCCCTCCGAGTTGACGGCGGCGCGCGGGGCAGGTGGCGCGGCAGGAGCTGCCCGTCCACGTCGGGGTTGCCGCCGCGAGCCAGGACCTCCAACTGGTCGAGGACGAACCGGGTGTCGACCATGGCCCGGAACACCTCGGGGTGGGTGCGCGGGTCGGCGGGCAGGGCGATCGTGCGCAGCCGGCCGCCGGGGAACTCGACCTCGCCGGTCTCGCCGGGGTGGTCGAACGACACCACCACGTACCCGCGACTGGCCAGGTCTTCGGCGAGCGTCGTGTTCACCGTGCGCGGATCGGCTGCTGCGGGGCTGTAGAGCAACACCGGACGCCTTACGGGTGACGCGGGCGCTCCGGCGTGCGAATGGGTCTTGATGGCTGCCCAGTCGACACCGGACTTGGGCAGCTCGGGATGGGCCGCAGTCACGTCCAGCCAACCGAACGTCTCGGCGGCCTTCGGCGTCATCTGCGGTGCCACGGGGTAGCCGCGCACGTCGTGCGCGGGGTAGAACACGGTCGCCATCAGCTCGCGGGCCCGCCCCTGGGCGTCGGGCCACGGGTCCGGCCGATCCCGGTCGACCAGGTGCAGCGTCGTGACGCCGACCGGGTGCGGTCCGGTCGGCGCGGGCAGCCGGACGGCGGTGTCGGCGTTGGCCGACCCCGTCCAGACGAGCACCAGCACGGCGGTCAGAGCCGCTGTCTTGCGCATCATCGACACATCATCGACACATCTCCCCCTTCTCCGGTTCCGGGCAGCGGGCAGCGCGGAACCGGCAAGAACCGGATCCGGACTGTGCGCCCCGAACTGCTACCGCGCAGCCACGTGGATGCGGCTCACGTAGTCCCACAGGCCGTCGCCCAGGTCGGACACCGGCTCGTCGGGCAGCACGTCACGCAGCACGCCGTGCCCGTGCGCCCGGAAGAACGCCGCCATCGACGCCAGGATCGACGGGTCCCCGCCCGCGAAGTCCCGGCCGACGCCGGCCGGCCGGCGGCCCAGCTCGCGGACCTCCGGGTCGTCCGGCGGGTGTCCGCGCGGTAGTGGCCGACGATCGCGGCGAGCACCTCCGGCCACTCCGCCCGGAGCTGCCCGCGACCGGCCTCTGTCAGCCTCTCGGCCTGCCCGTCGAGGAACTCGCGCTGCTCCCCGGTGAGGCAGTCGTCGAAGATGCCGGTGCAGCCGAGCAGGGCGAGCAGCCCGCCGGGGTCCTGCCTCGCCGGGCCGTCGAGCTGGTCGAGCAGCCCCCTGGTCTGCCTGCGCAACGCCTCCAGCCGCGCCGCCTGGTCGTCCAGCCGGTCCAGGTGGCCGGTCAGCACCTCGCGCAGCGGGCCGTGCGACGGGTCGGCCAGCACCTCGCCGACCTCCTCCAGCGACATGCCCAGCTGCCGCAGCAGGCCGAGCTCGTCGTAGTGGTGCAGGGTGCGCACGGTCAGACCGGTGACCTCGGCCGGCACGCCGACGCTCCAGCGCGGCTGCTTCCCGTGCCCGACCCCGGTCATGCCACCGACTCCAGAACCTCACGCCGCGTCAGTTCCGACACCGGATCCGCGCCGCGCAACCGTGCTCAGGACCAGTCCCAGCCGATGCCCAGCACGCCCGGCTGCACGTCCCTCGCCGTCACGTGCAGCACCCGTCCAGGGGTGAGCGACAGCTCGTCGCCGTGCACGAGCGGGGCGTCCGTGCCCGGCTGGGCCAGGGCGTAGCAGCGGACCGGGAGCCGGGGTTCGGTGAAGTGCACGCTGAGCACGTACGCGCCGACCGGGTAGCGGAACGCGCGGCGGTAGTCGCGGGCGGGCACGCCGGTCTCGCCGATCGTGAAGCGGTACTCCAGCAGGTGCGTCCGGCCCGCGCGCAAGGTGTGGTCGAACAGCAGTTCCGCCGCGATCACCGGCGCTCCGGGGTGCCGCCGCACGCGCCCCAGCCGGCAGTTCACCAACGCCTCCACGCCCAACGCGTCGGGGGACGTGCCGGGGTCCGCGCAGTACACCGCCAGGTAGCGGTCGGGGTGGCCGGCGACCGCGCGCAGCACCTGCCTGGTCCGCACCGAGCGGAGGGCGCCGTGCACGTCCACCTCGGCCGCGTCGTCCTGCGACCACAGGCGCAGGTCGCCGTCCGACGGGCCGACCAGCGCCTCCACCGTCTCCGCCAACGACTGCGCGGGTTCCAGCATCCGCCCGTAGCGCCGGGGCTGCGCCTGCTTCGACACCCACCGGCCGCGCGGGCGGGGCGGGCCGAGCAGCGCTTCCAGCGAGTGCCGGGGCAGGCCGAGGATGGTCTCGATGGCCTGCACGGCGCGCAGCGAGTCCGCGCGTTCCGGGCGGCTGCGGCCGAGCCGCCAGTAGCTCAGCGTGGACAGGCTGACGTGGATGCCGCGCCGGTCGAGGCGGTCGCGCAGCCGTTCCAGGGTGAGGCCGCTGCGCTCGACGGCGGCGCGCAGCGCGGCGTGGAACGGGCCGGTGCGCAGCAGCACGTCGACCTCGTGGCCGGAGTCGGGCGGGACGACCACCGGACACCTCCTCCACTGTGGAAGAAAACAGTTTAGGAGCCGCCCCACGTCCGATATGACCGACGAAGGTGGGTATCCCTCCACAGTATTGGGGGCACATTCCACAGTCGTGGGTCACCTGGTGCAGGCGACCTTGACCACGTCGGACCTCCGGTATGTCATCGGCGCGGCGGCCCCCTGCAAGAGCCGCCGGATCCCTGCCCTGTGCCGATTTCCCCTGGAGGGCACATGTCCCGTCCGTTGTCCGCGCGGCGGTTCGCCGCGCTGTTCTCCGCGCTCGCGGCCGGCGCCGTGGTGCTGGTCGCGCCGTCCGCCACGGCCGCCGCGCCCGAGCCCGACCTCGCCGCGACCGTCCGCGCCACCATGCTCCAGCAGCACGGCGAGGCGCTGAAGCGGGAGTGGGGCACGCAGTCGTTGCGCGAACCGCTGTTCGAGCCCACCCGCACGTCCGGCTCGTGGGTGTTCGGCAGCACCACCATCCCGATGACCTACGGCCAGGAGCACGGCGCTCCGCACATGGCGCTGTTCCTGGCCCGCAAGGAGCGGTCCGCGTGGCGGGTCGAGCTCGACGGCACCGCCGGGTTCGCGGCACTCGCCGCGCAGGCCCCGTCCGCAGTGCTCAGCGACGGCGAGAAGCGCACGTTCGCGGCCAACCAGAGCAGCCGCGCGCAAGCGCTCGCGCCGACCGGTCTCGGCCTGCCGTGGCCGGTGAACGTGGCGTGGTGGATGGGCGGCGGTCCGCACGGCAACAGCGGCAACAGCCGGCCGTTCAGCTCGATCGACTTCAACGGCGGTGACGGCCGCGTCCTGTCCGCCGGCAACGGCCGCGTCTACAAGAGCTGCATCGTGGGCCGCAGCGCGCTGGTGAAGGTCGTGCACGACAACGGTTACAGCACCACCTACTACCACATGTACAACCTGACCACGCTCGCCGACGGCAGCGCCGTGCGCACCGGTACGTACCTGGGCAACATCGGCAACGAGCTGCCGTGCGGCGGTTCGAGCACCGGGGCGCACGTGCACTTCTCGTTGCTGCGCGGCAACTCCCACATCAGCGTCAACGGGATGACGATCGGCGGCTGGACCTTCTACGAGGGCTCGCAGGCGTACGGCGGCTACGCGCAGCGCGGCAGCACGCGCGTGAACGTCGGCGGCCGGGTCACGAACTACGGCGGTGGCGGCACGACGCTGCCCACCGGCACCGTGGACGGGGGCTCGAACAGCTCGGTGAACCTGCGGTCCGGTCCCGGCCTGAGCTACTCGTCGGTGGGCACGGTCGCGGACGGCGCGGTGGTGTCCATCGCGTGCACTTCTCGCGGCGAGGCCGTCGACGGGGTGTGGGGTCGCACGGACCTGTGGAACCGGCTCGAAGACGGCAAGTGGATCAGCGACGGTTTCGTGAACACCGGCTCCGACGGACCGGTCGCCGCAGCCTGCTGACGCGGGAGTGCCGGTCCCGCCCCGCCGGGCGGGACCGGTGCCGTCCGCGCGGCTGCCCCGGCGGTCGTGCGCACGGGATGTCGTACCCACCGCCTACGACGCGCCGTGATCGACTCCGGAGCGCCGGCCGTCGACGGTTCCTGGCAGCTCACCTGGGCCGGCGACCGGCTGGACGGGGCCGTGTTCCGCCTCGCCCCGGGCACGGCCGCCGGGCGCGGCGGGCTGGTGGCGCGGCTCGGCGCGGACGCGAGCGACCCGGAGCAGTGGGAGGCCGCGCTGGTCGAGGCGCTGCTCGCCGACCCGGTGTCGGCCGACCTGCGCCGGCTGGAGCTGCACCTGACCGACTTCCACCACTCCGCGCGCCGGGCCGCGCAGGCGCTGGCCGGCCACCGGCGCGGCCGGCTGACCTCCCTGCACTTCGGGCACGACTTCCAGCTCCTGTTCGAGGACGCCACCACCTCCACCGGCGGCCGGATCGACTCGACGGCGCGGCTGCACGAGGGTTCGTGGACGATTCGGCCAACGGCCTGTGGCACGCGCTGCCCGCGTTGCGCGAGCTGTCCGCCGAGGGCGGCCTGCTGTTCGACGACATCGACGGCGACGCCCTGCCCGCGTTGACCGAGCTGCGGTTGCGCGGCGCGGTGCTGTCCGACGGCGCCGTCTTCCCGCACAAGGTGCCCGGTGTCGTCACGCTGGTGCTGGAGATCGCCGCCGACGTCCACGGCACCGCCTGCCCCGTCGAGCAGTTGGCGACCCTCGACCCGGCCGGGTACCCCGCGTTGCGGCACCTCCACCTCGGAGAGGCGGAGTTCGACGGCGGCGACCACCCCACCCTGATGGCGTTGGCTGAGTCCCCGATCTTGCCCCGGCTGGAGAGTTGACGTAGCGCAGCCTCCACATCGGCGGGGACGAGGTCGAGGACGACGTGGCCGGGATCCTCGCTATCGCCGAGTAGGCACCGCACCCGCCTCGGGACCGCTCGCTGCGGACGGGTGCGCCGGTCGCCCGGCCGGTCGGGGGAAGCCGCGACCCACCAACACCACCGCGAGCACCGGCACGAGCAGCGCCGCCGTGGTCCACGGGAGCGACAGCGGTCCGGCAACTCCGAGCAGGAGGCCACCGACGACACCGCCTGCCGCCATGGCCACGTTCCACAGGGTCACCAGCATGGCCTGGGCGCTGTCCGCCTGGTCCCCCGCCACGTCCGCGACCGCCGTCTGGAGCAGGGTCGGGATGCCGCCCCACCCCAGGCCCCACAGCGCGACGGCGGCGTAGACGAGGGCTTGACTGTCGTTCAGCGCGGCCAGCGCCGCCGCCGCGACGGCCACCACGAGCGTGCCCGCGACGGTGAGGGTGCGCAGCCGGCGGTCGATGTGCGCGCCGACGTACCCGATGCCGACGATGGACGCGACGCCGTACACCAGCAGCACGACGTCGACGGAGTCGCCGAGGCCGACCTCGCCGAGGTAGGTGGCCACGTAGGTGTAGAACACGGTCTGCGCCAACACGAACACGAACGTCGTGAACAGCACGGCGGTCACGCCGGGGTGGCGCAGCGCGGCGCGTGCCCGCACCCGGCCGGCGGGGCTGCCCGGCTGGTCCGGGACGAGCGCGACGATCGCCGCGACCAGGAGGACGGCCAGCGCGGTCACCGCCCAGAACGTCGCCCGCCAGCCGACCAGCCCGCCGAGGGCGGTGCCCGCCGGGATGCCCAGCGACAGCGCCACCGGCAGGCCCGCCATCACGACCGCCACGGCGCGGCCCGCCAGGTGCGCGGGCACGAGGCGGCGGGCGTAGCCGGCCAGCAGCGCCCACACCACGCCCGCCGCGATGCCCGCGACGAACCGGGCGGCGAGGGTGAGCGGGTAGGCGGCCGACACGGCGGTGACCGTGTTGGCCGCCGCGAACCCGGCCATGGACACCAGCAGCAGGCGCTTGCGCCGCCACGTCGCCGTGGCCGTGACGAGCGGGATGGCCGACACGGCGGTGCCGACGGCGTAGATCGTGACGAGCTGCCCGGTGGCGGGCTCGCCCACGCCCAGGCCGCCGCTCATCGCGGGCAGCACGCCGGCCGGCAGCGCCTCGGTCAGGACGGTGACGAACGCGGCCAGGGTGAGTGGCAGCAGGGCTCTGAGCGGGAGGCCGGGAGGAGCGGGAGTCCGGTTCGACATGACCGTATGCTCGGACCATCACACCTGTGTGAAGGTCCACTGCCGTGACCGTGAGGTGGAGCACATGCGCATCGGGGAACTGGCCGAGCGGACCGACACGTCCCGCCGGCTGCTGCGCTACTACGAGGAGCGCGGGCTGATCGTGTCCACCCGGTCCGCCAACGGCTACCGCGACTACGACGCCGCCATGGTCGACCGGGTGCTCCAGGTCCGGGGGCTGCTCGACGCCGGGCTGCCCACCCGGATCATCAAGCAGGTCCTGCCCTGCCTGGACAAGCCCCGGTCCATCCACTTCCCCGACGCCACCCCGGAGATGCTCGCCACCCTGGAGCGGGAGCGCGACCGGATGACCGAGCGGGTCCGCTGCCTGACCCGCAACCGGGACGCGATCTCCGACTACCTCGACGCGGTCCGCTCGTACGTGCCCTGAACCGGACCGCTCCGCCCGTAGACCTCGGCGAGCGCCGTGCTGCCCTCCTTGGGCACGCGCGTGCCGTCCAGGTCCACCCGGACGACGCCGAAGCTGCCGAGGTCGAGGTCCGGCTCGCCGCCGTGCGGCAGGTGGAAGCACGCGTAGGTGCAGGCGAACGCCGCGTCCACACCGGCCCGCTCGAAGACCTCGACCAGCTCGCGCAGGTACTCGGCCTGCTCGCGCTCGTCGCGGACCAGGTCGCGGCCGAACCCGGTCGGGCGGCCGTCCGCGTACTCCACGACGAGCGTGCCGCGCGCGCCCAGGTCGCCCGCGCCCCGGTAGGTCGCCGCGCCGAACTCCGTTATGGCGACCGGCTTTCCCTGCGCCACGAGCGCGCGGATCAGGTCTTCGTAGCGGTCGGCGATCTCGACGGCCCGGTAGGCATCGACCGACACGATGTCGAAAGGCGTCCAGTCCACTCCCTCGAACGGGATGGACGCGTAGGTCACCGGACCGCCGAAGTGCCCGCGCACCACCGCGACCGCCTCGGCGAGGAACTCGTTGATCCTCCAGGGCACGTCCGCCAGCAGCGCGGCGACCCGGTCGCGCGGTCCGTCCAGCAGTGCGGCCGTGCGCTCCAGGCCGTCATCACCGGGCAGGAATCCCTTGGTGAACAAGCTCAACTCGGCCCCGGTCACCAGGACCACGCGCGCACCGCCTTGCCGCAGGCGTTCGGCGCGGCGGGCGCAGTCCGCGAGGAGGGCGAGCAGTTCGGCGGTGGTGAGCTCACACGTGAACGGCGAGAACCACACCTCCAGGCCGAGGTCGGCGGCGATCCGGGCGGCGACCTCCAGCCGGTCCGGGTCGCCGCCGGTCACCCGCACCGCCGTGCAGCGCAGGTCGTCCCGGATGCGCCGCAGGTCGCGCCCGACCGCCTGCGGGTCCCAGCGCTCGTGCGTGCTGACGCCGAACTGGTTGACGAACCCGGTGTCGTACCCGATGCCCTTGCCGCGCATGATCGACCCCTCACTTTTACGGTACGTCTCGTACCTTAACAGCGAAGTCAGCACACGCCCAGAGCAGGGTGTTAGGGTACGGCGCGTACCAGGAAGGGGACGACGTGGCGGAGACCCGGCGACGCGGGGCGGAGCTGGAGCGGGCGATCCTGACCGCTGCCGCCGAGGAGCTGGCCGAGTCCGGGTACGAGGGTCTGACCATGGACCGGGTCGCGAAACGGGCCGGCACCAACAAGAACGCCATCTACCGCCGCTGGCCGAACCGGGCCGTGCTGGGCGTGGCCGCCTACCGGCACCTGGTGACGGCGGCGGTCGACCTGCCCGACACCGGGAGCCTGCGCGAGGACGTGCTCGAACTGCTGCGCCGCGCGAACCGGCACTGGACGTCGCCGCACGGCGCGATCCTGCGCGGGCTGATGGCCGGGATCGGCGTGCCCGAGCTGCTGGCGCAGATCCGGGACGAGGTGGGCGACGCGGGCAGCGCGCTCTGGCTGACCGTGCTGGGCCGCGCGGTGGCCCGTGGCGAAGCCCGTCCGGAAGCACTGCACCCGAGGGTCGCCACGGTCGCCGTCGCCTTGCTGCGCAACGAGTTCCTCACCAGCGGGGTGCCGAACGTGCCGGACGCCGTGCTGGTCGAGGTGGTGGACGAGGTCTACCTGCCGCTGGTGCGCGCGCGCTGACGCGGCACGCCGGTCACACCGCCGGGCGCAGCTCCCGGCCGGATGCGACGAGGTGTTCCCAGGTGCGCCCGCGCTGGCTGGGAGGTTCGGAGCCGTCCGCCGTGCGCAACGGGTACACCAGGCCGAACGGGACCGGCTGGTCGAACTCGTCACCGCTGCGGACGTCGACCAGGTCTCGGATGTGCGCCATGACGTCCTCCTCGCCGGAGAGCGGAACGGCCCTGCCGCCACAGGGCCGTTCCGGGGGTTGTGCCGACTGGATACCCTTTACCGCACAACGACACGCTGCGACATCAGGGTGAAATCCCCTGGTGGCGGCACCCTGCACGACCCGAGGGCGGAAGCGGTCGCGCACCGGTCCGCCCACGCGGTCCACAGAGGACCGGCACGGCGTCGCCCGCTGTCAGACGGCCACCCGCACCGCTTCGCACACCTCGGTCAACGCGCGCCCCAGCGGGAGGTCGACGCGCGCGGTCGCGTGCTGGTCCCCCCTCGTCTCGCCCTGGTTCACGATCAGCACCGGCGTACCCGCGCCCGCCGCCCGCCGGACGAACCGGAGCCCCGACATGACCGTCAGCGACGAGCCGAGGACCAGCACCGAGCGGGCGCCGTCCACCATCCGCGCGCACTCGCCCACCCGCGACCGGGGCACGTTCTCGCCGAAGAACACCACGTCCGGCTTGAGCACGCCCGCGCAGTCGGCGCACGCCACCACCCGGAACCCGCGCACGTCCTCGTCCGCCAGGTCCGCGTCGCCGTCCGGGTTGATCCGCGCCACGTCCGCCGTGAAACCCGGGTTCGCCGCGCGCAGCCTGCAGTCCAGCTCCTCGCGCGGGCTCGCGCGGCGGCAGTCCAGGCACACCACCCGGTCGAGGTTGCCGTGCAGCTCGACGGCGTCCGCCGTGCCCGCCGCGTGGTGCAGGCCGTCCACGTTCTGGGTGATCACGCCGGACACGTGCCCGGCGCGGCGCAGCGCCGCCACCGCGCGGTGGCCGGCGTTGGGGTCGGCGCGGGCGATCGTGCGCCAGCCGAGGTGGCTGCGGGCCCAGTACCGTCGCCGCCCGGCCTCGCTGCCGGTGAACTCGTCGTAGGTCATCGGGGTGTGCCGGCGCAGGCTGCCCGCCGCGCCCCGGTAGTCGGGGATGCCCGACTCGGTCGACAGCCCCGCCCCGCTCAGCACCACGACACCCCGGTCGGCGACCGCCCGCACGACCTCGTCCAGGCTGGTCGTGCGCGGCAGCGGCGCACCCGTGGCGGTCCAGCTCAGCGTCGGGCGTGTGCGCATCACCCCAGCCTACGTGCGGTCTACAGCCAGCCGCTGTCCTCGGCCACGCGCACGGCCTCCGCCCGGGTGCGCGCGCCGGTCTTGCCGATCGCCGACGAGAGGTGGTTGCGGACCGTGCCCTCGGACAGGTGCAGCGCCCTGGCCAGGTCGGCGACCGTCGCGCCGTCCTTCGCACTGGCCAGCACGTCCCGCTCCCGGCCGGTCAGCGGGCTGCGGCCGGTCGCCGGCGACTCGGCGGCCAGCGCCGGGTCCACCACGCGCAGCCCGGCGTGCACCCGGCGCACCGCGTCCACCAGCTGCTCCGGCGAGGCGTCCTCGACCACGAACCCGACCGCGCCGGCCGCCATCGCCCGCGCCAGGTAGCCGGGCCGGCCGAACGTGGTGCACACGACCACCCGGCACGACGGCAGCGCCGCCCGCAGGTCGGCGGCGGCCAGCCCGTCCCGACCGGGCATCTGCACGTCCAGCAGCGCCACGTCCGGCGCCGTGCGCAGCGCCGCCGGCACCACCTCGTCGCCCGCGCCGACCTCGGCCACCACCTCGATGTCGGCCTCCAGCCCCAGCATCGCCGCCAACGCGCCGCGCACCAGCGCCTGGTCGTCGGCCAGCAGCACCCTGATCACGTGACCTCCCCCCACGCCGCCCCGTCCCGCACCACCGCACCGCCCGCGCCCCCGGCGCGCACGACCTCGGCGCGCAGCCGGTAGCCGCCGCCGTCGAGCGGACCGGCCTCCACCGTGCCACCGACCTCGGCGAGCCGTTCGGCCAGGCCCGCCAACCCGGTGCCGGGCGCACCGACGCCCGTGCCGCGCCCGCCGCGCGCAACGCCGCCCGAGCGCCCACCACCTCCGCCGACAACGACACCTCGCGGTACCCCGACACGGTCGCCCGCACGTCGCCGAGCACCTGCCGGTTCAGGTTCTCGATCCCCTTGACCTCGTCGTAGGCCCGGTCGCGCTCGTCGGCCTCCAGCAGCCGCCGGGCCGGCCCCGCCTTGACCGTGATCGTGGTGAGGCTGTGCCCGAGGACGTCGTGCAGGTCGCGCGCGAGCCGGTTGCGCTCCTCGGTCACCGCCAGCGTCGCGATCTCCTCCTGCGCCGACTTCAACGCCTGGTTGGCCCGGAACAGCCGGCCCAGCGACACCATGCCGACCGACACCGACAGCAGCGTGATCAGCTCGCCCGCGTCGCGCGGCAGGGCGTCGGTGGCGAGCGCCACGCAGGCGGTCGTGCGGCGGCGTTCGTCGTCGCAGCGCTCCAGCAGCGCGGGCATCAGCAGCCAACTGCCCGAGTACAGCGCCAGCAACGCGACCGACACGACCTTGAGCCAGGCGTCCCGCTCGCCGTCCACGATCCCGTACACCACGCCGGGGACGTAGAAGGCGATGAACAGGGAGCTGAACGCCAGCCACTCCCACCGCACCTGCATGGCCGTCAACCCAGGCCGTCAGACCCGGCCGGCGCGGAACCGGCGGGCCGCCACCAGCCCGAGCACCAGCACCCACGCGCCCAGCACGAGCAGCGCGTGCGCGACCGGGGCGTCCGGCACCAGCGGGGCCTGCGCGAGCTGCTTGGCCCAGTACGTCGGCAGCACCTCCATCACCGACCGCAGCCAGTCCGGGGCCACGTCCGACGGGATCCAGATGCCGCCCAGCAGGCCGAGCAGCATCGACGCGCCGGCCGTGAGCGCCTGCATCCCGTCCGGCGTCGCCACCAGCCCGATCACCACGCCCACCAGCACGAAGGGCACCGCCGCCGGCCACAGCGCGAGCAGCACGGCCGCCCACTGCCCGACGCCGAGCCGCACGCCCTCGCCCACTCCCACCGCGCTGACCAGCACGATCGCCGGCAGCGCGACGAGCATCCCGAGCACGCCCTTGGTCACCACGTACCCGGCGCCGGTCAGCGGGGTCAGCCGGAGCTGCCGCTGCCACCCCGAGCCGCGCTCGACGGCGATCCGCGCGCCCGTGGACAGCGGACCGGACATCACGCCGAACAGCGCCATGTTCATCATCAGCGACGTCACCACCGGCAGGCCGTTGGGGAACGTTTGGCCCGCGCCGCCGCAGAGGTTCACGAACAGCAGGAACATCACCGCCGGCAACGCCACGGCGAGGATCAGGTAGCGGCCGTTGCGCACCGCGCGCCGCACTTCGAGACCCAGGAAGCGGAGGTTCACCGGCCCTCCCCCGTCAACGCCAGGAACGCGTCCTCCAGGCCCAGCGCGGTGACCTCCACGTCGTGGGCCGCCGGGTAGGCGGCCAGCAGCGCCCGCAGGGCCGCGTCCGAGTCGTCGCACACCAGGTGCAGCACGTCGCCCCGGGTTCCCGCGCTGCGGGCACCGGGCAGCGCGCGGCCGTCGAAGCCCGGCACGACCGCCTTGATCGTGCGCCCGGAGACGGTGGCCCCCACCTGCGCGACCGAGCCGTCCGCGACCACCCGCCCGGACCGCATGAGCACGACCCGGTCGGCGTAGTCCTGCGCCTCCTCCAGGTAGTGGGTGGCGAACAGGACCGTGCGCCCGGCCTCGGTGTAGGCGCGCATCGCCTGCCAGAACCGGCGGCGGGTCTCCACGTCCACGGCGACCGTCGGTTCGTCCAGCACCAGCAGGTCGGGCCGGGGGACCAGGGCGAGCGCGAACCGCAGCCGCTGCTCCTGGCCGCCGGAGAGCCCGGTGCACCTGCGGCCGGCCAGGTCCGCGATCCCGGCCTGGGCCAGCACCTCGGCCACCGGCAGCGGTGCGCGGTGCAGGGCCGCGACCAGCCCGACCGTCGCGTCGTCCAGCAGCGACCCGCTCTGCAACACGGCGCCGACCGCGCCCTCCACGACCGCCTGCCTCGGCGTGCGCCCGAATACCGACACCTCGCCGCGATCGGGCTCGGTCAGCCCGAGCAGCACGTCCACCGTGGTCGACTTGCCCGCGCCGTTCGGGCCGAGCAGCGCCACCACCTCGCCGGGCGAGATGACGAGGTCCACCCCGTCGACCGCCCGCACCTCGCCGAAAGCCTTGTGCAGCCCGCGCAACGCCACCGCCGCGCCGGCCCGGACCGCTGTCGCCTGTGTCATGGCCCCAGCGTGTCCACCCGGCCCGGCCCGGACGCAGTCGAGTCGTCACGATCCCCGCACGACATCCGTCATGGGCAGGCGCTGCCCGAATGAGTCCACCGGCTGCATTCACCGGCCTTCACCTGGGACGTTCCCGCGAACACGCGGCAATGCGGTGAATACGCGGCCGGCAGCCGGGGCAATTGTTCGCCGACCGCGCGGAAATCGAGTGGGATTCCGATTCCGCGCGGGACGGGCGGGGCCGGCGGCCCCGCCCGTCCGCGAGGTCAGAACTTGACGGTCGCGCAGCCCAGGCGAGGGCCGGCCGTGCCCGCCTTGCCGGGTTCGGTCGCGGTCTTCTCGGCGTGGATCACGACCGAGCCGGCCCGCCGGTCGTCGAACTGCCACGGCACGACGGAGGTCACCACGGCCCGACCGCGCGAGTCGGTGGTGAAGTCGAGCCAGATCTCGTTCCTCGGGTTGGCGTACTCGGGGTCGACCGAGGGCTGCTTCGGGTCGACCACGTGCTGGTGGTGCGCGCCCGAGTCGGCCGGCAGCAGGCCGCAGGGCTTCTGGTGGGCGTGCGAGCCGTACGTGCGGTTGGGGACCAGGCCCCACACGCTGAGCTGCACCTTGGTCGAACGCCGCTTCGGCGTGGCCACCACCATCACCTTCGAGCCCGGCTCGATCAGCGCCGAGTCGTAGGTGAAGGCGTTGGTGGCCTGGTCGGGCGGCGCGAACCGCCCGATCGTCACCGCGTTGCCGCCGTGCCCGTGCCCGTGACCGTGTCCATCAGGGGTGTGGGCGGAAGCGACGCCGGCGGCGGCCACGAGAGCCGTGGCAGCGCCGAGCAGGGGAAGGAGACGTTTCACACCTCATGCCTTTCCGAATAGTCGGCGGCCGTTTTGTCCGTACTGCCCGCACGCTAGCACAATGATCATGGAACGATTCGCCGGCGGAATCCGCGACTCCGGTTCCCCGGACCCCGCTGAACACCACGAACCTGCGAATGCACCACCAGGTCACGCGTCCTGGTACCACCATCGGGTGGTATCGGAGGTGTCCTCGATGACGATGCCACGTGCGCGCAGCGCGTCCCGGATGCGGTCCGCCTCGGCGAACCGGCGCGACGCCCGCAGCTCCCGCCGCAGCGCCAGCTCCGCCTCGACGTCACCGGCCGCGCCGCCGTCGCCCGCCACCGATCGGTCCAGGTCGAAGGCGTCGAACAGCCCGTCGGCCTCGCGCAGCAGGGCGAGCGCGGACGGGCCGGGCGGCTCGCCGCTGCGGTTCTGCTCGCGGACGTACTCGAACAGCGCGGCCACCGCACCGGGGGTGTCGAGGTCGTCGTCCAAGTGGGCGAAGAACCGCTCGCGGGCCCGTTCGGCGAGGTCGCGCGCGGACGTGCTCTCCGGACGGCCGGGTTCGGCCAGACGGGCGAAGTTCTCCACGCGCCGGCGGGCCGCGCGGGCGTTGGCCAGCGTGACGTCGGTGAACTCCATGGACGACCGGTAGTGCTGGCTGAGGAACGCGTACCGCAGGGTCCGGAAGTCGGCCAGCTCCAGCGCCTGCCGGATGGTCAGGAAGTTGCCGGAGCTCTTCGCCATCTTCGCGCCGTCCACCCGCAGCAGGCCGGCGTGCAGCCAGTACCGGACCAGCGGAACCTTCCCGGACGCCGCCTCCTGCTGCGCGATCTCCGCCTCGTGGTGCGGGAAGATCAGGTCGACCGCGCCGCCGTGCAGGTCGTACTGCGGTCCGAAGACGGCCTCGGTGATCGCCGTGTCCTCGATGTGCCAGCCCGGCCGGCCCGGCCCGAGCGGCGTCTCCCAGAACGGCTCGCCGGGCTTCTTCGCCTTCCACAGCGCGAAGTCGCCGGGGTTGCGCTTCTGCGCGTTCTCGTCGACCCGGGCGACCGAGTCCTCCGCCTCGACGTGCGTCCGGCCGGAGAGCTTGCCGTAGTCCGGGAAGCTGTCCAGGTCGAAGTACCAGCCGTCGGCCAGCCGGTAGGCGTGGCCCCGGTCGATCAGCGCCTGGACCTGCGCGACGATGTCGTCCACGTGGTCGTGCGCGCGTTCGTAGGTGTCCACGGAGTCGTTGCGCAGCGCGGCCATGTCCTCCCGGTAGCGGGCCTCGAACCGGGCGGACAGCTCGTGGGGCGGGATGCCGAGCTGCGCCGCCCGGCTGATGATCTTGTCGTCGACGTCGGTGATGTTCTGCGCGTAGGTCACCCGGTAGCCGCGCCTGCGCAGGAAGCGGGCCAGGAAGTCGAAGTGGGTGTAGGTCTTGGCGTGGCCGAGGTGGCTCGCGTCGTAGACGGTGGGCCCGCAGACGAACATCCGGACTTCGCCGGGGGTGATCGGCTCGAACGGGTCCTTGCGCCTGGTCAGCGTGTTGTAGAAGCGGATGGGCACCGGAGGGTCTCCTCGACAGGCGGGGCGGGAAGCGGTCGCTACGCCTGGGCCCGACACTCCGCGACGACTCGGCGCACGACGCCGGCCGAGAAGTCGTAGATCACCCACATGACGCCGAGCCTACCAGGCGGCACGGTGCGTGATGGGTGGTTCGGGCTGGTCGGTCGCGGTGGGAGGACTACCGTCGCGCGAGGTGGCGACCGTCCACTCCGGACGGTGCACCGCCCGGGGTGCGCGGCGCTCAGGCGGGGTACGTGCGGATCTCGGTGGCCTTGAGCGCCGCCCACAGCGGGTCGCCCGGTCGCACCCGCAGCTCCGCCAGCGCGGGCGTGGTGATGTCGGCCAGCACCGGGGGCGTGCCGACCAGCCGGACGCGGGTGGTGTGGGCGTGCTGCTCGACGTCGGCCACGGTCACCGGCCAGGTGTTGCGCGGGCTGCCGCCGGGCGGCTCCGGGTGCAGGCTGACCGCGCTCGGCGGGAACGCCACGTGCACCGCGCCGGACGCGGGTTCGGCGACGGTGAGGGTGCCGCCGCCGGCCAGCGCCACGGTCGTGCCGTCGGCCCGCCCCCGGTAGAGGTTCAGGCCGACCAGGTCGGCCACGTAGCCGGTGCGCGGTCGGCGGGCCACGTCGGCGGGCGGCCCCTGCTGGACGACCCGGCCGCCCTCCACGACGACCAGCCGGTCGGCGAGCACCATCGCGTCCAGCGCGTCGTGGGTGACCAGCACGGTGTGGCCCGGGAAGTCGGCCAGGTGCCGGCCCAGCTCCGCGCGCACGGCCTGGCGGGTGCTCGCGTCCAGCGCGGCCAGCGGCTCGTCGAGCAGCAGCAGGCGCGGGTCCGTGGCGAGGGCGCGGGCCAGCGCGACGCGCTGCGCCTGGCCGCCGGACAGCGCGCGGGGCCGGGTCCGCGCGTGGTCGGCCAGGCCGACGCGGTCCAGCCACCCGAGCGCGCGGACGCGGGCCTCGGCGCGGGGCGTGCCCCGGGCGCGCAGCCCGAACGCGACGTTCTCCAGCGCGCTGAGGTGGCCGAACAGCAGGTGGTCCTGGAACACCACGCCGATCGGGCGGCATTCGGCCGGCACGAAGACGGCGGGCGGCTCGTCCCACGGCTCGTCGTCCAGCCGCACGTGCCCGGCGGTGAGCGGCAGCAGCCCGGCCAGCGCGCGCAGCGCCGTCGTCTTGCCCGCGCCGTTCGGCCCGAGCAGCGCCACCACCTCGCCGGGCGCGACGGTCAGCGGCAGGTCCAGCCGGAACCGCTCGCGGGTGACCCGCAGGTCGGCGCGCACGGTCACGGCGCACCCCCGACCCACCGGTCGCGCAGCCCGGCGAGCACGCCCACCGACACCACCAGCAGGACGACGCTGAGCACGGTGGCGGCCTCCGGCTCGGTCTCCAGCGCCAGGTAGACGGCCAGCGGCATGGTGGTGGTCTCGCCGGGGAAGTTGCCCGCGAAGGTGATGGTGGCCCCGAACTCGCCCAGGGCGCGCGCCCAGCACAGCACCGCGCCCGCCATGACGCCCGGCGCGATCGTCGGCAGCGTGACCCGCCGGAAGGTCAGCCACCGGGACGCGCCCAGCGTGGCCGCCGCCTCCTCGAAGCGGGGGTCGGCCGCCCGCAGCGCGCCCTCCACGGCGATCACCAGGAACGGCATGGCGACGAACGCCTCGGCGACCACCACGCCGGCGGTGGTGAACGGCAGCGAGATCCCGAACCACGCGTCGAGGTGCTGCCCCACCAGGCCGCGCCGCCCCAGCACCGCCAGCAGCGCCACGCCGCCCACGACCGGGGGCAGCACCAGCGGCACGGTGACCAGGGCGCGCAGCAGCCCGCGCCCCGGCAGGTCGGTGCGGGCCAGCAGCCAGGCCAGCGGCACGCCGAGCACCAGGCACCCGACCGTCGCCAGGCTCGCGCAGACCAGGGACAGCCGCAGCGCCTCACCCACCTCCGGCCCGGCCACCCGGCCGGGCAGCTCCGACCACGGCGTGCGGACCAGCAGCCCCCCGAGCGGGACGAGCAGGAAGGCCAGGCCCAGCAGCGCGGGCAGCACGAGGACGGCGGGCGGTCGTCCCCGGGCCCGGCGGGTGGTCACGGCCCGTCGAACCCGGCCCCGGCGAGCGCGGCGCGGCCGGCGTCGGACCGCACGTACGCCACGAACGCCGTGGCACCGGCCGCGTTCGGGGCTTTCGCCGGCGGCGCGATCGGGTAGTCGTTGACCGCCCGGTCGGCCTCCGGGAACTCGATCCCCTCGACGTCGCCGCCGGCGGAGCGCACGTCGGTCCGGTAGACCAGCGCGGCATCGGCCTCCCCGAGCCGGACCTTGGTGAGCACCGCCTTGACGTCCTGTTCCAGGGTGTCCGGCCTCGGCGTCACCCCGGCGGCCTCGAACGCCTTCTTCGCCGCCGCGCCGCACGGCACCTGTTCCGCGCACAGCGCCACCACGGCCTCCGGCCTGGCGAAGTCGGCGAGCCCGGTGACCTTGCCGGGGTTGCCCCGGGGAACGGCGATCTGGAGCCTGTTGCGGGCGAAGACGACGGGTGGCGCGGTGACGGCGCCCGCGTCGACCACCTGCTGCATGGTGGCCGGCGCAGCGGACGCGAACACGTCGGCGGGTGCGCCCTCGGTGATCTGCCGGGCGAGCGCGGAGCTGCCGGCGAAGTTGAACCGGACCCTGGTGCCGGGGTGGGCGGTCTCGAAGCCCTTGCCCAGCGCGGTGAACACCTCGGTGAGCGACGCGGCGGCGAACACCGTGACGTCCCCGGTGACGGCACCGTCCGGGGTGGTCGGCCGGTCGGACGCGCCGCAGCCGGCCAGGCAGGCGGCGACGGCGAGCGCGAGGGCGGCGCGGAGCACGGGTCAGCCCTCCGGGATCTCGACGACGACGTGCGTGGACTTGATGGAGGCGACGGCGACGCTGCCGACCTCCAGGCCGAGTTCGTCGGCGGCCTCCCGGCTCATCAGCGACACCACCCGGAACGGACCGGCCTGCAGCTCGACCTGGGCCATCACCACGTCCTTGACCACCCGGGTGACGATGCCCCGCATCCGGTTGCGGGCCGACGCGGCGACGGTCGTGCCGGGTTCGGCGGCGTCGGCCAGCCGCCGGGCGAACTCGGCCAGCTCCCGCCCGGCGATCCCCTTGCGCCCGCTGTCGAGCTGCACGGCGGGCAGCCGCCCCTGGTCGACCCACCGCCGCACGGTGTCATCGCTGACCCCCAGCAGGGACGCGGCCTCGCTGATCCGCAGATTCGGCACGAAGGCATCCTAGACGCCGCAAACGCGGATCGGACAGGCCCAGTCCGCCCGGTGGTCCCGAACCCGCGAATCCCGTGACCCGAAGCGGTCGGGTGCGGACGTCAGGACCGCGTGGCACCGGCCGTACGAGAACGGACGAGTCGGGCAGACCGGACGCGGAAGCGGGTGTCCGGGCCTCGGATGAGCCCGGCGGGCGCAAGGGCTTGGGCCATTCCGCTCCCGACTTCCGGCTGTGCCGCTGGGGCCGTCCCGGCGCATACCGTCCGCACGAACCTCTTTCACCTATCAGCGAGGGGGACTCGTGCGCAGACTCCTAGCCGGCGCAGCAGCGATCGCGCTGGCCACTGCGGGCATCACGATCATGCCCGTGGCCGCCGCCGCGGCACCCGACACCAGCACCGACACCGTCCAGGCCCGACCCGACGAACTGCCCAACCCGCTGGAGGACAAGCGCCGCGCACTGCGCCAGGAAGCGCTGGCGAAGGTCCTCACGGGCGAGGCGACCACCGAGAAGCGCGGTGCGAGCACCGTCGTCAAGGTCGGCAGCAAGGACGCCAGGAAGTCCGGCCAGAAGGCCGCCAAGGTGGACCAGTACGTCGAGCTGGAGCGCGAGAAGGTCGACAAGATCTTCGTCGTGCTCGCCGAGTTCGGCAACGAGCGCCACCCGCAGTACCCCGACCAGGACACCTCGCCCGGCACCGCCGGCCCGGTGCGCTTCGACGGGCCGAAGCACAACGAGATCCCCCAGCCCAACCGGGGCGTGGACAACACCACGATCTGGCAGCCGGACTTCAGCCGCCAGTACTTCCAGGACCTGTACTTCTCCACCGCGCCCGGCGCGAACTCGGTGGCGAACTACTACGACAAGCAGTCCTCGGGCCGCTACAGCGTCACCGGCTCGGTGACCAACTGGGTCAAGGTCCGCTACAACGAGGCCCGCTACGGCCGTTCCGACGGTTTCCCGTGCGCCTCCAACGTGTGCAACAACAGCTACGAGCTGGTGCGCGACGCGGTGACGCAGTGGGTCGCCGACCAGAAGGCGGCGGGCCGCACCGACGAGCAGATCCGGACCGAGCTGGCCACGTTCGACGAGTGGGACCGGTACGACTACGACGGCGACGGCGAGTTCAACGAGCCGGACGGCTACATCGACCACTTCCAGATCGTCCACGCGGGCGGCGACCAGGCCGACCGCGACCCCTGGCAGGGCGAGGACGCCATCTGGAGCCACCGGGGCTACGCGTTCAAGAACTACAACACCGGGCCGGGCACCAACAAGCTCGGCGGCGCCCCGATCGGCGACACGGGCCTGTGGGTCGGCGACTACACGATGCAGCCGGAGAACGGCGGCGTCAGCGTGTTCGCCCACGAGTACGGCCACGACCTCGGCCTGCCGGACCACTACGACATCAGCCAGGGCGGCACGAACAGCGTCAACTGGTGGTCGCTGATGGGCCAGACCCGGGTCGGCGAGCCCGGCGAGGCACCGGGCACCCGCGCCAACGAGCTGTCCGCGTGGGACAAGCTCCAGCTCGGCTGGCTGGACTACGAGGTCGCGGTGGCGGGCCAGGAGCGCACCTTCGACCTCGGACCGCACGAGTACAACACCGCGAAGGCCCAGGGCCTGGTGGTCGTGCTCCCCGACGTGTCCAAGACGTTCACCTACGGCAACCCGTTCGCGGGATCGAAGATGTGGTGGAGCGACAAGGGCAACGACATCGACCACTCGATGACGCGCGCGGTCGACCTGACCGGCAAGACGACGGCGGAGCTGACCCTCAAGGCGCGCTACGAGATCGAAGAGGACTTCGACTACCTCTACGTCGAGGCGCAGAACGCCGATGGCAGCTGGACCCAGTTGGACGGCACGTCCGACGGCAAGCCGTTCCTGCGCGACTCCGGCAACGCCCCCGCGCTCAGCGGGACGACCGGGGGCCGCTGGGTGGACATCAAGGTGCCGCTGGACGCGTACGCGGGCAAGAGCACCAAGATCCGCTTCGCCTACCGGACCGATGGCGGCCTGGCGCTCCAGGGCTTCTTCGCCGACGCGCTCAAGCTGACCGCCGACGGCGCGACGGTGTTCGAGGACGGCGCGGAGACCAACGCGGGCTGGGCGCTCAAGGGCTTCCGGGCCACGGCGGGCACCGAGACGAAGGCGTACGACCAGTTCTACATCGCCTCGAACCGGACCTACGAGTCCTACGGCAAGTACAACAGGACCGGTCCCTACCGGTACAGCTTCCCGGACAAGCCGAAGTGGGTGGAGCACTTCCCCTACCAGGACGGCCTGCTCGTGTCGCTGTGGGACACCAGCTACCTGGACAACAACACCAGCGAGCACCCCGGTGAGGGCCTGATCCTGCCGATCGACGCGAACCCCGCGCCGATCTACAACCTCGAAGGCGGCGTCTGGGCGCCCACGGTCTCGGGCTACGACGCGCCGTTCGGGTTGCAGAAGTCGGACTCGTTCACCCTGCACATCAACGGCAAGGCGTCCTACGTGCGCGGCCAGCCGGCCAAGCCCGTGTTCGACGACACCAAGCAGTTCTGGTTCCCGCAGACCCCGACCGCCGGCGTGAAGACGCCCGGGGTGGGTGTCGGCCTGAAGGTGCTCTCGCAGAACGGCACCTCGATGAAGGTCAAGCTGTTCAAGACCAAGTGAGGCCGGTGATCGCCCACCGGGCGTAGGTGCCCGGAGACCGGCCGGTAGACCGTTCGGCGCCGGACGTGATCCATTCAGTGTCACGTCCGGCGTCCGTCCGGCGATGTAGACGGACATGGTGAGATCTCGTGGTGCGGTAGCCGCCGCCGTCCTGGCCGTCTCGCTCGGCGCGTGCGCCCAGCAGGTGTCCCCGGCCGCCTCGGTCGAGTCGACCACGCGGACCAGCGAGCCGCTGCGCATCAGCCTGTGCGCGAGCGCGGGCGAGCTGACGGCGTGGATGCGGTCCGAGGGCCTGCCGGTGGACGACGCGAAGTGCGTGGACGAGTCGACCGACAGCCGCGCGCCGCGCGCGTACGGCAAGTGGACCTTCCCTCCCGGCGGCCGTGACGGGTCGCGCGTGGAGTCGGTGGAGATCTCGGTGTTCGCGGACAGGGGCGCGGACGGCGCGAGCGCGTTCGACAGCATGAAGGGCTCCTACCCGCCGCACGAGCAGCGCACGGTCGCGGGCAACTACTCGCGGGTCGCCAACGCGCGCGGCAAGACGATCGTCAACCTGCCGGAGCTGGCCGAACCGCTGGACATCACGATCACCACGACGGCGGCCACCGCGTCGGACGCCGACTACGCCGCCATCCGCGCCGCCCACCTGCGCGCGCTCGACCAACTCGTCCCGGTCCTGACCCGGTCCTGACCGGCGTGCCGCGAACCGGTGCCGTGGAGCCGGTCGTGAGCGGCTTTCGCGTACCACCCCGACAACGCCACCCGCGCAAGGCCGCGCGGGTGCGCGCGATACCCGCCGGCGGCCGGTTCATTCCCGGTTCCGCCGCGAACCCCGGTATTCGGCATTCTCCGACAACGCACCGCCGACGGGTGCGCCCGCCACCTCCACCGACCACGGTCGGGATGGAATATCCCGATTCGCCGGAATGCGCAAGAAAGGAATACGCCGACTCCGGGACACCGCCGGACGAATGCACTGCGGAGGCACTCGGAGCAGTGGCCGGTTTCCCGGTTTCACCCGTTCGGCCCCTTACGTGGCGAGAGCACCGCGCAATACGGTCTCGTCGGGCCGTGCGAATGGGGCAGCACGGCAATGGGGCGGACGAACGGCAATGGGCGGCACGGCACCGGCTGGGGAAGAGGCGGCGGTTTCACCACCTGACTCGACGACGGTCCTTTACTGTGAATAACCGCACATCGGCCACGGCACCGAAAAAGCATTGACGTCGAAAGACCCGAGCCACGCGTCAGGCGAGGTCCCCCAGTCCCGCCTGGCGCACGCGAGGGGTCGGGGGGTCCGTCCACGGGACTCCCCGACCCCGTCTTTCCACGCTCCTCCCCCGGTTCACCGGCCACCCGTACCCGTGCTTCCCCCGTGGTCCGCGTTTCGGGCGGCGGTCAGGCCGTGGGCCCTGCCCCCGCCCGCGCCCGGCGGCGGCGCGTGAACGTCCGGTCGGCGGCGCAGCCGGCCAGCAGCGCACCCGACACCAGGACCAGCGATTCCCCTCCGTGGACCGCGCACGCGCAGACCAGGACGGTCCAGAGCAGCAGCCTCATGGGACAAGGCTAGGGACGCACGTCACAGCCGTCGAAGGATTTGAGCAGGGCTTAGGGTTGCGCCTGCGGACCTCCGCCAGGCACCCCGATCCGGCCCCGCTCGGCCCCGCCACCACGGTCGGCGCCGGGGCCACGACCGGTGGGTCAGGCGACCGCGTGCAGGTTGCCGTCCGGGCCTTCGAGGCAGCGGGCGGTGGTGGTGCCGCCGTTCACGAACTCCGTCACGCACCGGCCGAGCTGGGCGTGCGCGGCGGCGTTCGGGTGGAACGACTGCTGCGCCAGGTGGATGCCGATCGCGTCCAAGCCGCCGTTGACCAGCGCGTACGGGTCGACGGTGAGCCGGCGCTGCCACTCGCCGGTGGTGCTGCCGCCCCTGCTGCACGCCTCGCGGCCCTCCGTGGCGCGGGAGAAGTCGAGGAACTTCACACCCGAGCGGGACGCGACCCCGCGCAGCGCGTCGGAGAGCTGCGGCACGGCCACCGTGCGCCCGTAGCCGGCGTCCGCCAGGCGCAGCGGGCAGCCCTGCGGGCCGTGCAGCAGCTTGTCCATCTTCTCGGTCACCGGGGACGCGTAGGAGGTGAGCACCAGCGAGTACGACGAGGCGGCGTAGCCGGCCTGGGTCATCGCGGAGCGCACGTCCCGCAGCGCGGTCTCCACCTTGGGAGCCATGGCGGCCAGCCGGGCGGGCCACTGGGCGGCCAGCTCCGAGCGGCAGCTCGGCCCGAACGGGTTCACCCAGGCAGCCACGCAGTCGACCATGGTGTCGGCGAACCTCGGGTCGTCGTTCGCGCCGACCTGCACGAGGACCGTGGTCACCCGGTACTGGCGGGCCAGGTCGACCAGCCGCCGCGCCTGGGAGCCCTCGGTGTAGTGGGTGGTGTCGGCCAGCGACACGTTCGCCGAGTCCGCGCCCGAGCAGGCGAGGTTGAAGGTGCGCTCGGCGAGCGCGGTCCGGTGGATCATCGACTGGGTGGAGCGGTGGCACCAGTTGCCGTTCTGGCCCTCGGTGCCCGGCTCGTAGGAGCCCGCGCCCTCACCGGACATGGCGCTGTCGCCCAGCGACACGACCGCCGTCTGACGGGTGTCCACCGCGCCGGCCGACGACGGCTGCACCACGAGCGAAGCTCCGACGAGCGCCACCGCGCCCACGACCCGACTCCACGACACCGCGCGACCTCCACCGCTCGTGGCGCCCGCCAGTGGACGCGAACTCACGGTAAACGCCGCGTCACGCTGCGACAATGAGCCGATTCGGCTATCCGCACGCGGTCAGGACAGCGCGGCGATCACCTGGTCGGCCGTGGCGGTCACCGAGAACATCGGGTAGTCGAAGCGGATGGCGTTGTCGTGCTCCTCGCGCGAGGTCGCCGCCACGCAGTCGGTCACCGTGACCACCCGGTAGCCGTTCTCGTAGCCGGTGCGCATGGTCGACTCCACGCAGCAGTTGGTCAGGAAGCCGCCCAGCACGATGGTCCTGATCCCCTTGCTGCGCAGGATGAAGTCGAGGTTGGTGCTGGCGAACGTGTCGAGCCCGCGCTTGCCCTCGACCACGATGTCGCCCTCGCGCGGCGCGAGGTCGTCCACGATCGCCGCGCCCCACCCGCCCTTGACGAACGCCTTGCCGTCCACGACGCCCTTGAGGATGCCGTAGGGGTGCGCGGAGATCTCGTGGTAGCCCTCCGCGAAGGTGATCGGGGCGTGCATGACCGTCACGCCGGCCGCGCGCGCCGCGTCGACCAGCGCCACGGTCTTGGGCAGCATCCCGGTCTCCGCCATCACCGGGCCGACCGCGCCGTGCAGCACGCCGCCCTCGCTGGTGAAGTCGTTCTGGTACTCGATCAGCACCACGGCGGTGGTGGCGGGGTCCAGCGTCAGGTCCGTCATCGCGGGCGCTCCACGGGCTCGGCGGGCAACAGCGCCGATTCAACGGCGACCGGGGCCGGCGCGCAATGCGGCGTCCGGGCTACCGCTCCGCGCGGGCGACGACCGACCAGAGGTAGCTCAGGGGTTCCCCGTCGGGCTCCTCGCGGGCCAGGAACTCGGCGATCAGCCCGGCCAGCCGGGACTCCAGCTCGGCCTGCGCCTCGGCCCCCAGGCGCAGGGTGCCGCGCGACATGCCCCGGCTCGACTCGGGGCCGGCCTCCACGATCTCGGCGCGGTGCGCGGCGAGCACCGCCAGGTCGACCTGCTGGACCATGCCGACGCCCTCGACGTCGATCAGCCCGAGCTGCCACGTGCGCCCGGTCGCGCGGTAGGGGCGCTCCAGCGCGCCTTTCGCGCTCGTGCGCACGGGTTCGGCGACCAGGAAGTCCGTCTTCACCAGTGCCCGGACGTGCCGCAGGACGGTCGCGGGCGCGACCTCCAGCCGTTCGGCCAGCTCCTGGTTGGTCCACGCGCGGTCGAAGCACAGGCGCAGGATGCGCCAGCGCAGCGGGTGCGCCAGCGCCTTCAACTCGTCCACCGAGGCGGTGCGCAGGTGGGTTTCTCCGGACACGGCACGAAGGCTAACCGACCCGACCTTGCCGCACCCGGTGGTGATTTGGTTCACTGGCATCGATTGCACAAAGTGAAATCGATGCTGGGGAGCGACGATGGGGTTGGCCGAACAGGTCCGCGACTGGGTGCGGGACCGGGAGCCGGGACTGCTGGCGGAGCTGGCGGCGTGGATCGCCCAGCCGAGCGTCAGCCGGACCGGCGAGGGCATGGCGGACGCCGCCGAGCACGGCCTGGAGCTGCTGCGGCGCAGCGGGCTGACCGCACGCGCCGTCGAGACCGGCGGGTGGCCCGCGCTGGTCGGCACCGCGCCGGGGCCGGCGGACGCGCCGCACGTGCTCGTCTACGGCCACTACGACGTGCAGCCCGCCGGACCGCTGCACGAGTGGCTGTCGCCGCCGTTCGAACCGGACTTCCGCGACGGCCGCGTCTACGGCCGGGGCACCGGCGACAACAAGGGCCAGCACCTGGCCCAACTGCTCGGCCTGCGCGCCCTGCGGGAGATCACCGGCGGCCTGCCGTGCCGGGTCACCGTGCTGCTCGACGGCGAGGAGGAGACCGGCAGCCCCAACCTGGCGAAGGCCGTGCGGCAGCTCGACCGGCCCGACCTCGTGGTGTGGAGCGACGGCCCGGTGCACGAGTCCGGGCGCGCGTCGGTCGTGCTGGGCGTGCGCGGCATCGTCACGTTCGAGCTGCGCGTGCGCGGCGCGAACGACGTGCTGCACTCGGGCAACTGGGGCGGCGTCGCGCCCAACCCGGCGTGGCGGCTGGTGCAGGTGCTCGCCGGGATGCGCGACGCGCAGGGCAACGTCCTGGTCGAGGGCTTCGCCGACGACGTGGTGCCGCTGAGCCCCGGCGAGCGCGACGCCCTGGAGCGGCTGCCGGTCGACGTGCCGGAGGTGCTCGCGGGCATCGGCGTGAGCGGCCTGGAACCGCCCGCCGGGCTGGGCTACTACCAGCGGCTCACCGGGCCGACGTTCTCCATCAACTCACTGACCTGCGAGGACGCCGGCGAGCACCGGACGGTCGTGCCCAACGTGGCGGTCGCCAAGTGCGACATGCGGCTGGTCGGCGG
Source organism: Actinosynnema sp. NPDC050436 (assembly GCF_040655415.1). Classification (NCBI taxonomy): domain Bacteria; kingdom Bacillati; phylum Actinomycetota; class Actinomycetes; order Pseudonocardiales; family Pseudonocardiaceae; genus Actinosynnema; species Actinosynnema sp. NPDC050436. Next base: position 754,257 of record NZ_JBFAJV010000002.1, on the reverse strand, counting down.
GCAGCGCGCCGACGCGGTGTTCGCGGCGATCCGGGCGCACCTCGCCCGGCACGCGCCGGACGTCGAGCTGGTGACCGGCGGTGCGATGAACCCGTCCCGGACGCTGCCCGAGACCCGCTGGACGCAGGCCGTGCTGCGCGGCGCGGAGGTCGGGCTGGGCGAGGAGCCGCTGCTGCTGCCCGCGCTCGGCGGCAGCCTGCCGATCGCCGCGTTCACCGACGAGCTGGACGTGCCGTGCTACGGCGTGCCGCTGGCGAACGTGGACGAGCACAACCACGCGCCCAACGAGAACCTGGTGCTCGACTGGTTCCGGCGCGGGATCGTCGCGGCGGCCACCGTGCAGCGGGCGATCGCCGAGGAGGGCCGGTGAGCCTGACCGACTTCGAGTGGGTGACCGGCGCGGAGGCCGCCGCCGACGGCCGGCTCGTGTGGCTGTCCGACCGCACCGGGAAGCCCCAGCCGTGGCTGGACGGCGTGCACCTGCCCGTGCCGGGGGCGGTGCGGCGCTGCACGTGGCGACCGGACGGCGTGCGGCTGCTCGTGCTGACCGACCCGGACGGCGGCGAGGACCACTGGCTGGGTGAGCTGGACCCGGCGACCGGGAACGTCGACTGGCTGGTCGCGGAGAAGGGGGTGCGCTGCGAGATCGGTGCGCCGTACGGGAGCACGGGCACGCCTTACAGCGCGGACGGCAAGCTCATCGCGTACGCGAGCAACGCGCGTGACCGGGAGGTGTTCGACGTCCTGGTGCGGGAGGGCGGCGAGACCCGGACCGTCCTGCGCGGCGACGACCGGTACCTGCCGATGGGCTTCTCCCCCGATTCGCGCCTGCTGCTGGTGCAGGAGCTGCACCAGAACACCGACCACCGGCTGCACGTCGTCGACCTGGCCTCGGGCACCGCGCGCCGGCTGGCCGACCACGACGGGCCGGCGAAGTACCTGCCGGTCGCGTGGCTGCCCGACTCGTCCGGCGTGTACCTGGCCACCACGCAGGGGCGCGACTCCACCGGCCTGGCCGTGCTGTCCCTGACCGGTGAGCTGACCTGGCTGGACACCCCCGACGCCGACGTCGAGGGCGGCGCGCTGTCCCCGGACGGCACCCGGCTCGCGTGGGGGCGCAACGAGCACGGCTACACCCGGCTGTTCTGGTCGCGGGTCGGCGGCGAGCCCGTCGGGGTGACCGGCGAGCCCGTCGCGGTGACCGGTGTGCCCGCCGGGCTGGCCGTCTGCGAGCACGGCATGGACGGCTTCGCGCTGCGGTTCACCCACGACAACCGGCTGCTGGTGCAGCTCGCCCGGGGCGACGCGGCCACCGAGCTGTTCCTCGCCGACCTCGACGCGGGCACCGCCGACCAGCTCAGCGACTTCGGCGCGGGACTGCCCGACGGGCTGGTGGCACCCACCGTCGTGCACGCCACCAGCGCGGACGGCCTGCGCGTGCCGTGCCTGCTGTACCGCCCGCCGGGTGCGAGCGCCGACGCGCCCGCGCCCGTGGTGATGACCGTGCACGGCGGCCCGGAGTCGCAGGCGTACCCGGCGTTCTACCCGATGGTGCAGGCGCTGCTGGCCGAGGGGATCGGGGTGGTCTCGCCCAACTACCGGGGCTCGTCCGGCTACGGCCTGCGCTACCAGCGGATGATCTACCGCGACTGGGGCGGAGGTGACCTGGAGGACCTGGCGGCCACCGCCGCCCTGGTGGCCGGGCTCGACTGGGCGGACGGGTCGCGCCTCGGCGTGCACGGCGCGTCGTACGGCGGGTTCGCGGCGTTGTCCTGCGTGACCCGGCAGCCGGAGCTGTGGCGGGCGGCGGTCAGCGAGTGCGGCACCTCGGACCTGCTCACCGACATCGAGCACGCGCCGCCGACGTGGCGCAGGCGGACCGAGGAGTGGATCGGCAACCCCGACGACCCGGAGGACCGCGCGCGCCTGGTCGAGCACAGCCCCCTGACCCACGCCCACCGGGTGCAGGCCCCCGTGCTGATCCTGCACGGCGAGAACGACACCCGCGTCGCGCCGGAGGAGTCGGAACAGATGTACCGACGGCTCAAGGAACTGGGCAAGACCACGCGGCTGGAACTGCACCCCGGCGTGGGCCACGAGGTGGACCGGGAAGGACTCGCGGACACGACGGCGCTCATCGTGGACTGGTTCAAGACCCACCTGTGAGCCGTTGGCGGACACCCCTGTCCGGCCGTCCCCGTTCGATGCGAAGCCTGGTCAGGCGATCAGCTCGGTGGCCCTGAACTCCCGCACGTGAAGCGACGCGAGCACCGGAACGGGGCTGCCCTGGCCCTGAGCGGAGCGCGTGCGCTTCACGAGGATGCCTCGCTCGTCGCGGCCCTGGCCCGTCTCCTCGCGGTAGCCGAGCCTCCGGCCGGACCGAATGGCCAGGCAGGGCACTTCGTCCGTCTCCGTCGACCATGCCGTGATGTGCGGAACCCGGCTCGGCGGGTACGTGCGGTGCACCCGACTCGACGCCGGCGAGGCCGACCGACCTGGCGGAGTGGTCGACTCCGTCACTGCCCTCCGGATCGTGTCCGCGCGTTCGGCCTCGGCACGGTGGCCGTCTGCGGTCATGGTGTCGACTACTGGTGTCGCGGTCTTGGCCTCTCCGCTGCGCGCGAGTTGCGTCTGATGTGGACGCCGGATCGGCGTGGCCCATTCCGCTTCACCGAAGCCTGCTCGACCGACAACGAGCCTAGCGGCCGGCAGCGCAGGCCCACCCGCGAGACCGGCGGATCGGCCCACGGTCCGACTTCGGCACCGGACCCCGGGCCGATCCGCCAGCGCCGCGCCGCCGGCACCTTCTGACGGCATGTACTCGTTCCCCGGCCGCTGGATCGGCGGCGTCGCACTGGTCCTCGGTCCCCTGCTGCTGCTCACCGGCACGCTGCTGCGCGTCCCGTTCCCCTTCTTCTTCACCGGACAGCTCGACGCGATGGCCGCGCACCCGGCGCTGATGACCGCCGCCTACACGACGTTCCTCGCCGGTCACCTGGTCACGCTGTTCGGGGTGCTCGACCTGGTCGCGCGGATCGGGCGCACGCGTCCGGCGTGGGCCGCGTGGAGCGGCGTGCTGGTCGTGGTCGGGCTGGTCGAGCGGACCTTCCACGGCGGGGTGGACCACGCCGCGCAGGGGCTCGTCCGGCGGCACGGGGCGGAGTTCGCGGCACGGCTGGTCGGCGAGTCCTACCAGGACGTCCACCTGTACAGCTGGCTGTCGCTGTCCATCGTGGCCGGCTGGCCGGTGCTCGCGTTCGCGGCGTGGCGCTCCGGGGAGCTGGGCGTGACGCGCTCGGTCGCGCTGGCGACCATGGCACTGCTCCCGCTGGGCGTGCTGAAGGGCGCGGAGGTGCTGTCGGTCGTCGGCACGGTAGGGCTGTGCGCGGCGCTCATCCCCGCAGGAGTGCGGTCCTTGCGCCAGGGTGCAAAGCCCACCCGGAAGTCGGTGCTGACCACCGTCGCCCTGTTGCCGCTGGTCGGTGCTCTCGGCTACGTGAGCACGCTCGGCTAGCCGTTCACGGGTGTGAACACCGTCCACGTGGCGGGTCGGACGTATCCACCGAATGGCGGTTGCCCCTTGTTGTACGTGGGAGTTCGCACCGGGTGGTGCGTCCGCCCTGTCCGGTGGGGATCCGGACCAGCCACGGGGGAGAGATCATGAAACACCACGGGAGCAACAGCTTCTTCGTCGTGGGCGAGGGGGTGTTGGAGTTCGACGGCAACGGGGAGCCGGCGGCCCGGCGCCCCCTGACGGTGGAGGAGCTCCGCAGGTTCCGGTTCTCGCGACTGGGACCCGAAGGGGTGCAGGTGCCCGAGGACGTCCGGAGGGCGCTCGCCGAGGCCATGACCGCCTCGGGCCCGCAGGCGGACTCGGCGGACCCGGTCATCCCGGCCGGTTTCACCTACCTCGGCCAGTTCGTGGACCACGACCTCACCATGGACCGCACCGAGTCGCAGCTCGGCGGGGACGTGAACCTGGACGACCTGGTCCAGGGCCGCTCGCCCGCGCTCGACCTCGACTCGGTGTACGGCCGGGGCCCGCTCGACCCGCACGACCGGGCGTTCTACGCGCCCGACCAGGTCAAGCTCAAGGTCGGCACCACGTCCAAGACGCCCGTGCCGGACTCCCGGACGGACGTCGCGCTGGAGGGCTTCGACCTGCCGCGCGCGGGCTCCGGGACCACCGGGGCCGACCGCAGGCGGGCGCTGATCCCGGACCTGCGCAACGACGAGAACCTGGTCGTCGCGCAGACCCACCTCGCGTTCATCCGGTTCCACAACCGGGTGGTGGACGAGCTGGCGCTCACCGGGCTGTCCGGTCAGCGGCTGTTCCACGCGGCGCGGGCCCAGGTCGTCCGGCACTACCAGTGGATGCTGCGGCACGACCACCTGCCGAGGATCGTCGACCCGGCGATCGTGGACGACGTGTTCACCCACGGCCGGCGGTTCTTCGAGGCCACGGGTCGCGGCTACCAGGGCGCGACGCAGCCCGCCACCATGCCGCTGGAGTTCTCGGTAGCGGCCTACCGGTTGGGCCACAGCATGATCCGGGCCACCTACCAGTGGAACAGGGTGTTCCGCGCGGGCGACCCGGCGGAGGGGCAGCTGGGGTCGGCGACCCTGTTGCAGCTGTTCACCTTCAGCGGCACCAGCGGCAACTTCGTGCCCGGCTCGGATTTGGACGACCCGACCGTCCTCGGCCCGGACACGCTGCCCACCAACTGGATCGCGGACTTCCGCCGGCTCTACGACTTCGCCGAGGCGGGTCGGCCGGACCTGGCACCCGGGCCGGGCGGCGGGAACGCGGCCAAGGCGATCGACACGCTGCTGGTCGACCCGCTCACGACGCTGCCGGCGGGCACGTTCGACGGTCGGGGGCAGCAGGTCCCGACCATCCACCGCAACCTGGCGTTCCGGAACCTCACCCGGGCGAACATGGTGCGGCTGGCCAGCGGGCAGCAGATGGCGTCGCTGCTGGGCGTCGAGCCGCTGACCGAGGAGCAGCTCGTCGTCGGCAACGGCGGCGTGCAGCTGGACTCGCTGCCCGAACCGCAGCGGGCCGCGCTCCTGGAGGCCACGCCGCTGTGGTTCTACGTCCTGCGGGAGGCCGAGTTCAACGGCGGCCTGCTGGGCGCGGTGGGCGGTCGGATCGTGGCCGAGGTGTTCCACCGCTCGATGGAGGCGTCGCGGTCCTCGATCGTGCGGGAGCCGTACTGGCGGCCGGTGTTCGGGCCGGACTCCACGACGTTCCGGATGACCGACCTGCTGCTGTTCGCGTTCGAGGGCAAGGCCGACCTGCTCAACCCGTTGGGTGACTGACGTGTCCACCACGGAGGACCGCCGGGTGGAGGAGGTCCGCCCGGACCCGCCGCGCGGCTGGTGGGACCACGTCGAGCGCCGGGTCGGCCGCGTCGCGCCGACGGTGCTGCGGGTCGCGATCGGCCTGGTGTTCGTCTGGTTCGGCCTGCTGAAGGTGGTCGGCGAGTCGCCGGTCGCCGAGCTGGTGCACGCCACCCTGCCGTGGGTGCCGGCCGCCGTGCTGCTGCCGGTGCTCGGCTGGTTCGAGGTGGCGCTGGGGGCGGCCCTGCTGGTCGGCCGCCCGTGGCGGACGACGCTGGTCGCGGCGGGCCTGCACCTGGCGGGCACCTTCCTGGTGTTCGTGCAGGCGCCGGACCTGACCTGGAGCGACGGCAACCCGCTGCTGCTCACCGCGAACGGGGAGTTCGTGCTGAAGAACCTGGTGCTCATCGGCGCGGTGCTGATGCTGCTCGCCCACGACCGCCGGGCGACCAGGTGACCCGAGGCGGCCCCGCCCCTCGAACGGGGCCGCCTTCCTCGGCCCGGCAGCGCGCCGGGTCGTCATGCCCACCGCCGGCGCGCAGCCGGCGTCCTCACCACCGCCGGCACGCGGGGCCGGCGTCCGCGTTCACCGCCCGTCGAGCCAGTACTTGAACCCCTGGTGGGACGGCACGAACCCGAGCCGCTCGTAGAACCGGTGCGCGTCCTCGCGCCGCAGGTCGGACGTCAGCTGCACCACGGCGCACCCGCGCGCCCGCGCCTCCTCCAGCGCCCACCGCAGCAGCTCCTCGCCCAGCCCGCCGCCCCGCCGCGCGGCGGCCACCCGCACGCCCTCCACCTGGGCCCGGACCATGCCCCGGTGCGACAACCCGGGCAGCACGGTGAGCTGCAACGTGCCGACGACCACCCCGTCCTCCTCGGCGACCACCAGCACCTCCTGCGGCGAGGCGTCGATCACCGCGAACGCCCGCAGGTACTGCCCGATCTCGTCCGGCGCTTCCCGCTGCGCCCCCAGCTCGTCGTCGGCCAGCAACCCGACGATCGCCGGCACGTCACCGACCACGGCTCGACGAACGACCACCGTTCCCCCCAGAACTCCGAAGACCACCGACCGGTCCGAGCGTAGACAGGGGCCGGGGCGTTGCTCACTTCGAGTGCCGCCGGCCCGTTCGCCGCCGGCGGCGGTGGTGGTGGGCTACAACGGCAACACCTGGCAGCGGGGAGACGCAGATGGACACCGCCTCCATCCACCGGTCGGTCGTGGTCGTGGACGTCGAGGGGTACGGCGACGTCGTGCGCACCACCCACGACCGGCTGGCGGTCCGCGGCGGGATGTACGCGGTGATGCGGTCGGCGTTCGAGGCCGTCGGGCTGCCCTGGGACGACCGGACGGTGGACGACGCGGGCGACAGCCTGCTGTTCGTGCTGCCCGCCGAGGTGCCCAAGCTGCGCCTGGTCGACGCGCTGCCGGAGCGGGTGGCGGCCGGGCTGCGGCGGTACAACGCCGTGCACGCGTCCGGGGCGCGGTTGCGGATGCGGATGGCCGTGCACGCGGGCGAGGTGCACCACGACGGGCACGGCAAGACCGGGCCCGCCCTGATCTTCGCCTGCCGGATCCTCGACGCGCGCGACGCCAAGCGGGCGCTGGCCGACTCGACCGCCACGCTCGTGCTGATCGTGTCGGACGCCGTCCACGCCTCCGTGGTCAGCCAGGACCCCGCCGCCCGGCCGGCCGAGTTCCGCCGGATCGGCGTGCAGGTCAAGGAGACCCGCGCGCACGCGTGGATCCGCCTGGTGGACGGCGGCGCCGGTCCTGCCGCGCCGGCGCGCGGGGACCGGGGGCCGGACCTGGTGCGCCCGCTGGTGGACGTCCTGCTGGGCACGCCCGGGTTCGACTCGCGCGAAGGCCGCGACCTGGTGCTGCGGGACGTGCCGTTCGGCCCGGCCGTGCCCCGGATGCCGACCGCCCGCGCCGACGTGGTGAGCATCGTGCGGACCGGCCTGGGCTACCCGGACGGCCTGGCCGCGCTGCTCGACGCGGTCCGCTTCTACGCGGAGGGCTCGGTGCCGATGGCCGAGCTGGACGAGCTGCTGGCCGCGTGGCGCGCGGGTGGGCGGTAGCCGCCGGCCGTCAGACCGGCGTCGGGTGGCGGGCGGTGAGCGCCTGGCTGGTGGTGACCAGTTCGGCGGCCACCCGGTCCACGGCCCCCGCGAACTCCGGGTCGTCGCACTCCCAGTCCACGAGCTTCGCGTGCAGCCAGCGCCGCCAGGAGGCCACCAGGCCGGTGAAGGTCTCGGTGCCCTGCGGGGTGAAGCGGTAGCGGTCGCCGGACTCGGCCAGCAGGCCCTTGGTGAGCAGTTGGCGGGCCACCGGTTCGAAGACGCCCGCCGGGACCCCGGTCCGGTCGGCCAGGTCGTCCAGGGAGGCGTCGCCGTGCTGGGCGGACTGGCGGAAGACCTTGACCAGCAGCCACGCCTGGGCGTGGGTCAGCGGCAGGCCGGACGCGGCCAGCACCTCCGGCGTCGGGTCGCGGTGCTCCTTGCGGACGATCAGCGCCACGAGCTTCTCCAGCTCCTGGCTGGACGCGCCGGACTGGGGCACGGCGAAGCTCTCGCCCACGCCGCTGTTGCCCGTCGCCGCCACCCGGGCGGTGTCGCGCAGGGGCACCTCGCGCAGGAACAGCGCGACCACGAACGCCACCGCCGCGACCGGCGCGGCCCACAGGAAGACGGTCTGGAGGGTGTCGGCGTAGGCCGCGATGATCGGGGCCTTGACCTGCTCCGGGAGCGCGTGCAGGGCCTGCACGTTCGACGCGGCGCGGGGGTCGACGCCCGGTGGGACGGCCGCCGCCAGCTTCTCCGGCAGGGTGCTCGCGTAGACGGTGCCGAAGATGGCCACGCCGAACGAGCTGCCCAGCGTCCGGATGAAGCTCACGCCGGACGTGGCCACGCCCAGGTCCTCGTAGCTGCTCGTGCTCTGCACCACCACCACGGGGACCGGCATGCACATTCCCACGCCCAGCCCGAGCACCAGCATGTACGCCGACGCCTCCCAGAACGCCGTGCCCGCGTCCAGCAGCGACAGCAGCAGCAGCCCCGCGACCATGAGCAGGCTGCCCACGATCGGGAAGACCCGGTAGCGGCCGGTCTTGCTGATCACGTTGCCGGTCACGATCGACGCCACCAGCAGCCCGACCACCAGCGGCAGCATCTCCAGGCCGGACCGGGTGGCCGACGCGCCGTGCACGTACTGGAGGTAGGTCGGCAGGAAGGTCACGCCGCCCAACATCGCGAAGCCGACCACGAAGCTCAGCACGCAGCACACGGTGAACACCGGGCTGCGGAACAGCCGCATCGGCAGCATCGGCTCGGCCGCGCGCAGCTCAACCCGCACGAACAGCGCGAGCGCGACCAGCGACCCGGCCGCCATCCACAGGATCGTCGGCGAGGTCCAGTCGTACTCCACCCCGCCCCAGCTCGTGACCAGCGTCAGGCCGGTGGCGGCCAGGGCGATCAGCAGGATGCCGAGGTAGTCGATCCGGGGTCTGCCGGCGGTCTTGACGCCGGGCAGCCGCAGGGCGCCCACGACCAGGACGAGCACGCCCAGCGGCAGGTTGACGTAGAACGCCCACCGCCAGCTCAGGTGGTCCACGAACAGCCCGCCCAGCAGCGGCCCGACCACCGTGGACACGCCGAACAGCGCGCCGATCAGGCCCTGGTACTTGCCGCGCTCGGACAGCGGCACGACGTCGGCGATCACCGCCATCGACGTCACCATCAGCCCGCCGGCGCCCAGTCCCTGGACCGCCCGCGCGACGATGAGCCACAGCATGGAGTCGGCCCAGCCGCACAGGAAGGAGCCGACCATGAACAGCGCCACGCTGACCAGGAACGCGGGCTTGCGCCCGAACAGGTCGCCGAACTTGCCGATCAGCGCGGTCATGACGGTCTCGGCGAGCAGGTAGGACGTGACCACCCAGGACAGGTGCCCGGCGCCGCCGAGGTCGCTGACGATCGTGGGCAGCGCGGTGGCCACGATCGTCTGGTCCAGGGCGGCCAGCAGCATCCCCAGCATGATCACCGCGACGACGGCGTTGCGCGCCCCGCGCCCGACCTCGCCCTGCTCCCGCTCCGCGACCCCGCTCCCGCCCACGCGAACCTCCCGGGGTGGACGATAGGGCCGCCGGTCGGACTCCGCTCGGCACCGGCCGGGGCGGGCGGAACCGCGAGCGGCGGGGCCGGCGGCTGCCGCCGACCACGCCGGACGCGCGGGGCCGTGCCCCCGTCGACCCGGTGGGTGCGCTCCTCCCGGCCGGCGACGGCGGTCGCGGCCCGTGCGGCACCCGGCGGGTCGTGGTGGTGCGGTCCGGACGCGGGTGCCGACCTCATTCACCGCATCCGGTGATCTTCCGCGCGCGCCCGGCCGGGGCGGGACGAGACCCGGGCGGGTCTCAGGCGAGGTCGAACACGCCGAGCTTGGCGCCCCGCGTGAAGAAGTCCCACTCGGCGTAGGTGAACCGCTGCGCGGCCTCCTCCGGCCGGTTGGAGTTGCGCACCAGCACCTCGTCGGCGGTCCGCAACACCTCGACGCAGTTGGACCCGCCACCGCTGAACTTGGTCCACTCACCCAACTGCAAGGTCATCTGATGTCCTCCAGGATGCGGGTCAGGAGTTCGCGGCTCTCCTCCAACCCCAACGCCTTCGCACGGGTGAAGTCGAACCAGCGAACGGTCCGCTCCACCTGGTCGGGGCTGTCGGCGAAGTGATCACCGAACGGCGTGTCGACGCTGATCAGCGACGGCAGGTCGTCCGGCAGCCGGAACAGGGTGAGTGTAGTGCCGATCAACGGGTGCACCCCCGCTCCCCTGGGCATCACCTGGAGGTTGACGTTGTCGCGCTCGGTCATCTCCAGCAGGTGGGCGACCTGCGCCCGCATCACGGCCGGGCCGCCGATGTTCGCCCACAGCACGGGTTCGGCGATCACCGCCCACAGCCGCAGGGGCACCTCGCGCTCGGTCAGCAGGACGCGTCGGCCGAGTCGGAGTTCGAGGTTCTTCTCCAGCGCCTCGCCGGCGAGGCCGACGCTGGACATGAGCGCGCGGGCGTAGTCCTCGGTCTGGAGCACGGCCGGGATCAGGTCGGGCGAGGAGAACACGGCCTCGACCGCGATGGCCTCGACGTCCAGGATGCGGCGCAGCCACGGCGCGATCTGCCCGCCGAGCCGGCTCTTGGGCCGCCTGCGGTGGGCTTCGGAGTTGAGCGCGAGCAGGTCCTCGCGGGTGGGTTCGTCGGCGCTGTAGAGGGTGAGCAGCTTCTCCAGCTCGGCGTGCTTGACGCCGGAGCGCGCGTTCTCGATGTTGCTGATCTTGGTGATGGTGCAGCCGAGCGCGTCACACGCCAGGTCGCGCGGCATCTTCGCGTCTTCTCGCAGCCGGCGCAGCGTGGTGCCGATCTGGATCCGGGCCGCACTGCGGTGGGGACTGGTCATAACGCTCCTCGGAACATCACCCGAATGAACATGGCATCCAAGTCGTACTTACAACCTATCATGGCCGGACGCGCACGGTGTCGAACTATAACAGGGAGTGACGAGTCGATGGTCCACCGGTTCCAGCAGCTCAGCGTCGTCGAGAGCACCGGGCACAAGTCGGACTACGTGCTGCTCGAACGGCACGACGAGGTGACCGACGAGCCGCTGGCCGCCTGGGCGGTCGGCCGGCTGCGCGCGGGCGGCTACGCCAAGGGCCTCTACGTGGCCGAGCGCGGGCACAAGGCCGACGACTGGCCCGAGGACGAGTACGACTGCGACGTCGAGGTCGTCAGCGACGGCCACGGGACGGTCAAGGTCGTGTGAGCCCTAAGGTTCGGTTAAACCTGGCCATCTGCCGCAGATCACCGCCCCGCGCCGCTCTACGTTGGGGTGAGGGGTGGTCGGGATGTCCGCACCGTGGCAGGTCCACTTCGCCCAGGCGGCTCGGGCGCGACGGCTGGTGGTGGTGTGCGACTTCGACGAGTCGCTGCCGGGTGACGTGCGGTTCCGGGAGTCGGCGCGGGCACTCGCCGCGCTGCCGGGGACGACGGTGGTGCTGGTGTCGTGGCGGTGCTGCGCGGAGCTGGCCGCGCTGTCCGGGCTGGCCGCCCCGGTCCAGCTGATCGGGGACTTCGACCGGGGCGCGGTGCGGGCGCTGCGCGCGCGGGCGGAGTGCTCGCTGGTGGTGGGCCCCGCCCTGGGTGGCTGGGACGTCGCGGTCGGGCGGGCGCTGGCGGTGCTGGTCGCCGAACGCACGGCGGCCCGGTCCTGACCCGGCGGGGTCACGGCCTGCGACCCCGCCACAAGCGCCAGGCCCGGGGGCTCGCGGGCTCGTGGTGGCTGTCCGCCTCGCCCAGCCTCAGCCGGATGCGCGCACCGCCGAGGCTGCCCCGCTCGACGTGGATGGTGCCGCCGGTCGCCTCCGCCGCCGTGCGGGCGATGTCGAGGCCGAGCCCGGTCGAGCCGCCGCCGGACGCGCCCCGGTGCAGCGCGCGTCCCGGGTCGGCGATGCCGGGGCCGCCGTCCTCCACCACCAGGGTGATCCACCCCGCGTGCCCGACCACCGCGACGGTCAGCGCCGAGCGGGCCGGGGTGTGGTGGAAGACGTTCTCCAGCAGCGCGTCGACCACCGCGCCCAGCTCGTCGGCGGGCAGCGGCACGGGGGTCGGTCCGCCGGGCAGCTCGACCTCGCACGGGCGGCCCTGGTCGGCGGCGTGCGCGGACCAGAACGCCATGCGGGCGGCCACGACCTCGGCCACGTCGCAGGTGCCGCCCGCCGCCGTCGCGACCGGGTGCAGGGACTCGATGATCCGGTCGACGTCGTGGCCCAGCGCGGTGACCGCGCTGCGGATGCGGTCGGCGACCGGCCCGCCGCCGAGGGCGTCCGCGTCCAGCCGCAGCGCGGTCAGCGGCGTGCGCAGCCGGTGCGAGACGTCGGCGATCATCTCCCTCTCCTTGGCCAGCAGGCGTTCCGCGCGGTCGGCGGCGGCGGTGATGGCGGTCGCCAGCGCGGCCAGCTCGGGCGGCCCGTCGACCCGGACGCGCCCGTCCCCGCCCCGGGCGAGCCGGCCGGCGGTGTCGGCCAGCGCGCGCAGCGCGTCGACCACCGGCACCGTCCGCCGACGCCCCAGCGCCACCGCCGCGCCGGTCGCCACCACGCCGACCAGCAGCAGCAGGGCCAGTTGCGCGACCAGCCCGGTGGTGACGACCGGCGCGGGTGCCGAGATCCCCACCCGCGCACGCCCACCATCCACAGTGGACACCTCGACCACGTCGCCGGCCGCTGTCCCGACGCCGACCACCGCGCCGTCCGGCAGGTGCGCCGCCAGCCTGCCGGACGCCCCGGCGGCGGTGCGGGCCACCGCGCCGCGCACCGCGTCCGGGTCGGTGGTCACGGCCAGCACGGCGGCGACCGAGGCCGCGTCGCGCCGGTCCTCCGACGCGGCCCGCTCCCCCGCCGCCACCACGAGCAGGGCACCCGCGCCCACCACCAGCACCGCGCCGCCGAGCGCCGCCGACCACGCGAAGGCCCGGGTGAGCAGCGCCCTCATCCCGGGGCCACGAGCTTGAAGCCGACGCCGCGGACCGTGTGCAGGTACCGGGGCCTGGCCGCCGTCTCGCCCAGCTTGCTGCGCAGCCACGAGACGTGGACGTCGATCGTCTTGTCGTCGCCCAGGTACGGCTGCCCCCACACCGCCTGGAACAGCTCGCGGCGGGCGATCACCCGGTTCGGGCGGTGCGCCAGGTAGGCCAGCAGGTCGAACTCGCGGCGGCTGAGCGCGACCGGGCGGCCGTCGCGCAGCACCTGGCGCTGCGCCAGGTCCACCCGCAGGTCGCCGACCACGAGCAGGTCGCGGTCCGGGCGGGTGGTGCCGGAGGTGCGGCGCAGCAGGGCGTTGATCCGGGCCGCCAGGTGCTCGGCCGAGAACGGCTTGACGATGTAGTCGTCCGCGCCCGCGTTCAACGACCCGACCACCGAGCTCTCCCCGCCGCGCGCGGTGGCGATGATGACCGGCACGTCGCTGACGCCGCGCAGCATCCGCAGCGCGGCCACCCCGTCCAGGTCGGGCAGGCCGAGGTCGAGGATCACCAGGTCGGGCTCCTCGGTCCCCGCCTCGCGCAGCGCGGCGACCGCCGTGCCGACCGCGCGCACCTCGTGCCCGAGGTCGGTCAGCGCGTGCACCAGCGCCGCCTGGACCACCGGGTCGTCCTCGACCAGCAGCACCTTGGACATGCCTGGAGGGTAGGGCCTGATCGGGCCCCCGTGCGGTCGAGTCGGCCGGTGTTCGCGGCTTAGCGAAACCGTGCCTGGCTCTTAACGGTCCCTTAGGGAAGTCCGCACTACTGTCTGCCCCACCGGAAAACGGGGTGCCGCGGATCACATCGCGGCGGAATCGCAATTCTGCGGAAAACCGGGGAAACACCGGTCGGGGCGAGGAGTGGGCGTGGCGGAAGTCGTGCTGAGCGGTCTCGGGAAGGTCTACGTCGACGGCACCCGCGCGGTCGCCGACCTCGACCTGGAGATCCGGGACGGGGAGTTCCTGGTGCTGGTGGGGCCGTCCGGCTGCGGCAAGACCACGGCCCTGCGGATGATCGCAGGGCTGGAGAGCGTCAGCGAGGGGTCCATCAGGATCGGCGACCACGTGGTCAACGAGGTGCCGTCACGCGACCGGGACGTGGCGATGGTGTTCCAGTCCTACGCGCTCTACCCGCACCTCGACGTCTACGACAACATCGCGTTCGGGCTCACCTTGCGCAAATTGCCGAAGGAGGAGATCGACCGGCGGGTGCGCGAGGTGGCCGAGGTGCTCGAACTGCACGAGCACCTGGAGCGCAAACCGCGCAACCTGTCCGGCGGGCAGCGCCAGCGGGTCGCCATGGGGCGGGCGATCGTGCGCGCGCCGCAGGCGTTCCTGATGGACGAGCCGCTGTCGAACCTCGACGCCAAGCTGCGGGTGCAGATGCGGGCCCAGATCGCCCGCATCCAGCGCGACCTGGGCGTCACCACCGTGTACGTGACCCACGACCAGACCGAGGCGATGACCCTCGGCGACCGGGTGGCCGTGATGAAGCGCGGTGTGCTGCAACAGGTCGGGCCGCCCCAGGAGCTCTACGACCGGCCGGTCAACCTGTTCGTGGCCGGGTTCATCGGCTCGCCGGGCATGAACCTGGTGACCGCCCGGCTCGACCGCGACGACGACGGCCGCCACTGGGTCACCGTGGGCTCGGACGCCCTGCTGCTGCCCGGGTCCGTGCTGCGCGCCCGACCCGCGTTGGAGGGGTACGCGGGTCGGGACGTGGTGCTCGGCATCCGCCCCGAGGACATGGAGGACGCGGCGCTGGCCGACGCCCAGGAGGGCTCGATCCTGCACTCGGTGGCCGACCTGGTGGAGGCGATGGGCTCGGACGTGCTGGTGCACTTCCCGGTCGACGCCGCCCCCGTCGTCACCGACGACACCCGGGCGCTGGCCGAGGACGACGGGACCGCCGACCTGCCCGGCACCGGCGGGGTCGTCCTGGTCGGGCGCTTCTCCCCCCGGACGCACACCTACGAGGGCCGGCCGGTGGCCACGTGGGTGGACACGTCCCGCTTGCACTTCTTCGACCCGGTGACCGGGTCGTCCGTGTGGACCGACACGTCAGGAGAGCTGGGATGAGCCGCTTGAAGGTGACCGCCGCACTGGTTGCGGCGTTGGGCGCGGTGGCCGCGTGCTCCGGGGGCACCACGACCCCCGGACCGGGGGGCGGGGCGTTGAGCGGGCAGACCGTCGAGGTGATCGGTCCGTGGACCGGCGACGAGCAGCTCCGCTTCGAACAGGTGCTGGAAGCCTTCACCAAGGCGACCGGTGCCGAGGTCCGGTACACGCCGGCCGGTGACGAGTTACCGACCGTGCTCCAGACCAGGGTGCAGGGCGGCACGCCGCCGGGCGTCGCCCTGGTGGCGCAACCGGGCCTGGTGGAGCAGCTCGCCGCCGCCGGGTCGCTCAAGGCGGTGTCGGCGGACGTCGAACGGGCCGTCACCGACAACAACGCGGGCGTGTGGAAGAAGTTCGGCACGTTCGGCGGGAAGCTCTACGGCGTGCACTTCAAGGCCGCCAACAAGTCCACGGTCTGGTACAGCGAGAAGGCGCTGCAAGCCGTCGGGGCGCAACCGCCGAAGACGTGGGAGGAGTTCCTCCAGGTCGGGCGCGCGGTGGTGGACACCGGGCAGGCGGCGGTGTCCGTCGGCGGCGCGGACGGCTGGACGCTGACCGACTGGTTCGAGAACGTCTACCTGCGCACGGCCGGGCCGGAGAACTACGACAAGCTGGCCAAGCACGAGATCCCGTGGACCGACCCGTCGGTGCGCAAGGCCCTGGAGGTGCTGGGCGAGCTGTTCGGCGACGCCCGGCTGGTCGAGGGCGGCAGCGCGGGCGCGTTGCAGACCGAGTTCCCGCAGTCGGTGATCAACGTCTTCGGCGAGGAACCCAAGGCCGCCATGGTGTTCGAGGCGGACTTCGTCGCGTCGGTGATCGGCACCAGCACCAAGGCGAAGGTCGGCGAGGACGCGAAGTTCTTCAAGTTCCCGTCCATCGGCGGCAGCCGGGACGCGGTGGTCGCGGGCGGCGACATGGCCGTGCAGCTCAAGGACGACGAGGCCACCAACGAGCTGATGGAGTTCCTGGCCTCGCCGGAGAGCGGACGGGTGTGGGCCGGGCTGGGCGGGTTCCTCTCGCCCAACAAGAGCATCCCGGAGGACGCCTACGCCGACGACGTGACCCGCGACCTGGCCGGCCGGCTCGTGGACGCGGGCGACAACGTGCGCTTCGACATGTCCGACCTCGCGCCGGCCGCGTTCGGCGGCACGAAGGGCGCGGGCGAGTGGAAGGCGCTCCAGGACTTCCTGGCCGCACCGCGCGACGTCGACGCCGCCGTGCAGCGGCTGGAGTCCGAGGCGGCCAAGGCGTACCAGAGGTGACGGTCACCCGGACCCGGTCCCCCCGCCGGCCCCGCGCCGGCGGGGTGGACCCGACGCCCGGCCGCTCACCGCGCCAGGCGCTGCCGTTCCTGCTGCCCGCCGTGCTCGTGCTGGGCGCGCTGGTGCTCTACCCGCTGGTGTACTCGCTGGTCCGCAGCTTCTTCGACCGGTCGGGCTCGGCGTTCGTCGGGGTCGGCAACTACGTCGACCTGTTCACCGACCCGCGCACGCTGACGGCGTTCAAGAACAACGTGGTCTGGGTCGTCGTGGCGCCCGCGATCGTGACCGGGCTCGGCCTGGTCCTCGCCGTGCTGACCGAGCGCATCCGGTGGGCGACGGCGTTCCGGCTGGTGCTGTTCATGCCGATGGCCATCTCGCTGTTCGCGTCCGGGATCATCTTCCGCCTGGTGTACGACGAGGACCCCGCGCGGGGCGTCGTCAACGCCGTGGCGGTGGGCGTGCACGACCTGTTCTCGGCACCCTCGCCCTACCCCGGGGCGCGTCCCCGGGACGGGGCCGCGTTCACCGCCGCCGAGCAGGGGTTCACCAGCGCGGCGACGTTCGCGCCCGGCAGCGCGGTGGTCGTGCCGCTGGCCGGGTTCCCGCCCGGTCGGCTGCCGGAGGGAGCGTCGCGCGCGACGGAACCGGCCGTGGACGCGCGGGAGCTGCGCGGCGTGGTGTGGCTGGACGTCTCGGTCGGCGGGCAGGCGGGTGCGCCGGACAACGGCGAGCGCGGGCTGCCGGGGCTGGTCGTGGAGGCGGTGCGGGACGGGCAGGTCGCCGGCCGGGCGACGACCGGCAACGACGGCCGGTTCACGTTCCCGGACCTGGCGCCCGGGCAGTACGCGGTGCGCCTGGCGGCGGCGAACTTCGCGCTGCCGTTCCGGGGCCTGACGTGGCTCGGGTCGACCCTGATCACGCCGGTGATCATCTCGTCGTGGATCTGGATCATGACCGGGTTCGCCATCACGTTCATCGCGGCGGGCCTGTCCGCCATCCCCCGCGACGCGCTGGAGGCGGCGCGGGTGGACGGGGCCACCGAGTGGCAGGTGTTCCGGCGGGTGACCGTGCCGCTGCTGTCTCCGGTGCTGCTGGTGGTGTTCGTGACGCTGGTGATCAACGTGCTGAAGGTGTTCGAGCTGGTGTTCGTCATCGCGCCCGGCTCGGTGCAGGAGGAGGCGAACGTGCTGGCGCTGCAGATGTGGCAGGTGTCCTTCGGCGCGGGCGGCGACCAGGGCGTCGGCAGCGCGCTGGCGGTCGTGCTGTTCCTGCTGGTGGCCCCGGCGATGCTGTTCAACATCAGGCGATTCCGACGGGAGCGGTCGTGACCGTGGTCGAGGTGTCGGTGACCGGCGCACCGCGCCGGGGGGTGCTGTCGCGGGTCGCGGGTCGGCTCGGCAACGGCGCGGTGCAGGTCGGGCTGGCGCTGGTGGCGCTGTTCTGGCTGGTGCCGGTGTTCGGGCTCATGATCGCGTCGCTGCGCGACGAGGCGGACAACACGGCGTCCGGGTGGTGGTCGGTGTTCACCCGGCCGGCGGAGCTGACGCTGGCGAACTACGCGGACCTGGTGGGCAACTCGACCGTGCTGCGGTCGTTGCTGAACACCGTGTACATCGCGGTGCCGGCCACCGTCCTGGTGGTGGTGATCTCGGCGCTCGCCGCGTACGGGCTGGCGTGGATCGAGTTCCCGGGGCGGCTGTGGCTCACCACGCTGGTGGTCGGGCTGCTGGTGATGCCGGTCCAGGTGGCGCTGATCCCGGTGGCGAAGCTGTTCGGCGCGCTCGGGCTGTTCGGGACCATCGCCGGGGTGGTGCTGTTCCACGTGGCGTTCGGGCTGCCGTTCGCCGTCTTCCTGCTGCGCAACTTCTTCGCGGGCATCCCGCGCGACCTGGTGGAGGCGGCCCGGATGGACGGGGCGCGGGAGTGGGTGGTCTTCCGGCGGGTGGTGCTGCCGATCGCCAAGCCCGCCATCGCGTCGCTGACCATCTTCCAGTTCCTGTGGGTGTGGAACGACCTGCTGGTGGCGCTGGTGTTCGCGGACCAGGACTCGGCGCCGATCACGGTGGCGCTGCGGGCCCAGCTCCGGCAGTTCGGGGCCAACATCGACCTGCTGTCGACCGGGGCGTTCCTGTCCATGGTCGTGCCGCTGGCGGTGTTCCTGGCCTTCCAGCGGTACTTCGTGCAGGGCGTGCTGGCGGGGTCGACGAAGTAGCGGCTGTCCATTTTGCCCATTCGGGCACCCGGCGGGCGGTTCGCTGCCACTATGGGGGCCGCCCGTCGGCGCAGTGGGTGCCGGCGCGTCGGAACTTCACCCGGAGGTCTTGCCTTGTCCGCCGAGTTCGACCAGCTCGTCACCCGGTTCGAGCAGTTCCAGGCCAAGCTGCACCGGGTGGACGAGCAGTTCGGCGACCTCGGCGAGATGCAGCGCGAACTGGCCGCGATGGAGGTCGTGGCCACCTCGCCGGACCGGGCGGTGACCGTCGTGGCGGGACCGTCCGGGGCGATCAAGGACATCCGGCTGACCGATCACGCCCTGCGCCGGCCGCCGCACGCGCTGGCCGCCGCGCTCATGGGGACGCTGCGGCAGGCGGTGGCCGAGGCCGCGCGCCGGCAGGCCGGGATCGTGGAGCAGGCGCTCGGCGACGACCTGCGCCTGACCGACCAGGTGCTGGAGACCCAGGCCGAGCTGTTCGGCGTCACGCCGCAGGAGCTGCGCGCCATGACCGAGCAGCCACCGGACCAGGTGCAACCACCGCCACCACCGCCACCCGGCCCGCCGCACCGGGTGCCGCCCGCCGGACGTCCCGGAGTACCGCCGACCGGGCGTCCCGGGGTGCCGCCCCCGCCCGCCGGCCGGCCCGCGCCCCCGCGCCGGCCCGCGCCGGTCGAGGACGCGGACGACTTCTCGCAGCGCGGCTTCCTGCGCGACGACGACCGGCCGGCACCGCCGCGACCCGGTCCCGCGCCCGGCCAGGACGGCCGCTTCCTCAACCTCTACGACGACGAGGACCGGTGACCGTGATCGACGACCAGCGGAGGAGCGCGCGGTGAGCGGCGGTTTCGACGTCAGCCCCGAGGAGCTGCGGACGTTCGCGGGCAAGCTCGACGGCCACCACGGGACGGCGGCGCAGATCGCCGGGCTCGTGGCCAAGGCGGACGTGTCGGAGAAGTCCTGGGGCGTGGTCGGCCTGTTCGTGAAGGACGACTACACCCGGATGCTCGGCGACCTCGACGACCTGTTCACCGCCCTGCAGGAGGGCTTGCAGTCCGGTTCGGACAAGTTCAAGGGCGCGGCGCAGGACTACGACGACCAGGAGGAGGCGGTCAAGCAGCTCTTGAACGGCCTCCAGGTCGAGTTGGACAAGGGGTAGGGGCGGGCACGGTGGCGGAAGTCAAGACCACGGCCGGCGGTGTGGAGATCACCGTCGGCGAGAAGGACACCGGCCAGAAGGTGGCCGAGGCCGTCCCCTTCTACGGCAACTACCTCAAGACCAAGGACGCGCTGGGCAAGGCGCAGAAGGACGGCGGCGCGGAGGTCACCGGCCTGGCCTCCGAGGCCACCGGGCTGATCGGCGCGCTGGGCACGTCCGCGTACGGCATCGCCACCGACCCGATCGGCTGGCTGGTCGGGCAGGGCCTCAACTTCCTGATCAGCGTGGTGCAGCCGCTGGAGGACGCGATCCACTTCGTCAGCGGCGACGGCCCGGCGCTGTCCCAGGCGGCGGAGAACTTCACCAACATCGCCAAGGGCGTGGCAGACCTGCGCAAGAAGTTCGACGAGGACCTCCAGAGCTCGGTCACGAGCTGGGGCGGCCCCGCGTCGGAGGCGGCGGGCACCAAGCTGGGCGAGTTCGCCAACGGCATCGACGGCGTCGCGGGCCAGGCCGGCGAGCTGGCGCAGATGCTCCAGATCTCCAGCATGATCATGACCATCGTCGAGGACTTCATCAAGGCGATCCTGACCGAGCTGATCACCTGGCTGGTGATGATCTGGATACCGGCGCTGGCGGCGGCCGTGCCCAGCTTCGGGGCCTCGACGGCCGCAGCGGGTGCCGCGACCGGCGTGCGGGTGGCGTCCACCGGCAGCCGGGTGGCCCGGATCGTGGCCAAGCTCAAGCAGTTCCTCACCAAGGTCCTGGACTTCCTGCGGAACCTGGCCAAGCGCGTCGGCAACGTCAAGACCGCCTTCCAGCGCTCCATGGCCAACAAGCAGATCAGCCACGCCGTGGCCAAGGGCATGAGGGAGAACAACCTGCCGGGGTCGAACTCGCCGGTGGTCAAGCTGTGGGGCGAGAAGGGGATGCTCGGCAGCAGGGTGCAGGACGGGTTCGGCCGGTCCATGGGCACGGCCGCCGTCGACGCGGGCCGGGCGCAACTCGGCCTGGGCGGCGGCGCGAACGCCGGCATCGACAAGCCGCTGCGCAACTTCGGCTCCGGCCAGAAGGCGGCGGGCTACGACGACACCGGGGCGGACCAGTCGAAGCAGGAGACCGAAGGGTACCTGGACATCTGATCATGGACGTCATCCCGACCTTCGGCCCGCTGGTCGCCACCCTGCTGGTCCTGTTCCTGCTCCTGGTCTGGTGGCGGTGGCACCGGGAGCGAAGGGTCCGGCGCGCGCACGCCGAGGCGCTGGCCGCCCTCGCCACCGCCCTCGGCGGGACGGTGGTCGGCCCGGCCGCCGCCCGCGCGTGGTCGGCGGACCTGCGGCCACCGCTGCGGCACGAGACCGGCGGGCTGGTGAACCGGGTCGGCACCGTCCGGCGGGCCCGGTTCGAGACCGCGCTCGACTTCCGGCGGGGCAGGTGGCCGGTGCGCGTCAGCGAGGCGTCGGTGCGCAAGCACGTGGTCACCGCGAGCACGACGACCATCCGCGAGCACCGGGTGGAGGTGGCCGTCGCGGCGCTGCCGGCGCTCAGGCTCTGCCGGCGGGTGCAGGCCGGCGGGCCGGCCGCGTGGCAGGCCGGGGACCCGGGCCCGGCGGCCGAGGTACCGCTGTCCGTCGCGCGGGACGGCCGGCCGTGGCTGCCCGCCGTGCTGCCGGCACCGGCCGACCGCGAGTTCACGGCTTTCACGACCGACCCGCAGGCGGTGGCGCGGGCGTTCACGCCCCAGGTCGCCCAGTGGTTGGTCGATCAGGCGGGCACCGACCCGTTCACCTGCCCGGTGCCGCTCGTGCTGACCGCCGAAGCGGGCCTGGTGTACGCGACGCGGTCCGGCCGGATCGACCCCGCCCACGTCGTGGCCGAGGTCGACCTGCTGCTGGGCCTGCTCGACCGGATGGGCGCGACACCGGCCCACCCACCCGGCCCGGCCTGAAAGAGATCAGGCCCGACGGCCGAGGATCCCCGTCCACGCCTCTTAGGCCGACCGCCGCCACGCCCACCATGACGGCGGTCGGCGCGGCGGTGCCGTCCGTGTGCAACGCGCGCCTCCACGACCCGTCCGCCGACGAACCTCAAGCAGGGACCATCCCGGCGTTGGCAGGTGCAGTCGGCGTGGTGCGGGCCAGCGGCTTCTTCGTGGGTCAGCGCTTGGGGAGGCGGTTCAGGGTTGCTTCCGCGTACTTCGCCGTCGCGTCGCGCAGTCCGTTGGTCCGGTCTGCCGAGTAGCTCGCCGTCTGGCCGGCCGCGACGCGGACCGTGATCAGCACGTTGCCGCGCTGGACCCGTACCTGGAACTGGCCCGGCCGGGCGCCCACCGCGTCGCCGTGGCGCAGCCAGTACGCCTGGTCGCCGTACCCGGGCAGCGGTTGGACGTCGCCGATCTCCGGGTCGGTGGTGTCCTTCGCCTTCTGGTACCTCGCGCGCGTCTTCTCGATGTCGACCTCGAACACGATGTCGGTCACCACGTACCCCACCGGGTACTCCGCGCCGGTGAGCGACTGGGAGCAGGACACCACGTTCGACTCGTTGGACGTGACCCGGGGCTCGCCCGTCGGCTTGCCGAACCGGTCCGCGACGGCGTCGTGGGCCAGGTGCTGGGAGCACGTCGTGGCGATCGGCACGGGCGCCGCGTACTCGCCGGGGCCGGTGGTCGGCACGGCCGAGGACGGCGGCGGGTCGGCGGGCGTGCCGGACGGTGCGCCGGACGAGCAGGAGACCGCCGACAGCGCCGCCACCAGCAGGACCGCAACAGTTCGCATGATCGCGGATGGTAGTGATCCACCCCGCGTCGCAGACCGCTGATCAGCGGTCCGGCAAGTGGCAAACTTCCGCGCTCCCCAGCTTGACGGGGCCGCTCCGGAGCAGCTTCGAAGAGGGCCGCCGACGAGACGGGAGAGCACCGCGACCGCCCGACCCGAGCGGGCGGTCGCGGTGGTTCGGACCGGGGCGCGGACGCCGCCCGGGGACGGCGGTCCGGACCGGGGTCAGTCCTCGTCCTGCTCGTGGTGGTCGAAGTCGACCAGCCCGAGCTTCCAGTACCCGTCGACGTCGTAGGCGTCGCGGTGCAGGCCGCGCTCGTCGCGCAGATGGCGGCGGATCGGCTTGAGGGAGCCCGCCTCGCCGGCCACCCACACGAAACCCTCGCCGTCGGGCAGCACCAGCGCCGCGATCGCGTCGTGCAGCAGGGTCGTGGAACCCGCCGGGGCACCGCCCCGGTGCAGCCAGGTCAGCGCGACATCGGCCTTCGAGGGCAGTTCCTGCTGCTCCGCCTCGTCGGCGACCTCGACGAACGCGAAGACCCGCTCGCCCTCGGCGGCCTCCTCCAGCCAGCGGGCGACGGCGGGCAGCGCGGTCTCGTCGCCCGCGACCACGTACCAGGCCAGGCCCCGGGGCACGAGCACCGAGCCGCGCGGGCCGAGCACGCCCACCGCGTCACCCTCGCGCGCGCCGTCCGCCCAGGTCGAGCCGGGGCCGTCGCCGTGCACCACGAAGTCGACGTCCAGCTCTCCCGCCTCCGCGCGGTACGCGCGGACCGTGTAGTCCCGGAACGTGGGACGCGGCGCGGACGGGTCCCGCTCCAGCCCTTCGGGACCGAGCTTCGGCATGGCCGGCAGGCCGTCGCGCTCGGCCGGGAAGAACAGCTTGACGTGGTCGGCGGGCGCGGCCTCCCGGAAGCCGGCCAGGTCCGGGCCGGCCAACGTCACCCGGACCATGCGCGGCGTGAGCCGGCGGACCGCCTTGACCCGCAGCACGCGGGGCACGAGGTCGTACTGCACGACCTCCGGCGCGGCGACGGTCACTGCGAGTCCGCGAGGCTGCGCGGGCGCAGGTCGGTCCACTCGCGCTCGACGTAGTCGAGGCACGCCTGCCGGGTGTCCGGGCCGTGCGCGGTGTTCCAGCCCGACGGCACCTCGGCGAACTCCGGCCACAGCGAGTGCTGGCCCTCGTCGTTGACCAGCACCAGGAACGTACCGGCTTCGTCGTCGAAGGGATTGGTCACAGCACGACTCCCCATCTCTTTGGTTAGGCTCACCTTACCCAACGAGCAGCCCGCACACCACGAGTGGGACGCCACGCACCACCCGCCGACGACGACCGCACCGCTTCCCACAGCCCGAACCCCCCGGGCCGCCGGCCGTGATCGTCTAACCTCGCCGGGTGAGGACGACGTTCCAGGCCGCCGCCGGCACCGACACCGGGCACCGCTACCACGCGAACTTCGACGTGGTCCACCTCGACCCGTCCCCGCTGCTGGCCGTGGTCGCGGACGGCATGGGCGACGGGCCCGGCAGCGCCGCGGCGGGCCGCACCGCCGTGGACCTGGTGGCGCGCGCGGAACGGTCGGCCGACGGCCTCGCCGCCGCCGTTGCCGCCGCCCAGCGCGAGGTCGGCGAGCACGGCCGGCAGCTCGGCGGCCTGGCCGGCTGCACGCTCACCGCGCTGGTCGAGACGCCGGACGGCACGTGGCTGGCGCACCTCGGCGACTCCCGCGCGTACCGCCTGCGCCGGGGCCTGCTGGAACTGCTCACCGTCGACCACACGATGGCCTGGCTCGGCGCGGTGCACGGCTGGTACCCGTTCGACTCGCCCCAGGCCGCCGCCGCGCGCTACCAGCTGACCCGGTACGTCGGCCACCCGGCGCGACCGGAGCCGGACCTGCTGCGGCTGACCACCGCGCCCGGCGACGTGTACCTCCTGTGCACGGACGGCATCGCGGAGCAGGTCCCCTACCAGGCGATCCACGAGACCCTGTCCCGCCAGGTGCCGCCCGGCGACAAGGTGCGCGCCCTGCTGGCGGCGGCGGACGCGGCCGGCGGCAACGACAACTCCACCGCGATCGTGGTGCACGCCCTGCACGGTTGAGCACCACCGGACAGCGCAAGTCGTCGGGGCGGAACGACCCGCGCGCCCCGTTCTCGTGGGACGCGCGGGTCTGGTCTCACCACCGGATGGCGGCCAGGTCGTCCAGCGGGGCCCGGTCGTCCAGCGATTCGGGCACGGTCAGCGTGTCGGCCGCCCGGAGCGCTTCCGGGAAGGTCAAGCCGCACCGCGCCTCGACCTCCGCCACCGTGACCTGGAAGACCCGGAACTCGTCGAGTTCCAGCGCCTCCACCTGGTTCAGGTTCTGGGTCAGCACGAACGCGCGGGCCTTGAGCGCGCCCTGCTCCACGAACGCGATGACCTTCCAGTACTCCCGGGGCAGCCGCACGCCCCGGAACACCCGGTCGTCGGCCTGGAACACCGGGCCGCCGTAGACGCTGACCCGGAGGTCGTCCACGTCGACGTCGGCGAGGACCGCGTCCTCCAGCCTGCCCCACAGGCCCTGCCTCATGCTCTGGTTGAAGTCGTCCACCTGGGGCGTGATGTTGGTGAAGTAGAAGGAATCCACGTTCGCCTGCTCCGCCTCGGCCTGGCTGCCCCACAACAGGTCCGCGCGCCGCGCCACGTGGCCCCGGTCGAGCCGGTTGCCCTTGTACAGCTCGTCGCCGACCTGGTACCGGCCGGGCAGGCGCGGGTCGAGCACGAACGGGATGCCGGACCGGGGCACCGACTTCAGCGTCCGGCCGTCGACGTTCCAGGCCACCCAGAACGCGAACCGGCGGGACTTGCTCTGCGCCAACGAGAAGTGCGTGTAGTCCACGACCTCCGTGCCGCCGACCACGACCGCGTCGGCCTTGGCCGCCGCGCCGAGCACCGGCACCCCCACCGGCACGCCCAGGAAGTCCGCCGCGAACCCGGACTTCTCCGGCTTCCCACCGGACTTCGGCGGCTTGAGCGTGACACCGAGCTTCTCGAACACCGACTGCGGCAGGCAGGCGAGCGCGTGCTCGTCGGAACTGCCGCCCGCCTCGCCCCCGAAGTGCAGGCCCGCCACCGTCCGGCCGGGTTTCCCGTTGGCGGACTTGAACACCCACACCGCGCCGGAGTCGCCGCCCGCGCTGATCTCGCCACCGGTCGCCGGCTTGGCCGGGTCGGGTCCGATCTCGAAGCAGCCGATCTCCCGGACGCCCACCGAGCCGCCGTAGTCCAGCTTGACCAGGGTGTCCACCCGCCGCACGACCCCGTGCGTGACACCGGTCGTCCGCCCGCTCTTGACGACCTTGTCGCCGATTTCCGGGTCGCCGATCCGATCCACCGTCACGCCGAGTTCCACGATCTCGTTCACGAACGCCCGGCCCTCGACGGTGGCGATCGCGCAGTCGCCGGCCGCGCCGAGGTGCGAGCGGACCAGCGTGCCGAGCCGGTTGCGCTCGACCCGGTTGTCGTCGTGCGGTCCGGGCTGGACGACGGCCTCGCCGACCGCGCCGTGCGACCCGTGCAGCACGTGCCAGTTGGACAGCACGTACGGCGTCCCGTCGACCTGGTCGTAGACGATGCAGCCGACGGTGCCCGCCGCCACCGTGACGTGCCCGACGCTCACCCCCGGCGCGACCGGGTCGACGCGCGACTTGCGGTCGCCGGCGGTCCGCTCGGCGACCACCTGGAAGTTCGTCCGGTAGTCGCGCTGGAGCACGTCGGTGGGTACCTCGACGCCGTCCACGGTGATCGACTCCGGCAGCAGCGCGGTGCCCAGCGCGCCCAGCGCCTCGGGCTCCGCCTTCTGCTTCACGGTGAACTGCACGGCGATCTCGTCGGTCCGCCTGCCGCCCTCGACCTTGTAGCCGATGCCGATCGAGGACACGTTGTCGTCGCGCAGGAATTCCGCGCCCTTGGTGCGCACGAAGCGCCGGAGCGAGGCCGACAGCGTGTCGTCCTTCTTCTTGGCCATGAAGCGCAACCCCCTGTGTGCGCACGTCGGTGCCTTGCTGTCGACAGCCCCCAGGCCGCCGTTAGCCGGCACCCGACCGGTTCACCCGTTCAGCCCAGAACAGCCCGCCGAACGCCCATCCGATCAAGCTTGGCCAAGCAGGGCAACGGAAAGGTCAACTCCGGGCGAACCCCGGATGACCGCCGGCCGGCGCAACGGAGCCGCACCCCCGGGGCGCACACCCGCAAAGTCCACAGTGGACTGAAATCGGCCTCGGCGACGGGGAGGTACCGGGTGCGGAAATCGGCGTCCGGGCACTACGCCTCGAACGCCGCCACGTCCCCCGGTGCCGAGGCGGCCTCGAACACCTCCTCCGTCACGTCCTCGTCGGCCTCGTAGTCCACGACGATCCGCCACCGGTTGTCCGGCTTGCGGCAGAGGACGTGGAACCTGCCGTAGAACACCTTCGGCGTGCCGGCGCGGATCGCGTCGATCCGGAACAGCCCGCGCTCGCTGGCCGCGTCGGCGGACGCGAGCCGCTCGACGAAGCGGAACCGGATGTCGAGCGAGTCGCCGTTCGCGCGCACCCGGTCGAACCACTCCACCATCTGCCGGGCGTAGTCCGAGTAGCCCAGGACCTGTTTCGCCGGGCCGCCCGCGCGGATCAAATCGGGGCTGTGCACCGCCAGGAACGCCGCCGCGTCGAGGTGCCGGTAGGCGCTCCGGAACGGCTCCCACACGTCGTGGTCGAGTTCACGGAACAAGGTCGCCGAGGACATCAGTCGATGGTCTCCATGACATCGGAGGGTAGTCAGGAGGACAGGATCGCGTAACGGGATATTCGGCCGCGCTACGGCGACCCGCCACCTGAGACGAGGTTTCCATCATCGGGACGACGTCGTGGGTCACCCTGTCGACGGCTTGCGCCGCCCGTGGGCTTGGAGGTGGAGGAGTTCTACGACGACGAGAGCGTGCACCGCAGTCCGTAGCGGACCACCCGGTGTACATGTGGTGGATGGCGGGCGCTCACCTCGGCCGTGTACGCATCTAGGAATGCGCCGACCGGGTCGCCACCGACCAGCGAAGCCACTGCACCACCGAGAACAGCGGTCGCGCGCCGTCCTGAAGAGGAGGCACACCGTCTCATGTCCCCACTGACCCGGCGGACGCTGATCGCCGGCGGCATCGCCAGTGCCGGCGCCACGGTCCTCGCTCCCACCACCGCGAACGCCGTCGCCTACCCCTTCACGCTCGGGGTGGCGTCGGGGGAACCCGCCCCGGACGGGTTCGTCGCCTGGACCCGCCTCGCCCCGAACCCGCTCGCCCCGGACGGGCTGGGCGGGATGTCCGCCGCCGACGTCACCGTCGAGTGGCAGGTGTCGGCGGACCAGCGGTTCACCCAGGTCGTCAAGTCCGGCACCGCGACCGCCGTCCGGGCGTGGGCGCACAGCGTGCACGTCGAGGTCACGGGCCTCCAGCCGGGCCGCGAGTACCACTACCGGTTCCGCGCCCTGGGGTTCGTCTCCGGCGTCGGCCGGGCGGTCACCGCACCCGCGCCCGGCACGTCCCCGGCGCTGACCATGCTGTTCACCTCGTGCTCGCACTACGAGGCGGGCTACTTCACCGCCTACCGCCGGATGGCCGAGGAGAACCCGCACCTGGTGCTGCACCTGGGCGACTACCTCTACGAGGGTGCGGCGTCGACCACGAACGTCCGCAAGCACGCCCCGTCCCCGGAGATCTCCGGCCTGGCCGACTACCGGGTGCGGCACGCCCAGTACAAGACCGACCCGGACCTCCAGGCCGCGCACGCCGCCGCGCCCTGGCTGGTGGTCTGGGATGATCATGAATTAGAGAACAACTACGCCAACCTGGTGCGCAACGACAGCTCCCCCGCCGGTGACTTCACGGCGCGGCGCGCGGCGGCGTACAAGGCGTACTACGAGCACATGCCGCTGCGGCCGGCTCAGGCCCCGACTGCGCACAACATGCAGCTCTACCGGCGCGTCCGGTGGGGTTCGCTGGCCACGTTCCACATGCTCGACACCCGTCAGTACCGCGACGACCAGGCGTGCGGCGACGGCACGAAGGTGTGCCCGGAGGCGGACGCCCCGGGCCGCACGCTCACCGGGGCCGCGCAGGAAACGTGGCTGCTGGACGGGATGCGGCAGCGGCTCGGCACCTGGGACTTCCTGGGCCAGCAGGTGTTCTTCGCGCAGAAGCTCGCGTCGGCGGCCGGCGCGAAGTCGATGGACTCGTGGGACGGCTACAGCGCCAACCGCGACCGGCTCCAGCGCGGTTGGGACGCGGCGGGCCTGAAGAACACCGTGGTGCTGACCGGTGACGTGCACCGGTCGTGGGCGAGCAACCTCATGCTGGACTACACCGCGCAGGACCGGGTCGTCGGCACCGAGCTGGTCACCACGTCGGTGACCTCCGGTGGTGACGGCAACGCGGCCGACAACGGCCTGTCCGCGCTCAACCCGCACGTGAAGTTCCACAAGAACCTGCGCGGGTACGTCCGGACCGTCACCACGCCGGACCAGGTCGCCGTCGACTTCCGGTTCGTGGACAAGGTGACCGTGCGGGACTACCCGGTCAAGACGGTGCAGAGCTACGTCGTGCAGGCGGGCAACCCCGGGTTGCAGGCGCCATGAGGAAGATCATCGCACTGGCCGCCGCGCTGCTGCTCGTCACCACGGGCACCACGGGCACCGCGTCCGCCGCGGCAACGTGGACCACCGCCAACTCGACCGCGACCGGCGACCAGGACAACGCCGCCGTGTCCGCCGTGCGCACCGGGTACACGGCCGTCGTGTGGGAGGACGACCGCGACGCCGCGAACCCGGGCGACCCGCTGCACAGCGACGTCTGGCTCCGGCTGTTCGAGGACGGCGTCTCCCGGTACGAGAAGAAGCTGTCGGCCGGCGGCACCGGCGACTGGACGCACGTCCAGCCGGACGTGGCGCTGCACGAGGACGGCAGCGCGGTCGTCGTGTGGTCGGAAGACCCGGACGGCAACGGTTTCTACAACATCGCCGTGCGCGTGGTGCGCCCTGACGGGACGATCGCCGGGTCCACCACGGCCAACGCCTCGGCCGACGGCCAGCAGAGCGTGCCGTCGGTCGCCGCCGACCCGGACGGCGCGGGCTTCGCGGTGGCCTGGGAGGACGACCGGTCCACCACCGAGCCGACCGTGCGGGTGGCGGGCTTCTCCTCCGTGTCGGCCAAGGCGTACGAGGCGCAGGTGCACGCGAACGGCGGGACGCACCGCCGGCCGGACGTCGCCATGGGCGCGGCGGGCAACGCGGTCGTCGTGTGGGACGAGGACGGCGACGGCAACGGCTTCTTCAACGTCGCCCGCAAGGCCCTCACCCCGGCCGGTGGCGTGAAGCTGGCGCAGGCCGGGGTGAACGCCGCCGGCGGCGGGCAGCAGCGGCACGCGTCGGTGGCGGCGAACTTCAACGGCGACTTCGTGGTGGCGTGGGAGACCGACCACACCGGCACGCTCCAGACCGCCGTGCGCTCCTTCACCGCCAACGGAACCGCTTCGTCCACTGTGGACACGCTGGTCGCCGGTTCCGATCCCCGGGCCGGTATCGACGACCAGCGCTCGGCGGTGGTCACGTCCGTGGTCGCGTCGGACGTCGTCACGCAGGGGCTCAACCCGGACGGCTCGGCCGAGGGCCGGCTGCCGCGCCAGGCCACCGTGCAGACCGCCGAGGGGCGGCAGGACGAAGCCGCCGTGGGCGTGGACGCGTGGGGCCTGGTCACCGTGGTGTACACCGACGACCACGACGGCAACGGTTTCGACCAGGTGTACCTGGGAACCGGCTGGCAGAACAGCACGTGGTGACCCGGCGCGGTGCGCCCCCGCCAGGGGCGCACCGCGTCACCCGCCGGGTCGCCCCTCCCCGAACTGCTCCGCCACCCGTTTCGGTGCCTTGCACAGCCACGCCTCGGTCTCCAGTTCGGCGCGTTCGCCCTCCCCGATCCGGTCCAGCCGCACGAGCACGGCGGCGTACCCGTCGAAGTGCGGGGTGGTGAAGCAGACGTCCGGGTCGTCGGCCGGCAGCGCTTCCTTCACGCCCGGGTCCGGCACGCTCGCGCCGAGCCAGTCCCCCACCCGCCAGGCGGTCAGCCCGCCGTGCGACGGGCGTTCGGTGACGTCGGGCAGCGCTGTCGCCGGTCGGCGCACGTCGTCCCAGGTGGCCATGCCGAACGACAGCCCGTCGCCCGGCCGGTCCGCGCTTCTCGGAAAACCATTGGCAAGCCCAACGACTGTGGATAACGTTGGCGTCGCCAACATTGGCGTGGCCAACGGAGTCGACGTGATCGAGCCCTTCACCCTGCACGTCCCCCGAGCCGACCTGGACGACCTGCGCGACCGGCCGGCCCGCACCCGCCGGCCGGAGGAGGAACCCGGCGAGGGGCACGGCCTCCCGCTCGCCCGCGCCCGCGAGCTGGTCGAGCGCTGGCAGGCGTTCGACTGGCGGGCCCAGGAGGCGGCGCTCAACGCGTGGCCGCAGCACACCACCACGATCGACGGGCAGCGGGTGCACTTCCTGCACGTCCGCTCGCCGCGCGCGGACGCCCTGCCGCTGGTGCCGACGCACGGGTGGCCCAGTTCGGTGCTGGACTCCCTGGACGTCCTGGAGCCGCTGTCCCGGGACTTCCACCTGGTCGTCCCGTCCATCCCCGGCTTCGGCCCGTCCGGTCCGACGCACGACGCCGGCTGGGGCGTCGAGCGGGTCGCCCGCGCGTGGGCGGAGCTGATGGACCGGCTGGGGTACCGGCGCTACGGCGCGCAGGGCGGCGACCGGGGTTCCGGGATCAGCCTGGCGCTGGGCGCGGTCGCGCCGGGCGCGGTGGTCGGCGTGCACGTGAACTACCTGCCCACTCCCCCGCCGCACAGCACCGAGGGGCTGTCCGCGCGCGACGTCGAGCGGGTCCGGGCCGTCGAGCGGTTCCTCGCGCAGGGGCCCGCCTACCAGCTCCTGCACGCCACCCGCCCGCAAACCGTGGCCTACGGGCTCACCGACTCGCCGGTCGGCCTGCTCGGCTGGGTGGCCGACAGGGTCGACGAGTGGCTCGACCCCGCGTCCGGGGTGCACGACGACCGGCTGATCGCGTCCGTCGCCCTGTACTGGCTGACCGGCACCGCCGGGTCCGCGCTGCGGATCGCCCGCGAGACGCCACCCGGCCCGGTCCGGTGCCCGGTGCCGCTGGGCGTGGCGGTGTTCCCGCACGACATCGTCCTGGCGGTGCGCGGGGTCGCGGAGCGGGTGTTCGACGTGCGGCGGTGGACCGAGTTCGACCGGGGCGGCCACTTCCCCGCCCTGGAGGTGCCGGACCTGCTGGTGGCGGACGTGCGCGCGTTCTTCGCCGGACTCCGGTGACCCCGGGGCCGCCGGCCGTCACGGGTCGGCGCGGGGCGGCTCGTCGGGCCGGGCGGCGCAGACGGTGAACTCCTCGTGCACGGCCAGCGCCGCCGCCGGGGACAGGGCGCACAGGTCGGCGAGCGCGGTCGTCCAGTGGGCGACCTGCAACGCCCGCGCCGCGTAGCCGCCCGCCTGCGCCGACCCGCGTTCGGCCAGGTCCCGCGCCAGTCGCATGGACGCGACGCTGTGCAGCTCGGCGGATCCGATCGACTGCACCACCCGTGCCGCCCGGTCGTGCGCGCCCGCCCCGGTGAGCACCTCCGCCACCAGCACCCGCACCCGGTCGGGGACCATCGACCCGGGGACGGTGCCGACCAGGGCGGCGGCCCGCTCGTGGTGCCCCGCACGGGCCAGGGACGCCGCGACGTGCACCAGCGCCGACTCCCAGCGGTGGAAGTCGGGTGTCGCGCGGGCGACCTCCTCGGCGCGGTCGCACCGCCCCGCCTTGGCCAGGACCCGGGCGGCGGACGCGCGCACCTCGTCCCGGCCCCTGGTCCACTCGCGCCGGTCCACCGCCGCCAACGCTTCTTCCGCGATCTCCTCGGCCTGGACGTCGTGCCCGGTGTCCGCCAGGGTTTCCGCGACCAGCGCCAGCGCGGGCGCGCGGCGGTCCGGCGCGGTGATCGCGCGGGCCGCCCCGACCGCCCGGTCGTGGTGCCCCTGGCGGGCGAGCACCTCGGCGACCGCCTCCAGCGCCGCGTGCCGCAGGTCGGCGTCGGTGATCGCGCCGGCCGCCTCGACCGCGCCGTCCGGGCGGTGCGCGCCGGCCAGCGCGCGGGCGATCGACGTCAGCGCCGCGTGCTGCTGGTCGGTGACCGCGTGCGCCGCCTCGACCGCCCGGTCGGGGTCCCCGGCGGCGAAGAACGCCTTGGCGATCGCCATCAGGGCGCGGTTCACGTGGTCGAACGCCTTGATGGCCAGGTAGCCCGGTCGGGCGCGGGACGGGCCGGCAGCCAGCGCCTCGTCCACGAGCCGCCGGGCGCGGTCGGGGTGGCCGGCGTCGGCGAGGGAGCCGGCGACGGAGGACAGGGCCGCGTGCCGGCGGTCGGGGTCGGCGATGGCGCGGGCGGTCTGCGCGGCCCGGTCGTGCCGCCCGATGCCGGCCTGCGCGTCGGCGATGGCGGCCAGCGCGCCGTCACCCCGGACGGACGTGCCGGTGAACGCCCGCGACTCGCGCAGCGCCTCCTCCAGCAGCCGTTCGGCGTCGTCCGGGGAGCCCGTCGCCGCCAGTTCCCCGGCGATCGAGGTCAGCGCGAGCACCTGCTCGTCGTGGTCGGGCACGGCCCGCGCCACGCGCCCGGCGCGGTCGGCCTGCCCGGTCCGCACCAGGGCGACCACGATCGCCGTCACGGCGCGGTGGCGGCGCGGCGAGGTCCCGGCGGTCGCGTCCGCCGCGCGCAGCACCTCGTCCAGGAGCTGCCGGGCCCGCTCGTGCTGCCCGGCGTCGGCCAGCGAGCGGGCGATGCCGACCAGCGCGGCGTCACGCCGGTCGGGGTCGGTGACGGCGTGCGCGGCGGCGACCGCCCGGTCGTGCCACCCGGCCTCGGCGAGGGTCCTGGCGACCAACACCAGCGTGCCGGTCCTCCGGTCGCGCTCGGAGACGGCGTGCGCGGCCCGCACCGCCTGGTCGTGCCGCCCGGCCTCGGCCAGCGCCTTCGCCACCGCCGTCACGGTGCGGTCGTGCCGGTGCAGGTCGGTGATGGCGCGGGCGGCGGCGACGGCCCGGTCGCCGTGCCCGGCCTTGGCCAGCGCCTTGGCGATCGTGGCGAGCGCCGGGTCGTGCCGCTGCGGGGCGGTGACGGACCGGGCGGTGGCCACGGCCTCGCCGAGCAGCTCCCGCGCGCGGTCGGCGTCGCCCACGTCCAGCGCCGCCCCGGCCGCCGCCGCCAGCGCCGCGCTCCGCCGATCGGGGTCGCCGGTGGACCGGGCCGTCGCCACGGCCTCGCCGAGCAGTTCGCGCGCCTGGTCGGCGTCCCCCGCGCGCAGCGCCGTCCGGGCCGCCGCCGCGAGCAGCGGCCCCCGTCCGGCGAGCCGCGCGATCGAACGGACGGCGCGCACCGCTTCGCCCACGAGCTGCCCGGCGCTGTCCCGGTCCTCCGCGTCGACCGACGCGCCGGCGACCGACAGCAGCGCCTCGGCCCGCTGGTCGGAGCCCGGGATGGCGCGGGCGACCGCCCCGGCCCGCCGCCGGTGACCCGCCCGCGCCAGGGCGCCCGCCACGGACACCCGGGTCAGGTCGTGCCGGTCGGCGTGGCTGATCGAGGCGGAGACCCGGTGGGCCTCGCCCGCCGCCTCGCCGGCCCGGTCCGCCCGGCCGGCCGCCGCCAGCAGCCCGGTGAGCGCGCACAGCGCGGTGCACCGCAGGTAGGGGTCGACGATCTTGCGGGCGAGCCGCCCGGCCCCGTCGAACAGTGCGGTCGCCCGGTGCCGGCGCCCGGGGCCGTCCAGCGCGAGCGCCACCGACGCCAGCGCCACCGCGCGGTGGTCGGAGCCGGTGATCGACCGGGCGACCCGCAGCGCCCCGGTCACGTCACCGGCCTCGGCCAGCGCCGAGGCCAGCCGCGCCGACACGGCGTTGCGCCGGTCGTGGTGGACGATGCCGGCCGAGGTCTTCAGCGCGTCCTCCAGCAGGCACCTCGCCTGCTCGGCGCGACCGGCGGCGGTCAGCGCCTCGGCCACCGGCACCAGCGCCGAGCTGCCCCGGAACGGGTCCGGGATCGAGCGGGCGAGCGCGGTCGCGCGGTGCGGGTGGCCCAGCCGCAGCCACAGCACGGGCACGTCCGGCGGGATGTGGGTGTTGCGGTCGGCGAGGTGGTCGCGGTGCACGGCCAGGCGGCCGGCGGCGACCAGGTCGGGCGCGTCCAGGGCGACCTGCGCGTCCAGCGTGGCGGTGACCTGGACCAGCGCCGCGTTGTCGCCACCGGTCCGCTCGAACAGCCGGTCGTGGCGGGCCAGGTCGGTGCCCAGCCCGGTGGCCCCGACCAGGTCGCCGGCCGCGAGCAGCATCGTGTGGTGGCCGCGCAGCAGGTACTCCGGCGCGTCCGGCGGCCAGCGCCGGTCGCGGTGCTGCGCCGCCCAGCGGTCGACGCGCTCCCGGTAGGCGGCCAGCCGGCTCGGGCCGAGCATGTCGACGGCGGTGACCTGGAGGTCCTCGTGGGCCAGCAGGTAGACCTCGGGGCCGGGGCCCAGGTCGCTGTCGCGGCGGGTGAAGCTGCGGCCGGTCACCGTGTCGAGGTGGTCGCGCACCTCCCACTCGCCGGTCCCGGTCAGCCCGGCCAGGTCGCGGGAGGTCAGCCCGCCGCCGGCGGCCACCAGCAGGCCGAGCACGTCCTGCTCGACGGCGCTGCCGCCCAGCAGGCGCTTGAGGTCGCGCTCCATCTCCGCGCGCACCGCGCGCGCCTGCGGCGAGGCCGCCAGCGCCCGCACGGTCGCCGGGTCGCGCAGCGGGTGGTCGGCGGGCACGTCGCCGGGCACCGGCGGGTCCGGCCGCCCGGTCACCACCACCCGGAGCCCGGCCACCGGCCGCGCGGGCAGCAGGGCGGCGATGCTGTGCGAGTCGGGCCCGGTGGTGACGCCGCGGTCCTCGTCCAGGCCGTCCACCACCAGCACCAGGTGCTCGCCGCGCGCCCGGCACAGCGCCGCCGCCTCCTCCAGCAGGCCCAGCAGGTGCGCCTCGCGGGTGGCCGGGGTGAGGAACGGCGGCACCTCCTCGCCGAGCAGGGTGAGCAGCTGTTCCAGCACGTTGTCGACGAACGCGGTCCGGTCGGCCTGCCCGGCGAGGCGGGCCGTGATGAAGAACGACACCACCCGGGCACCGGCCGGCGGGTGCAGCGCGAACCACGACAGCAGCGCGGACTTCCCGGCCCACGCCCCCGCCCGCCACCACCCGTAGGGCCCTGCCGCCGGGCGGGTGCAGAAGGCGGCGAGGTCGGCCAGTTCGGCGTCCCGCCCGACCAGCTCCGACGGGGCGATGCGCATCACCTGGTGGCGGTACCGGGTGCGCACCGCGCCGCCGGTCCGCAAGTTCACCTCGCCGACGACCACATCCCGCGCGGCCTGGATCACGACGCCGGACGCCGCCGCCTCGGCCGACTGCACGGGCCGCGCCGACGCCGGCCCGCCGGACCCCGGGTCGGCATCCCCGTCCGCCTGATCACCTTCCACCACAGCGCAATCATTCACCCCACGACGTCCCGGTCAAGGCTCCGCCCGCGCAGAACCGTTGTCCCGCCTGGCAATCCGCAGGATTGCGGACGGCAGGAGGGGCGTGCGACACCGGGACGCGCGGATCGCGCGTCGAGCGGTCGGCACGTCCCGGGCGCGCGGATCCGTTGCGCTGCCGTCCATTCCGCACGTGGTTCAGGCCGGGCGGGGACCGGCCACCAGCTCGCCCAACCGCACGACGGACAGCTCCACCTGGCTCTGCCCCTCCGTCCAGTGGGCGACCACCGAGCAGCCCTGCTCGCCGAGCAGGTCACCCCCCTCCCGGTCCGCGCCGCAGAAGATCAGGCCCTCCTGGCCGTCGGTGCAGAAGTAGGCGAGGTGGGCGCGCAGGGCGGGGTCGCCCACCCGCTCCAGCGCCTCCTGCCAGTCCTCGTCGGCGTCCCACTCCGGCTGGAGCAGGCCCTCCGGGCGGTCCCCGAGCGAGAGCGCGACGCGCATCCCGTCGAACAGCGTGCCGTCCGAGGCCAGTCGTGCGTGGACGACCGACCAGCGGCCGGCCCAGGCGTCGTCGGCGAGGTCGACGCCGTGCCGGTCCAGCAGCACCGCCAGGTCCGCACCGCGCACCAGGTGCCTGGCGAAGGACGCCTCGGCCACGTCCGCGACGAACGCCGGGTCGGCCGCGCTGCCCCGGAGGTCGAGTTCGAAGATCGAGCCGGCGGCGTCGAGTCGCGGTGCCGCGTCGTCGGTCAGGGCGATGTCCCAGACGACCGGTTCGGCACCGCTGAGCGCCACCGGGCGGACCCAGGCCGGGTCGCGGCCGAACTCCAGCTCGTAGATGAGGTTGCCCTCCAGGAAGGTGGC
The DNA here is from genome assembly GCF_040655415.1 of Actinosynnema sp. NPDC050436. Lineage (NCBI taxonomy): Bacteria > Bacillati > Actinomycetota > Actinomycetes > Pseudonocardiales > Pseudonocardiaceae > Actinosynnema > Actinosynnema sp. NPDC050436. The sequence continues at coordinate 717,368 of NZ_JBFAJV010000002.1, read as the reverse complement.
GTAGACGGCGTCGGCCGGGTAGTCCGACAGGGGTCGCCGAAGCAGGATCTCGAACGCTTCGGTGAGCTGTCGCCGCCAGTCCCCGGGCAGCACGGGTGCAGTTGTCACGCGGGGAACCGTAGAGTCCGGAGTCGATCTTCGTGAGGTGAACGCGAAAGAAATTCCGATCGCCGTCGCGACGACCGCCACCACCCGGCGCGGCGGTTCCCCGCGCACGAGCGGTCACCGCCCGGTGCGCCCGACCTCCGCGAACCGGATGCCCGCCGCGACCAGCCGCGCGGTCAACGCGTCGCCCATCGCCACCGCCGTCGTCACCTGGCCCCGCACGTCCGGCAGGTGGTCGAAGGCCAGGCACAGCGCGGACTCGCCGAGCATCTTCGCCGTCTCGCCGTACCCGGGATCGCCGCCGGACACCTCGGTGACCACGCGCCGGCCGCCGCCCTCGCCGAGGAACCGCACGCGGAACCACGAGCCGGCGCGCTCCGCCTCGGACGGTCCCTCGCCGGGCTTCCTGCGCTCCAGCAGCCACTTCCGGGCGGGTGCCACCTGGGCCAGCGCCACCAGCGCGCCCACCCCGCCGGCCAGGCCCACGGCCGAGGGCAGCCGCCGCACCGCGATCTCGTGGCTGTAGCGGAACTCCGGCCCGTAGCGGTCCAGCGCCGCCGCCGACCGCAGCACCACCTGCGGGTCGATGGTCGGCGCGGGCAGCACCCACGCCCGGACCCGCCGGTCGTAGCGGGGCACGCCGACCCGCCCGCGCACGACCCGGCCGGCCGGCCGCCCCTCCACCCGCCGGCGGGCGCGGGCGGCTCGCGCCGACGCCCCGAGCCGGGAGAACGCCGTGACCGCCGAGTGGAAGGTGCCGCCGGAGAACGTGGCGGACGCGCTGACGAAGCCCTCCACGGAGATCGGCACGCCCTCGGGCAGCCGCTGCACGGTGAAGTGCGCGCCGAGGTCGTGCGGGACCGAGTCGAACCCGCACGAGTGCACCAGCCGCGCGCCGCTGGCCTCGGCCGCCGCGTGGTGGCGCAGGTAGGTCCGGTCGACGAACTCGGGCTCACCGCACAGGTCGACGTAGTCGGTGCCCGCGCGGGCGCACGCCGCCACCAGCCCGTCGCCGTACCGGACGTACGGTCCGACCGTCGTGGCGACGACCCGCGCCGACTCCGCGACGGCCCTCAGCGACCGGTCGTCGTCGACGTCGGCCGAGAGCAGGTCGATCCCACCCACCCCGGGGTCGATCGCGGCCAACCGGTCGCGCACCGCCGCGAGCTTCGCCGGACTGCGCCCCGCCAACGCCCACCGGAAACCCTCCGGCGCGTGCGCGGCCAGGTACTCCGCCGTCAGCCCGCCCGTGAAGCCGGATGCCCCGAACAACACCACGTCGTACATCCGCCGCCTTCCCGAACTCCGTCACCTTGCCCAACGACCGCAAGTATGCGGAGTAACGCAGCGGACAACGGCGTTCGGCCGGCGTTCACCACATCGCCCCCACGCGCTCACCCGACCGTGCCCGCGCGTCCCTACCGTCTGCCAGGCCCTTGTCCCGAACTCAGCGAGCGAAGGGTCTCGACATGTCTCGTCGCAGGGCCTCCAGCGCGGTGATCGCCTTAGGCGTCCTCACCGCGACCACCCTCACCACCGTCGCCTGGTCCGACAACGCCCCCGCCGCGTCGGCCGCCACCACCACCTTCACCGCGTCCGCCGACACCTACGTCGACAACTCCGCGACCGGGACCAACTTCGGTGCGTCCGGTCAGCTCGGCGTGGACGGCTCGCCGGTCAAGCGCCTGTTCCTCAAGTTCGGCGTCACGGGCGTCTCCGGCGCGGTGACCGGTGCCAAGCTGCGGCTGCACACCGACGACGTGTCCGGGGCGCAGAGCCCGGAAGGCGGCACGGTCGCGCCGACGACCGACAGCACGTGGTCGGAGACCGGTCTGACCTGGAACAACCAACCCGCGATCGACGGCCCCGCGCTCGGCTCACTCGGCGCGGTGTCCCGCAACACCTGGTACGAGGTCGACGTCACCCCCCACGTCACCGGCAACGGGACGTTCGGCTTCGGCGTGACCTCCTCGGGCAGCGACGGTGCCGACTACGACTCGCGCGAGACGGGCGCGACCGCGCCGCAGCTCGTCATCACCTCCGGCACGGCGCCGACCACGACCACCACGCCGCCGCAGTCCGGTGACCCGGTGTTCGTCGGCGCGGGGGACATCTCGAACTCCGGATCGGGCGACAGCGCGACAGCCGCGCTGCTGGACAACATCGCCGGGACCGTCTGGACCACCGGCGACAACGTGTACGACAACGGCACCGCGACCGAGTTCGCCAACTACTACAACCCGACCTGGGGCAGGCACAGGGCGCGTACGCGACCGTCGCCGGGCAACCACGACTACAACACCAGCGGTGCGACCGGCTACTACGGGTACTTCGGCGCGCAGGCAGGCCCCGCCGGCCAGGGCTACTACTCGTTCGACCTGGGCAACTGGCACATCGTCTCGCTGAACTCCAACATCGGCATGACGGCGGGTTCGGCCCAGGAGACGTGGCTGCGCAACGACCTGGCGGCGAGCACGAAACCGTGCACGGCGGCCTACTGGCACCACCCGCTGTTCACGTCGGGCGCGAACCACGCCCCGTCGACCGCCACCCGCCCGCTGTTCCAAGCACTCTACGACTACAACGCCGACGTGGTGCTGTTCGGCCACAACCACCAGTACGAGCGCTTCGCGCCGCAGAACCCGAGCGGCGCACTCGACAACACCCGGGGCATCCGGACCTTCGTCGCCGGAATGGGCGGTGCCAGCCACTACAGCTTCGGCACGATCAAGCCCAACAGCGAGGTGCGCAACAGCAACACCTACGGCGTGCTGAAACTGACCCTGCACAGCACCAGCTTCGACTGGCAGTTCGTGCCCGAGGCGGGCAAGTCCTTCACCGACAGCGGCACCACCGCCTGTCACTGATCCCGGCCGCCGCACCCGGCCTCCGGCCGGGTGCGGCACCCCGCGCGCCCGGAAAGGAAGGTCCTGCCGTGTACCTGTCCACCATCGACCGGCCGAAGACCGGTGGCTGGAAAGGCGTCAACGCCACCGTGTTCGCGCTCGGCGCGGTCAGCCTGGTCACCGACGTCTCCTCCGAGATGGTCACCGCCGTCCTGCCGCTCTACCTCGTCGTCGGCCTCCAGCTGAGCCCCGCCGCGTACGGCGTGGTCGACGGGGTCTACACCGGGGCCACCACCCTCCTGCGACTCGTCGGCGGCTACCTGGCCGACCGGACCACCAAGCGGAAAGCCGTGGCGGCTCTCGGGTACGGGCTCTCCGCAGTCGCCAAGCTCGGCCTGCTGGCGGCCGGCACGTCCACCGCGCTGCTCGGCGCGGTGATCACCGCCGACCGGGCGGGCAAGGGTCTGCGCACCGCGCCGCGCGACGCGCTCATCACGCTGTCCACCCCGGCCGGCGACCTCGGGCGGGCGTTCGGCGTGCACCGGGCGATGGACGGCATCGGCGCGTTCATCGGGCCGCTGGTGGCCTTGGCGGTGCTCGCGGCGGCGGCCGAGTCGTTCGACGCGGTGTTCGTCACCAGCTTCTGCGTCGCGGCGCTGGGCGTGGTCATCCTGGTGGTCTTCGTGCGCGACCACCGGTCCGCCGTGCCCACCAGCCCCGTCCGACCGGCTGCCGCAGCAGGTCTGCTGCGGGACAAGCAGGTTCGGCGGCTGGTGCTGGCCGCGTCCGTGCTGGGCCTGGCCACCATCGGCGACGGTTTCGTGTACCTGTTGTTGCAGAAGCGGGAGGGACTCGCGTTCGGCTGGTTCCCGCTGCTGGCCGTCGGCACGAGCCTGGTGTACCTGCTGCTGGCCGCACCGCTGGGCGCGCTGGCCGACCGCGTCGGCCGACTGCCCGTCGTGCTGGGCGGCTACGGCGCACTGATCGCGGTCTACCTGCTGATCTTCGGCCCGCTCGGCGGGTGGCCGTTGGTGGCGGCCGTCCTGGTCCTGTACGGGGTTTTCTACGCCGCGACGGACGGCGTGCTGATGGCCCTGGCCGGCCCCGTGCTGCCTGAGGAGCTGCGCACCACCGGGATCGCGCTGATCCAGAGCGGGCAGGCGCTGGCCTACCTCGGTTCGTCGGTGCTGTTCGGCCTCGCCTGGCAGTTCTGGGGACCGGAGACCGCCACCCGGCTCGCCGCCGTCGGGGTGGCCCTCGCCCTCGCCGCCACCGCCGCGCTGTTGGGGCGTCGCAGGTGACCGCCGCGTCCACCCGCGCCCGGATCACCGTCACCGCCGTCGCGGCCGTGCTGCTGGGCGGGGTCGCGGTCGGCTACACCGCCCTGTCGGCCCCGCCCGAACCCGACGTCGAGTCCGGTGCCGTCACCGGGCCGCGCGTGCAGGTGCTCACCAACGGCCGGTTGTCGGCGGTCTCCCGCACCGACCCCTCCGGGCCGCGCGAGGTGACCGAGGAGCGCTGCGACCGCGCGTACACCGCCGGCGGGACGACCGCGTGCCTGCGCCCGGTCGGCGCGCTGAAGGCCGGCGAGCTGGCCGTGCTCGGCCCCGGGCAGCGCGAACTGGTCACCGTGCCGCTGACCGGTTTCCCCAACCGCGCCCGGGTCTCGGCCAGCGGGCGGATGGTGGCGTGGACGTTGTTCGTGGACGGTCACTCGTACGCGGCCAACGGCTTCTCCACCGCCACCGGCATCTTGGACCTCAAGACCGGCACGCAGGTCGCGTCACTGGAGGAGTTCACGTCCTCCGTAGACGGTCGACCGGTGCAGGCGGCGGACCGGAACTACTGGGGCGTCACGTTCAGCGCCGACGACAACAGGTTCTACGCCACCATGTCGACCGGCGGCCACCGCTACCTCGTGGAAGGGGACTTCGCGGCGCGGACGGTGAAAGCGTTGGCGGACAACGTCGAATGCCCGTCGCTGTCACCGGACGGCAGGCGGATCGCGTACAAGGCGGCCGTCGGCGGCGACCCGCAACAGGGGTGGCGGCTGTCGACCATGGACCTGGCGACGCGCGAGGTCACGCCGCTGGCCGAGACGCGCAGCGTGGACGACCAGCCCACGTGGCTGGACGAGAACACGATCGCCTACGGGGTGCAGCGCGGTGACGGCGTGAACGACGTGTGGACCGTGCCCGCCGACGCGACCGGCGCACCCGACGTGCTGGCCCGGGAGGCCAACTCGCCCGCTCCCCTCTGAGCACCGGCGCGGCGGCCGGTCACGCGGTGAACCAGCGGGTGACCACGGTCCGGCCGCCGTCGCCGGTCACCCGCAGCCGGAGGGTCCGGTCCGGGAGCGGGGCGGACACCCAGCCGTCCGGACCGATCGGCACGGCGAGGCGGCCGGTCGGGCTCTCCACCACCAGGTCGCCGGACGCGCCGGTCACCAGCACCCGCGCGCAACTGGTCCAGGCACCGGTCCGGGAGCCGGTCGACGGCCCGCCACAGCGCCTGGTCGCGCTGGGCGACGAGCAGGCTCGTCGGGCGGCGGTGCGTCGTCGGGCGGCGGGCGCCGGCCGGCCAACCGCTCCGGGTCGGTGACCCGGTCGAGGTGCTCGACCAGCTTCAACCAGGTGTTCTGCACGACGTCGGCGCAGTCGGCGGAGTCCAGCCGGAAGCCGCGCGATCGACCACAGCAACGCCTCGTAGCGGCTGACGAGCGCGTTCCACGCTTCCTGGTCACCCCGCGCAGCCGCTGCGAGCAGCGACGCGTTGTCCTCGCCCACGGGCGTGCGTCATTCCGCACGGGCACCCATGACAACCAGATGCGCCGCCCGACCGCCGAGACGTCCGCAGCAGGTGCGGCGCTCAGACCTGGACGACCTCGACCCCGCGTTCCCGGAAGCGGCGGACGTCCTCCTCGCCCGCCTCGCTGTCGGTCACCAGCACGTGCACCTGTCCGATGGCGCAGATGGACGCGAACGCCCGCGCGCCGATCTTGGAGGAGTCCGCCACCACGACGACCTTCCGCGCGCGCTCGGCGAGCAACCGGTTGATGTCGGCCTCGCCCTCGTGGTGCGCGGACGCGCCCGCGTCGGGGTCGATGGCGTCCACGCCCAGGAACGTCACGTCCAGGCTCAGTCCACTGAGGATGCGGCCCGCGAGCGGGCTCATCAGCTCGTAGGACTGCGGTCGCGCGACGCCGCCGGTGACCACCAGCTTGACCTGCGGGCGCACGGCCAGCTCGTTGGCGATGTTCAGCGCGTTCGTGACCACGGTGATCACCCCGTCACCGTCCGCACCGCCGACGTCCGCGCTGGTCATCAGCGCGCGGGCGACCTCGGTCGTGGTGGTGCCGCCGTTCAGGCCGATCACCGCGCCCCGCGCCACCTGCCCGGCCGCCGCACGCCCGATCCGCTGCTTCTCCCCGGCCCGCCGGACCGTCTTGTAGCGCAGCGGCAGGTCGTAGGCGACCGAATGGGCGACCGCGCCGCCACGCGTCCGGGTCAGCAACTGCTGCTCGGCGAGGTGGTCGAGGTCGCGCCGGATGGTCGCCCCGGAGACGTCCAGCTCCTCGGCGATGTCGTCCACCTCGATCTTGCCGCGCTCGGCCAACAGCTCCAGCAGCGCGTTCAACCGCTCGTACCGGTTCACCGACCACCTCCTGCGCCGAACAGTAATGCACATTACAGATGCGCAGAAGTGCTCCGAATGCCCGAATCCGAGGCTGCCTCGACGGCCACGCCGACACCGGCCCGGCCCGGGCAAGCGCAGCCCGACACGCCGGCCGGGGCAGGTGACCGGCGTGCGGAGTTCACTGTGGACTGATCGGGGTGTGCGCAGGCGAGAGTTTCATCCTGGGAGCGAACCACTTCCGCGTGAGAGCCTCTTGGACGAACCACCCGACGCTGACGCACACGCCGGCGAGCAACCCGATCATGATGCGGAAGGCGAGAGTCTGCACGTCTCCCGGAAGCGCGGTGAGAGCAGGCTGCGCCAACACTCCGGAAATCATCACGATGCCCGCCACCAGAAACGGCACCACCAGCCGTTCCCCCACCGACGCCGTCCTCAACGCCATCAGCAGCAGCACGAAGCTCAGGAACGTCGACGCAGGGACCAGGGCCAACTTCAGGAACGTGTTGTTCAGGCCGAAGACGGCGACGGCACTCAGCACTGTTCCGACGAGCAGGAAGCCCAAGGCGAGCCCGCGCAACGGTCGCACCAGGCGAACCCTGAGCATCGGGAGCGCCATCACCGCCCCGGTTGCGCTCATGAAGACGAAGAGTTCCCCCTCGGCGGAGAGTGCCGTGGCCTGCACGCCGAACAGCACGCCCGCCAACGCCGAGCACCCGAGCCACAGCAGTGCCTTCCCGGTCGTGCTCCAGCGCAGCGCGGAACGGCGGCGCGTCAACCGGTACGTCAGCGCGGCACAGGCGAAACCCACTGCCGTGGCCAGCTTGAACAACTTGCCGGGCCGGTCGTTGATGACCGCCTCGAACTCCTCCGCACGCCCCGGGTAGCGGATCTCCGCCGCCCACCGGACGAGCCGTCGCGCCAACCACGGCGACACCTCGCCGACCTCGTTCGCCACCAGCCCGAGGGATATCCCCATCACCACGTTCAGCCAGGTGCTCACACCGCACCCCTGGGTAAGAAGTCGCCCACGGTGCCTCGCGCGCCGGGACGACGTTCCGCCAGGAGCGCTGCCGCTTCGACCCGTCCGTTCAGCGTCAACCGGTAGGAACGACGGCGGGGGCGGCTCTCACCGGGATCCAGTTCCTCCCATTCGCCGACCACCCAGTCCCACTCCTCCAGGCGTTCGAGGACGCCGTACACGGTGGGGCCGGAACGCTTGACCGCCTTCATGATCGTCCACCCGTGGGGGACTCGTCCCGCTGGAACGCCTCGGCCGGCACTTCCAGCACGTCCATGAGCGGTGCGGTGATCCGCCTGGTTGTCACGCCCTTGTCTTGCCTAGGTCGGACAAGGCCGATCGGGCGAAAATCAGACCAGGCCGCGAAGCATCAGGTTCCAGTACAGGAACGGCAGCACACGGCGCTTGACCACGTTGTGGTCGGTGCGCTCGCGGACCGGGTCCAGGAACGGCACGGTCGACCGGGGACGGCCGCTGTAGTCGAACTCCGCCAGCAGCAGCGTCCGCCGGCCCGTGGTGATCGGGCACGACGAGTACCCGTCGTACGACGCCGGCAGGTCGCGTCCCTCCGCCGCCGCCAGCAGGTTCGCCACGACCACCGGGGCCTGTGCGCGCACCGCCGCCCCCGTCTTGGAGTTCGGCGTGCCCGCGCAGTCACCCAGCCCGAACACGTCCGGGTACCGCACGTGCCGCAGCGTGCGCGGGTCGACGTCCAGGTAGCCGGACGGGGCCGCGAGCGGCGAGGTCTTCAGCCAGTCCGGCGCGCTCTGCGGCGGCACGAGGTGGGCCACGTCGTAGGGCAGCGGCCGATCGCCGTCCGGCCCGCGCACGACCACCTCCCTCGCCGACGGCCGCACCCGCACCACCTCGCTGCCCAGGTGCACGTGGATGCCGTACCGCCGGGCCACGCCCTCCAGCACCTCCGCGTACTCCGGCACCGCGAACACCGCCGGTCCGGGCAGCACCAGGTGCACGTCCATCCGCCCCAGGACCCCGCGTTCGCGCCAGTGGTCGGCCGCCAGGTAGGCGATCTTCTGCGGCGCACCCCCGCACTTGATCGGCCCGGACGGCATGGCGAACACCGCCGACCCCGTGCGCGCCTCGCGGATGAAGCGCCACATCTCGACCGCGTGCGGCCCGGTGTAGTTGCTGGACACCCCGTCGTGGCCGACCGCGTCCGCCAGCCCGTCGAGCCGGTGCCAGTCCAGCCGGACGCCGGGGCACACCACGAGGTGCCGGTAGCCGATCTCGCCCTCGCGCAGCAGGACCCGGCGGGTGAGCGGGTCCACGCCGACCGCCGCCGAGCGCACCCACCGCACCCCGCGCGGCAGCACGGACCGCATCGGCCGCGCGGACGCCGGGAGCGGTGCGCGCCCACCACCGACCAACGTCCACAGCGGTTGGTAGTGGTGCACGTCGGAGGGTTCCACGACGGTCACGTCCCGCCGCCCGGCGCGGCGCAACCGGGCGGCGACGGTGATCCCCGCCGAGCCGCCGCCGATGACCACGATCCCGTCCACCGCGCCTCCCGAAATGTCCGTACATCTACGCTAGCGCCGTCCCCGACGTCGGACAAGGCAGTGCGAAACTGGCGGGGTGACACCGCGAGCACTGGACCGGTCCGGCGCGCAGCCGCTGTGGCGGCAACTCCAGGACGACCTCGTCGCACGGCTGCGGGCGGGCGGGTTCGACGCCGGCTTCCCCGGCGAGCTGACCCTGGTGGACGAGTACGGCGTGAGCCGCTACACCGTGCGGCAGGCGCTGCAGCGGCTGCGCGCGGAGGGCCTGGTGGTCGCCGAGCGCGGTCGCCAGCCCCGGGTCAGCCCGGCCGCCGACGTGGAGCAGCCGCTGGACACCCTCTACAGCCTGTTCGCCTCGGTCGAGGCGGCCGGGCTGGAGCAGCGCAGCGTGGTCCGGGCGCTGGACGTGCGGGCGGACGGGGTGGTCGCCGACCGGCTCGACCTGGAGGGGTCGACGCCGCTGGTCTACCTGGAGCGCCTGCGGCTGGCCGGCGGCGCACCGCTGGCGATCGACCGCGCGTGGCTGCCCGCCGACCTGGCCGCGCCGATCCTGGGCGCGGACTTCACCCGCACCAGCCTGTACGCGGTGCTGTCCGGGCGGACCGGCGTCCGGCTGGACACCAGCCGCGAGGAGATCCGGGCCGTGGTGCCCACCGCCGCCGAGCGGGCGCTGCTGGAGTGCGGCCCGGACGTCGCCTGCCTCTCGGTGCACCGGCAGGGCAGGGCGGGCGACCGGCCGGTGGAGTGGCGGCACACGGTGGTGCGCGGCGACCGGTTCGCGGTGACGGCCGAGTTCGCCGCCGGGGACCGCCGGTCCACGCGAGCCGTGACGGCCCGCTGACGACCGCCCCTCCTGTCCGTCATAATGTACGGACATATGGAGGTGCGGACATGAACGTCGAGACGATCGACACCGCCGCGCTCGGCGACCGGAGCTACCTGGTGCACGACGGCACCTCGGCGCTCGTGGTCGACCCGCAACGCGACATCGACCGCGTGGAGGCGCTCGCCGACCGGCTCGGCGTGCGGATCACGCACGTCGCCGAGACCCACGTGCACAACGACTACCTGACCGGCGGGCTGGAACTGGCCCGGCGGCACGGCGCGGAGTACCTGGTGGCCGCCGCCGAGGACGTCTCCTACGCGCGCCGGCCGGTGCGGCCCGGCGACACCGTCGCGGTCGGCTCGATGACCGTCACCGCCGTCGCCACGCCCGGCCACACCGAGCACCACCTCGCCTACGTCGTCACGCACGCCGGCCGGCAGGCGGTGTTCTCCGGCGGCAGCCTGCTCTACGGCTCGGTCGGCCGCACCGACCTGGTCGCGCCGGACAAGACCGTCCCGCTCACCCGGGCCCAGTACCGCTCCGCCCGCGACCTGGCCGACCGCGTCGACCCGGACGCCACCCTGCACCCCACCCACGGCTTCGGCAGCTTCTGCTCGTCCGGCCCGGCGACCGGGGCGGGCTCCTCCACGGTCGGGGAGCAGCGCGCCGCCAACCACGCGCTCACCGACCCCGACGAACAGCACTTCGTGGACACCCTGATCGCCAACCTCACCGCGTACCCGTCGTACTACGCGCACATGGGCCCGCTGAACCGCGAGGGCCCGGGGGCGCCGGACCTGGCCGTGCCCGAACCGCTGCGGCCTGAGGCGGTGCGCGGGCTGCTCGACGCCGGCGGGTGGGTGGTCGACCTGCGCTCGCGGGTGGCGTTCGCCGCCGGGCACGCGCAGGGCACCGTCAGCATCGAGTACGGCGACCGCTTCGCCACCTACGTCGGCTGGACCCTGCCGTGGGGCGAACCGATCACCCTGGTCGGCGGGGCGGACGAGGTGCGCGCGGCGATCCGCGACCTGTCCCGGATCGGCGTGGACCGGCCCGGCGTGGGCCGCGTGGACGGCCTGCCCACCACGTCCTACCGCCGGGCGGGCTGGGCGGACCTGGCGGCGCGGCCCGCCCGGCCGGTGCTGCTGGACGTGCGCCGGGCCGACGAGCACCGGGGCGGGCACCTCGCGGGCGCGACGAACATCCCGCTGCACGACCTGGTGCGGCGGATGGCGGAGGTGCCGGCGGGCGAGGTGTGGGTGCACTGCGCGTCCGGCTTCCGGGCGGGCATCGCGGCGAGCCTGCTGCACCGGGCGGGCCGCGAGGTCGTGCACGTGGACGACGAGTGGGACCGCGCCGCCGAGCACGGGTTGTCGTGACCCCGGTCGTGCTCGCCCTGGTGGCCGGGGCGGTGGTGGGGCTGGCGCTGGGCGCGCTGGGCGGCGGCGGGAGCGTGCTGACCGTGCCCGCGCTGATCTACCTGCTCGGGTTCGACACCGCGCAGGCCACCACGGCGAGCCTGGTGGTGGTCGCCTCGACCTCGGCCACGGCGCTGTTCGCGCACGCGCGGGCCGGTGCGGTGCGGTGGCGGTTGGGAGCGCTGTTCGCGGCGGCGGGCGCGCTGCCGGCGGTGGCCGCCGGGCTGCTCAGCCGGCGGGTGCCCGACGCCGTGCTGACCGGCGCGTTCGCCGTGGTGGCCGTGGTCGCGGCGGTGCTGGTGCTGCGCGGCCGGTCGCCGGGCACCGGACCGGTGCGGCCGGCGCGGGCGGCGGGCGCCGGTGCCGGGGTGGGCGCGCTGACCGGTTTCCTCGGCGTGGGCGGGGGTTTCCTCACCGTGCCCGCCCTGGTGGGCGTGCTGGCGGTGCCGGTGCGGTCGGCGGTGGGCACCAGCCTGCTGGTGATCACGGTGAACGCGGTGGCGGCGTTCGGCAGCCGGCTCGGTTCGCTCGCGGCGGTGGACTGGGCGCTGGTCGCGCCGTTCGCGGCGACCGCGCTGCTGGGCGCGTGGGACGGCCGGCGGCTGGCGGCGCGGGTGAGCACGGCGCTGCTGCGCCGGGTCTTCGCGTCCGCGCTGGTCGCCGTGGCCGGGGTGATGGCCGTCGACGCGCTCCTGGTCCACAGTGGATAGTCGACCCGCCGGTCACCGGCTCGGCGCGAACGCGGCGATGCGGGCGGCCAGGTCACGAGCGTGCGGGTCGCCCCGGTACCGGTCGGCCAGGTGCCGCAGCGGCCGGAGCCGGTCGGCGACCCGGGTGGAGCCGATCCCGGCCGCCACCGCGAGCGCCCGCGCGCCGACCTGGTCGGCGTGGTCGAAGTCGCTGTCCAGCAGGTGGTTCGCGGTCAGCCCGATGAGGCTCAGCGCGCGGCTGCGGGCCATCGCGTCCGGGTAGCCGGCGACGGCCGAGGCGAGGGCCGGGATCGCGGTGGCGGTGTGGCCCGCCTCCACCGTGCGGGCCAGCTCGGTGTGCACCAGGCCGGTGACCGCCGACAGGTCCGTCTCGTCGAAGAAGCGGGCCCAGCCGGGGATCACGCCATCCGACGTCCGGGCGAACTCGTCGTGCGCCTGCCGCAGCCGGGTCTCGGCCAGGTCCCGGTCACCGAGCCCGGCGTGCGCCCACGCCTGGTTCGCGCGCAGCAGGGCGGTCGCGTGGTGCGAGCCGGCCCGGGTCGCGGCCAGCACCCCGAGGTCGAAGACCTCCAGCGCCTCCCGCCGCCGGCCGTGGTGCAGGCGCAGCCGGCCCGACCGGTAGCGGATGTTGGCGACCAGGTCCTGGTCACCCGCTTCGGACGCCAGTTCCAGCGCCCGCGCCCAGTGCCGCTCCGCCGCCCGGTCCAGGCCGGTGTCGAAGCACGTCCAGCCGGCGAGGTTGCGCGCGTCGGCCAGTGCGACCCGCAACCGGGTGGCGACGGCCGTGGTCGCCGTCGCCCGCAACAACCGGTCGCCCCACGCGGCGCAGGAGACCACCGCGTCGCGGCAGGCACCACCCCCGCGCAGGTAGTCCAGCCCGCGCAGGTGCCCGGTCTCCGCCTCCACCCGGGCCACGTCGTCCGCGCCGATGCGCGCGGGCACACGTCGTTGCTCCGCCATCGCCGCACCTCACCGCAAGGTCCGCTGGTCCCGGCCACGAGCAAACCCGCGTTCGGCGCAGTGGCGCCCCGCGCACCGGGGGTACCACTCCCACGGATCCGGACCGTTGGAGGAGGAAGTTGGCCCCTGGGTCCTGACCGGTGATCCGTACCAGGGTTGGGGAGTGATCATTCGCGGGCCGCTGCGGCGTGGCGGTACACGGTCGGCACGCGGAGGAGTACCCATGTACCGGAGGGCGTTCGCCGCCGCGACACGGCCTGGAGGTGCGCGTGGTGCCACGATGTCCGCGAAGACCGGTCCTCGCCGGGTGCGGGCCGTGCGGACGGGCCGGACCGCCGGCGCGGTGTCGTCCGTGGTCGGCGGATGACGCGGCACCGCACTGAGGTCACGATGGTGGTGGAGAAGCTCGTCGCCCGGTGGGCTGCGAAGGACACCGCCGGGCTGAGCAGGTTGTTCGCCGACGGCGTGCGCTGGTGGACCGCGCCGGTGGCGGGTGCGCCGTGGCCGGTCGAGGTGCGCAACCCGCGCGAGGTCGAGTCGTTCTTCCTGGCGTACCGGGCAGTCCTGGAGCTCACCGGCATCACCACGCGCGGGCTCGTGGTGGACGGGCGGGAGGCCGTGCTCACCGGCCGGCTGCACGCACGGGTCCAGACCACCGGCGCGGCGCTGTCCTACGACTTCGCCATGGCCGTCAGCGTGCACGGCGGACTGGTCACCGAATTCCGCATGTATGCGGACACACTGGCAATCGCACGTGCACTCGCACAGGATGTTCCACCGGTATCACCGTGATGCCCCGCCGTTTTTCCGCTTCGCGCTGGAAGAATGTCCGGCGAACCGCCGGAGAGAACAGGAAGGTACCGCCGTGCGACTCTCGGGACCGATCAGCGAAATCCTCACCGAACTGAGACGCGGTCGCGGGCTGACCCAGGACGACCTGGCCGAGCGACTGCACACCGCGTCCGGCAACACGAGCGTCACCAGGGAGGAGGTGTCCCGCTGGGAGCGGGGCAAGCGCATCCCGGGACCGTACTGGCGCAGTTGGCTCGGCCAGGTGCTGGAGACCCCGCAACAGGAATTGGAACGCGCCGCGGCAATCGAACGGGCAGCCCGCCGCCGGCATTGACCGGCGCGATTGCCGCCCGCCGCCCGGCCCGACCGCCACGGGCCCCCGGTCCGAACACCGGACAACCGGACCGGCAGGGCGCACACGGCCCCGCCCGGTGAACTCGGCAACCGGGCCCGACCCCGCTGCCGCACAGGGCTTCTCAGCCCTGGTCGGTCTCGGGTCCCGCCTCGGGCCCGACGCCGGGGTCGACGCCCGGATCGACGCCGAACCGCAGGTCCCGCAGCAGCACGTCCGCCGCCACGTCGCCCAACCGCCGCCCGGTCCCGTAGGCGTAGGCGCGCATCCGGACGAACGCGGTCTCCAAGTCGCCCCGCGTCTGCACCGCCACCACCCCGGTCGCCCGGCGCACGATCGCCCACCGCGCCTCGACGGCGTCCGAGAACGGGTGCGCGCCCGACCGCGCCGGCCCGCGCAGCAACAGGACCATTGCAGCGTCGGCCAGCAGCACCCCGTCGGCCGCCTCGCCCTCGGTGCAGGGTGCCGCCACGGGCCGCAACGCCTCCAGGCACCCCAGCACGGCCGCGCCCGCCATGATCGGGAACGCGACGACACCCGCCACGCCCTCGGCGCGCGCGAACGGCGTGAACACCGGCCACCGGGCCGCGCTGCCCGGTGCGGCCAGGTCGGTCACCACGACCGGGCGCTCCGCGCGCAGGCAGTCGAGCGCGGGGCCCTCGCCCAGCGTGACCTCCGCTTCGCTCAGCCGGTCGCCGAGCGGCCCGAGCACCCAGGCGGGCTCGCCCCGACCGGGCGCGGAGACCTGGTAGACCACGGCTTCCCCGGCGTGCAGCGCCACGGTGGCGGCCAAGGCGACGTGGTGGACGCCCGCCGGGTCGCGGTCGGCCGCTGCGAACCGGCGCACCCGGCTCCACACGCGGGTGCGCCGTTCGTCGTCGGGCAGTCCGTGGCCCACACCGCAATGCTCACAGCAGCGGTTGTGGTCCGCTGGACGAACCGCGAAAATCGGCCGGGTGACGACACGGGACGGCTTGCTCAGCGCGGCGGCCGAGGCGTTCGACCGCGACGGGTACGTGCGGGCGACCATCGACGACGTGTGCGACCTGGCCGGTGTCACGAAAGGCGCGCTGTACGGGCACTTCAGCTCGAAGAAGGCCCTCGCGGTCGCCGTGCTGGACCGGCAGGCGCAGGAGTGGACCAGGACCCGGGAACGCCTCCAGCGCGTGCACCGCAGCCCGTTGCAGGTGCTGGTGGACCTCGGTCACGCGGTCAACGAGGACCGGGCGGTGGCGCAGCGGCTGCTGTTCCAGGCACCCATCTGCGACGACGACGTGGTCGACCGCCAGGTCGCGCAGTGGACGTCGACCGTGCAGGAGCTGCTGCGCGCGGCCGAGTACCGGGGCGAGCTGCGCGACGGCGTGGACGTGGAGGCGTGCGCGGACGCCGTGGTGGCGGCCCTGGTGGGCGTGCAGCTCATGTCGCTGGCGGTGGAGGACCCGGAAGGCGTCGCCCGCCAGGTGGCCCGCCTGTGGCGGACGTGGCTGCCGACGCTGGCCCGTCCCGAGGTGTGCGCGTCCCTGCGCGTCGAACCGCCCCGCCGGCGGCGCTGACGCGACCCGGTCAGCCGGGCAGGACCGCCCACACGAACGTCCCGTCCGACCAGGTGGTGGACCAGCCGCAGCGGCGCGCACCCGCCGCCGCGCGCCGCAGCGCCCGCGCGTCGCACGGCACCACGACGTCCTCCCCGACCCCGACCACGAACTTCCCGCGCCACCACTCGAAGACCACGGTCGGCCGCACCCCCCGGGACGTGAGCCCCACCAGCGCGCCCGCCGTGTCCGCCGCGTCCGGGGCCAGCCCCGGCAGGTCCCACATGCGGCACGTCTCCTCGGCGGCCAGCCGGGCGAACGCGGCGCTCCCGCGCAGCGGCAGGGGCAGCCGGACCACCCGGCGCCGGGGCGGGGCGCCGACGGCGTCCAGCGCCTGCCGCACCGAGGGGTAGCCGGGCACCGGCCAGCCGCCCCGGTCGGCCGGCGCCACCAGGATCGGCACGCCCGGCCACTCCGCGACCTGGTGCCACACCGAGCGCAGCACGGCTGCCGCCGTGGCGCGCTCGAAGGCCAGGTTCCCGAGGTCGACCACCACCGCAGTTGGTTGGGCCAGCACGGTTTTGAGCAGGAGGTCGCGCATCCGGGCGTGCGTGGTCCCGTTCAGCATCCCGAACAGGGACAGCACGGCCACGCCGTCGGTCCCGAACAGCTCCGCTTCCAGCGTCTCTTCGCGCACCGCGATCTCCCGCGCTTCCCGCGACCCACCGGGCCGGTAAGGAGAGGTACCCTGTGTTGCCGGAACTACGCGTCCTTCGAGATGGGGAGTTCCTCTTGAACGACCTCGCGCAAGGTGCCCGCACCAGGGCCGGGCTGATCACGGCGAGCATCGAGCTGTTCGACCGCGACGGGTACGAGCGCACCTCGCTGGACTCCGTGTGCCGGGCCATCTCGGTCACGAAAGGCGCGCTGTACCGGCACTTCCCGTCCAAGCAGGCCCTCGCGGCGGCGGTCGTGGAGGAGCACTTCTCGCGCTGGCACGAGGAGCGCGACGCCGTGGAGTCCTCCGGCGCAGGACCGCTCCAGACGCTGATCGACCTCACCCACCGGATGAGCGCGCTGACCGCGACCGACCGGACGGTCCGGGTCGGCGTGCGGCTGCTGTTCACCAGCGAGCTGTTCGACCTGCTCGCCGGCGTGCACTTCGTCAGCCTGGTGGTGATGGTGCGCGACCTGCTCGGCCAGGCCGTCGCGGCGGACGAGGTGCGGCCGGGGCTCGACACCCGCGAGGAGGCGGACGGCATCGCCGCCGCCGTCATCGGGTCCCAGGCGCTGACCGTGATCACGAACCGGGGCGACCCGGCGGACCGGCTGACCACCATGTGGCGGCACCGGTTGGAACACCTGGTCCCGCCGGCCCTGCGCGCGCACGTCCGCCCCACCGCCCAGGTCGACGGGAACGGGCGGCCCCGCGCCGCGCAGTCCGGCCCGGTCATGGCGAGGTCGTCGCCGGGGTGACGCGGGTCGTCGCCGGGGTGGCAGTCGGGAACGGGACGTCGGTCGGGAACGGGACGCCGACCGCAGCGCCCCCGCGAACCGCCCCGCCGGTCACCACTCCCCCGAACCTGCCCGCGACCGCCACCGGAGCGCAAGCGGCCGTCGGGGCGAGCCACCCCCGGACCGGTGAAGATCAGCGCGGACGCCGGGACCGCCGGCCCGCCATCACCCGGACGGACGCGCCGCCACGGTGGTCGTGCGCCCGGGTCTCCGGTGATCGAGGCGTACCGGAACGCGCCGACCGCGCGGTGCGCGGTGGTCACGGCGCCCTGCGCGAGACCAGCCGCCGGTAGTCCGCGCACACCACGTCCAGCAGCCGCCGGAAGGCGTCGCCGAACACCGCCGACCGGTGCAGCCGGCGGAAGGTCTTCAGGTGGCCGCGCACGTCGTCCTGGTCGGTGATCACCACGTTGCCGGACACCAGGTCGAACACCACCATGGTCTCGTCCAGCACCACGAACCCCGCGTCCGGCAGGGTGACCGGCGTGTACCAGGGGATGACGCCCAGCTCCACGTCGGGCAGCAGGCTCAGCGCCCGCAACCGGTCCCAGTGCTCCGACGCGGAGCGCAGCGCGCCCTCGGACAGCACCGCGACCAGCGTGCGGCCCGGGCGGACCTCGCGCAGGAGCGGGGCCGGCACGCCGCAGATCGAGAACGCCCGCACGGTCGACGCGGCGGCCTCCGTCCGGGCGACCGCGACCTGGCGCCGCGCCACACCCCGGTGCAGCACCGCGCGGCGGTGCCCGGCGTCGCTCCACACCTTGTCCGCCAGCGAGAGCAGCTTGCGCCGCGCCTCGGGCGACACGCCGTAGACGTCGGCCAGCCGCTGGACGTCCACGACCTTGGGCAGCAGCCGCCCGGTCTCCACCTTCGACACCTTGGACTGGCTCATGCCCGCCCGCCGGCCCGCCGCCGCGCCGGTCAGCCCCGAGGCCAGCCGGGCGCGCAGCAGGTCGAGGGACAGCTCCTCGCGCCGGGCCCGCGCGTCCGCCACCGCCATCATCGTGGTGGCCGGGCGGTGGCCGCGCTTGCGCAGCCGCACGCCCCCGGCGACCAGCGCGCTGCGGACCGTGCCGTAGGACCGGCCGGTGGCCTCGGCGAGCGCGCGGATCGTCTCCCCGCGCCGGTAGCCGGTGACGACGAACTCGGCGAAGTCCGGCGCTCCCTGCGGCCCGCTCACGGCGACCACACCGGGGCGGGCACCGGGCGGGACCGGGGGAAGCCCGCTATGCCCTCGTGCGCCCGCCACGCGGCGTCGCAGTCGGGACAGGTCGGCCAGCACCAGTGCACGTAGGACTGGGTGTGCTGCACGGTCAGCGGCAGGCCGCACAGCGTCGCGGCGTCCTCGCCGGCCACGGGTTCGCGGCGGATGGCGTGGCGGCGGCCGTCGTGCGGCATCCAGCGGAAAGCGCGGGTCATCTCGGTTCCTCCCCTGCCTGAACGGGCAGGGAAAAGCTAAAGCCTGCATGTGCAGGTTGGGCAGTACACCATCGTGTGAACAACGAGCCCGACGCGCTTTGGCAGACTTACCGGGCACCGCGCGGAAGACGACGAGAGCAGAGGTGGACATGGCCGGCAGCGGCGCGAGCCCGACGGTCTTCAAGCGGCGGCTGGGTCGGGCGCTCTCGTCCCTGCGCGAGAGCGTGGGCCGGACGCAGGACAGCGCCGCCCGGGTGCTGGAGTGCTCACCCGCGAAGATCCGCCGGATCGAGGTCGGCGACGTCGCCATCCGCAGCGCGGAGCTGAAGGTGCTGCTCGACTTCTACGGCGCGACCAGGCAGGTCCGCAAGCCGATCGAGGAGCTGGCCAGGCAGGCCCGTCAACGCCGGACGCCCACCCCGTACGGCACCGTCCTGCCGGACTTCTTCCGCCGGTTCTTCAACCTGGAGCAGATCGCCGCCGAGGTGCTGCGCTACCAGGCCGAGGTGGTCCCGGGCCAGCTCCAGACGCCCGCGTACGCCCGCGCGCTGATCGACGCGAACCCCACCCGGCGCGAGCCGGACGAGGTCGACCGGCTGGTGGAGGCGCGGCAGGCCCGCCAGGCGCACCTGGTCGAGAGCGGCCAGCGGCTGCACCTGGTGCTGCACGAGGCGGCGGTCCGCACGGTGGTCGGCGGTCCGGAGGTGATGGGCGAGCAGTTGCAGCGACTGCGCGAACTCGCCGGCCTGGACAACGTGACGCTCCAGGTGGTGCCGTTCAGCGCGGGCGCGCACGCCGCCTCCAACTTCCCGTTCGTCATGCTGCGCTTCGCCGACGACCAGCGCCCCATCGTCTACCTGGAGAGCCTGACCTCCGCGAGTTCGATCGAGGACCCGGCGCACGTCGCCCAGTACGACAAGGTGTTCAGCCACCTGACCACCTCGGCGCTGGGCCCCGCCGAGAGCACCGACCTGCTGGCCGGCGTGGCGGGCGAACTGCTGCCCGCACCGGGATCTGACGGCCCGTGACCGGGATCCGGTGGCGCAGGTCCAGCCACAGCGGCGGGAACGGCGCGGACTGCGTCGAACTCGCGCACCACCGCGCCACCACGCTGGTCCGCGACTCGAAGAACCCCGGCGGCCCCGTGCTCGGCTTCCCCACCACGGGCTTCGCGGGCTTCCTCCGCACCCTCGCCGAGGAGCGTCCCGCTCCGACCGGCCGCGCCCGCTAACCGACCGCCTTCCCGCCGGGCGTCGAACCGCGACCGGCCGACGCCCGGTGTGAGGTCCGACCGAGCGGCTCAGCGGCGCGTGCGCCACTCCTCGACCACGTGCTCCACGTCGAACGGCATCAGGTTCAGCGGCGGGCCGGAGAGCGGCACGCGGATGGCGGCGGCGATCCGGTCGTTGATCCCGCCGATGATGCGCCGCACCTCCGCCTCGGAGGACGCGCGGCCGGCGGCCTCGCGGGCGTCGGCGGCGTCCTTGCGCAGCAGCAGGGTCGGCGGCAGCGCCGTCCCCTCCTCGCGCCGGAGCTTCTCCTTGACCCACCACAGCTCGTCGTGCGGCCCGGACAGCCCCGGCAGCGGCTTGCCCGCGCCGGGGAGGTCGTCGAACTCGCCCCGGTCCTGGGCCTCGCGGATCTGCCGGTCGATCCACGACTCGAAGCTCAGACCGGCGGGTTTGCGCTCCGTCACGGCCACCACCCCCTGGTGCCCAGGCTACCGGGCGCGCGACCGGCCGTGGGGCGTCGGACCGGTCCCGCCGCCGGTCAGGACCCGTCGCCGAGGTGGGCGAGCCGGGCGGCCTGGTCGAGCAGGTACCGGCGTTCCGGCGTGCTCGTGGTGCGGGCGGCGGCGATCCGGTAGTGCTCGACCGCCTCGGCCGCGTTGCCCGCCTTCTCGTGCAGGTGGGCGCGCACGGCGGCGGTCCGGTGGTGGCCGGGCAGCCTCGGCTCCAGCTCGGCGACCAGCGCCAGGCCCGTCTCCGGGCCGTGCACCATGGCGGCGGCGACGGCGCAGTTGAGCGACACCACCGGGTTGTCCGTCATGCGCTCCAGCAGCCGGTACAGGGCCAGGATCTGCGGCCAGTCGGTGTCCTCGGCGTGCAGCGCGTCGTCGTGCAGGGCCGCGATCGACGCCTGGAGCTGGTACTCGCCGATCGCGCCGCGCGCGGTGGCCGCCACGACCAGGTCGACGCCCTCGGTGATCAGCGCCGTGTCCCACCGCGACCGGTCCTGCCGCTCCAGCGGGACCAGCTCGCCGTCCGGGCCGGTGCGCGCGGGCCGGCGGGCGTCGGTGAGCAGCATGAGCGCGAGCAGGCCGGCGACCTCGGCGTCCTCGGGGAGCTGCGCGTGCACGGCGCGGGCCAGCCGGATCGCCTCGCCGGACAGCTCGGTGCGGTGCAGCTCGCCGCCGAAGCTGCTGGTGTAGCCCTCGTTGAAGATCAGGTAGAGGACGTGCAGCACGGACCGCAGACGGGCGGCCCACTCGTCGGGACCGGGCATGGCGAACGTGGACCCGGCCTTCTTCACGGTCTGCTTGGCGCGGCTGATCCGCTGCGCCATCGTGCTCTCCGGCACCAGGAACGCGCGCGCGATCTCGGCGGTGGTGAGGCCGCCGACCGCGCGCAGGGTCAGCGCGATCGCCGACGCGGCCGAGAGCGCGGGGTGGCAGCACAGGAACAGCACGACCAGCGTGTCGTCTTGCGCGGGGACCTCGCCGGGCGGCGGTTCGGCGGCGGTGGCGTCCTCGCGCCTGCGCCGGGCGGCCTCGCCGCGCCACTGGTCGGTCAGCTTGCGGGTGGCGACCTGGAGCAGCCAGCCGCGCGGGTTGTCCGGCACGCCGTCCTGCGGCCAGTGCACGGCCGCCGCGAGCAGCGCCTCCTGCACCGCGTCCTCGGCGAGGGCGAAGTCGCCGGAGCGGCGGGCGAGCACGCCGAGGACCTGCGGCGCGAGGTCGCGCAGCAGGTCCTCGACCGGCCCGGTCACAGGTCGGTCGCGGCCGGTGCGCTCATCAGCTCGCGGACCTCGATCCGCTGGCCGATCGGCACCCCGCCCGGCCCGGGTGCGGCGGAGGCTCGGGCGGCGATCTCCAGCGCGCGTTCCCGGGTCGTGTCGACCATCCAGTAGCCGGCGAGGAGCTCCTTGGACTCGGGGAACGGGCCGTCGGTCACGACCGGCGTGCCGGTGCCGGTGAACACGACGTTCACCGCCAGCTCGGGGGCGGCCAGGCCCTGGGCGTCGACCAGCTCGCCGTTGTCCGCCAGCTCCTTGCCCAGCGCCTGCTGGAAGTCGATGTGGTTCCTGACGTCCTCGGGCGACCACTGGTCCATCGGGGTGTCGCAGTTCGTGGTGCCGCCGTAGTTCATCAGCAGCAGGAACTTGGCCATGTCGGTCTCCTCGCTCGGCGGTCGCGCCCATCTTGGCGCTCCTACCCCCCGGACGGAGCCGCCCGCCCGTTCTCGACACCGGCGATTGTGACCCGCACCACTCGGCGGTCGGGGTGGGGCCCCCTGATGGACGAGCGGGTCCCCGCTCCGTAATCTGTCCGAGACCTGGACGGGGAGTAACCCGTTCGGGCGACTCGCTTCCGAGGGAGGACCGCGCGGTCGTGGCGTCGTACCCCGTTCAGCGCACCGTCCGCGCGGCACTGGCGGCCTCCGCCGTGCTGGCGCTGGTCGGAGGACTGTCCCAGCCCCTGGCAGCAGCAGATCCGGTACCGCCCAACGCCTCCGACGCGTTGAAGCGGTACAACGACCTCGCGCTGGAGGCGGAGAAGCTCAACGAGGAGCACCTGCGCGCCCAGGACGACCTGACCAAGGCGCAGGCGGACCTCGACCAGGCGCACCGCGACCTGGACACCGCCCAGCAGGCCCAGACCCGGCTGCGCGGGCACGTCGACCTGATCACCGAGGCGTCCTTCGAGGGCGCGCGGTTCAACCAGCTCTCGGCGATCCTGGTCAGCGACTCGCAGCAGGACTTCCTCAACCGGATGTCCGCGCTCGGCGTGCTGGCGGGCGGGAACGCCGAGGCCATGGACGGCCTGAGCGACGCCGTCGACAAGGCCGACGAGGCCGCCCGCCGCGCCACCGACGCCGCCGCGTCCGCCGACAAGGCGATCACCGACATCGACCAGCGCAAGGGCGCCCTCGACCAGCAGATCACCGAGGCGCGCAACGCCTACCGGGCGCTGCCCAAGTCCGAGCGGGACGCGCTGGGCGCCGACGGCTACCTGGGCGAGGTGCCGCTGCCGCCCGGTCAGATCGGCCAGGCGATGAAGTTCGCGCTCGCGCAGCGCGGCAAGCCCTACGTCTTCGGCTCCAACGGCCCCGACACGTGGGACTGCTCCAGCCTCATGCAGGCCGCGTACCGCGCGGCGGGCATCGCCATCCCGCGCACCACCTACGGGCAGGCGACCATCGGGCGCGAGGTGTCGCTCAACGAGGTCAAGCCGGGCGACCTGGTCATCTACTACTCGGGCCAGACCCACGTGTCGATGGCGATCGACGGCATCCGCGCCGTGCACGCGTCCACCGAGGGCGTGCCGGTCAAGATCCAGGACATCGAGTCGATCGGGCCGATCAGCACCATCCGCCGCGTCGTGGGCTGATCCGCGCCCGCGCTCGCGACCGGCCCGCTCCCGGGTTCCTCGTTATCATTCCCACCTGCGTATTCCTGGGGACGGCGGTGGGGCGGTGCACTGGAGGGCCGGCGCGGTCGCGCGGGTGCTCGGCGTCTCCCCCGTCACCCTGCGCACGTGGGACCGCCGCTACGGCCTGGGGCCCAGCACCCGCGAGGAGGGCCGGCACCGCCGGTACAGCGACCAGGACGTGGCCCGGCTGCGGGTGATGGTGCAGCTCACCGGGCGCGGCGTGAGCCCCGCCTCGGCCGCCGCCATCGCCCTGGACCGCGCCCCCGCGCCGGACAACGGCTCGGCGCCGGATCTCGGCGGTGCGGCGGGCACGGGCGGTGCGGCGGATCCCAGCGAGACGGCAGACCCGGGCGGGTCGCGGGAGCCCGACGACGGGGTGGACGAAGCTCGGGGGTTCGCGCAGGCCGCGTCACGCCTGGACTCCTCGCTGATGAGCGCGCTCGCGGCGGCGCTGGTCCGGCGGCGCGGCGTGGTCGGCGCGTGGGAGGGCGTGTTCGCGCCGTACCTGATCGCGCTCGGCGAGCGGGTTGCGGAGTCCGGCAGCGGGGTCGAGGTCGAGCACCTGGCGTCGGCCGCGATCGCCGGAGCGCTGCGGACCGACCCGGTGGCGAACGACCCGGTGGCGGTCGAGGGGCGGTTGCCCGCGCTGCTGGCCTGCGCGCCGGAGGAGCAGCACAGCCTGCCGCTGGACGCGCTGGCGGCGGCGCTCGCGGAACGTCGTTGCGCCACCCGGAACCTCGGCGCTCGGGTGCCGGCCGGCGCGTTACTCGATGCGGTGAACCTGTTGTCGCCCCGGGTCGTCGTGCTGTGGGCGCACGCAAACCGGTACGCGCGCCTGACACCGGTCGCTGAGCTGCTGGAACGCGGCGTGGCGGTGACGCTGGGCGGTGCCGGCTGGACGTCCGTCCCGGAGGGTGCGCGACTGCTGGGATCGCTCTCGGAGGCGGTCGATGCAGTACGCGAGTTGAACCGATTCTGAATCGAATTTAGGCTGTGCCGGGTCACCCCGACCACAGGACGTGATCACCATGCCGGAACTCTCCCGCCTGCCCCAGCCGGTCGCCGAGTCCTGGGACTGGCAGTTGAAGGGCCTGTGCCGGGGCATGGACAGCACGCTGTTCTTCCACCGGCCGAACGAACGCGGCATGGCCCGCGAGCACCGGGAGGCGCGCGCCAAGGCGGTCTGCGCCCGGTGCCCGGTGCTGACCGAGTGCCGCAACCACGCGCTCACCGTCGAGGAGACCTACGGGATCTGGGGCGGCCTGGGCGAGAGCGAGCTGCGCCGGCTCATTTCGTTGAACCACAAGCGCGACTGACGAACGCGGCCGACCCGCCTCGTGCCGGCTCCGACGGGAGTCGGTCGGGGACCGCCGGCACGAGCCGGGTCGGTGGGACAACTCGCAGGTACGACTCGAAGGCACGAGCCGGTCAGGTCGTTGCGGCGGCTGCGCTCCTGGGGCGCCACTGCGTGTAGCCCGCCCGCTCGGCCTCCTCGACCGACCGGAACGTGACATCGCCCTTCATCCGCCGGAAGTACGGCGAGGAGGCGGTGTGGAAGATCATCGACTTGGTGCTCCCCTTCACCTCGGTGACCGGCTCGGCCTCCACCTCGGTGACGGTGCCCGACTCGGTGCCTGCGTCCGGCCCACTGTCCACAGGGGACTCGGCAGCGGGGTGCGATTCGGCGTCGGACTGGATGTCGGCGTCGACGTGGGGTTCGGCGGGCTGTTCCGGGATGATCACCGCCGTCGCGGGCAGCGCCGGGCGGACGGCGAGGTGGGCGCGTTCAGCGCGCAGGTCGCGGATCGTGGTGCGCAGCGGCAGCCACGTCAGCACCGCTCCCGCGACGAACGCGAACGCGCACAGGACGAACATCTGGGCGAACAACCACAACACTGCCACTCCTAGCTGATCGAGACGTCTACCTGGCGCGCGGACGGGTTCGCGCTCTCCGGTCCGGCGTCGACGGTGGCGGTCGTCCGGATGCGGTCCGGGCGCACGCCTTGGGCCACGAACAGGTCGCGCACCAGACCTGCTCGCTGACGCGCGACCCCGCCGGGATCGGGGTGCTCGGCGGAGGCGTGGCCGGTGAGGGTGACCGTCGCCTCTGGCGCGACCAGCAGCAACCGGCCCACCCGGTCGACCAGCACCGGGCCGTGGCCCTGCCACGCGGTGGACAGCGGTTCGAACCGGAAGCCGCCGTTGTTCTGCACCATCGCGGTGATCGACCGCTGGAGCGCCACCACGTCGAGGTCCGACCGCGCCGCGCCGACCGCGTGGTCCCGGACGCCTGCCCGGTCCAACGCCTGCCGCAGCGCCGTCGCGCGCGTCTCGTCGGCGGCCGTGGCGCGGGCCGCGCGGGTGGAACCGCCGAGCACGGCGGTGAAGTCCGTCGCGCCCGAGGCCGCTGCGGCGGAGACCAGGCCGGCGGCGGTGGTCACCGGGACGGGGAGCCGATCACCGCCCGGGGTGAGCAGGTCGGTCACCCGGAGGGCGGCGGCCCCGGACCGGACGGCGTCCACGAGGGAGCGCCGCTCGGACTCGTCCGCGACGTCCCCGGCCAGCACCACCTCGTCGGCCCGGACGGCGAGCACGAGCCGCCCCGGCGCGGGCGACGGTGCGGCACCGGCCTCGCCCACCAGCCGCGTGCGGGCGAAAACCCCTGATCCCGCAAGGAGAGCGGGGATGACGAGGGCACCGACGAGCCACACTCGCCACGCTCGGGATGTGAACACCGGGCGTTCGTACCGGAAGTGCCGTGCCGGATGCCACCAGCGCCGGCCGTACCCGCAGGAAGCCGCGTGGCATTTCACCTGTCCAGGTGACACCGGAGCCGACGCGGCACCGGAGCCGATGAACCCGCGCGGATGTCGGGGGAGTCCTGTGCGGCGAGGTGTGCCCCGGCGCACGCGGCGTGCGGCGGCGGGGTAGGGTGTGGACTCCATGCCAGGACGCCGGGAATCCTCAGTCTTCCGGGCAGCACAGCACCAGACCGCAGCACCAGGCCGTAGCACCAGGCCGTAGCACCCAGGCCACCGCCGTGCCGACGCGTGATGGCCAATCGGTCGCCGTGCGGCGGGCGCAGTGCGACAGGTGGAAAACGGCAGCACGGATTGCCGCGCGTCGCCCGGGCTGCGACGAGCTGGTGGAGGTCACGCCCTCCGCTTCTCCTGCCGGAACCCCTCGGCCGCGATCAGCCGCGAGCCGGCCCGGTCACCTTCAAGCTGCCTGGGACATCACCCCCGTCCGGCAGCCGCAGCGGCGGCAGACCGGGTGGGCCGGCACCTGGACCACCTCGGCCAGCAGCCTGCGCGAGTCGTCGAACGTCGGCGCGCGCTGACCCGGCACCAGCAGGCCGTCCAGCACCTCCTGCCACCGCCGCGCCCGCGCGCGCGACCGCTCCACCGGGTCGGCCAGCCGGGCGCGCACCCGCGCCCGCGACTGCTCCTGGGCCAACCGCCCGGCCTCGCCCAGCGGGCGGCGCGGCCGGGGCTGGTGCAGGCGGGCGTTGCGGCGGTTGACCCGCCACCACTGCCCGAGGGTCATGCCGGCGACCGGGGGGCGCGCACGCTGCGCGCCCCCCTGCCACCACGACCAGAGACGCGCGCGGAGGAAGTCGTGCGCTACCTGGTCGCGGCTCCTGGGACGGCCCTGCCTGCTGCCATCCGGCTTGTTGTCCACGGCGGTGAGCAGGGCGTCGACGCTCCACCCCTCGGCGAACCACGGCTCGGCGACCGCGCGCACGCCGGCGCGGTCCGCGTCACCCCAGTTCGCGCGCAGGCAGAACGCCTCCACGGCCGTGTCGATCTCGACGTCGGTCTCGGGGATGACACGGCCCGGCCACTGCCGTGGATCAAGCTGTACGCGCATCCCTAGCTCCCTTCCGAACGCGTACCGAACACCTGTTCGACATAGTGCCAGGGGGGTACGACATTTTCGATGCCAGAAGGTTTGACTTATCTAAGCGACAACTTAACATTGCAGGTCATGCACGTATTCGAGGTTCTCGGAGATTCGGTCCGCCGCCGTCTGCTCGAACTCCTGGCCGACGGTGAGCGGACGTCGGGCGACCTCACCTCGGTGATCCGGGCCGAGGTCGGCATCTCGCAGCCGGCGGTCTCCCAGCACCTGCGCGTGCTCCGCGAGCACGGCCTCGCGCGCGTCCGCCCGGAGGGCACCCGGCGGCTGTACGCGGTCGACCGGCGGGGACTGCGCGAAGTGGAACACTGGCTGGAGAGGTTCCGGGAGCCCTATCGGCAGGACGAAGAGATACCTCCGGTCCAGGGACGCCCGACCGGGTGAAGAGCCACGCGACCGACGGAGCGACGGTCGCTTCTCGTCCTGCACGGCGTAATCGGGTTGAGCACATCGGCGGGTTTCGACCGCCCCGGAAGCGGCAACCCTCACGCCCATGAGTAACACCCTGTGGGACGAGTTCCACCGCGTCGTGAACATGACCTCCCACGAGCTGGAGGACTGGCTGCGCACGCGCGCGGCGGGCGAGGAGTCCGAGGCCCTGCCCGACCAGGCCGGCACGCCGACCGGCCAGGAGGTGCTGCGGGTGCTGCGCAAGAGGAGGACCGACCTGACCACCGAGGACGTCCGGGTGATGCGCAAGGTGGTGGACCGCGTGGAGGCCCAGCGCCGCGACGACCTGGAGCCCACCGCCGGCGAGGCCCACTGGCGGCACCGCCTGATGTCCATCGGGCACGACCCGCTCAAGCCCGCCTGACGCACCGCACGTTCAGGGCCGCCTGACGCACCACGCCGGATTTCCGACGTCCACGGGAGCGACGTCGGCTCAGCCGCGCCCGGCGTCCACCCGGTCGGCGTCGCCCAGCCGCACGCCCGCCGCCGGGACCAGGCCGAACTGCACGACCTGCCGGCGGGTCAGCAGACCGGTCAGCCAGTCCGCCGCCACCCGCACCCGGTTCCCGGGCATCGCCAGCAGGTGGTAGCCGCGCGCCACGACCTTCGCCGGCCACCCGGTCAGCGGCACGTGCAGCGGGTTGGCCACCGCCTGGCCGCCCGCGAGGTCGACCACGAAGCCGAGGTCGCGGTGCCGGTACTGGCGCGGGGTGCCGTGCCCGAGGGACGCGGCCACGTTGTGCGCGGCGAGCTTGCCCTGCCGCTCGGCGTGCTGGGCGGTCATCGGGGTGGGGTCGCCGCCGTTGAACACGTCCGGCACGGCCGCCACGTCACCCGCCGCGAACACGTGGGGGTGCCCCGGCACCGTCAGGTCCGTGCCCACCGCGAGCCGCCCTCGCACGGTCGGGAGGCCGAACGACTCCACCAGCGGGTCGGGGCGCACGCCGACGCACCACACGGCGGTCTTGGTCGGCACCTCGGTGCCGTCGCTGAGCTTCGCGCAGGTCGCGGTCACCTCGGACACGGTCGTCTCCAGCCGCACGTCGACGCCGCGCGACCGCAGCACCTTCAGCGCCGGCCCGGAGAGCCGCTCGTCGAGGCCGGGCAGCACCCGGGGCGCCAGGTCGACCAGCACCCAGCGGATGGGCGGCACCTTGCGGTTGCGGGCCGCCGCCTCGGCCAGCCGCTGCCCCTGCGCCACCAGTTCGGTGCCGGTGTACCCCGCGCCGACCACGACGAACGTGGTGCGCGCCGGGTCGCCGTCCTGCTCGGCCAACTCGATCTGGCGCAGCACGTGGTCGCGCAGGTAGACCGCCTCGGCCACCGACTTGAACCCCAGCGCGTGCTCGGCCACGCCGGGCACGGACATCAACCGGGTGACGCTGCCGGCGGTGAGCACGAGCCGGTCCCAGTTCAGCTCCTGTGACCGACCTTCCACGTCGACCGCCGTGCACGTGCGGGCGTCCAGGTCCACGCTGGTGGCATGTGCCAGCACGAGCCGGGTCCGGGGCAGTCCCGGGCGCAGCGGCACGGCGACCCGGCGCGGGTCGAGCGTGCCTCCCGCCACCTCGGGCAGCAGCGGGACGTAGAGCATGTGGTCGGCGGGGTTGACCACGACCAGTTCCGCGTCGTCCGCCGGCAGCGCCTTCTCCAGGCCCCGCAGGCAGTGGAACCCCGCGAACCCCGCGCCGACGACCAGCACCCTCGGCTTGCCCATGGTGCGACCACCTCCCGGATCTCCGGGTACCCAAGGAAGGGAACGGGTAGACACCGATCATGAACCTCGGTCTGCCGGACGGGATCACCGCCTGCCTCTTCGACCTCGACGGGGTGCTGACCAGCACCGCCGTCCTGCACCGCCGCGCGTGGCGGCGCACGTTCGACGACTTCCTCCGCCCGCGCGGCGAGCCGCCGTTCACCGAGGAGGACTACCTGCGGTACGTGGACGGCCGACCGCGCTACGACGGCGTGCGGACCTTCCTGGCGTCGCGGGGCATCACCCTGCCCGAGGGCACGCCGGGCGACCCGCCCGACCAGGACACCGTCCACGGCGTCGGCAACCGCAAGAACGAGTTGATCGACGCGATCATCCGGGACGAGGGCGTGACCCCCTACCCCGGCTCGGTCCGCTACCTGGAGGCGGTGGCCGGCACGCTCGCCATCGGCGTGGTGACGTCCTCGGCGAACGCCGACCGGGTGCTGGACGCGGCCGGCCTGACCCGGTTCGTGCAGGCCAGGGTGGACGGCCTGGTCATCGCGCGGGACGGGCTGGCGGGCAAGCCCGCGCCGGACTCGTTCCTGGCCGGGGCGCGGGCGCTGGGCGTGCCACCGGCCGGCGCGGCGGTGTTCGAGGACGCGCTCTCGGGCGTCCAGGCGGGCCGCGCGGGCGGGTTCGGGCACGTCGTGGGCGTGGACCGGGCCGGTCAGGCGGCGGCGCTGCGCGAGCACGGCGCGGACGTGGTGGTCGAGGACCTGGCGGAGCTGCTGTGACGGGCTACGACGTCGAGCCGTGGCTGCTGCGGTGGCGCGGGCTGTCCGTGCCGGACCTGCGGCGGACGGAGTCGACCTTCGCGCTGGCCAACGGGCACATCGGGATGCGCGGCACGCTCGACGAGGGCGAGCCCAGGGGGCTGCCGGGCACGTACCTCAACGGCTTCTACGAGGAGCACGCGCTGCCCTACGGCGAGGCCGGCTACGGCTACCCCGAAGCCGGCCAGACGGTCGTGAACGTGACCGACGGCAAGGTCATCCGGCTGCTGGTGGAGGACGAGCCGCTGGACATGCGGTACGGCCGGGCGCTGGAGCACGAGCGGGAGCTCGACTTCCGGGCCGGCACGCTGCGCCGCCGCACGGTGTGGGAGTCGCCCACCGGCCGCCGGATCACCGTGCGCAGCGAGCGGCTGGTGTCGTTCACCCAGCGCGCGGTCGCCGCGATCCACTACGTGGTGGAGCCCGAGGACGCCCTCCAGCTCGTGGTGCAGTCCGACCTGCTGGCCAACGAGCCGGTGGAGCACCGGGCCGGCGACCCGAGGGTGGCGGCGGCGCTGGACTCGCCGCTGGTGGCGGAGTTCGCGTGGGCCGAGGGCAAGCGGGCGGTGCTGGCGCACCACACCCGCAACTCGGGGCTGCGGGTCGCCGCCGGGATGGACCACGAGCTGGCCGCCGCCGACGGCGTGCGCAGCCGCATCCACGTGGAGGACGACCTGGCGCGGTTCACCGCCGCCGTGGACGTGCCGGCCGGGGAGTCGCTGCGGCTGACCAAGTACCTGGGCTACGGGTGGTCGGCGCAGCGCTCGGTGCCGGCGCTGCGGGCGCAGGTGGACGCGGCGCTGGCGGGCGCGCGGCAGACCGGGTGGGAAGGTCTGCTGGCGGAGCAGAAGGCGTTCCTGGACGACTTCTGGGAGGTCGCCGACATCGAGGTGGACGGCGACGCCGAGCTCCAGCAGGCGATGCGGTTCGCGCTGTTCCACATCCTCCAGGCCGGGGCGCGCGGTGAGACCCGGGCCGTCCCGGGCAAGGGGCTGACCGGTCCGGGCTACGACGGGCACGCGTTCTGGGACAGCGAGATGTTCGTGCTGCCGGTGCTGACCTACACCGTGCCGGACGCGGCGCGGGACGCCCTGCGCTGGCGTCACTCCACAGTGGACAAGGCGAAGGAGCGCGCGCAGGTGCTCGGGCAGCGCGGGGCCGCGTTCCCGTGGCGGTCGACAAACGGTGCGGAGTGCTCGGCGTACTGGCCGGCGGGCACGGCGGCGTTCCACGTCTCCGGCGGCATCGCGCACGCGGTCGCGCAGTACCACGCGGCGACCGGCGACGAGGAGTTCGACCGCGAGTGCGGGACCGAACTGCTGGTGGAGACCGCGCGGTTGTGGATGTCGCTGGGGCACCACGACAAGCACGGCGGGTTCCGGGTGGACGGGGTCACCGGGCCGGACGAGTACTCGGCGATCGTGGACAACAACGTTTACACGAACCTCATCGCGCAGAAGAACCTGCGGGAGGCGGCGGCGGCGTGCGAGCGCAACCCCGGTGCGGCGTCCGCCTTGGACGTGCACCCGGACGAGCGCACGGCGTGGTTGGAGGCCGCCATGCGGATGCGGATCCCGTTCGACGCGCTGCTCGGCGTGCACCAGCAGGCCGAGGGGTTCACCGCGCACGCCGAGTGGGACTTCGAGGGCACCCCGGCCGAGGACTACCCGCTGCTGCTCAGCAAGCCGTACTTCGACCTCTACCGCAAGCAGGTGATCAAGCAGGCGGACCTTGTGCTGGCCATGCACGTCCGGGGCGACGCGTTCACCGCCGCCGAGAAGGCCGCGAACTTCGCCTACTACGAGGCGCGGACGGTGCGGGACTCGTCGCTGTCCGCCGGCACCCAATCGGTGCTGGCGGCCGAGGTCGGCGCGCTCCAGCTCGCCTACGACTACCTCGCGGAGGCGGCCTTCACCGACCTGCACGACCTGCACGACAACGTCCACAACGGACTGCACATGGCGTCGCTGGCGGGTGCGTGGATCGCCGTGGTGGCCGGGTTCGGCGGGATGCGCGACCACAGCGGGCTCACCTTCGCGCCGCGCCTGCCACCGGGCCTGGACCGGATGGCGTTCCGGATGTCCTACCAGGGCACCCGGTTCTCGGTGGCGATCACCCGCGACGAGGTGACCTACCGGATCGTCTCCGGCGGGCCGCTGCGCACCGCGCACCACGGCGAGTCGGTCGTGGTCGAGCCCGGTGTGCCGGTGGTGCTGCCGGTCCCGCCGCCGCCGACCCCGCCCGAGGTGCACCAGCCGGTGAACCGGGAGCCGCTGCGGCGGGTGCCGGGATGACGGCGACCGCTCCGGGCCGGCGGTCCACAACGGCCTGACACCGGGCCTACCGACCGAACCGACGCGTGTGCCCGGCCGGGGCTCCTGGGGGGAGTGGAGCCCCGGCCGGGTCTTCGCAGGCGGCCTGGGGGGGCGGTGGCCGCCTACGCCATCATCGTGCGAACGGGTGACCCCGTTACCGATGATCGGACACGGTGCGTAAGGCGGGACGTTTGCCATGCCCTCAGGGCCGTATTTCCGCAGATGTGCGGTTTAATTCGGCCGATGGGTAACCCACACAGGTGAGATGGGCGGCGCGCGGCCGGCCCGCCGGACAGTATCCCGGGGCGTGAGCTCAACACCGATCTACGACGAGCTGGCGGCCACGTACCTCGTGGACGTCGAGCCGCCCGGTCGCGCGGGTCCCGAGGCCGAGGCCGAGCGGCAGGACCGCCCGCCGGTGCCGCCCGGGGTCGACGGCCGGCCGGGCGATCGGCCGCAGCCCTGATCTTGACATCCCGTCCGACACCGGGGTAGGACGGCGTGACGTCCGATTGACGAGGCCGCCGCCTGGGTCGAGAGGTGCGGGATGAGTGTGCGGGCACTGCTCACGGCGGTCCTCCTGGTGGCCGTCGCGGCGTGCGGCGGCGGGCCGGAGCCCGCCGACGAGGTGACGCTGACCTGGTGGGACTACCTGGACCACTCCCCCATGGCCGACCAGGCGGTCGGGCAGCTGGTCAAGCGCTACCAGGACGCCCACCCCGGCGTGGAGATCCGGCGGACCGCGATCCCGCGCGCCGACTTCGACGCCAAGCTGGCGCAGGCGGTCGCGGCGGGCACGTTCCCGGACATCGCCGCCGTCGACGTGGCCGCGCTGCCGAGGCTGGCCGAGCAGGACGTGCTGGCCGACCTGACGCCCCACTACTCGTCGTGGGAGGTGAAGGACCGGTATTTGGAGCCGGTGCGGGAGAGCGTCCGGCACCGGGACAGGTTCTACGGCGTGCCGCTGCGCACCAGCACCACCGCCCTGCTCTACAACCGCGACCTGTTCGCCGCCGGCGGCGTGGCGGAGCCGCCCCGGACGTGGGAGGAGCTGCGCGCCACCGCGCAGGCGCTGACCGCCGGCGACCGGTGGGGGCTGTGCTTCGCCGCGAGCGAGGGCGGGTCGGCCGCGACCTTCCTGCCGCTGCTGTGGCAGGCCGGCGGCGAGCTGGGCGACGTCGGCGGCGAGGCGTCCGTGCGTGCACTGTCCTTTGTGGACGGAGTGCTGAACGTGGACCGCAGCGCGCCGCAGGACGTGTTGCGGTGGAACGACTCCGACGTCGAGCGCGAGTTCGCCGCCGGGCGCTGCGCGATGATGGTGAACGGGCCGTGGAGCGCGCCGGCGCTGAACTCCGCCGGGCTGGACTGGGGCGCGGCGGCGCTGCCGAGCGGGCCGGCGGGCAGCGGCGCCCTGCTGGGCGGCGAGGCGTGGGTGCTGGGCAAGGCCGGGCGGCACGCCGACCGGGCGTGGGACGTGCTGCGCTGGCTGGCCGAGGAGCGCGACAACGTTACCGAGTTCGGCGCCGCGCTCAACGCCCTGCCCAACCGGTCGGACACCGTGGACGAGCTGGCGTGGCGGTGGGACCCGAACGTGCCGGCGTTCGTCGGGCAGCTCGCCGGGTCGCGGGTGGTCTACGGGCCCCGGTACGCCGAGGTGTCGGCGGCGCTGTCGACCATGGTGCGCCAGGTGCTGGGCCGCGAGCGCCCCCCGGCCGAGGCCGCGCGGGACGGCCGGGCGAAGCTGGAGCCGCTGCTGCGCTGAACCGCCCACAAGACCACCCCTCACGCCCGGCCGGCCCGCACCGCCCACCCGCCGCCGCCGGGCGCGGCCTGCGCTGCGCCGACCCGGACCACACCCGGACGCCGGCACGTCCCACCCGGACCGCCCGTCACCCGGTGGTGGCGTGACGCGCGGCCGTCCGAGCCGACCTCTACCCACCCCACGCCCGGCAACACCACGCGATGGGGTGGACAACTGGCCCGGCGAGAGGGAAAACCCCTGGTAGGGCGTGCGGCGAGGACGTGGACGGGTATCCGGGACCATGCGCAAGGCGGCGGTGAAGGACGGCCCCGCGCCCGGTGACGCCAGGCAACAGCTCAGCCGGGCGCAGGTGCTCGCGCTGGTCGTGGGCTCCCTCCAGATCGTGGTGGCGCTCGTGCCCGTGCTGCCGCTCGCCGCCGGCAACCAGGCCCTGCACGTGTGCACCGGCCTGGTCGGCGTGCTGCTCGCGTGGAAGCACGGGTGCGCGCGCCTCTACGGCATCGCGCTCCTCCTGGTCTACGGCAAGCTCCTGATCGCGGACGTGGCGACGTCGACCCAGTGGCTTCAGCTCCCGACGCCGGAGACCGTCGCGTACGGACGGGCCGCGCTCGCCGGCCTGGTCATCGCGCTCGTCCCGGCGGTCACCCGGCGGTAGTCGCCGGCGGTCATCGTGCCGTCCGGGTGGAACCGGAGCTTGGGGCTCGTGCTGCGGGCGATCGACTCGAACATCGACAGGTCCCGGGGCGTGGTAGGCCGCCAGTACATGTGGGCACCGTGCGTGACGCCCATCTCCCGGTCGATCATCGTGGCCACCGCGCGGTCGTAGCGACCGGTGGTGAGTGGACGGCCGCCGGACGCCCGGATGTCGAACACGTCGTGGTCACCGGTCAGCGGCCGGAGCCTGCCCCGGCGGTCGAAGCCGTGCACCACGCCGTCCTGCACGAGGTACTCGCCGCGCCGTTCCAGCAGCGCCATCTTCGCGCCGAGGACGTCGAACTCGTCGCTGCGCTGGGTGAACCGGCTCCACAGCCGCTCCGTCACGCCGTGGCGGGGTAACAACGGCCGGAAGAAGCCGACCAGGCCCCGGTGCCGCGACCGCGCGCCCAGCCGGACGTCCAGGTCGTCGATCGTCTTGGCCTTCACCGGCTCGGGCTTGGGCAACGCGCCGTCCCGCAGCCACGACACGGCGTGCGGGTTGGTGCCCCGCACGTCGATGACGAGGTCCTGCTCAGCGGCCACCTGCTGGAACTTGCGGGCGTGTTCGGTGGGCATTCCGAAGACGGGCTCCACCGACGCCAGGGGGAAGAGGTGATCAGTGCGCACGGGTATTAAGGTCCGCCCCTAAAGGGCGTGCACCGGAGGCCCGGGTTCGGTTAGCTCTTGACGTGACCCCAGACGCACTGATCGGGCTGCTCGCGGACCCCCTGCGACTACGTGTCGTGTCCGCCTTGGTGCTGGGCGCCCGCAGCCCGGCGGAGATCGCCGAGAAGACCGGTGTGGACGCCCGGCGGGTGGAGGTGGCGCTGCGCAGGCTGCGCGCCGCCGGCCTGGTCGCCGGGCAGCCCGGCGAGATGCTGGTGCGGCAGGACCTGTTCGAACGGGCCGCCCGGGTCGAGCGACCGCCGGAGGATCCGTTCCTGCGGGACGGTCGCCTGGTCAGGCTGCCCGCGCAGCGCGGGCGCAGGCGTGCCGTGCTGGAACGGGTGTGCGCCGCGTTCGAACCGGGCCGCCGCTACTCGGAGCGGGACGTGGTCGAGGTGTTGCGGCGCTGGTGCGACGGCGGCGAGGTCGACCACGTGACGGTGCGGCGGTACCTCGTGGACGAAGGGCTGCTGGACCGGGCCGACGGCCTGTACCGGCGGTCCGGCGGCCCGGTCGGGGGGTGAGCGGAGTGGACTCTTCCCGGTTCTAGTTGAACTCGTCCGGGTGCGGGCCCACCCGCTCGCCGGTCTCCAGGCCGGCGATCCGGTCCAGGTCGTCCTGGTCCAGCTCGAAGTCGGTGATCGCGAAGTTCTCCGCGATCCGGCTCGGCGTCACCGACTTGGGGATCACCACGTTGCCCAGGTGCAGGTGCCACCGGAGCACGACCTGCGCCGGGGTGCGGCCGTGCTTGCCGGCGATCGAGGTGACCACCTCGTCGCGCAGCAGGTCGCCGCCCTGCGCGAGCGGGCTCCACGCCTCCGTGGCGATGCCGTGCGCGGCGTGGAACCGGCGCAGCTCCTCCTGCTGGAACCGGGGGTGCAGCTCGACCTGGTTCACCGCCGGCACCACGCCGGTCGCCTCGATCACGCGTTCGAGGTGGGGCACCTGGAAGTTGGACACGCCGATCGCGCGCACCCGGCCCTCGGCCAGCAGCTCGCCCAACGCCCGCCAGCTGTCGACGTACCGGTCGCGGGCGGC
Source organism: Actinosynnema sp. NPDC050436 (assembly GCF_040655415.1). Classification (NCBI taxonomy): domain Bacteria; kingdom Bacillati; phylum Actinomycetota; class Actinomycetes; order Pseudonocardiales; family Pseudonocardiaceae; genus Actinosynnema; species Actinosynnema sp. NPDC050436. The sequence goes on along the minus strand of NZ_JBFAJV010000002.1, from coordinate 680,691 downwards.
GGCCGGCCAGTGGATGAGGTACAGGTCGAGCCGGTCGAGGCCGAGCTTGGCCAGGCTGGTGTCGAACGCGCGCAGGGCCTCGTCGTGGCCCTGGTCGGTGTTCCAGAGCTTGGTGGTCACGAACAGGTCGTCGCGGGGCAGCCCGGAGACGGCCACGGCCCGCCCCACCGGCTCCTCGTTGCCGTAGGCGGCGGCGGTGTCGATGCTGCGGTAGCCCACCCGCAGCGCCTCGGCGACCGCGTCCTCCGTGTCCTGAGTGGACACCTGGAACACGCCGAAACCGATCTGCGGCATGATGACGTCGTTGTTGAGCTTGATGGTCGGCATGGGGCCATCATGTCCCGTGTCAACGCCTCCCACCTCTTGGACGGCGTTGACGCCCTTCCCGCGCGGCTGGTCCGATCTCACCGTGGCCGTCGTGAGAGCAATCCCGGACGTGACGACCGTCGACGTGACGGTCGTCATCCGCCTCAGCGCGCCGACCGCCCGGGTGGTGGACACCGCCGCGCACCTGGCCGAGGTGCTGCGCAGCGCGCTGGACCTGCCCGAGGCGGACGTGGTGGTGGACCTGCCGGTCCCGCGCTCCGAGCCGGACCTGCGCATCCTGGCGGACTCCCGCCGGGTGCTGCACCGGGGCGTGGACGTGGAGCTGACCAGGCTGGAGTTCGACCTGCTGCACCACCTGTGCACCCACCCCCGCCAGGTGCACCGCCGCACCGCGCTGATGACCAGCGTGTGGGGGTCGACCAGCTTCGTCGACACCCGGACGGTGGACGTGCACGTGCGCCGGATCCGCCGCAAGCTGGGCGACGCGGCGTCGTTGATCACCACCGTGCGCGGGGTCGGCTACCGGGTGGACGACCCGTTCGGGGTGTCCGTGGAGCACGACGCCCTGGCCGGCTGACCCCGCGCACCGGGGCCTCAGGTCCGGGCGTCCCAGCGGAACAGCCGGACCGACAGGGCGCACCCGGCGACCGTCCACGCGAGCAGCGACAGCGCCGCCAGTTCCGGCCGGCCGTCACCGCCCCAGGCGACGCGCACCAGTTCCGCCACCCCGCCGCCGGGCAGCAGCAGGCGGCGCAGGTCGGACGACGCCGTCGCCCACAGCCCGCCCACGACCAGGGCCAGGAAGAACGGCCCGGTGGTGATCTGGGCCAGCTCGGCGGTCGAGGTGACGCCGCTGGTCGCCACCCCGGCGGCGGCGCTCATCAGCACCCCGCCCACCACCGCGAGCAGCAGCGCGCCCGGGTGGTCCGGCAGCGGGGCGCCGGCGACCAGGCTCACCACCAGCAGCACCGCCACCTGCGCGAGCGCCAGCAGCACGGGCGGCAGCACGACCCCCGTCAGCACCACCGCGTCGGACGCCACCCCGGTGCGCAGCCGCTTGAGGTAGAGGTCCTGGCGGCGGGACGTCAGCGACGTCGTGATCGTCACGTACGCGGTGAACCCCATGCTGCCCAGCAGTTGCAGCGCGACGACCACCGGCCAGCCCTCCGGGCCGATCGAGGCGGCGAACCACACGCCGGCCGCCAGTGGCATCGCGAACGCCAGCGCGGCGGCGGTCCGGTTGCGCAGCAACATCTTCAGCTCGGCCACGCCCAGTGCGGTGATCACGCCGCCGTCACCTGCCTCGTCGCGTGGAACACGTCCTCCAAGGACGCGTGGTGCGCCCGCAGCCGGGCCAGCTCCAGCCCGTCCCGCCGCGCCCACCCCAGCAGCGCGTCCAGGTCGTCCTGCAACCGCCGGGTGCGTACGTCGACCCGGCCGGACGGCACGTGCACCACGTCGCCGGCCATCATCGGCAGGGCGCCCACGTCCAGCCCGGCCGGCAGGTCGAACGAGATCCGCGCGGGCTGCGCGGCCAGCACGTCCACCAGCGCGCCGGAGACCGCCACCCGCCCCGCGTGCAGGATCGCCAACCGGTGCGCCAGCGACTCCGCCTCCTCCAGGTAGTGCGTGGTCAGCAGCACGGTGGTGCCCCCGGCGAGCAGCTCGCGGACCACCTCCCAGGTGCGCTGCCGCGACTCCGGGTCCAGCCCCGTGGTCGGCTCGTCCAGGAAGAGCAGCTCGGGCTCGCCGAGCACCGCGAGCACCAGGTCCAGCCGCCGCCGCTCGCCGCCGGAGAGCTGCTTGGTCCGCACGTCCCGCCGGTGGGCGAGGTCGAGCCGTTCCAGGGCGTCACCCCGGTAGCCGCGACGCCACAGCCGGACCACCTCCCCCACCGTCAGGTCCGCCGGAAAACCGCTGTCCTGCAACATGATCCCGGTCCGCGCCCGGATCGCCGCCCGGTCCCGGCCCGGGTCCACGCCCAGCACCCGCACCCGGCCGGCGCTGGGCGCGCGCAGCCCCTCCACGGTCTCCAGCAGGGTGGTCTTGCCCGCGCCGTTCGTGCCGAGCAGGGCGAACAGCTCCCCCGCCGCCACCTGGAGGTCGACCCCGCGCACCGCCTCGAAGTCCCCGTAGCGGCAGCGCAGCCCCGCCACGTCGATCACCGGATTCCGCATACCGCCGATCGTCGCGCCGGGCCGGGCGCGGCGGCAGTGCCCCACCGCACCGGTCCCCGTGACAGATGTCAGCAGACAGCGGGGTGATCCGGCTCGTAGATTCGTGGCGTGACGACGATGCGCAGCCTGCGCCGCTGGACCTGGTGGTCGGTGACCGGCGCGGGGGCGATGGTCGCCGTGGTGACCACCCTGGACCTGTCCACCGGCCGCTACGGGCCGCTGGGGACGCCGCTGCTGGCCGTGGCGGTGGTCCTGGTGTCCGTGCAGCACGCCCGCTACCTGTGGCAGGCGATGGGCGGCCTGGGGCGCGGCGGGCTGCGCACCGCCGAGCACCTGGCGACCTTCGCGGTGGCGCTGGCCGCGCTCGCGTTCGCCGGCCACCACACCCCGGTGCCGATGGCCTGGTACCTGCTGCCCGCCGCCGTGATCGCGCACGTGGTGGCCAACCGGCCGCCCGGGTCACGGCTGGTCGTCGTGGTCGGCGGCACGGCGGTGGCCGTCCTGGCGGGCGGCGTGCTGCGCTCGCCGGACCTGGTCGGCTCGCTGGTGATGCCGGTCGTGCTGGTCGCCATGTTCGTGGTGGCCGACCTGGCGCAGCTCTGGTTCTGGGACGCGGTGCTCAAGCTGGACCGGGGCCGGCAGACCTCCGAGGCCCTGGCGGTGGCCGAGGAGCGGCTGCGCTTCGCGGCGGACCTGCACGACGTCCAGGGCCACCACCTCCAGGCCATCGCGCTCAAGGGCGAGCTGACCGCGCGGCTGATCGGCCGGGACGACGACGCGGCCCGCCGGCACGCCGAGGAGGTGGCGGAGCTGGCCCGCACCGCGCTCAAGGAGACCCGGGACGTGGTGCTGGGCTACCGGCGGGCGAGCCTGGGCACCGAGATCACCAACGCGGTGGGCCTGCTGCGGGCGGCCGGCATCGAGACCTCGGTGTCCGGCGACGCGGCCGACGTGCCGCCGCCGTTGCAGCCGCTGTTCGGCGCGCTGGTCCGGGAGGGCACCACGAACGTGCTGCGGCACAGCCGGGCCCGGCGGTGCGACGTGGACATCCGGGTGGTGGACGGCCGGGTCAGCGTGCGGCTGCGCAACGACGGCGTGCGGCCGGACGACGAGGCGGGCGACGGCTCGGGGCTGGCCGGGCTGCGCGAGCGGTTCGCCACCGTCGGGGGTCGGGTCGAGGTCGACGCGGGCGCGGCCGATTTCGCCCTGGAGGGGTCGGTGCGGTCGTGATCCGGGTGGTGCTGGCCGACGACGAGGACCTGATCCGGGGCGCGCTCGCCGCGCTGCTGGAGCTGGAGGACGACCTGACCGTGGTGGCGCAGGCCAGCGACGGCGACGCCGCCGTCGCCGCCGTGCGGGCGCACCGGCCGGACATCGCGGTGTTCGACCTGGAGATGCCGGGTCGTGACGGCGTGCTGGCGGCCGAGGCGGTGCGCGGGCTGGACGGCGTCGCGGTGGTCGTGGTGACCCGGCACGCGCGGCCGGGCGTGCTGCGGCGGGCGCTGAGCGCGGGCGTGCGGGGTTTCGTGCCCAAGACCACACCGGCCGGCAAGCTCGCGTCGATCCTGCGCGACGTGCACCACGGGCGCCGGTACGTGGACTCCGAGATCGCCGCCGCCGCGCTTACCGAGGACGCCTGCCCGCTGACCGCGCGGGAGCTGGACGTGCTGCGGCACGCGCTGCGCGGCGGCACGGTGACCGCCATCGCGCAGGAAGCCCACCTGGCGGCCGGAACGGTGCGCAACTACCTGTCGTCGGCGATGACCAAGCTCGGCGTGAGCACGCGGTACGAGGCCGCCCGGCTGGCGTGGGACGAGGGCTGGATCTGAGCGTGGCCGCCGCGCCCCCGGGGTACCCGCCGTCCGGAGAGGAGGCGCGATGACGTTGCAGCGCAAGGCCCGGAAGGTCGGTGACCGCAGGGAACCCAAGGGCCGCAACGGTCCTGCGAGGCGGACGGGGTCGGACACCGACGCGTCCGCGTCGCCGACCAAGGCGCACCTGTACGACCTGGCGAAGCGGTTCGACGTGCCCGGCCGGTCGTCCATGACCAAGGCCCAGTTGGCGGAAGCCGTTGCGCGGGCGAGGGCGAGCCGGCGGCGGGTCGCGTCCACCAGGTACTCCGCCGGTTTCTGATCTCCCATGTGTGGGATCACGCCCCACGGGTACCCGAGTGTCGTACTCGAGATGAGGAAGAGGTTGTCAAGTGACGACGATCGAGAAGTCCGTGGACGTCGCCGTGCCGGTCACCACCGCGTACAACCAGTGGACCCAGTTCGAGTCGTTCCCGCGCTTCATGGAGGGCGTGGAGAGCATCACGCAGTTGACGCCCACCCGCACGCACTGGGTGACCAAGGTCGCCGGCGCGCAGCGCGAGTTCGACGCCGAGATCACCGAGCAGCACCCGGACGAGCGGGTCGCGTGGCACTCCGTCGACGGTCCGCGCCAGGCCGGTGTGGTCACCTTCCACCGGTTGGACGAGCGGACCACGCGGGTGCACCTCCAGATGGAGTTCGACCCGGACGGGTTGACCGAGAAGGCGGGCGCGGCGCTGGGCGTCGTGGACCACCGCATCTCCGGCGACATGAAGCGGTTCAAGGAGTTCATCGAGGGTCGGGGTGCCGAGACCGGCGCGTGGCGCGAGGACGTGAACCGTCCTCCGCAGGCCCGCTGACCTTCGGGTTGCCCACCGCGCCCGCCGCGACGACCCTTCGTCGCGGCGGGCGCGGTGGCGTTCGCGGGTCCGGACGAACGCGGGAGGCGTCGGGTGTTCGCAGCGGCGGGGTGGGGACTGCCGGCCGGGTCGGCGTTGCTGGTCGGCGCTCTGATCGGGTACCTGGCGAAGGTGCCGCGCGGCGTGATCGCCGCCGTGATGGGCTTCGGCAGCGGGGTGCTGATCTCGGCGGTCTCGTTCGACCTGGTCGACGAGGCCCACTCGCGGGCGGGCCTGTGGCCGACGGCCGTGGGGACGGCGGCGGGCGCGGTCGTGTACACGGCGGCGAACGTGCTGCCGGCCAAGCGCGGCGCACGGCACCGCAAGCGGTCCGGCGGGTTGCAGCCCAGCGAGGACCAGCAGAGCGGGTCGGGCACGGCGATCGCGGTCGGCGCGCTGCTGGACGGCATCCCGGAGTCGGTGGTGATCGGGGCCGGCCTGATCGGCGGCGGCGGGGTGAGCCTGGTGACCGTGGCGGCGGTGTTCACCAGCAACGTGCCGGAGGGCCTGTCCAGCGCGGCCGGGATGCGCGGCGCGGGCCGCAGCCCCCGGTACGTGTTCGGCCTGTGGACCGGGATCGCCCTGATCAGCGGCCTCGCGGCACTCCTGGGCAACGTCGTGCTCGCGGACGCGCCCGCCTCCTGGCTCGCGGGCATCACGGCGTTCGCGGGCGGTGCCATCCTGGCGATGATCGCCGACACCATGACCCGGAGGCGTTCGACGACGCCCACCTCCTGGTCGGTCTGGTGACCGTGGCCGGCTTCCTGACCGCCTTCACCCTCTCGCACGTCTGACGGCACGCCCCCGCTGAGTCCACTCAGGACACTCCCGGCACAGATCGCGCTCGACGGGCGGTGCACGAGCAGGTGCACGTGCGGGCCGGACGCCGGAGGGGCGGTGCCCCCTGGTCACCGCCCCTCGACACCACCATCCCCGACACCGGTACACAGCCCGGTACACGGCCACGTGTACCGGGATCACTACGCTGGGTTCCGTGCGCTTCCGGGTCCTGGGACCGTTGGACGTCCGTGACCGGCAAGGTGGCCCGCTGCTGCCCACCCGCCGCAAGCAGCGGGTCCTGCTCGCCGTGCTGCTCCTGCGCGACGGGCCCACCAGCACGGACGCCCTGTCCGACGCGCTGTGGGACGAGCTGCCCCGCTCGGCGGCGGCCAACCTCAAGACCTACCTGTCGGGCCTGCGCCGGCTGCTGCACCCGGACGCCGCCATCGACACCCGTCCGGAGGGCTACGCGCTGGCCGTGCCGCGCGCGGACCTCGACGCCACGCACTTCGAAGACCTGGTGGAGGACGGTCGCAAGGCCCTGCGGGACAACCGCTTCGACGTGGCCACCGAGCGGTTCACCCGCGCCCTCGGGCTGTGGCGCGGGCCGGTCCTCGACGGTCTGCCGGTGCCCGAGCTGATCGCGCCCAGGGTCACCGTGCTCGACGAGCTGCGGCTCGACGTGCAGGAGGACAACCTGGACGCCCGGCTCGCGCTGGGCCAGGACGTGGTGGGCGAGCTCCAGGCCCTGACCGGCCGCCACCCGCTGCGCGAGCGGCTGTGGGGTCAGCTCATGCTCGCGCTCTACCGCAGCGGCAGGCAGGCCGAGGCGCTGGCCGCCCACCAGCGCCTCCGGGACACCCTGGACGCGCGGCTGGGCATCGAACCGTCACCCGCGATCCGCCGGCTGCACGTGGAGATCCTGCGCTCGGACCACGCGCTCGACGGGCCCAGGACCGACGTCCCCCGGCACCTGCCCGCCGCCGTCCCGTCGTTCACCGGCCGCGCCGACGCCCTGCGCGAGCTGGACCGCCTGGCGGCCACGGCGAAGCAGGACCGCGCCGGCACCACGGCGGTCGTCACCGGCACGGCGGGCGTGGGCAAGACCGCCCTGGCCATCCACTGGGCCGACCGCGCGCGCTCCGACTTCCCCGACGGCCAGCTCTACGCCGACCTGCGCGGCTTCGACGTGCTGCCCCCGCGCCGCCCCGCCGAGGTGCTCTCCCGCTTCCTGCACGCGCTGGGCGTGCCGCCCGAACGCGTGCCGCCGGACCAGGACGCCGCGACCGCGCTGTACCGCAGCACCCTGGCCGACCGCCGGGTGCTCGTGGTGCTGGACAACGCCGCCGACCCGGAGCAGGTCCGGCCGCTGCTGCCCGGCGGCTCCGGCTGCCTGGTCGTGGTGACCAGCCGGGACCGCCTGGCGGGGCTGGTGGCCCGCGACGGCGCGACCCGCGTCCCGCTGGACGTGCTGACACCCGCCGAGTCCGCCGACCTGCTCACCGCCCTGCTGGGCGCCCGGACCGCCGAGGAGCCGGAGGCGGCGGCGGAGCTGGCGCGGCTGTGCGCCCACCTGCCGCTGGCGCTCCGCATCACCGCCGCGCACTTTGCCCCGGGCCGGATCGCCGACCACGTGGCCCAATTGCGGCGCGGCAACCGGCTGACCGCGTTGCACGCCGACCGGGACACCGCCGTCCGGGCCGCGTTCGACCTGTCCTACGCGGCGCTGCCGGCCCCGGCGCGCGGGCTGTTCCGGCTGATCGCCCACGTCCCGGGCCAGGACTTCACGGCCGAGGCGGTCGCAGCGGCGGCCGACAGCCCGGTGCCGGCCGTCCGAGCGCACCTGGCCACCCTCGCCGACGCGCACCTGGTGCAGCACGACGGCACCCGGTACACCACGCACGACCTGTTGCGGCTCTACTCGCGGGAACGCGCCCAGGCGGAGGACACGGCCGACCTCGGCGAGCGCGCGCGGCAGCGCTTGTACGAGTGGTACACCTGCCACGCGACCGCAGCCGCCGCCGTCCTCTACCCGGACATGGCCCGCCTGCCCACCGCAGCGCCCCCCGAGCACGCCGTGACCTTCGAGAACGAGTCCCAGGCCTCCGCCTGGCTGGACGCCGAGCGCGCCACCCTCGTGGCCGCCGTCCAGCACGCCGCCGACCGGCCGGCGCTCGCGCACTTCGCGTGGCGGCTGGCGGACGCGCTGCGCGGCTACTTCTGGCTGCGGATGGCCACCGAGGACTGGCTGACCGTGGCCACGACGGCCCGGCGGGCCGCGCCGGACACCGACCCCGCCGCCCAGGCGTCCGCCGAGCTGAGCCTGGGCAACCTGCACTTCCTGCTCGCCGACCACGCCGCCGCCACCACCCACAGCACCCACGCGCTGACCCTGGCCGACCGGGGCGGCTGGCCCGCCGGCCAGGCGTCGGCCCACAACAACCTGGGTGGCGTCCACCGCCAGTCCGGCCGGCTCGCGCGGGCCGCCGAGCACTTCGCCGCGTCGCTCGAACTCGACCGCAGGCACGGCCTGGTCGCCGGGCAGATGGCGGCCCTGAACAACCTGGCCATCGTCGCCTGGCAGCTCGGCCGGCTGGCCGACTCGACCGACTACTTCACCCAGGCGCTCCGGCTGCGCCGGGAGTCCCGGGCCCCGCAGGGGATCGCGCTGGCGCTGGGCAACATCGGCGAGCTGTGGCACACCCGGGGGGAACCCGACAAGGCACTGGAGCACCTGACCGAGGCGCTCGACATCCACCGCGAGATCGGCGCCCGGGTGGCCGAGGCGGGCAACCTGGCCACCATCGCCGCCGTCCACAACGACCTGGGCGACACGCAGCGCGCCTACGAGCACGCCCGCACCGCCCTGATGCTCGCCCGCGACACCGGCGAGCGCCGGGCGGAGGCGGGCGCGCTGCTCGCGCTGGGCGACATCCACCGCCGGGCCGGCCACGCCCAGGACGCCCGCGACTGCCACCGGCGGGCCGCCACCCTGGCCCGGGAGACCGACGACGACTTCCTGGAGGCCGAGGCCCTGATCGGCGGCGGGCAGCCCGACCGGGCCCTCGAAATCGCCCGCCGCGCGGGCTACCGGGTGGTGGAGGGCAGGGCGCTGACCGCCCTGGCCCAGGCCGCGCTGGCGAAGGGCGACGCTCCGGCGGCGGTCGCGCACGCCCGCGCCGCGCTGGAGATCCACCGCGCGACCGGGCACCGGCCGGGCGAGGCGCACACGCTGGTGGTGCTCGGTCGAGCGGAACCCGACCGGGTGCAGGCACACTGGCGGGTGGCCCTGGACCTGTTCACCCGGATGCGCGCACCCGAGGCGGACGGGATCCAGGGTCGGGTCTGAAAGTCTGGACGGCACCCCGGACGCTGCGGAGAATCGGGGGACCTTGGGTCAGGGGGTGGAACCGGTGCCGCGTGGAGAGCGCCCGTTGGACGTCGGGGACGGTCCGCTGCTGAAGTTCGCGGCCGACCTCAGGTCGTTGCGCGACAAGGCGGGCGGGTACAGCTACCGGCAGCTCGGTGCCCGCGCGCACTACTCGGCGACCACCCTGTCCGACGCCGCCGGCGGCCGGAAGCTGCCGAGCCTCGCCGTGACGCTGGCCTACGTCCGCGCCTGCGAGGGCGACGTGGACGAGTGGGAGGACCGCTGGCACCAGGTGGCGGCCGAGGTGCTGCCGACCCCGCCGGCGGGCCCGAACGAGGCCCACCCGCCGTACGCGGGCCTCGCGGCGTACGGCACGGAGGACGCCGAGTGGTTCTTCGGCCGGGACCGCGTCCTGGAGGACCTGGAGGCCAGGATCGCCGCAGGCCGCTTCGTGGCGGTGTTCGGCGCGTCCGGGGCGGGCAAGTCGTCGCTGCTCAAAGCGGGCCTGGTGCCCCGGTTCCCGGGCCGTGCGGTGCTCACCACGCCGGCCGAGGTCGACGTCCGGGCGGACCGCCTCGACCTGACCGGCGACCTGATCATCGTGGACCAGTTCGAGGAGGTCTTCACCCTCTGCCAGGACCAGCGGCGGCAGGCGGAGTTCATCGACGCGCTCCTGGCGGCGGACTGCCGCGTGGTCCTGGGCGTGCGGGCGGACTTCTACAGCCACTGCGCCCAGCACCCGAACCTGGTGGAGGCGCTGACCGACGGTCAACTCCTGCTCGGCCCGATGGGTCCGGAGGAACTGCGCCAGGTCATCATGCAGCCCGCCGTCAAGGCGTCCTGCACCGTGGAGACGGCGCTGGTCAGCAGGTTGATCGCGGACGCGACCGGCCAGGCGGGCGTGCTCCCGCTGATGTCGCACGCGCTGCTGGAGACCTGGCGGCGGCGGCGCGGCACCACCATGACCCTGGCCGGCTACGAGGCCGCCGGCGGCATCCAGCACGCCATCGCCCAGACCGCCGAGCGCACCTTCACCTCGCTGGAGAAGCAGCAGCGCACCCTGGCCCGCCAGGTGTTCCTCCGGCTGACCGCCCTGGGCGACGGCATCGAGGACACCAAGCGCCGCCTGCCGAGAGCGGAGCTGGACGGTGACGTGGACGTGGACGTCGTCCTCGACCGCCTGGCCCACGCCCGCCTGCTGACCCTCGACCGGGACACGGTGGAGATCGCGCACGAGGCCCTGATCCGCTCGTGGCCCCGCCTGCGCAACTGGCTGGCCACCGACCGGGACGGCCTGCGCACCATGCGGCAGCTCACCGAGGCCGCCGCCACCTGGCACTCGCTGGGCCGCGACCCCGACGCCCTCTACCGGGGCACCAGGCTGGACACCGCCGTCGAGTGGACCCGCCGCGACGGGGCGAGGACCAGCCCGCTGGAACGCGAGTTCCTGGCCGAGAGCGAAGCCTCCCGCGACCGCCAGCGCCACCTCGACCACCGCCGCACGCGCCGGCTGCGCCAGTTGGTGGCCCTGCTGCTGGTGCTGCTGGTCCTGGCGTCCGGGGCGGTCGTGCTGGCCATCGGCGCGCAGAAGCAGGCGGCCACCGAGCGCAACCTGTCGGTGGCCCGCTACGCGGCGAACGAGGCCCAGAACCGCCGCACGGCCGGCGACCGCGTGCTGGCCAACCAGATGATCATCGCGGCCTACCGCCTCAGCGGCACCGACGACCTGCGGGACCTGGTGCTCAGCGCCCACGCCTCGACCGCCGAGGACATGGTGAGCCGGTCGGTGCTGTCCAACGGCTCGGCGCTGAGCCCGGACGGCACCCAGATCCCCACGGCGCGAGTCCCGTACAGCGCCGACGACCGCGTGTACAAACGGCTGGGCGGCCTGCTGACGCCGCGCAACACCGTCACGTCGTTCGTGGTCACCCCGGCCGAACGGGCGTACGCCACCACGGCGGAGACCCCGGACGCCCGCATCTGGGACGTCACCGACGCCCGCGAGCCCGTGCCCACCTACACGTTCTCCGGACCGGTCACCAGGATCGCGTTCGCCCCGACCGGCGGCCGGCTGCTGGTGACCGTCGAGGGCGCGTCGGAGGCCAAGATCTGGGACGCCGCCAACCCGCGCGAGCCCAAGGTGCTGGGCGTGCTGACCGGCCACCCGAGGTGGATCACCGACATCGCGTTCAGCCCGGACGGCCAGGTCCTGGCCACCATCGACAACCAGAGCACGGTCCGGCTCTGGAGCCTCGCCAACCCGAGGGAGCCCCGCCAGATCGGCGAGCTGAAGGACGGCGAGGACGTCTCGGTGGTGGCGCTGTCGCCGAACGCCAAGACCATCGCGGTCGCGGGCGCGAACGGCACGATCCGCCTGTGGGACCTGGGCGACCCGTGGTCACCGACCCGGCTGGCCCGGGTGGTCGGCCACTCCGACAAGGTGCTCGCCCTGAACTTCCGCCGCGACGGCAGAGCCCTGGCCAGCACCGGCAAGGACGACACGGTCCGGATGTGGGACCTGGGCGACCCCCGGCACCCGACCCAGAGAGCCCGGATCAGCGGCCCGACCGACGGCACCTACGCGGTCGGCTTCGGCGACACCCCGAACTGGGTGGTGACGTCGAACGCCGACGGCACCACCCGACCGTGGGAGTTCGACGTGGACATCGCCATAGCGAAGATGTGCGAATCGGTGGACCAGCAGATCACCGAAGAAGAATGGCACCGCAACTTCGAGGGCATCGACTACCACCCACCCTGCGCCTGACCGAAGAACGCGGCCTCCCCGATCTTCGAACCAGGAGAGGGGCTCGTGTCATCCCGTCGACCTGGCGCAGCCCCATCACGCGAGTCGGGGTCCTGCGACCTGCACGACCACCCGGCGGCCGAAGTGCCACCCTCGCAGGACCCCGGCTCGCGTGACAGCCCTCCGGGAGGTCGACGGGATGACACGACCCCCGCCCCACCACGCAACGCAAGATCACCACCCACCCCGTCATCCTGTTGGCCTGCCGCGCGGCGAGCGCTTCTCTTCTTCGAAAAGCCCCACATCCCCCAGCCGGCCGACTGGCACCCACCCCGCCACACCCCGATAATCACCCCGTGACCACGCCCCGTGACGAGGACCGCACCACCCCGGCCGTCCCGCTCCCGGACGGCCCCGCCGGCTCACCCGACCACCGGCCCACGACACCCGACCACCGGCCCACACCCCCACCGGCCAGGACCCGCTCCGGCAAACCCCGCCCGACCAGGATCAGCGGCACGTGGGTGGCCGTCCTGTCGTCGATCGTCGTGCTGATCTTCCTGCTGGTCTTCATCCTGCAGAACCTGACCGACGCGACCATCCACTTCATCGGCATCGCCGGCACGCTGCCACTCGGCGTGGCCCTGCTGTTCTCCGCGATCGGCGGCGCCGTCACGGTCGCCCTGGTCGGCGCCGCCCGCATCTTCCAACTACGCCGCCAAGCCAAACGCGCAGGCACCCGCTAGCTTTCACCCGCCCGCAACGCACACTTCCCCAACACTCAAACGCCGACCCGAGTCGAACGCCGACCCGACTCAAGCACTGACGCGAGTCACCAACGAGGTGGGCAGCAGCAAGAACGGCGGCAGATCCTCCTCCCCCGCCAACTCGGACATCAGCCGCGACGTCATCGTGCGCCCCAGCCGCTCCACGTCCTGCCGGACCGTGGTCAGCGGCGGCACCGCCGTCGACGCGATCACCAAGTCGTCGAAACCCACCACCGCCACGTCCTCCGGCACCCGCCGGCCGCGCGCGTGCAGGACTTGCAGCGCGCCCAGCGCCATGATGTCCGCCGCGACGAACACCGCGTCCAGCGACGGGTCCAGGGTCAGCAGCTCCTCCATCGCCGTCGCCCCGCTCTCGGGCGTGAAGTCGCCGTACGCCACCAGGTCGGCCGGCACGCCGGCCTGGGCCAGGCCGCGCTGCCAGCCGGCCAGCCGGTCCATCCCGACCGCCATGTCGCGCGGCCCGGCGACGGTGCCGATCCGCCGGCGGCCCGACGAGACCAGGTGGCGGGCGGCCTCCAGCGCGCCGTTGAAGTTGTCGGAGTCCACATAGGGCACTCCGGCCGCGCCCAGCGGTCGCCCGCCGACGACGGTCGGCAGGCCCGCGTCGGCCAGCACGCGCGGCAGCGGGTCCTGGCCGTGCAGGCTGATCACCAGCACGCCGTCGACGTGCCCGCCGCACAGGTAGTTGACCAGGTCCTGCTCGTCGCCCTCCTTGCTCATCATCAGCACGAGCTGGACCCGCCGCCCGGCCAGCTCTCCGTGCACGCCGCGCAGCACCCCGGCGAAGAAGGGGTCGGCGAGCACCCGGCTGCCCTGCTCGGAGACGACCAGCGCGATGCAGTTGGCCCGGTTCCCGGCCAGCGTGCGGGCCGCCTGGTTGGGCGAGTACCCGAGGCGGGTGATCGCCTGGCTGACCGCCTCGCGCGCCTTGGTGCTGACGTAGGGCTCGCCGTTGATCACCCTCGACACCGTCGACTTGGACACCCCGGCGGCGCGGGCGACCTCCTCCAGGCGGGTCGTCCCGCGACGGGGCCGGGGCTGGTCGACGGCACCGGTCACGGGGCGACCACCGTGGCCAGCGCGTTGTCCTTGGCGACCTGGGAGTACCACATGGCGCTCATCTTAGGAGTCCGCACTTGTGTGGCGTAGTCGACGTGCACGATGCCGAACCGCTTGGCGTAGCCCTCCGCCCACTCGAAGTTGTCCATCAGCGACCAGGCGAAGTACCCGCGCAGGTCCGCGCCGGCCTCGATCGCCGCGTGCGCCGCCCGCAGGTGCGATTCGAGGTACCCCAACCGCTCCGGGTCGCGCACCGCGCCGTCGGGCGCCACCGCGTCCCGGTACGCCGCGCCGTTCTCCGTGACGTAGAGCGGGATCGGGGGGTAGTCGCGGTGCACGCGCAGCAGCACCTCGGTCAGGCCGGAGGGTTCGACCTCCCAGCCCATGTCGGTGCGCGGCAGGCCCCGGCCGGGGAACGTCACGTGCTCCGCGCCCACCCACGGCGACCCGGCGACGGCGGGACCGGGCCGGCCGCTGACGTGGTGCTCGGCGTAGTAGTTGACGCCGAGCCGGTCCAGCGGCGCGGCGACGGCGTCGAGGTCGCCGTCCCGGACGTGGGCGGTGAACCCGTACGGGGCCAGGTCTTCCACGACGTCGTCCGGGTAGCGGCCGTGGAACAGCGGTTCCAGGAAGATCCGGTTCTGCAACCCGTCGACCCTGCGCGCCGCGTCGACGTCGGCCGGGTCATCGGGGTCGGCCGGGATCACCGGGTACAGGTTCAGCGTGATGCCGACCTCCGCGCGCGCCGACGCCGCGCGGATCACCTCGGCCGCCAACCCGTGGCCCAGCAGCAGGTGGTGCACGGCCGCGACCGCCGCACGGGGGTCCCGGCGGCCCGGCGCGTGCACGCCGGCCGCGTAGCCGAGGAACGCCGAGCACCACGGCTCGTTGAGCGTGGTCCAGTGCCGCACCCGGTCGCCGAGCGCCTCCGCCGTCGACGCCGCGAAGTCCGCGAACCGGTACGGCGTCGCGCGCGCGGCCCACCCGCCCCGCTCCTCCAGCGGCTGCGGCAGGTCCCAGTGGTACAGGGTGGGCCACGGCTCGATGCCGGCCGCCAGCAGCCGGTCCACCAGCCGGTCGTAGAAGTCCAGCCCGGCCTTGTTGACGAGCCCGCCGTCCGGCCGGACCCGGGGCCACGCGACCGAGAACCGGTACGCCTGGAGCCCGAGGTCCGCCATCAGCCGCACGTCCTCGTCGAACCGCCGGTAGTGGTCAGCCGCCGGTTCCCCGGTGTGCCCGCCGACGACGGCCCCGGGCACCTCGCAGAACTCGTCCCAGATGGACCGGCCGCGCCCGTCCGCCGTCGTCGCGCCCTCGACCTGGAACGCGGCCGTGGCCGCTCCCCAGAGGAACCCCTCCGGGAAGCGCACCGGCTCGTCCGCGCACCCCGCACCACGCACCCCGAACGTCTCCACAGCTACCCCTTCACCGCGCCCTGCATGATCCCGGCGACGACCTGCCGCCCGAGGAGGAGGAAGACGACCAGCACCGGCGCGGTGGCCAGGGTGGTCCCGGCCAGCACCAGCGAGTTGTCGACGTAGTAACCGCTCTGGAGCTTCTCCAGCGCCACCTGGACGGTCGGGTCGTCGGCGTCGAGCGCGACCAGCGGCCACAGGAAGTCGTTCCACGACGTGGTGAACGTGAACACGCCGAGCACCGCCGCAGCGGGCCGCACCGCGGGCAGGCACACGTGCCAGAAGACGCGCGCGAGCCCGCAGCCGTCCACCCGGGCGGCGTCGACCAGTTCGTCCGGCACCGCGTCGACGATGTACTGCCGCATCCAGAACACGCCGAAGGCGGTGACCAGGTTCGGCACGATCACCGCGCCCAGGCTGCCCGACCACCCGAACTCGGCCATGGCCAGGTAGAGCGGGACGATCCCGAGCTGGGTCGGCACGGCCAGGGTGGCGACCACGAACACCATCAGCGGTCCCCGGCCCCGGAACCGCAGCTTGGCGAACGCGAAGCCGGCCAGCGCGGAGAGCAGCACGACCGACGCGGTCACCGTGCCGGAGACGATCACGCTGTTGCCCAACGCCCTCCAGAACGGGACGGTGTCGAGCACGCGCGCCGCATTGACGAGGAACTTCCCGCCCGGTACCAGCGGCACGTCACCGACGTCGTTGCTCGCCACCACGAACGCCCAGTAGAACGGGAACGCCGAGCCGAGCACGAACGCGACCAACGTCCCGTAGACGGCGAACCCGGGCCGCCGGGGAGTCGCGCTCACCGCTCCCCCGTCCCGGGCACCCGGCGGGTCAGCAGGAAGTTGACCCCCGCGACCACGACCACCACCAGGAACAGGACCCACGCCAGCGCGGACGCGTAGCCGAGGTCGAAGCCCTCGAACGCCGACTGGTACAGGTAGAGCACCACGGTCTGGTACTGCCCGGTCGCGCCGCCGCCGCTGCTGCCCGCCGGCGCGAACAGCTTCGGCTCGGTGAAGATCTGCAACCCGCCGATGGTCGAGGTGACCACGACGAAGACGAGCGTGGGCCGCAGCACCGGCAGCGTGACCGAGACGAACCGGCGGACGCGCCCGGCCCCGTCCACCACCGCCGCCTCCCGCACGTCCTGCGGGATGGCCTGCATCGCGGCCAGCACGATGAGCGCGTTGTACCCCGTCCACCGCCAGTCGACCATCGCGGCGATGGCGACGTGGCTCCACCACCGCGAGGACTGCCAGTCGACGCGGGACAAACCGAGGAACTCCAGGACGTCGTTGACCAGGCCGTAGCGCGGCCCGAACAGGTCGGCGAAGATGATCGTCAGCGCCACCAGCGAGGCCGCGTACGGCAGCAGCACGCCCATCCGCCACGCGGTGCGGCCCCGCAGCGCGGTGTTCAGCAGGGCCGCCAGCAGCACCGCCGCCACGAGCTGGGGCCCGGTGGACAGCAGGAAGATGCTCACCGTGTTGAGCAGGGCGTTCCAGAACCGGTCGTCGGCCAGCAGTGCCGCGTAGTTGTCCAGCCCGACGAACGGCGTCGAGTCCGCGCCCAGCTCCCAGTCGAACAGCGACACGTACGCCGTGTACGCCAGGGGAAACAGCCCCGTCAGGCCGAACAGCACGAAGAACGGCGCGATGAACAGGTAGGGCGAGTAGCGCGCGTCCAGCCGCTGCCACGAAGCGCGCGGCCGGGACCCGACCCCGCGCGCCGGGGCAGACGTCACTTCGCGGCCTTCTTGGCGCCGTCGACCGCCTGCCGCCACCCCTCCTCGGCGGACTTGCCCTGTTCCACGGCCTGGAGAGCGGGGGCGACCACGTTGTCCTGGATCTCGCCGTCCTGCGGCCCCTTGTACTGCGCCGAGGCGACCTTCGACGCCTGCTCTGCGAACAGCAGCCCGACCTTCTCGCCGCCGAAGTACGCGCTCGTCCTCGTCAACAGCTCCGGGGACGTCAACGCGGCCGTCTGGCTGGGGAACGTGCCCTTCGCCACGAACGCCTTGATCTGCTGCTCGGGAGCGGTCAGCCAGGCGGCGAGCGCGGCGGCCTCCTCGGGGTGCGCGGACTGCTTGGGCACCGTCAGGTAGGAACCGCCCCAGTTGCCGCCACCGCCGGGGAACGCCGCCGTCACCGCCCACTTGCCGGCGTGCTCCGCGCCGGCGTTGCCCTCGATCACGCCGAGCATCCAGGACGGGCACGTCTTGGTGGCGAAGGCGGAGCGCTTGAACCCGTCCTGCCACTCCTTGCTCCAGGCGACCAGCTTCGCGGACTGCCCGCGCGCCACCGCGCCCGTCACCTGCTCCCAGATCGCCCGGTCGCCGTTGGTCTCGATGGCGAGCTGGTCGTCGCGGTCGAAGTACCCGGTGGCCGCCTGGTTGTGCATGGGGTTGAAGACCTGCGCGGCCGAGTCGAACCACGGCTCGCCGACCGCCGCGACGTACCGGTCGCCGGCCGCGAAGTAGGAGTCCCAGGTGGCGAACAGCGACCGCACGCCCTCCGGGTCGGTGGGCAGCCCGGCCGAGGCGAACAGGTCCGCGCGGTAGCACATGGCCAGCGGTCCGATGTCCGTGCCGTAGCCGATGAGCGCGCCGTCCCGGGTGGTGACGGCGTCGGACTTCCACTTCAGCCAGCGGTCGGGGCGCACGTCACCGGGCCCGATCTGCTCGAGGTCGTGGAACTTCCCGGACTTCGCCATGACCTGGCTGAGGAAGCCCTCCTCGACCGCCTCGACGTCGGCCGCGCCGGAGCCGGCCGCGAGCTTGGTGAACAGTGCCTGGTGGTGCGGCGGGGCCTGGCCGGTCTTGCGGTGCACGATCCTGGTGCCGGGGTGGGCGGCCTCGTACTCGCGGAACAGCTCCTCGTAGCCGAACTCGTTGAACGTGGCGACGGTCAGCTCCAACCGGCCGTCCGAGCCGCTGCCCGGACCGCACGCGGTGAGCGCGGCGGCGACCAGGACCGGGGCCAGGACTGCTCGACGGTGGCGCACGAGGACTCCTCACGGGGGCGGCGACGTGTTGGGAGCGCTCCCAATCGCGGCGAAGTGTGGTGGTCGACACGCGCCGTGTCAAGCGCCCCAGCAGACATCGCAGGCCCACCGCACAAGAAGACGAAAGCTCGAAAACGCCCGTGCGCCAACAAGACCCCGGCGGATCGCTCCGCCGGGGCCGTGCGTTCGGACAGCGTAGCCACGCCGTTCGGGTTGCCGCGCGGGCTGCGCTAGCGGCCGTCCTCCAGGTCGCCTTCGGTCTGGAGGTACACCGCGCGCAGCGCCTCCAGCGTCTCCGCCTCCGGGTGCTCCCAGAGACCCCGGTCCGCCGCCTCCAGCAGGCGTTCGGAGATCCCGTGCAGCGCCCACGGGTTCGACTTGGTGAGGAACTCGCGGTTCTCGGGGTCCAGCACGTAGCTGGCCGCGAGCTGCTCGTACATCCAGTCCGCGACCACGCCGGTCGTGGCGTCGTAGCCGAACAGGTAGTCGACCGTCGCCGCCAGCTCGAACGCGCCCTTGTAGCCGTGCTTGCGCATCGCCGCCAGCCAGCGCGGGTTCACCACGCGGGCGCGGAAGATCCGGTTCGTCTCCTCGTGCAGCGTCCGGGTCCGCACCGCGTCAGGCCGCGTGCTGTCGCCGACGTAGGCGGCCGGGGCCTTGCCCGTCAGCGCCCGCACGGTCGCCACCATGCCGCCGTGGTACTGGAAGTAGTCGTCCGAGTCGGCGATGTCGTGCTCGCGGGTGTCGATGTTCTTCGCCGCGACCGCGATCCGCCGGTAGGCGCTCTCCATGTCCTGCCGGGCCTCGACGCCGTCCAGCTCGCGCCCGTAGGCGTACCCGCCCCACACCGCGTAGACCTCGGCCAGGTCGGCGTCGTCGCGCCAGTTGCGGCTGTCGATCAGCGGCAGCAGCCCGGCCCCGTACGCACCCGGCTTGGAGCCGAAGATCCGCATCGTCGCCCGCCGCCGGTCGCCGTGCTCGGCCACCCCGGCCTCCGCGTGCGCCCGCACGAAGTTGTCCGCGTCCGCCTCGTCCAGCCCGGCCACCAGCCGCACCGCGTCGTCCAGCAGCGCGACCACGTGCGGGAAGGCGTCCCGGAAGAAGCCGGAGATGCGCACCGTCACGTCGATCCGGGGCCGGCCCAGCTCGTCGAGCGGCACGACCTCCAGCCCGGTCACCCGGCGCGACTGGTCGTCCCACACCGGCCGGACGCCCAGCAGCGCCAGCACCTCCGCGATGTCGTCGCCGGAGGTCCGCATGGCCGACGTGCCCCACACCGACAGGCCGACCGACGCGGGCCACTCGCCGGTGTCCGCCCGGTAGCGCTCCAGCAGGGAGTCCGCCATGGCCTGGCCGGTCTCCCAGGCCAGCTTCGACGGCACCGCCTTGGGGTCGACCGAGTAGAAGTTGCGGCCGGTCGGCAGCACGTTCACCAGGCCCCGCAGCGGCGAGCCGCTCGGCCCGGCCGGCACGTAGCCGCCGTCGAGCGCGTGCAGCACGTTGGCCATCTCGTCGGTGGTGCGGGCCAGCCTCGGCACCACCTCCAGCGCGCCGAACTCCAGGATGCGCGCCACGTCCTCGGAGTCGGTCAGCGTGCGGGCGACCGCCGCGTCCCAGCCCGCGTCCTCCATGGCCTGCACCAGCGCGCGCGCCTGCGCCTCCACGGCGTCGGTCGAGGCGCGGGTGTCGTCCTTGAGCCCCAGCGCCTCCCGCAGGCCGGGCAGCGCGGCCACCTGGCCCGCCCACACCTGCCGGGCCTGGAGGATGGCCAGCACCAGGTTGACCCGGGCCTCCCCGGTCGGCGCCTCGCCCAGCACGTGCAGGCCGTCCCGGATCTGGACGTCCTTCACCTCGCACAGCCAGCCGTCCACGTGCAGGATCAGCTCGTCGAACTCCGCGTCGTGCGGCCGGTCCTCCAGCCCGAGGTCGTGGTCCAGCTTCGCCGCCTGGATCAACGTCCAGATCTGCGCGCGGATCGCGGGCAGCTTCGCCGGGTCCATCGCGGCGATGTTGCCGTGCTCGTCGAGAAGCTGCTCCAGGCGCGCGATGTCGCCGTAGCTGTCCGCGCGGGCCATCGGCGGCACCAGGTGGTCGACCAGGGTGGCGTGCGCGCGGCGCTTGGCCTGCGTGCCCTCGCCCGGGTCGTTGACCAGGAAGGGGTAGATCAGCGGCAGGTCGCCCAGCGCCGCGTCGGGGCCGCAGCCGGCCGACATGCCGACCGTCTTGCCGGGCAGCCACTCCAGGTTGCCGTGCTTGCCGACGTGCACGACGGCGTCCGCGCCGAACTCGGCCTCCAGCCACCGGTAGGCGGCCAGGTAGTGGTGGCTGGGCGGCAGGTCCGGGTCGTGGTAGATGGCGATCGGGTTCTCGCCGAAGCCGCGCGGCGGCTGGACCATCACCACGACGTTGCCCGAGCGGAGGCCGGCCAGCACGATCTCGCCGTCGGGGTCCCGCGAGCGGTCCACGAACAGCTCGCCGGGCGCCTCGCCCCAGTGCTCCTCCATGCCCGTGCGGGTGTCCTCGGGCAGGGTCGCGTACCACTCGCGGTAGCGGGCGGCGGGCAGCCGCACCGGGTTGCCCTGGAGCTGCTCCTCGGTCAGCCAGTCGGCGTCCTGGCCGCCGGCCGCGATGAGCGCGTGGATCAGCGCGTCACCGTCCAGGTCGGCCACGCCCGGCAGCTCGTCACCGATGTCGTAGCCGTGGTCCTGCAACGCCTTCAGCAGCCGCACGGCGCTGGCCGGGGTGTCCAGGCCGACCGCGTTGCCGATCCGGGAGTGCTTGGTCGGGTAGGCGGAGAGCATGACCACGACCTTGCGCTCGGCCGGCGGCACGTGCCGCAACCGCCCGTGCCGCACGGCGATCCCGGCCACCCGCAGCGCGCGTTCCGGGTCCGCCACGTACACGGTCAGGCCGTCCTCGTCGACCTCCTTGAAGGAGAACGGGACGGTGATGATCCGGCCGTCGAACTCGGGGATCGCCACCTGGGTGGCGGTGTCCAGCGGGGACAGGCCGTCGTCGTTCTCGTCCCACGCGGCGCGGCTGCTGGTGAGGCAGAGGCCCTGCAGGATCGGCACGTCCAGCGCGGCCAGCGCGCCCACGTCCCACGCGTCGTCCTCGCCGCCCGCCGACGCGGTCGCGGGCTTGGTGCCGCCGGCCGCCAGCACCGTGACGACCAGCGCGTCCGCCTCGCGCAGCACCGCGAGCAGCTCCGGCTCGGCGGTGCGCAGCGACGCGCAGTACACCGGCAGCGCCCGGCCGCCCTTCTCCTCGATCGCGTCGCACAGGGCGTGCACGAAGGCGGTGTTCCCGGCCACGTGGTGGGCCCGGTAGTACAGGACGGCCACCACCGGCCCGCCGCCCGCGCGCTCCGCCCGCTCCAGCACGCCCCAGTTCGGCGCGGGTTCCGGCGGGGCGAAGCCGAAGCCGGTGAGCAGGACGGTGTCGGACAGGAACTTGTGCAGTTCGGCGAGGTTCGCCGGGCCGCCGTGCGCCAGGTAGGCGTGGGCCTCGGCGCAGACGCCGCCGGGCACGGTGGACAGCTCCATGAGCGGCGCGTCGGGGTTCTGCTCACCGCCCAGCACCACGACCGGGCGCGGGCCGGCCAGCAGCGCGTCCAGCCCCTCCTCCCACATCCGCCGACCGCCCAGGATGCGCACCACCACCAGGTCGACGCCCTCCAGCAGGGCGGGCAGGTCGTCGGCGGAGAGCCGGGCGGGGTTGCCCAGCCGGAAGTCGGCGCCGCTCGAACGGGCGGACAGCAGGTCCGTGTCGGAGGTCGACAGCAGCAGGATCACGTGCGGGCTCCATCCCTCGGGGGTCCTCGCCCCAGGTCGTGGGGGACGGCGGGCGGAGTTCCTGACTCCCGGGCTCGCGCCCGGTCACAGTGGCGGGACCGCGCCGGATTCGCACCGGCTTCCTCCTGTTGCTTCGCCGTTCGGGGTCACCCTATCCGGGGAGTTAGCATCCAGCCCATGCCCCAGGACCGCGAACGCCCCGACGCCTGCCCCGGCGCGGTCGACGTGCACCGGGCCGCCGACGGCGGGCTGGCCCGCGTCCGGGTGCCCGGCGGCACGCTGACCGCCGCGCGGTTCGACGTCGTCCGGCAGGCCGCGCTGGAGCTGGGCGACGGCTGGATCGAGCTGACCTCACGGGCGAACTTGCAGATCAGGGGCCTCGCACCGGGTGCAGAGCACGAGTTGGGCGCACGCCTGCGGGACGCGGGCCTGCTGCCCTCGGCGACCCACGAGCGGATGCGCAACACCGTCGCCGCGCCGCTGGAGGACAACCAGGACCTGGTGGACGCCGTGGACGCCGCGTTGTGCCGGGTTCCCGAACTGGCCGAACTCCCCGGCCGGTTCCTGGTCACGGTGGGTGAGTCGGTGAGCGGGCTGGGCGGCGACATCGGCCTGGTGGGTGACGCGCTGTTCCTCGCCGGCCGCGATTCGGGACTGCGCGTGACCGACCCGGTGGCCGCCGTGGTCGCGGCGGCGCGCGAGTTCCAGGCCGTCCGGGGCACCGCGTGGCGTTTGTCCGAAGTGGACGGCGGTGTGCGGAAGATCACCGCCGCCCTGGGCCGACCCGGACCGGACCGCATCGCCCCCGCTGTGATCCCGGTCGCACCCGGCCCGCACGGCGACCGCCTGGTGGCGGGCGTGCCGCTGGGCCGGTTGGACGCGCGGCTGCTGGCCGGGACCCCGGTGCGGGTCACCCCGTGGCGCAGCCTCGTCCTCCCGGCGGGCGCGGACGCGTCGGGCCTGTTCACCGACCCCGCGTCGCCCTGGCACGGGGTCACCGCGTGCGCCGGACGGCCCGGCTGCGCGAAATCGCTGACCGACGTCCGCGCGGACGTGGTCCGCTGGATCAACACCCCGCACCGGGGCCGGGTGCACTGGTCGGGCTGCGCCCGGCGGTGCGGGCGGCCACCGGGCGACGTGGTGGAGTTCGTCGCCACCGGCGACGGGTACGAGGAGATCAGGTGACCAGCTACATCAAGGACGGCGCGGAGATCTACCGCCGGTCCTTCGCCACCATCCGCGCCGAGGCCGACCTGTCGGGCCTGCCGGCGGACGTCGCGCGGGTCGCGGTGCGGATGATCCACGCGTGCGGGATGGTCGACCTGGTCGACGACATCGGCTACTCGCCGGGGGTCGTGGCCGCCGCCCGGCGGGCGCTGCTGGCCGGGGCCCCGGTGCTGTGCGACGCGCAGATGGTCGCCTCCGGCGTGACCCGGCGCAGGCTGCCCGCCGACAACGAGGTGCTGTGCCTGCTCGGCGACCCCCGGGTGCCCGGTCTGGCGCGCGAGCTGGGCACCACCCGCAGCGCCGCCGCGCTGGAGCTGTGGGGCGACCGGCTGGGCGGCGCGGTGGTCGCCGTCGGCAACGCCCCGACCGCCCTGTTCCACCTGCTCGACCTCATCGCCTCGGGAGCGCCGGCGCCGGCCGCCGTGCTCGGCATCCCGGTCGGGTTCATCGGGGCGGCGGAGTCCAAGGAGGCGCTCGCGGAGAGCGGGCTGGAGCACCTGGTCGTGCGCGGCCGGCGCGGGGGCAGCGCCGTGGTCGCCGCGGCCGTCAACGCGATCGCGAGCGAGGAAGAATGACCGGCAGGCTGTACGGCGTCGGGGTCGGTCCGGGCGACCCGGAGCTGGTGACCGTCAAGGCCGCCCGGCTGATCGGCGAAGCCGACGTCGTGGTCTTCCACAGCGCCCGGCACGGCCGCAGCGTCGCGCGCCGGATCGCCGAGCCCTACCTGCGCGGCGACCAGGTGGAGGAGCAGCTCGTCTACCCGGTGACCACCGAGGACTCCGACGACTACCAGGGCGAGATCGACGCGTTCTACGCCGAGTGCGCCGCGCGGCTGGCCGCGCACCTGGACGCCGGGCGGACCGTCGTGGTGCTGGCCGCCGGCGACCCGTTCTTCTACGGCTCCTACATGCACCTGCACAAGCGCCTGGCGGACCGGTACCCGGTCGAGGTGGTCCCCGGTGTCACGTCGGTCAGCGCCGGGTCGGCGGTGATCGGCAGGCCGCTGGTGGAGCGGGACGAGGTGCTCACCGTGCTGCCGGGCACCCTGCCGGTGGACGCCCTGACCGACCACCTGGCCGGCGGCGACCCGGTGGCGGTGGTGAAGCTGGGCCGGACGTTCCCGGCGGTGCGCGAGGCGCTGGAGCGCTCGGGCCGGCTGGACGAGGCGTGGTACGTGGAGCGCGCCACGACCGGCGGCCAGCGCACCGCGCCGCTGGCCGACGTCGACCCGGACGCGGTCCCGTACTTCTCGCTGGCCCTGCTGCCCAGCAAGGCCACCCCCGCCGGTCCCCCGCCCGACGCCGGCGCGGGTGCGGTCGTCGCCCCCGCCGTGGCGGGTGGGGCCGGTGCCGCCCCACCCGCCACGGGCCCGGGTGAGGTCGTCGTCGTGGGCCTGGGACCCGCCGGGCCCGAGTGGCTCACGCCCGAGGCTCGGCAGGCGCTGGCCGGGGCGGAGGACCTGGTCGGGTACGTCACCTACCTGAACCGGGTCGCCGACCGCCCGGGGCAGCGCAAGCACGCGTCGGACAACAAGGTCGAGTCCGAGCGCGCCGCGTTCGCGCTCGACCTGGCCAAGCGCGGTCGGAAGGTCGCGGTGGTCTCCTCCGGCGACCCCGGCGTGTTCGCCATGGCCAGCGCGGTGCTGGAGGTGGCCGCCGAGGAGCAGTTCGCGGACGTCCCGGTGCGGGTGCTGCCCGGCCTGACCGCCGCGCACGCCGTGGCCGCCCGGTCCGGTGCGCCGCTGGGCCACGACTACTGCGTGCTCTCGCTGTCCGACCGGCTCAAGCCGTGGGAGGTCATCGCGGAGCGCCTGGAGGCCGCCGCCCGCGCCGACCTCGTGCTGGCGATCTACAACCCGGCCTCGCGCAGCCGTCGGTGGCAGGTCGAGTCCGCCCGGGACCTGTTGCTGCGCCACCGCTCGCCGGACACGCCCGTGGTCGTCGGCCGGGACGTCGGCGGCCCCGAGGAGACCGTCCGGGTGGTGCGGCTGGCCGACCTCGACCCGGAGGCGGTCGACATGCGGTGCCTGCTGATCGTCGGCTCCTCGCAGACCCTGACCACCGACCGGGGCACGGTGTTCACGCCCCGCCGCTACCCGTCGTGAACCGGGCAGCCGCCGGTCCGGCGCTCAGCCCGCGCCGCCGCCCGTCGTGAGCCACGCGAGCGCCGCGTCCACCGTCGTCACGGTCGGCGCGGCGGGCGCGGGCGGGCGGCGGACGACGACGACGGGCAGGCCGAGGGCGCGCGCGGCGTCCAGCTTGGCCGCCGTCATGCCGCCGCCGCTGTCCTTGGTCACCAGCACCTCCACCGCGTGCCGGCGCATCAGCGCCAGCTCACCGTCCACTGTGTACGGTCCGCGGTCGAGCACCAGGTCCAGCGCGGTCGCCTCGGCCGGCGGGTCGACCGTCCGCGCCACGCCCGAGGCGAACGCGCCCAGCCCGTCCCGCCCGGACGTCACGAACGCCCGCCGGTCGCCGACCACCCGCGCCGCCTCGGCGATGGAGTCGACCCACGTCCAGCGGTCGCCCGCGCGCTCGGTCCACCCCGGCCGGCGCAGCACCAGGAACGGCACACCGGTCTGCGCCACGGCGGCGAGCGCGTTGGCCGTGATCCGGTCGGCGAACGGGTGGGTGGCGTCGACCACGGCGTCCACCCGCTCGGCCCGCAGGTAGGCGACCAGCCCGGCGACGCCGCCGAACCCGCCGACCCGCACCTCCCCCTCCGGCAGCCTGGGCGACGCGACCCGGCCGGCCAGCGACGACACCACCCGGGCCCGGGACACCGCGCGCCGGGCCAGCTCCCGCGCCTCGCCCGTGCCCCCGAGCACCAGCACCGTCCGCACCCCGGCGGGGGCCGGGTCCCGGCCGGCGGTCACGGGCGGCACCGGGCGGTCGAGTACAGGTGGCTGTCGACGAAGCCCTCGGCGGCCAGCACCGCGCCCACGACGATCACCGCCGTCCGCTTGACCCCGGCGTCCGCCACCTGCCCGGCGATCGTCGCCAGCGTGCCGCGCAGCACCAGCTCGTCGGGCCGGCTCGCGCGCGCGACGACCGCCGCCGGGCACTCCGGCCCGTAGTTCGGCAGCAGTTCCGCGACCACCTCGGCGATCCGCTGCACGGCCAGGTGGAGCACGACCGTGGCCCGCGACCGGCCCAGGGTCGCCAGGTCCTCGCCGGGCGGCATCGGGGTGGCGCGGGCCGACGTCCGGGTCAGCACCACCGTCTGGCCGACGCCCGGCACGGTCAGCTCGCGCTTGAGCGCCGCCGCCGCCGCCGCGAACGCCGGCACGCCGGGCGTCACGTCGTAGGGGATGCCCAGGGCGTCCAGCCGGCGCATCTGCTCGGCCATCGCGCTGTACACGGACGGGTCGCCGGAGTGCAGCCGCGCCACGTCCCGCCCGGCCCCGTGCGCCGCCGCCAACTCCCCGGTGATCCGGTCGAGGTCCAGGTTCGCGGTGTCCACCAGCCGGGCACCGGGCGGGCAGTGCCGCAGCACCTCGGTGGGCACCAGCGCACCCGCGTACAGGCAGACCGGCGAGGACTCCAGCAGACGCACGGCGCGCAGCGTCAGCAGGTCGGCCGCACCGGGCCCCGCGCCGATGAAGTGGACGGTCACTGGTCCTCCTTGGTCAGGGCCCACACGGTCACGGGCATCTGCGGTCGCCACCCGGTGAAGCCGCCCACGGGCGTGTCGCGGCTGACCGAGAGCCTGGTCAGCGACCCGCCGAGGGCCGCGTGCCACCGCGCGAGCACGGCCTCGGACTCCACCGTCACCGCGTTGGCCACCAGCCTGCCACCGGGCCGCAGCGCCGCCAGGCACCGCTCCACGACACCGTCCGCCGTCAGGCCGCCGCCGACGAACACCGCGTCGGGCGGCTCGAAGTCGAGCACCGCCGGGCTCTCCCCCAGCACCACCCGCACCCCGGGCACGCCCAGCGCGTGGGCGTTGCGGGCGATCCGCCCGGCCCGCACCGGGTCGCGCTCCACCGCGATCGCCCGGCACGCCGGGTGCGCCCGCGACCACTCGACGGCGATGCTTCCCGACCCCGCGCCGACGTCCCACAGCAGCTCGCCGGGCCGGGGCGCGAGCAGCGCCAGCACGACCGCGCGCACCTCCCGCTTGGTGAGCTGTCCGTCGTGCTCGTAGGCGTCGTCGGGCAGGCCGGGCACCAGCGGAAACCCGCCGTCGGCGCACTCGACCGCCAGGACGTGCAGCGGGTCGGCGGCGGCCACGTCGTGGTGCACCCGCTCGGCCGGCCCGCCCAACTGCTCCAGCACGGTCACCCGGGCGTCGCCGACCAGCGCGGCCACCTCGGCGGCGGCACCGCCCAGCACGAGCACCCGGCGGCCGGGGTGCAGGTGCGGCACCACCAGCGCGGCGGGCCGGCCGACCAGGCTGACCACGGCCACCGAGTCCAGCGCCCACCCCAGCCGGGCGCACGCGAGCGACACCGAGGACGGGTGCGGCAGGACGCGCACGGCGTCCGCGCCCAGCAGCCGCACGAGCGTGGTCCCGATGCCGTGGAACATCGGGTCGCCACTGGCCAGCACGCACACCCGGCGCGCGCGGTGCGCCTCCAGCAGGCCGGGCAGCGCCGGCACCAACGGCGAGGGCCACACCACCCGCTCGACACCCGCGACCCGACCGCCCCCGGCCGGTCGCCGGTCGCCGGTCGCCGGCCCGTCGAGCGGCGGGGCTTCGAGCGGCGGGGCTTCGGGTACCAGGGCCAGTTGGCGGGCGCCGCCCATCAGCACCTCCGCCGTGGCGATCGCGTGGCGCGACGCGGGCGGCAGGCCGTCCCAGCCGTCCGCGCCGATGCCGACGACGGTGATCACACCGAGCCCAGCACGCGCGTCACCGCGATCTCGATCACGACCCGCTCCGGGTTGGGGCGCGGCTGCCGGTAGCGCTCGGCGTACCGGCGCACGGCGTCCTCGACCTCCTCGGCGGACTGCCGCACGAACGCCCGCCCCTCCAACGTCGACCAGCGCGCACCGTCCACTTGGCACACCGCGACCAGCGCGCCCCCGTCACCGGCGGCCAGCACGTTGCGGACCTTGCGGGAGCCGCGCGAGGCGATGACGCGGGCGGTCGCCGTCCCGACGTCGAGCGTGACGCCGACCGGCACCACGTGCGGGGCGCCGTTCGGGCGCGGGGTGGTCAGGCTGCACAGGTGGTACTCCGTCCAGAACGTCCGGAAGTCCTCGCCCTTGGTCGACAACATGGGTGCATCATGCGGCACGACCGCGCTATGGTCGAAAACGTGATGCGTCGATTCAGCCGCCCCCGGCCGGGAGACCCGGCCACTCGGGGCGTGCGCTAGGCGCGGTCCCGGTGGCGGACCGGCTCGGGGGACGACCCGACAGCCGACCCGCCTCCCGGAAGGACCACCCGCGATGCCACGCGACCTCACCGACCCCGCGCAGGGGCCGCACGCCATGCAGCTCGTCCTGGACGAGATCCTCGCCGCCGCACCCGCCGCCGAGTTGCGGGTGATCCGCGAGCACCCCGACGTCAGCGTCGAGGACAACTACACGAACCTCGGCTACCCGCCGGACGCGGTCACCCGGGACGCCCGCTACACCCGGTACACCACCCGGGGGCGGATGCTGCGCAGCCACACCACCGCCATGGTCCCGCCCGCGCTGCGCCTGCTGGGCTCCCGGGAGTGGGACGACGTGCTGCTGGCGTGCGTCGGCGTGGTCTACCGGAGGGACGCGGTGGACCGGGTGCACTCCGGCACGCCGCACCAGCTCGACCTGTGGCGGATCTCCCACCACCGCGCCGACCTGGACGAGCTGGTCGACGCCGTGATCACCGCCGCCGTGCCCGGCGCGCGGTACCGCACGACGCCCGCCGAGCACCCGTACACCACCGGCGGGCGGCAGGTCGACGTGCTGGTGGACGGCGAGTGGCTGGAGGTCGCCGAGGGCGGCGTCGCCGCGCGGCACGTGCTGCGGCGCGCGTGGCTGCCCGACGACGTGCACGGCCTCGCGCTGGGCCTGGGCCTGGACCGGTTGCTGATGGTGCGCAAGGCGATCCCGGACATCCGGCTGCTGTCGTCGGACGACCCCCGCGTGGTGGCGCAGATGGGCGACCTCGCGCCGTACCGGCCGGTGTCCCGGCACCCGGCGGTCGCGCGGGACGTGTCCGTGGCGGTGGGGCCGGAGCAGGACGCCGAGACCATCGGCGACGTCGTCCGCCGGACCGTCGGGGACCTGGTGGAGGAGGTGGTGGTGCTGGACGAGACCCCGGTCGACGCGCTGCCGCCGGCCGCCGTCGCCCGGCTCGGCGCGCAGCCGGGGCAGAAGAACGTGCTGCTGCGGCTGGTGCTGCGGCACCCGACCCGGACGCTCACCGCCGCCGAGGCCAACGCGGCCCGCGACGCCGTGTACGCCGCGGTCCACGAAGGGGTCGTTCAGTGACCGCGCAGGCGTTCCGGGTGGAAGACCAGGGGCACGCTGTAGAGGTCGGAGAACGTCCGGTGCTCGCCGAAGGTCTCGGCGGAGAGCGCGCCGTACTTGGCGGTGAACGCCTCGTGCAGGTGCGCCGCCGGGATGCCGTCCTCGCGGGTGAGCGTCCCGGTCAGCACCAGGACCTCCTTGCCCAGGCCCTCGTCGTTGAGGTTGACCGACGTGCGGGGGTTGGCCTGGAGCCGGTCGAGCCGCTTGGCGTCGGGCCTGCTGTAGAACAGGATCGCGTCGTCCTCCCAGAGGAACCACACCGGGGCGGGCTGCGGCGTGCCCGCCCGGTCGACCGACGTGACCCAGGCGATCATGTCCTCGCGCAGCTTGCGGGCGACCCGGGCACCGAACTCCGTCGAGGGATCAGGCAGGGCGAAGGTCATGCTGTCATCTCCAGTCGTCGGCTGGTCGACTCCTGGCAACGCGGTGGCGCACACCACTATTCCGACCCCGAAGTGCCCCCCGAAGCCCCTCCCGGTGCCGGGCGGGGGCGGATCTCGTTGAGGTAGTTGTAGATCGTGAACCGGGTGACGCCGAGGGCGGCGGCCACGTGCCCGACCGAGTCGCGGACCTGGAAGAGGCCGGCGTCGTCGAGGTACCGGACGACCCGGGCCTTGTGCGCCTTCCGCATCAACTCGACCGGAACGCCGACCTCGGCCAAGGCCCGTTCGACCAGCATCCGCCGGTAGGTGCCCACATCGGGCGGGAGCACGCCGGGCACCGGGGCGCTCGGGACGGGAGCGGCCGGCGCGGGAGCGGCCGGCGCAGAAGCCACCGGTGCGGGAGCGGCCGGCGCGGGGGCCGGGCTCCGGTGCTGTGCGGGGTGGGTGGTGCGGAGGGTTTCGGCGACGAGGGCGATCGTCTCGGCGGTGGTCGAGGCGTGGGGTGAGAGGCGGACGTGGTCGGCCCTGGTCGTCGCCGTGACGCCGGCCCTCGCCAACGCCGCGCCCACCACCGCCGAGGGCGCGTCGGGCAGCCTGAACGCCAGGATTCCCGCGCTCCGCCGCCGGTCGGACACCACCGTGCCGCCCGCCGCGTGCACCGCCTCCGCCAACTCGGCGATCCGCTGGACAATCCTCGCGTTCAACGCCGGCACACCCGCCGACTCGACCAGTTCCACCGCCGCCGCGAGCGCGCCGGCCGCCACGGGACTGAGGTGGGTGAGCGACCACGCGGTCGCATCCGGGGACGGTGGACGCAAGGAATCGTTGAACAATCCTCCGTCGATCGCACCCGTCCAGCCGGAGAGCGTGGGCCTAACCCGCTCCAGCGCCCGGTCGGACAGCACCGCGAACCCGGTCGACCACCCCGCCCGCAGCCACTTCTGCCCGCCGGCCACCACGACGTCCGCCGCCGCCCACGGCTCGTCCACCACGCCGAAGCCCTGGATGGCGTCCACGACCAGCACCCGGTCGCCGATCACGTCCCGCAGCGCGCCCAGGTCGGCCCGGTACCCGGTGCGGAAGTCGACCGCGCTCACCGACACCGCCGTCACCCCCGGCGTCAGCGCCGCCCGCACCACCTCCGGCGTCACCGGCCCGGGGTCCAGCCAGCGCACCCGCGCCCGGCTGCCGCGCACCCACGGGTAGGTGTTCGCGGGGAACTCGCCCCGCGCCACCAGCACCTCCCCGACCAGCCCCGACGCCGCCTGGAACAAGCCGGTGCTCGTGTTCGGCAGCAGCGCCACGCGGTCGGCACCCGCGCCGGCCAGCCGCGCCACCGCCGACCGCGCCCTCAGGTCCTGCCGCATCAGGTCGTCCACCGTGGACTGCCCGGCCTGCGCGGACCGCTCCAGCAACCGGGTCGTCTCCGCCACGACGGCGTGCACGGGCGGCCCGTACCGGGCGAAGTCCAGGTACCCGACCGGCTCGCGGCACTCCACCAGGTACGACTCCGGGACGCTCACGCCACCCGAAGCTACAACGCCCGGTTGAACCCTTCAACAGCCCGTTGAACGGAATTCGCGGGGTGTCCCGTTCGTTGGACCGGGTAACCGGGGCGGGAACGCCCACGCAGAGCGAGGAGAACGCATGGCCACGGTGGAGCTGACCACGGAGAACTTCGACGAGGTGGTCGGCGGATCCGACATGGTGCTGGTCGACTTCTGGGCGGCGTGGTGCGGTCCGTGCCGCCAGTTCGCGCCGACCTACGAGAAGTCCGCCGAGAAGCACCCGGACATCGTGTTCGGCAAGGTCGACACCGAGGACCAGCAGCAGCTCGCGGCGGCCTTCCAGATCCGCTCGATCCCGACGTTGATGATCGTGCGCGACGGCGTCGTCCTCTACTCGCAGCCCGGCGCGCTGCCGGAGTCGGCGCTGGAGGACCTGATCGACCAGGCGCGCAAGGTCGACATGGAGGACGTGCGCAAGCAGGTCGCCGACGAGCAGGCCGACCAGCAGTCCTGACACCGGCGCGCGCGACGGGGGGCGGAGCGGTCCGCCCCCCGTCCGCGTCCCGGGGTCACGGCAGGGACGCGGGCAGGTCCAGTCGGGTGAAGTGCTCCACCCCCTGGAACGACGTGACGCCGGCGATCAGCCCGTCGCGCAGGTCCAGCACGTTCACCGCCCACGCCGCGTGCACGCCCGCCGCCTCGTCCCACAGGTAGCAGGCCACCGCCGGCTGGGCGTTCGCGCTGGTCGGCAGGTGCCGCCACGACCCGCACCGGAACGGCACGGCGCGCACGAAGTCCATGACCGGCGACCGCCCCGCGTACCAGGAGGGCAGCGGCGGCATCGACCAGGTCACGTCCTCGGTCAGCAGCGCGACCATGGTGTCGGCGTCGCCGCGCTCCAGCGCCGTGGCGAACCCGGACACGACCTCGCGCAGCCGCGCGTCGTCGATCATCCGCAGGGTCTGCTGCTGGGTCGCCGCCGGCACCTTCTCCGCGACGATCCGCCGCGCCCGCGCGAGCGCCGAGTTCACCGAGGTCGCCGTCGTGTTCATGATGTCGGCGATCTCCGCGACCGCGAACCCGAGCACCTCGAACAGCACGAGCGCGGCCCGCTGGTTGCCGGGCAGGTGCTGGAGGGCCGCGACGAACGCCAGCTCCACCGCCTCGCGCTGCTCGTAGCGCGCTCCCGGACCGCTCAGCCCGGCGTCCGGGTACGGCCCGAGCCACGCCACGTCGGTCAGCGCCGCGTCGGCGAGCACGGCGTGGTCGCTCGCCGGCCCGAGGTCGACCGGCAGCGCGCGCCGCCCCCGGCGCTGCACGACGTCCAGGCAGGTCCGGGTGGCCACCGAGTACAGCCAGGACCGCAGCGAGCTGCGCCCCTCGAACCCGGCGAGCCCCCGCCACGCCCGCAGCAGGGCGTCCTGGAGGGCGTCGTCTGCGTCGTGCGCCGACCCCAGCATCCGGTAGCAGTGCGCGTGCAGCTCGCGCCGCAGCGGCTCCACCAAACGGGTGAACGCGTCGTCGTCGCCCGCGCGCGCCCGGTCCAGGTCGGGACCGGCGGGAAAAACTTTGCTCACGAGCGACGATTCTGCACCTCCGCAGGAGTCACCTACCTCCGAACGGATCACACCGCAGAGCTGGAGGACCCATGACCACCGCCACCACCGACTCGCTCCGGGTCGAGGACGCCTCACTGCACTACGAGCTGCGCGGCAGCGGCCCGCTGGTGGTGCTGGTCGGCGCACCGATGGACGCGCGGGCGTTCGAGCCGCTCGCCGACCTGCTGGCCGTCGACCACACCGTGCTCACCACGGACCCGCGCGGGATCAACCGCAGCACGGTGGACGACCGCGAGCGGGACTCCACCCCGGAGCAGCGCGCCGACGACCTGCACCGGCTGATCCGGCACGTCGACGCCGGCCCGGCGGCGGTGCTCGGCTCCAGCGGCGGCGCGGTGAGCGTGCCGGCGCTGGTGCAGGCGCACCCCGAGGTGGTGCACACCGCGATCGCCCACGAGCCGCCGCTCTGCGAGCTGCTGGAGGACCGCGCGGAGCTGCGCGTCAAGACGGAGCACGTCATCGCCGCGCAGGCTGCCGGCGATCGGGTGGGCGCGTTCCGGGAGTTCCTGGCGATGGCGAACATCTTCCTGCCCGACGAGGTCGTCCAGCAGGTGGTGGGCGGCGAGCGGCCGGCGCAGGACCTCGCCGACGAGGACTTCCAGTACCAGCGGATGCTGCGGCGCACCAGCCAGTGGCTGCCCGACCTGGACGCCCTGCGCGCCGCGCCGACCCGGCTGCTGATCGGCCTGGGCGAGGACTCCGCCGGCCAGTTGTGCGACCGCGCGTCCCGCGCGCTGACCTCGGCGCTGGGCACCGCGCCGACCCTGTTCCCCGGCGGTCACACCGGCTTCGCCGACGACGCGGCGGCGTTCGAGCCCCGGCTGCGGGAGGTGCTGCGGGGGTGACGCCCGAGGGTGTATGAGGGGGCCGCCGGCGGCAGGTGGGTCCACCCGTCCTCTGCTTCCGGCGTCACGGCGGGTGCCGTGCCGGTGAAACCCGGTAGGTCCTGCTCTCAACTACGGGTAGGCCGGCGGCCCCTCGCTCCGGGGATTACCCCGAACAGCCGCAGGTACACACGTGGCCCCGAAACGGTTCCGACCCGCCGGCCCGGGTACCCGACCAGGATGGACACTCGTCGCGTACCCGGGAAACGGTGCCACCACGGGCTTTCTCAGAAGTCCGGCGGGCGCTTCTCCAGGAACGCCGCGACGCCTTCCGCGTACTCCGGGCTGTGCACGGCCTCGTCGTAGAGCGCCCGCACGGCGTCGTCGTCCTCGTGCTGCCCGTCGGTGATCCGGTCCACGATCGACTTGGCGCCGCGCACGCTGACCTGCGCCCGTGACGCGATCACCCCGGACAGCTCGCGGACGCGGGCGTCCACGTCGGCGTGCACCTCGTTCACCAACCCGATCCGCAGGGCGGTCGCCGCGTCGAGGATCTCGCCGCCGAACAGGATCTGCTTGGCCCACGCGGGTCCGACGACGTCGACCAGGCGCTTGGTGGACGTGAGGTTGTAGACGATGCCGAGCTTCGCGGGCGTGATGCCGAACCGGGCGGTGTCCGAGGCGATCCGCAGGTCGCAGGCGAGCGCGATCTCGCACCCGCCGCCGATGCAGAACCCGGTGATCGCGGCGATGGTCGGCTTGCCGAGCGCGGCGATCGCGCGCTCGCCGGCGTGCACCGCCTCGTGGTAGCGGGCCGCGCCGTCCGCCCCGCTGCGCAACGTCGAGAACTCGCTGATGTCGGCACCCGCCGAGAAGTGCTCGCCGCCCCGGACCACCAGCACCCGCACGTCGGGCGCGTCCCCGACCCGCGCCAGCAACCCGGGCAGCGCCGACCACATGGCGTGGCTCATGGCGTTGCGCTTGGCGGGTCGGTCGATGGTCAGCGTGGCCACCGGGCCGGACAGGTCCAGTCTGAGCGTCATCACCGGAGGGTAGGGGGCAGCCGCCGCGCGCGGGCCGTGAGCGCCCTCACGCCGGCCGCGACCTCAGGTGAGCCACCAGAACGTCGAGCCGCCCACCACCAGGCCCATCACGACGCCGCCCACCACCTGCGCCACCGTGTGGTCGCCCAGCGCCACCCGGGACCACCCGACCAGGGCGACGGCGGGCAGGAACACCAGCGTCCACGGCCCGAACGTCACCAGCAGCACGGCCAGCGCGCCCGCCGCGACGGCGGTGTGCACGGAGATCTTCCAGCCGCGCCCGCCGGGCACCGGGGCGACGAACGTGATGGCGATGCTGACCACCAGGCTGAGGAACATCGCCAGCGCGAGCGCCACCATCCGGTGCGGCGCGTCGCCCAGCACCAGGGCCGCGATGCCTGCACCCAGCGACACCACGCAGGTGAACAGCGGCACCAGGCGGCCTTCGCGGTTGGTCACGTGGTGGCCCTGCCACCGCCCGCGCCGCGCTCCCCGCACCACCACCAGCATCGGGATCACCGACCCGGTCACGCCGACCACCAGGCCCCACACCACGGTCGGCAGCACGCTGCGCGTCGCGTGCCAGGCGACCAGCACCGGCAGGCTCAGCACGAGCACCCACGGGGCGAGGAGTTCCGTCACCAGGCGGGCGAGCACCGGCTGCGTCTGAGTGGCCATCACGCGAGCGTAGATCGGGACGGTCGCGGACGAGGTGGTGATCGGCCGGTGTCCACCGATTGGTGTGACGGTGCGCGGCGCATCGCGGCCGGCGGCGGCTCCGCACCTGACTGCGGAGTACACTGTGGACGGTACGGCTCAGCCGGTGGGGAACATCCGCGCCATGCCGGGCGGCGGCGTGAACGGCGACCACTCGCCGGTGGGCTGGGCGAGCCGGTCCGCGACCACCCACCACACCGTCGAGTTGTAGCCGTAGCCCAGGTGGCTGGAGGCGACCGCGACGTTCTCCCGGCGGGGGCCGGGCTCCTCCACGCAGGTCCGCCACGCCACGATGCCGTCCGACTTCGAGTACACCGAGGTCGCCGGGACCGGGATCGGCGGCCGGGTGTGCTCGGGCGGCGGCAGGTCCGCGCCCGCCACGTAGAACCGGGCGAGCAGCTGGTACACCGGGTTGACCCGGGTCTGCCGCAGGTCCCGCATCGCGTACGGGCTGCCGAGCGTGACGACCTGGCGGACCAGCCCGGGGTGCTCGCGGGCCAGCTCGCGGGCGAAGATGCCGCCGAGGCTCCAGCCGACCAGGCTGACCGGCCCGGCCGAGGCGAGGTCGAGCAGCAGCGCCCGCATCCCGCGCACGGCGCCGACCGACGGCCCGATGTTGCGCCCCAGGCCCCACCCGTGCACCGCGTACCCGAGGGTGACCAGGAACTTCCGGAGCATCCCGGTGGACCCGTCGGCGGCACCGAGACCGGGCAGGACCAGCACGGTGTGCCCGTCACCGCGGGGCGCGGCGCGCAGCAGCGACCGGGTCGCCGCGAACTGGCCGATGTCCACGACGGCGCGGGTCGGCTCGGTCAGGTACCACAGCAGGCCGGGTGCCGGCCCCGGCACGAGGTCCGGCACGGCGTGGTCCGGTTCCGGGACGTCCGGCAGTGCCGACATGGCCCCTCCCCCCGGCTCGTCGTCGAGTGCCCGCACGACCATGATGTTTCCTCGGAGGCGGGAGCACCAGTCCCGGGTGCGGCTCGACGCCCGCGAACCCGCGCAATACGGTCGGCCGATGGACCGCATGAACGCGATGGACGCCGGTTTCCTCTTCATCGAGGACGAGAACGCCCCCATGCACGTCGGCGCGGTCCTGGTGTTCGAGGGGCCCGCGCCGGCGTACGGGGACGTGCTGCGCCTGTTCACCGCGAAGCTCGGCGACGTCCCGCGCCACCGCCAGCGGGTGGTGTCGCCGCCGCTGCACCTGGGCCGGCCGGTGTGGGTGGACGACGAGCACTTCCGCGTCCTGCACCACGTGCGGCGCACCGCCCTCCCGTCGCCGGGCACCGACGACCGGTTGCGCGACCTGGCCGGGCGGATCTTCGCGCGCCAACTGGACCGGGCCAGGCCGCTGTGGGAGGTCTGGCTGGTGGAGGGCCTGGCCGGCGGCCGGTGGGCGCTCGTGGCCAAGCTCCACCACTGCATGGTCGACGGGGTGGCGGGCGCGGACCTGCTGGGGGTGGTGCTCGACCGGCGACCCGACGCCGAGGTGCCCGCGCCGGCCGCCTGGACGCCGCGCCCGGCCCCGTCGTCGTTGGACCTGGTGGTCGACGGCGTCCGGGACGCGGTGCTCGCCCCCGCCCGGCACGCGGCGGCGCTCCCGGCGCTGGCACGGCGGCTGCGCGCCGGCTCGGAGGTCGCCGACCTCGGGCGGGCCGTGCTGCGCAGCCTGCCCGGGACCGCCCGCCGGCTCGCGGTCGGCACGCCCCGGTCGTTGAACGGGCAGGTCGGCCCGCGCCGCAGGTGGCTGTGGGCGCGGGCCGGCCTGCCGGAGGTCAAGGCGATCCGGGAGGTGACCGGCGGTACCGCCAACGACATCGTCCTGGCCGCCGTCACCCGGGGTTTCCGCGACCTGCTCGGCGAGCGCGGCGAACTGGTGCCGGGCACGGTGGTCCGCACGATGGTCCCGGTGTCGGTGCGCTCGCGGGCCGAGCGGGGGCGGCTGACCAACCGGGTCGGCGCGGTCCTGGTCAACCTGCCGGTGGCCGAACCGGACCCGGTGCGGCGGGTGGCGGACCTGCGCGCCCAGCTGGACGAGCTGAAGGCGAGCGGGCAGGCCGCCGGCGCGGACGTGCTGACCGGCCTGGGCGACGCCGCCGCGCCCGCCCTGCTGGCGCTGGCCGGCCGCGCGGTGGCGCGCTTCCCGCAGCGGCTGCTCCAGACCGCGACCACGAACGTCCCCGGCCCGCGAGCGCCGCTGTACCTGCTGGGCCGCGAGCTGACCGACATCTACCCCTGGGTCCCGCTGGGCGCCTCGATCCGGACCAACGTGGGGATCTTCTCCTACCGGGACCGGATCACGTTCGGCATCAGCGCGGACCTCGACGGCGTGCCCGACGCCCAGGTCCTGGCGGACGGCATCCGCGCGGGCTTCGACGAGCTGACCGCCGCCACGACCGGGCGGTGTCAGCGCAGTCCCGAAGGGTGCCCGTAGAGGCCGGGGCCGGTCACCCTCAGCGCGTCGAGGAAGCGGGCGGACGCCTCGTAGGACGAGGCGACCAGCTCGGCGATGTGGTGGGAGTCCAGCGGTGTCACCGGTTGCACGGGCGGGCCCGGCAGGTAGAGCACCGGCACCGACGCCGAGGCCGGCTCGACCTCCAGCACGGCCTGGTTGCGCATCCCCGGCGTGGCGCGGAACAGCAGCGCCTCGGCGATGGCGGCCGGCACCGCCGGCAGGTGCCCCGGGAACGCGCAGTCCAGCAGGACCAACGACTTCGCGCCCATCGCCGGTGCCTGCCGGATGGGCACGTTGGCCGGCACGCTGCCGTCGTAGTGCACCAGCCCGTCGCGGTGCACGGGCGGGTGGACGCCCGGGATGGCGGCACTGGCCGGCACCGCCGACACCAGGTCGCCCGAGGTGAGGGTCACCGCCGCGCCGGCGACCGGCTCGACCTCGACCGCGCCGAACGGCAGCGCCAGGTCCGCGAAGTCGGCCGCGCCGTCGAGCCCGAACGCCACGACCTCCGCCGGCCCGGTGTTCGGGAACAGGTGCGTGCGGTGCTGCCGCAGCGTCCTGGCCTGCGTCAGCAGCCCACCGGGGAACACCCTCGACCGGGTCATCCGCTCCCAGACCCGACCGAGCCGGGTGAACGCGTGCGCCGGGTCGAGCGCGAGCAGGGCCCCGTTCACCGACCCGACCGACGTGCCCACGACCAGGTCCGGCGCGACCCCGTGCCCGGCCGGCGCGCGCAGCATCCCGACCTGGCCCGCGCCCAGGCTGCCCCCGCCACCCGGTACGAACCCGACCGGCTCCGGCAGCGCGATCACGCCCCGGACCGCGCCACGAACCGCGCCACGCGCCCGGCGGCGTCGAGCCGGTGCCCGCAGTCCCACACCTCGACCTCGGCGTGCGGCACCAGCTCGCGCATCCGCCGCGCCGCCCGTTCGGCGTCGTGCACGGGGCTGTGCCGCCCGAACAGGGCCAGCACGGGGACGCGCACCCCTCGCAACGCGTCCCCGTGCGGCACCTGCGGCGCGGGGCGGGCCCGGTACTCCCGGATGCCGGCCAGCACCAGCCGGTAGTCCTCGCCCGGCCCGGCCCAGCGCAGGAACCACTCCCACCCGCGCACGCGGGTGAACGCCGCCCGCCACAGCACGCCGAACCCGAACCCGACCGTCGTCGCGGTGGGGTCGAGCAGGCTCACCGACGCGATCCGCCCCGGCGCGTGCACGGCCGCCGCAGCGGCGTGCCACCCGCCCGTCGAGGCCCCCACCAGGTGCGCCCGCGCCACCCCCAGCCCGTGGACCACCTCGTCCACCCACCGCCCGCGATCGGCCGCGTCCCGGATCGGCGCGGTCTGCACGCTCAACCCCGGCTCCCCCAGCGTGTCGACGGCGTAGGCGGTGTGCCCGGCGGAGTACCGCGCGAGGTCCGCGCCCCACCCGGCCGCCGTCGCCGCCATGCCGGTCAGCAGCACCAGCGGCGCACCCGCCGCACCGAACCGGTAGACCCTGGTCGGCCCGAACGACGTCGGCACGTCGAGCTCCTCGTCCGGTCGCGGGCACCCCGCCCACACCTCCCGGTAGACCGCCCGGTAGCGCTGCTCGGCCTCCGCACTGGCGAACTCCCCCGTGTCCATGCCGGGAACCGTAGGGAACCGGAGACCCGGCGTATTGGACGAAAGTAAGGTGGCGGCATGGCCGACTGGTCGATCGTCGTGCCGCACGACCAGGTCGTGCGCGTCGAGCCGCTGGTGTTCGGGGCCCCGGCGGCCCCCGGCGTGCTCTCCTACAGCGCGCACGACAACGCGGGTGAAGCCCAGCACTGGACGGTCGCGCCGCTGGGTGCGGTGACCGTGATGCTCGACCTGGTCGTGCCCCACCGCCCCGGCCTGCCGTGGTCGCCCGTGAACGGCCTGCGCGACCGCCCGTTCACCGCGAGCCAGGAGGGTCGCGCGGTGGGCGTCACGGTCGGCCTGTCCCCGGCCGCCGCGTACGCCCTGTTCGGCCCGCTGCGGGAGTTGGCGAACGCGTCGGTGGGCCTGGCCGACCTCGCGCCGGACGCGCACCTGCTGGCCGAGCGGCTCGCCGGGCTGCCCACCCCGCAGGCCCGCTTCGCCGAGCTGGACCGGTACCTGACCGGCCGCGTCGTCGCCGGCCACCGGCCC
This sequence comes from Actinosynnema sp. NPDC050436, assembly GCF_040655415.1. Classification (NCBI taxonomy): domain Bacteria; kingdom Bacillati; phylum Actinomycetota; class Actinomycetes; order Pseudonocardiales; family Pseudonocardiaceae; genus Actinosynnema; species Actinosynnema sp. NPDC050436. The sequence continues at coordinate 640,115 of NZ_JBFAJV010000002.1, read as the reverse complement.
GACCCGCAGGTGCGGCACGCGTGGCAGCGGCTGCACCGCAGCGGCGGCGCGGTGCGGATCGCGGACCTGGCCGACGAGGTGGGCTGGACCAGGCAGCACCTGCACACCCGGTTCAGCGCGCAGTTCGGCCTCGGCCCGAAGGGCGCGGCGCGGGTGCTGCGCCTGCACCGCGCGGTCGGCCTGCTGCACACCGCGCCGGCTGCGGCGGTCGCCGCCGCGTGCGGGTACGCCGACCAGTCGCACTTCAACCGCGACTACCGGGCCCTCACCGGCCTCCGGCCGTCCGACCGGTTCCGACCGCCGGGCCGGGTCACGCCGACCGGCGCGGCGGACCGGCGCTGATCCGGTCCCGGACCGCCTCCGGCGTGCTCTCCCAGTCGGACTCGACCCACCACGTCGCACCGGCCTGCGCCCAGGCGTCGAGGTCGACCGGGCCCACGCCCTCGGCGACCACGTCGTAGCCGTCCCACGGCAGGCCCTCGGCCTCGCGCAGCGCGCGCACCCGCCCGACGACCGCCGCGAGCTCGTCGGGATCGGCCGGGCCCCGCGCCTCGCCGTCGCCGACGATGTTGGGCAGCAGCCCGTCCCACTTCGCCGCCCGCCGCAGGGACACCTCGGACGGGTGCGCGCCGACCACCCACACCGGCACGCGCGGGCGCTGCACGGGCGGCGGCGGCAGGTAGAAGTCGGTGGGTTCGACCTGGTAGCGCTCGCCCTGGAAGGAGAACGGCTGCCCGCGCATCAGCCCGTCGTAGACGGCGAGGCCCTCCTCCAGCAGCAGCGCCCGTTCGGCCCGCCCCTGGTCGCGCTCGAACGCCGTCCAGCCGGGGTGCACCGCGCCCAGGCCGACCGCCAGCCGGACCCGCCCGCCGGACAGCCGGTCCAGCGTGCCGACCTTCGACGCCAGGTCCCACGGCTTGACCCGGGGCAGCGGCGTCAGCATGGTGCCGACGAGCAGCGTCGAGGTGCGCACCGCCGCCGCGGTGAGCGCGACCCAGGCGTCCACGCCCCACACCGACTCGGCCAGGAACACCCCGTCCCACCCGGCTTCCTCGGCGAGCACGGCGCACGACGCCACTTCGGGCGCGTCGAAGAACGGCAGCACGATCCCGCACAGCATGGCTGAACCCTGCCACACCCGGCCGTGGCGCACGTGCCGCCACACCGGAGAACCGACCACCACCGGCCAAGTCCACTGTGGACACAGCAGTGATCGGGTGCGTCCACTTGCGCCGCAGCCGTCACGCGGCACGTTCCGCCACGTGCGGGCCACCGGGTTCACCCGGAGGACCGAAACGCCGCCCGACCCGCGCATTCGCGCCCCTGCACCCCCGCACGGACGGCGTGCGGGCACAATGCCGGGGTGACCACAGCCATCCACCAGAGGATCGCCGACGAGCTGGGCGTGCGCGCCGGCCAGGTCGGAGCCGCCGTCGACCTGCTCGACGGGGGCTCCACCGTGCCGTTCATCGCCCGCTACCGCAAGGAGGCGACCGGCGCGCTGGACGACGCCCAGCTCCGCACGCTGGAAGAGCGGCTTGGCTACCTGCGCGAGCTGGAGGAGCGCCGCGCCTCGGTGCTCGACTCGATCCGGTCGCAGGGCAAGCTCGACGACGCGCTGGAAGCCTCGATCCTGGCCGCCGACTCCAAGGCCCGGCTCGAAGACCTCTACCTGCCCTACAAGCCCAAGCGCCGCACCAAGGCGCAGATCGCGCGCGAGCAGGGGCTCGAACCCCTCGCCGAAGGGTTGTTGAACGATCCTACGACCGACCCGCAGGAGGCCGCGCAGGCTTACCTGACCGAGGAGGTCGCGGACGTCGCCGCCGCGCTCCAGGGCGCGCGGGCCATCCTGGTCGAGCGCTTCGGCGAGGACGGCGACCTGATCGGCGAGCTGCGCGAGCGCATGTGGGGCATGGGCCAGGTCGCGGCCAAGGTGCGCGAGGGCAAGGAGGAGGAAGGCGCCAAGTTCGCCGACTACTTCGACTTCTCCGAGCCGTTCGCGAAGCTCCCGTCGCACCGCATCCTCGCGCTGCTGCGGGGCGAGAAGGAGGAGGTCCTCGACCTCCAACTGGAAGCGGGCGACGACGACGAGCCGACCGGCTACGAGGCGCGCATCGCGTCCCGCTTCGGCGTGGACGACCGGGGCCGCCCGGCCGACCGCTGGCTGGCCGACACCGTGCGCTGGGCCTGGCGCACCCGCATCCTGGTCCACCTGGGCATCGACCTGCGCACCCGGCTGCGCCAGTTCGCCGAGGACGAGGCCGTCAAGGTGTTCGCGTCCAACCTGCGCGACCTGCTGCTGGCCGCGCCCGCCGGCACCCGGGCCACGATGGGCCTGGACCCCGGTTTCCGGACCGGCGTGAAGGTGGCCGTGGTGGACGCGACCGGCAAGGTCGTCGCCACCGACACCGTCTTCCCGCACGTCCCGGCCAACCGCTGGGACGAGTCGATCGCCACGCTCGCCGCGCTGGCCGCCCGGCACGACGTCGAGCTGATCGCCATCGGCAACGGCACCGCCTCGCGGGAGACCGACAAGCTCGCCGGCGACCTGCTCAAGCGGCACGCCGACCTCAAGCTCACCAAGGTCGTGGTGTCCGAGGCGGGCGCGTCGGTGTACTCCGCGTCCGCGTTCGCCTCGGCCGAGCTGCCCGGCATGGACGTGTCGCTGCGCGGCGCGGTCAGCATCGCCCGCCGGTTGCAGGACCCGCTGGCCGAACTGGTCAAGATCGACCCGAAGTCCATCGGCGTCGGCCAGTACCAGCACGACCTGTCCGAGTCGAAGCTCTCCCGCTCGCTCGACGCCGTGGTCGAGGACTGCGTGAACGCGGTCGGCGTCGACCTGAACACCGCGTCCGCGCCGCTGCTGACCCGCGTCTCCGGCATCACCGCCGGCCTCGCGGAGAACATCGTGCAGCACCGCGACTCGCACGGCCCGTTCCGGTCCCGCACCGCGCTCAAGGACGTGCCCCGACTGGGCCCGAAGGCGTTCGAGCAGTGCGCGGGCTTCCTGCGCATCCCCAACGGCGACGACCCGCTGGACGCCTCCTCCGTGCACCCCGAGGCGTACCCGGTGGTGCGGCGCATCCAGCAGCACGCGAAGGCCGAGCTGATCGGCAACACGGCGGTGCTCAAGTCGTTGCGGCCGGCCGACTTCGTGGACGACAAGTTCGGCCTGCCCACCGTCACGGACATCCTGCGGGAGCTGGAGAAGCCGGGCCGCGACCCGCGACCCGCGTTCAAGACCGCGACCTTCGCGGACGGCGTGGAGAAGCTGGGCGACCTCAAGCCGGGCATGGTGCTGGAGGGCGTGGTGACGAACGTGGCCGCGTTCGGCGCGTTCGTCGACATCGGCGTCCACCAGGACGGCCTGGTGCACATCTCCGCGCTGTCCGACACCTACGTCAAGGACCCGAGGGACGTGGTCAAGTCCGGTGACGTGGTGCGGGTGAAGGTGCTGGAGGTCGACATCCCGCGCAAGCGGATCGGCCTGACGCTGCGGCTCCAGGACGAGCCGGGCCGCAAGGCCCCGCAGGACAACCGGCAGCAGCGCGGCGGCGGTGGCGGCGGCAACGGACGCCCCCGCCGGCAGCAGCAACGCCAGCAGCAGCGCCAGGAACGGCCGCCCGCCAACAACGCGATGGCCGAGGCCCTGCGCCGCGCCGGACTCGGCGGGGGCTCGGAGTAGCGACACCGCCGCCGCACGGGCGGCGCTCCGGAGCGACCTGACCGCTGCCGCGTCCCCCGGGACCCGGCAGCGGTCCGCTTTCCGGCGGCCCGGGGCGATCGTCCACTCCGGACTGCCCGCCCCCCGGGGGCCGCCGCACCCCGGCCGGCGGCTCTCCGGCCTGCCCTTCTTGGGCCCGATCACCTAGAATTGTGACCCGTCCCACGTTCCCTGACCGACGCCGGGAGGATCCGCAGCGCACCGGGAGACACCGCCCGGGGGCATCCCGCAGTGCCCTCCGGCTCCCGGCTGCGCCGAACGGAGCAACCCGACCCGTGCGCGGGGGTGTGAACGCGGGGGTGCTGTCCGTGAACGACCCGGGACCCACCACCCGGGCCGGCCGACGACCGGGAGTCTCCGCATGACACCACCGCGCACCAGTTCCCCCGTCCTCGTCGGCCGGGAGCAGGAGCTGGCCGCGCTGCTCGGCGTGGTCACCGCGCAGCCGTCCGTCGCGCTGGTGGAGGGTGAGGCGGGGGTCGGGAAGAGCCGGCTGGTACGCGAGCTGCTGCACCGCCCGGAGGTCGCCGCGCTGCGCGTGCTGACCGGCTTCTGCCAGCCGCTGCGCGAGCCGTTCCCCTACGGCGCGGTGCTGGACGCGCTGCGCACCGTGGGCGGGGCGCTCGGCCGGGCGGCGCTGAGCCCGGTGACCGGCGTGCTGCGCCCGCTGCTGCCCGAGCTGGCCGACCGGCTGCCCGAGCCGCCGCCCCGGCCCGAGGACCCCCGCCAGGAGCGGCACCACCTGTTCCGCGCGGTGCGCGAGGTGGTCGCCGCGCTCGGACCCGTCCTGCTGGTCGTGGAGGACCTGCACTGGGCCGACGACGGCTGCCGGCACCTGCTGCGGTTCCTGATGGCCGACCCGCCGGCGAACCTGACCGTCCTGGTGACCTACCGCCGCGAGGACGCGCCCGGCGGCATCCCGCTGGGCAGCGCCTACCGCCCGCCCGCCGGCGTGGCCGGCGCCGTCCTGGAGCTGGGCCCGCTCGACGTCGCGCAGGTGCACGACCTGGCCGCCGCGATCCTGGACGTGGACGGCGTGCCGGCCGAGTTCGCCGCGCGGCTGCACGAGCGGACCGCCGGCATCCCGTTCGTGGTGGAGGAGATGCTGCGCTCGCTGCGCGACCCCGACTGGCGGCTGCTGGACGAGGTCGAGGTGCCCGCCCTGCTGCGCGACGCCATGGCGGAGCGGCTGGACCGGCTGCCCACGACCGGCCGGCGGATCGCGCACGCCGCCGCCGTCCTGGGCGTGCCCGCGAGCGAGGAGCTGCTCGCCGAGGTCGGCGCGGTGGAGCCGGACCGGGCACGGGCCGCGCTGACCCACGCCCTGCACAGCGGCGTGCTGCACGAGACCGAAGAGGCCCGCTACGGGTACCGGCACTCGCTGGCGCAGCAGGCCGTCTACGACACGTTGACCGGGCCGGACCGGCAGCGCCTGCACCTGAGGGCGTTGGCGGCGCTGGAGAACGCGGTGCCCAGGCCGTTCATGCAGCTCGCCGAGCACAGCCTGCGGGCCGGGCGGCTGGCCGACTGGCTGCGGCACGGCGAGGCCGCCGCCGACCGGGCCCGCGAGGTGGGCGACTCGTCCACCGCGATCCGGTTGTTCCAGCGGCTGCTGGACGAGGCCACCCTGACACCGTCCGATGTGGACCGGCTGGCGGTGAAGCTGGGCCAGGTCGCGCGCGGTGGCGTCGACCAGCACGACCCGCGCACCACGCTGGAGTGGCTGCTCAACGACCGGCGGCTGTCCCGGGGGGCGCGCGGCGAGGTGCGGATGAACCTGGGATTCCTGCTGATCCGCCAGTTCGACAGCACCGTCCAGGCGCGCATCCAGCTCGACCAGGCGGTGGAGGAGCTGACCGACCGGCCGGACCTGGCGATGCAGGCGCGGGCCGTGCTGGGGCAGCCGTTCATCGGCAGCACGCCGGTCGCCGAGCACCTGCGGTGGATGCGCCTGGTCGACGCCTACGTCGAGCAGGTGGAGGACCCGGACGTCCGGTACTCGCTGATGGCCAACGAGCTGGGGTCGCGGCTGTCGATCGGCGACGTGTCGGTGGTGGCCGAGCTGGACCGGCTGCCCGCGACCTCACCCGACGTGGCGCTGCGCCGGCACCTGGCGCGGGCGTACTGCAACGTCGCCGACGCGGGCATGTTGGTCGGGCACTTCGAGCTGGCCCGCGACTCGCTGGCCCGGGGCCTGCGGCTGACCGTGGGCGCGGGGGTGCCGTTCACCGCGAGCACCGGCCAGTCGACCCAGATCCACCTGGACTGGCACTCCGGCAACTGGGGGTCGCTGGCGGCGCGCTCGACGCGGCTGCTGGAGGAGTACCGCGAGCTGCTGCCGGTGGCCAGCGAGGCGTCGCTCGTGCTGGGGTGCCTGGCGCTGGCGCGCGGCGACTGGGAGGCGGCGGAGCGGTTCCTGGCCGACAGCGGCGTGCGGTCGGTGGAGAACGCGATCACGCCCGTGGCGCTGAGCGGGTTCGCGGCGCTGTCCCGGCTGGCGTTCGAGCGCGGCAACCTGCCGCGCGCCTGCGCGGAGGCCGACCGGGGGCTGGACCTGCTGCGGCGCAAGGGCGTGTGGGCGTGGGCGGGCGAGCTGGCACCGGCCGCCGTGGAGGCGTACTGCGCGACCGGGCGGGTGGCCGACGCGGCGGCGCTGGTGGAGGAGCTGACCGCCGGCATCGCCGACCTGGACGCGCCGCTGGCGCACGTGGCGCTGAAGATCAGCCGGGCGCTGCTGGCCCTCGGCCGCGAGGAGGACGCCGGGTACCTGCTGCGGGACGCGCGGCGGGCGGCGGACGCGCTGGGCCTGGCCTACCAGTCGGCGCTGCTGTCCGAGCGGATCGCGTTGTGCGGCCTGGAGGGCGGGGACGACGCGGCGGTGGCGGCGCTGGGCGAGGTGGCCGACCGGTTCGACGCGCTGGGCGCGAGCCGGGACGCGGCCCGGTGCCGGCACCTGGTGCGCGGGGCGGGCGTGGCGACGCCGTCGCGGCGGGGGCGGCGCGGGTACGGCAACGCGCTCTCGCCCCGGGAGCAGGACGTGGCGCGGCTGCTGGCCCAGGGGCGCACGAACCGGGAGATCGCCGACGTGCTGTTCCTGTCGCCGCGCACCGTGGAGCAGCACGTGGCCCGGGTGCTGCGCAAGCTGAACGTGACGTCCCGGTCGGAGCTGCTGGCCTGACGCCGGCCGTGGCCGGCGGGACGTCGGGCGCGCGCGGGCGGGGTCCCGGCGGCGGGTGCCGTCGAGACCCCGGGTTGCCCGGTCACAGGTACGAGCGCTGGCCCCACGGCATCGCGGCGGCCAACTGGGCACGCCGGCCGATGTCGAGCTTGCGGTAGATGCGGGTGATGTGCAGCTCGACCGCCCGGGTGGACACCGAGAAGTGCTCGGCGATCTGCCGGTTGGTCATGCCCTCCAGCATCATCAGCGCGATCCGGTGCTCGTGCGGCGTCAGCGGCTCACGGGCCCGGGAGTCGGCGGTCTGGCCGTCGCGCGGGCGGACCATGCCCGGCACGCGCTCGCCCTCCGGGACACCCAGCAGCACGTGCCACTGGCGGATCCGCACCTCCGCGATCGACTGCGACCGCACGTACGGGTCGCCGCGCACGAGGTCGCGCGCCGCGGCCTCGTCGGGCACCTGGCAGATCAGCAGCACGCCGGAGCCGTCTGCCCACGGCCCGGTGCCGACCAGCACGCCCTGCTCGGCGAGCGGTCGCCAGTATTCGCGGTGGGCCAGATGAATGGATCTACGCACCTGCCGCGCATCACGAAATGTCAACTCAACGGCGAAAGCCACTGGACTGATCCCCATTTCATATCCGCGGCCGACTTTCGCCACATACTCAACTGGGGGCCTTATTCACTGTCAAGTGGGAGAGGTCACACGGGTGATGCCGAAACCTGATGACAGCTATAGCCGCTTTTCGAACCAGTGCTCCGCATAGCGGTCGTCGTTGAAGGGTGCTACCTCACGGTAACCGTGCCGGGCGTACAGCTTGCGGGCTTCGACCAGGTCAGAGCGGGTGTCCAGCCGAATGGACGAAGCACCAAATGAGACGGCGGCCCGCTCGACCGCCGCCAGCAGCGCTGCTCCACCACCCCGCCCGCGTGCGTCCGAATGGACGAACAGCCGTTTCAGCTCCGCTGTTCCCGGACTCACCATCCGGAACCCGACGCAGCCCCGCGCCCGGCCGTCGAGGTGCCCGACGAAGAACGCGACGAGGTCGTCGGTCGGGTCCTCGGCGATGGCCAGGTCCACCTCGCCGGGCGTCGCCGGGCGGCCGTAGTAGCGGGTGATGATGTCCGCCAGGTAGGTGCGCACCAGGGTCAGCGCCTCGGGCCCGTCGACCGGCGCGGGCCGGATGGTCCAGTGGGTCATCCGGCGATTCTGCCCCGCCGCCGGCCCCGTCGGACACCTCGTTCCGGCCTGCCGGGCGCGTGTAGAGTCGCGGCCCGTGGCAGCGCAACAGGTCCGCGTCGAGCGGGACGCGGCGGGTCTGGCCGTGCTCACCGTCGACGCTCCCCCGCTGAACCTCTACACCGCCGAGTTGCAGGACCTGTTGGACGAGGCCGTCGGCGACCTGGAGGACCGGCCCGCGCGGGCGCTGCTGGTCCGCGCCGAGGGCAAGGTGGTCAGCGGCGGCGTGGACGTGGCGCTGTTCGCCGCGCAGGGCTCGCGGGCGCGGGCGAAGGCGCTGTTCGACCAGATGCTGGACCTGCCGGAGCGGGTGGCCGCGCTGCCGTTCCCCACCGTGTTCGCCGCGCACGGGCTCTGCCTGACGTGGGCGTTCGAAGTCGCGGTCGCCTGCGACGTCCTGCTGGCCGCCGAACGGGCCGAGTTCGGTTTGGTGGAGAAGGTGATCGGGCTCACCCCGACCATGGGCGGCACGCAGCGGCTGGCCGCCCGCGCCGGCGTGGGGCGGGCCAAGGAGCTGGTGATGACCGGCGACCGCTACGGCGCGGCGGCGCTGGAGCGGTGGAACGTGGTCAACCGGGTGCTGCCCGACGACGGCTTCGACGACGCCGCGCTGCGGTTCGCCGCGACCCTGGCCGGCGGCCCGACGATGGCGCACGCCGCGACCAAGCAGGTGCTGGCGCACTACGAGCGCGGCGGCGTCGCCGAGGCCAACGAGCACATCACCTCCATCGCCGCCGACCTGTTCGAGACCGACGACCTCCGGCACGGCGTGCGCTCGTTCCTCGAAGACGGTCCGGGCCGGGCCACCTTCACCGGTCGCTGACCACCGGCCCCGGCCGCGCTACTTGGGGTCGTAGGCGGTGGGGGCGTACCAGGCCAGGGCGGACCGCACCTCGGCCACGTCCCGCTCACGCCGCTTGCGGTAGCGCTCGTGCGAGACCGGGTAGACCCGCACCCCGCCCTTGTGGGTCTGGAAGCTGCCGCGCCCCAACGTCTCCGGCACCTTCGCCGCACCGACCAGCCACACCGTCACCCACGGCCGCGCGCCCTGGCCGTCGACCTTGACCCGGGAGATCGCGTACCACGGCAGCCGGCGCTTCTCCTCGCCGCTGGACAGGGTCAGCCCGTCCGGTCCGATCTCGACGGCCAGCGGCCGGCGCAGCGCGTCGACCAGCAGCCGGACCGCCAGGAGAAGGAACACCACGAACGCGATGCCGGCGGCCACCCGGACGCCGGCCGCCGCCTGGGACGACCGGTCCGCGATCAGGCCGCACAGGGCGGCGGCGGACCCGTGCGCGGCCATCCACCCCAGCCCGACGACCCGTGACGTGCGGAACCGCGCACCGCTCTTGGGCAGCGGCGGCGTGTAGGGCCGGATCGGTCCGCCGGGCGCCACCCGGACCGGGGCGGCGGACGGCGCGGGTGCCGGCGGCGGGTCCTCCACGAGCAGCCTGGTCGGCGGCTTGCGCTCCTCGGCGAGCAGCCGGGTGGGCGGCTTGGCGGGCAGCTCCCGCAGCTCGGTGTGCCGCTGCTCGACCAGCGTGCGGACCTGGGCGGGCAGCCACGACGGCTCCGTGGACGGCGGCCCGATCAGCTCCAGCAGCCGGGCCGGGGTCGGCCGGTTCGCCGGGTCGCGGACCAGGCACGGCACGATCAGCGGCACCAGGCCGGGCGGCACGCGGGTCAGGTCCGGCTCCTGGTGCACGACCCGGTAGACCAGGGCGGACGTCGCGCCCTCGCCGAACGGGCCGGCCCCGGTCGCGGCGAACACCAGCACCGAGCCGAGGGCGAAGACGTCGCTGTGCGGGCCGATCGCCGACCCGACGACCTGTTCGGGCGAGAGGTAGCCGGGGGTGCCGAACACGATCCCGGCCTCGGTCAGCGCCGAGTGCTCCAGCGCCCGCGCGATGCCGAAGTCGATGACCCGGGGGCCGTCGTTGGCCAGCAGCACGTTGGACGGCTTGAGGTCGCGGTGGACCAGGCCCGCGCCGTGGATCGCGGCCAGCGCCTCGGCCAGCCCGCCGGCGAGCCGCCGCACGGCCCGCTCGGGCAGCGGCCCGAAGTCCTGCACGGCCTGCTGGAGGGTCGGACCGGGCACGTACTCGGTGGCCATCCACGGCCGGTCGGCGTCCGGGTCCGCGCCGACCACGGTGGCCGTCCAGAACCCGCCGACGGACCGGGCCATCTCGACTTCCCGGCGGAACCGCTCGCGGAACTGCGGGTTGTCGGCGAGCTCGGCCCGCGCGACCTTGACCGCGACCGGACGGCCGCCGGGTGACCGGGCGAGGTACACCGAACCCATCGCCCCGCGACCCAGGGCGGCGAGCAACGTGAAGTCGCCGATCCGCGGTGGGGCGTTAGGAGGGAGAGGTTGCACGACACCCACACTAGAGGCGTCGGCAGCCGACGTCGGGAAGACGGGTAGTTCTACTCGGTCACCCTTCGGCCAAGGCGACCAGTTCGGCCGCCCGGGAGTGCCACGAGAACCGGGTCACCGAGGCACGCAGCGCGGACGCCGGGCGCAGCCCTCCCTCGGACAGGGTGCGCCGCACCGCGTCCACGAACTCGGCGTGGCCGGTGGTCGCGCGCACCCGGTCGGTGTAGGTCGCCAGCTCGGCGAAGTCCGTGCTGACCACCGGCAGGCCCAGGGCCAGGTACTCCTTGAGCTTGATCGGGTTGGAGTGCTTGATCCAGTTGTTGTCCTGCCACGGCATGATGGCCACGTCGAACGCCGAGCCGTAGGCGGGGATGGAGTCGTAGGGGCGGAAGCCCAGCCAGTGCACGTTGGGATACTCGTCGAAGCGCCCCATCGGGTGGGTGGCGTCGCCGATGAGCACCAGGGACGCCGAGGGCAGCTCGGCGGCGAGCCGTTCCAGCAGGTCGAAGTCGACCACGAAGTCGTCCAGCGCGCCGAAGAACCCGATCCTCGGGCCGTCGACCGCGCGGATGTCGTCCGGCCACTCGAACTCCGGGCGGGCGGTGAAGTGGTCGACGTCCACGCCGTGGTCCAGGAAGTGGGCCCGGTCGCCGGTGCGCGGGCGCTCCTCGTCCATCAGCGCGTGGCTGACGTAGACGACGTGGTCGGCGTGCGCGAGCAGCTCGTGCTCCAGGGCCTCGATGGACGCGCGGTCGGCCTCCGGGAAGTCCGAGTGCCGGTCCGAGCGGTTGAACACGAGGCTGTGCTTGCGCATCGGCGCGACGACGTCCCACGCGGTCGGGATGGTGACCATGATCACGGGGGTGCGCATCCGCAGCGCGGTGGCGACGAGCCTGACCTGCGCGCGCACCAGGACGGCGTTGACCTTGCGCAGGAACGGCGAGCCGTAGAAGGGCAGCGGCAGCGGCGACATCACGTAGAAGTTCGGCAGCGGCTTGCGGACGAACTTGGCCACGCTGCGGAGCTTGCGCAGGATGCGCCGCGCCACGTGCGTGCTGTTGCCGGGGGTGGGCATCCGCATCCCGATGCTGTTGACCACCAGCACCCTGCGGTGCGCGGCGACCGACCTCATGAGCTGGAAGTCCGAGTGCGCCCGGTTGTGGTACCACCAGTCCTGGGCGGAGAAGCAGATCCAGCCGTGGTCACCGCCCGGTCGCGCGGGCCAGCGCCGCCACCGCAGCAGGTCGCCGAGGGCCTTGCGGTGCTTGGGTCCGCGCGGCGCGCGCAGCAGTTCGTTGAGCAGCACGGCCCACCACATCGCGAACGCGGCGAGGCGGCCGTGGCGCTCCCGGACCATCCGCACGCGGTTGGTGGTGGCCATGGACCACAGGACGGGTGAGGTGGACTGCTCGCCACCCAGGTGGACGGCCCGCGAGCGCGGCTCGTAGCGGATGCCGAACCCGCGCCGGCCGGCGCGCAGCATGTACTCGGTCTCCTCGGAGTAGAGGAAGTACCGCTCCTCCAGCGTGCCGGTGATCTCCCGGCACCGCCGGGAGATCAGCCAGGCGGCACCGGTCACCCAGTCCGCGCGGCCGGTGCTCCCGTAGGCGCGCTGGTCCACGACGACTTCGCCCAGCGGCGCGACCCGGCCGGCGCGCGGGCCGCCGAGCAGGGCCTCGCCCAGGGCGCGCAGCGGGGTGGGCGCGCGGCGCAGCGAGAACTGCTGCGTGCCGTCCGCGTTGAGCAGCCGGGGCGCGGCGATGCCGACGCCGGGCTGGACGAGCGCGTCGAGCAGCGGCCCGATCGCGTCCGGTTCGAGCCGGATGTCCGGGTTGAGCACGAGGACGTCGCAGTCGGGCGCGGCGGCGAACCCCGCGTTCACCCCGGCCGCGAACCCGTCGTTGGCGGTCCTGGCCACGATCTGCGCGTCCGGCGCGGTGCGGGCCACGACGTCCAGGGTGTCGTCGGTGGACGCGTTGTCCACGACGACCACCCGTGCGTCCGGAATGGACTTGAGGGCGACGGCGACCGACTCCAGGCACTCCTGGACGACGTCGGCGCTGTGGTAGGTCACGATGACCACGGCGAGCGGCACGGTCACTTCTCCCGGGTGAAGCGGGTGCGGAGCGCGGAGAACAGCAGGCGGAACGCGAAGGGCAGGTCGTCGCGCAGGTAGCGCTTGGCCAGCCGGCGTGGTTCGAGGGCGAGCCGGTGCAGCCACTCGGCGCCCATCTTCTGCACCACGCCGGACGCGCGGCGGAACTCCCCCGCCGCCATCGGGATGCCGGCACCGCAGCCGACGAACCACGCCTCGGGCAGCTCCGCGCGCAGCAGCGCGATCAGCCGCTCCTGCTTGGGGAAACCGAGGCCGACCAGCACCAGGTCCGGTTTGGCCTCCACCACCCGGGCCACCGCCTCGGCGGTCGCGGCGGGGTCGGCGTCGAACCCGAACGCGGGCGAGTCCGTGCCCGCCACCCGCAGACCGGGGTTCTGCCCGACGAGCACGCCGGCGGCCTTCTCCGGGACGCCCGGGTTGCCGCCGAGCAGGTAGACCGAGCGGCCCGCGCGCGCGGCGGCGGCCGACAGCGTGAACACCAGCGACGAGCCGGTCACGCGCTCCGGGACGGCGACGCCCGCCAGCCGGCCCGCCCACACCACGGGCATCCCGTCGGCGACCACCACCTCGGAGCGGGCGACCAGCGCGGCCAGGTCCGGCGAGCGGGTCGCGGCCCGGACGATGTCCACGTTCGCGGTGACGATCGCGCCGCCCTCGCCGCGCTCCCACGCCCGCGCGACGTGCTCGGCGACGCCGACCTCGGTGACGGACCACACGTCGACGGCACCCACCCGGACCACGGGCGGAGGGATCTGCGGCATACCCGCGTCATCGGGTTCCGGGTGGTCCCCGTTACCCGGTGCGCGGTGTGATCGACAACGCCACGTCCACCTGCCGTAACGACTACCGCCGGTGACCGATATCGAAGTCATGTACGTCGCGTCCAGCAGGCCGTCCGAACGGGTCAAGGGCAAGGTGCCCGGCACCGTCATAGCGCTCGGCACGGTGAGCCTGCTCACGGACGTCTCGGCCGAGATGGTGACCGCCTTCATGCCGGTCTACCTGCTGTTCACCCTTCAAATGGGCTACGCGCAGTTCGGCATCCTCGACGGGCTCTACACCGGCGCGACGGCGGTGCTCCGACTGGTGGGCGGCCACCTCTCCGACCGGACGCACCGGCACAAGGCGGTGGCCGCCGTCGGTTACGGGCTGTCCGCGATCACCAAGTTCGCCTTCCCGGCCGTCGGCGCGAACGCGTTCGGCATCGGCGCGACGATGGCCGCCGACCGCGCGGGCAAGGGGCTGCGCACCGCGCCCCGGGACGCGCTGATCTCGCTGGCCACGCCGCCGGACCGGCTGGGCGCGGCGTTCGGCGTGCACCGCAGCATGGACACGGTCGGCGCGCTGCTCGGGCCGCTGGTGACGTTCCTGCTGCTGGCCAACATCGGCATCGTGGCCGGCCCGGTGTTCGTGGTGAGCGCGTGCTTCGCGCTGGTCGGGCTGATCGTGCTGATCGCGTTCGTGCGGGAGAACCGGGCCGAGGCCAAGACCGGGCCCAAGCCGTCGATCAAGGCCGGGTTGGCGCTGCTCAAGGACACCGAGTACCGGCGGGTGACGATCGCGGCGGCGGTGCTCGGCCTGGCCACGCTGTCCGACGCGTTCGTGTTCATCCTGGTGCAGAAGGCGACCGACGTGTCGCTGGCGGCGCTGCCGCTGATGCCGCTGGGCACCGCGCTGGTGTTCCTCGTCGCGGCCGGCCCGGTCGGGCGGCTCGCGGACCGGATCGGCCGCTGGCAGGTCTTCCTCGGCGGCCACGTGCTGCTGCTCGCGGTGTACGTGCTGCTGCTCGCGCCGGGCACGGGCTACTTCGGCGTCGGCGTCGCACTCCTGCTGCACGGCCTCTTCTATTCGTGCACGGATGGCGTACTTTCCGCCCGGGTGAGCACCCTCGTCCCCGAATCTTTGCGGGCTTCGGGCCTTTCCGTAGTCCAGACGGGTCAGGCCCTCACCCGATTGGTGTCATCGGTCGGATTCGGATTCCTGCTCCAGTACGTCGCGTTCGGCACCGCCGTGTACGCCGCGATCGGCGCATTGGCGCTCTGCGTCGTGCTGGCTTGGCGAATGTCGCTGAACCGACCGCGCTGAACCGTTATCGTGTCGCCCAACAACGGAGCGATCCGGAGCGGCCCTTGAAACGTCCGTGGTGGGCAGTGCAACTGCTGTGGGCAGTGCCGCTGCTGCTGGGTGTCTCGTGCTTCGTGGTCTGGCTGCTGCTGCTGGGCAACAAGGGCCAGGGCATCGCCGACGCGGTGTCGTTGCTGGTCGGCACCACGTCGCTGGTGGTGACGGTGTTCGGCCTCCAGCACTCCACCGCCCGCAAGAAGGCGGAGCGGCAGCGCAAACCACTGCCCCGCTGGGCGTTCGCCGCCCTCGGCGCGGTGATCGGCGCACTCGGCGGCGCGTTCTTCTGGTTCGTCGTGGTGAAACCCGACGTGCCGGTGACCGACCTGGTCGACATCTCCAACGGCGCCCGGATGAAGGACGGCGAGCAGGCGTCCTTCCCGGTGCCCGGCCGCCCACCCGAGCGCCGCTACCTGTACTTCGTGCCGTCGCTGGTCAACCACGAGCCGGTGGGCGACTGCGTCGGCTCCGCGCGCCTGACCGTGACGCTGGTCCGCGACGGCCGCAAGGACCCGCCCCGCGAGGAGCAGTTCCCGGGCCGGGAGATCCGCCTGGACCTCGACGACACCAACCGCGAGGCGCGGGTGCTGCTCGCGCTGTCCGTGCCCGACCCGTCCTGCGTGGTGGACCTCGGCGTCACCGAGGCCGTGCTCTACAACTGAGGAGGACCCCGGATGTCCCGCCGCCGCATCACCGCCGTGCTCACCGCGGCCATCGCGCTGGCCGCGTGCCAGGGCCCGGGTCCCGACCGACGCCCCACCTCCAGCAGCCAGAGCACCCTGCTGCCCTCGGTGAACGTGGGCGTCGGCACCGACATCCCGGGCCTGGGCCTGCTCAACCCGGACACCCACGACCGACGCGGCTTCGACGTCGACCTCTACCGCTGGCTGGGCAACAACACCGAGCCGAGGTTCGTGCCGGTCGAGGTGGACGTGCTGATCGCCGACCGCGTCAACGCCCTGGCACTGGGCCGCGTGCAGCTCGTCGTGCACACGTTCTCGATGACCGACGAGAGGCGCGGGAAGATCGGCTTCGCCGGCCCGTACCTGGTCTCGCAACAGGGTTTCCTGGTCCGCGACGGCGAGGGTTTCGAGGTCACCTCGATGGAGGACCTGACCGGGAAGACCGTGTGCAGCCAGGCAGGCAGCACCTCCTACAACCAGCTCACCACCGGCGCCCTGAAGAACAAGGTGACCACGACCAGCGAAGTCGGCACCCGCCAGTGCGTGGACCGCTTGCTGCGCAAGGAGGTCGACGCCGCGTCGACCGACCAGATCATCCTGAGGGGCTTCGCCAGCCAGGACCCCCGCCTGAAGGTGGCGAAGTGGGCCTTCGGCGCGAAGGAGCGCTACGGAGTGGGACTCCCCAAGGGCGACCGCGCACTGTGCGAGCAGATCACCCAGGGCATCAAGGACTTCATCATCAACGGAGCCTGGGACCAGTTCTTCCGCGCGAACTTCGGCGACCTCTCCTCAGAAGGCTACCGCCCGAACCCCAACCAACTAGACCCCTGCCCGTAGCCACCCACACCCCAAACCCACCCGCACTCGCCCGAACACACTTCACCCACCAAGTCGTGTCATCCCCGTGTGGCCCGCGCGCCAGCGAACCGCGCTTGAGTAAGTAGTGCAAGCACGCCCTTCGCTTGCACTACCCACTCAAGGGTGGTTGTCTCCGACCGGGCCACACGGGGATGACACGACGACCCGCACTTCCGTCATCCTTGGCGGCTCGCCCGTCCGGCGAGGACGCTTTTCACTCTCCCCCGCCTTCCCGCACCCGGCCCTGCACCCCTACAACAACCCGATCCACCCATGCGCACGCGACGCCCCATGCGCACCATCCCCGGGATGGGCAGCCGTGAATCCCTGGAGCAACGTAGCCACGCCCACCAACAACGGCACATCGGCAGAGCACGAAGCCCGCCCCGCAGAGTTGGTGACCGCCGTGCACAACGGATGGCCCTTCACCGTCCGGAACGCGACCGCCACGCCCACCACCGGCCTCCCGGTGTGCGACTCGGTCAGCGTCGCGCTCATGCCCCGCACGGTGAACCCGAGCAACCGCGGTTGCAGCGTCGCGCGGCCCGCCACCAACTTCGTCGGCGCCGGCGGCACGGCGTGGATCGCCACCCCGACCGGGTTGGTGCCGACCGCGACCGTGTTCACCACGGCCAACGTCGCGGTGTCCACCACCGACACCGTGTTGCTGCCGAAGTTCGTCACGTAAGCCCTGCCGCCGTCCGGCGTGAGCGCGACGCCGATCGGCCGGTTGCCCACCGGGATCGCGGCGACCGGGGCCAGGCCCGGGACGTCCAGCACGGACAGCGTGTGCCCTTCGCTGTTCGTCACGAACGCCCGGCCGCCGTCCGGTGAGACCGCGACGCCGTGCGGGATGAAGCCGACCGGGATGGTGCCGATCACCGCGTTCGTGGCGACCGAGACCACGGCGACGTTGTTCGAGAACTTGTTAACCACCAGCAGCTTCGCGCCGTCCGGTGTGACCGCCACAGCAGTCGGCGTGTTGCCGGTGGGGATCTCGGCGACCTCGGTGTTGGTCGCGGTGTCGACCACGGACACCGTGCCGGGGCCGACCACGTCGTGCGCGACGTAGAGCCGGGACCCGTCCGGGGTCAGCGCGACACCGTCCGCGTTCGGGCCCACCGGGATGGTCTCGGTGGTGGTCGACGTCGCCGCGTCCACCACGGACACCGTGCCCGCGCGGTAGTTCGAGACGTACACGTGGCCACCGCTGGGCGACACCACCACCCCTGCCGGACCGTCCCCGACCGGCACCGCCGCGTCCACCGTGTTGGTGGGCGTGTCGATCACCGTCAGCGTGTTGTCGCGGACGTTGGTCACGTACCCGCGCGCGCCGTCGAACGCGACGCCCACGCCGTACGGGGAGCCGCCCTGCGAGTCCGACAGCGCGCTGGTGACGGAATCGGTCGCCGTGTCGAGCACGGACACCCCGCCGCCGTTGTTGGCGACATAGCCGAGCACCCGAACGGGCGCAGCGACCGCCGACCCGGCGGGGGCGAGCAACAACGCCGCGCCCAGCGCAGCCGCGCCGCCAAGCGCGGCCGTTCGGCGGAACACCCTGCGTCGGTTCACGGGCATCAGGCGACCTCCACGTCGACTCGGTCCCCCCGCACTGCCCCAATCGCAGGAAACCCACCACCCGTTAGCCGCGCTCCCCCACCCACACTCCCCCCGACACACCCACCACCCCCGAAACAACCTCAGAACAACCCCCGAACGCCCCTCAGAACCGGTACACGTGCACCTGGTACGCCCCGAAGTCGTCCACGATCTTCCCGTTCTCGATGGGCACCGAACGGTTCTCGTCGACCACCGTCGCCGTGCCGGAGTCGACCGGGACGGTGATCTCCACCCGCGCCGACCCGCTTCGGGGAAGCGAAGTGCTGCCGTCGGTCTGCGCGAGCACCCAGCGGGCGCCCTCCGCCTCCTTGTGCAGCACTGAAACCGGCACCCCGTTGTCGCTCTTCGCCGTCACACCGGGCCGGTTCGCCGCGTTGAGGACCGGCGCGAGCGACTTCAGCCGGGCGTTGACCTCCTTGACCTTCGCGGTGATCTCCGGCCGGGTCAGCACGCTGGAGTACTCGCCCTTGCCCTCGGTGTAGAAGCTGTGGGCGAAGTAGTTGATGCCCGTCGCGCCGTGCAGGATCGTGTTCCACACCGCCGACTCCACCTGGTCGGGCGTGATGATCTCGCCGTGCGTGTGCGGGTGCCCGGTCTCCACGAACCCGTACAGCGGCTTGTCCGGACCGCACCACTTGCGCATGGTGTCGATGACCTCGCCGTAGCTGAACGCGCCCACCCGGTCGCCCCGGTCCGGATGCGTCCACCCGTAGTAGTCCGCAGAGGCGATGTCGGCCGCCGCGCAGTACGTGCGCATGTCCTCTTCGTAGGTCTTCTCGATGTGGCCGTACCCGACGCCGCCGCCGGGCGTGCCCATCCACACCCCGAAGTTCAGGTAGGTCGGCCGGGAGGGGTCCTTCGCCCGGACCGCGTCGGCCTTCGCCAGGATCGCCGACGGCTGCATGTCGGGGTGGAACACGTCCCCGTACACCTTGTTCATGTCGGGTTCGTCGGCGATCAGGTACCCCACGTAGTTGCGCGCGTGCGCGGTGTCCGCGAGGACCTCGTCCACCCGCTTGGGGTCGGGGTAGACCCGCCAGCCGGTCTCCAGCAGCCCCTCCTTGCGGAGGTACCACCACTCGTCCTCCCAGAGGCCGAGGCCGAACTCCACGCCGATCTCCTGGTAGGTCCGGCCGATCTTCGCGCCGTTCTCCACCGAGGACGGGTCCTGCATCCAGACGTTGATCGGGAACAGCGCCGGGTCGCCGGTCGGGTTGGGACCGTTCGCCCACTTCTTGTAGTAGTCGACCACCGGTGCGGTCGACCCCGTCGACGCGCCGGGGGACGACTGCGGTCCGGTCTCCGCCGTGCAGCCGGCCGTGAGAAGCGCCACAGCCGCGAGCAGCCCCAGTCGGGCACGAGCCATCGGTTCGACGTCCTGTTCAGCTCGACGACTTGACCCGGCCGCGCGCGGCGAGGACCTGCTTGGCCTTCTCGAACCCGTCCGGTCCGAGCACCTTCATGGCGGCGGTCTTGGCGAGGTACCGGGCCCCGTCGCGGGCGACCCGCACCGGGTGCCCGACGAACCGGTCGCGGGCCAGCACGCGGCCGTCCGGCTCCGGCAGGTCGTCCAGCGCGTCGCCGAACAGCGCGCGGTAGGGGGCGGGCGAGACCAGCCGGCCCCGGGTCCGGTTGCTGACGTTGCCGCCGTGCACGACCTGGAGCCATCCCGGCGCACCGCCCAGCGAGACGACCTCGGCGTGCCGGTCGAGCCGGTTGTGCCAGTCGGCCCAGCAGGTGATCGGGGCCTCCCACCCCTCCCGCACGGACGCGAACGCGTTGTCCCGGTCGTGGTGCGCGAACAGTCCCTCCGGGCTCTTGACCAGGCCGTTCGCCAGGTAGAGGGCGGTGCGGCGACCGGTCGGCGGCTCGTCCTGGAGGCGCTGGACGAAGTCCGCCGCCACGCCGTCGTCGTTGTCCAGGTTGGTGGTGATCAGCCCGTCGCCCTTGACCGGGAACAGCGCGCCCAGGTCACCGACGAGGTCCTCCCGGCCGACCTGCTCGCGGAACAGCGGGGTGTACGCGTCGCCGTGCTCGCCGATGCGGTCCTTGAGCCACTGCGGGCTCTCCGGGTCGAAGTAGATGATCCACTTGAAGTTGGCGGACGTCTGCGCGCGCACCGACGGCAGGCAGTACCGCTCGAACAGCCCGACGCGCTCGGTCAACCACCCCTCCCGCGCCCGCACGATGCTCTCCGCACCCACGGACGGCAGGTTGAAGCGCGTCAGAATGACGTGGTCCATCACGACCCCTTCCCGTTGCCCGGTACATCGGGAAACCCCGCCCACCGTTATCCGCCGGGAGCAGCCGACGCCCCCGGTTAACGATCCGACGCCGGTACCGATGTCATAGGACGTGACTCAAGCCCGGACACGTCCCACGGTCGACGTCGTCATACCTTGCTACAACTACGCGCGGTTCCTGAGAGCATGTGTGCGCAGCGTGCTCGACCAGCCCGGCGTGGACGTGCGCGTGCTCATCATCGACGACACGTCGACCGACGACACGCCCGAGGTCATGGCGGAGCTGACCGAGGACCCCCGGGTCGAGGGCCGCCGCCACGAAGTCAACCAGGGCCACATCGCCACCTACAACGAGGGCCTGCTGGAGTGGGCGAAGGCCGACTACACCGTGCTGCTGTCCGCTGACGACCTGTTGGCCCCGGGCGCGCTCGCCCGCGCGGCCGAGGTGTTCCAGGCGCACCCGAACGTCGGCATGGTGTACGGCCGGGTCGTGTACTACTCCGACCACGACGACCTGCCCTCGATCGTGACCCCGCCCGCCGGCCGCACCGTCTGGTCCGGTGTGGACTGGATCGAGAACCGCTGCCGCACCGGCCAGAACGTGCTGTCCTCGCCCGAGGCCGTGGTGCGCACGTCGGTCCAGCAGCAGGTCGGCGGCTACCGGCCGGACCTGCCGCACGCGGGCGACCTCGAGATGTGGATGCGCATCGCGGCGGTCTCCGACATCGGCTACGTGCGCGGCAAGCCCGCCGCCTACTACCGGGTCCACCAGCAGAGCATGTTCCGCACCCAGTTCTCGTCGGTGTTCGCCGACCTGGAGCAGCGGCAGGCCGTCTTCGACCGCTTCTTCGCCGAGCACCCCGACCTCCCGCCGAGGCTGAAGAACCTCGCCAACCGGTCCATCGCCAAGGACGCCCTGTGGCGCGCGGTCCGCGCCTACGACCGGGACAAGCTCGACGAGATCCCCACCGAGGAACTGGTCGAGTTCGCCCGCAAGGTCTACCCGCACGCCGAGCGACTGCCCGAGTACCGCGCGCTGTCCCGGCGCAAGGCCGTCGGCCCGAAGCTGTGCAGCCGCACGCAGGTGTTCGTCGGCGCGCACCTGGCCAAGCGCGGGCGCGGCGTGATCGGCAAGCAGGTCTGGAAGTGGCGCGGCCAGTGACCACCCTGGAGGGCAAGGTCACGAGGGCGATCCGCTGGAGCGCCGTCAACAGCCTCTTGCAGCGGGTCTCCCAGGTCGGCGTCGGCGTCCTGCTGGCCCGGCTCATCGCACCCGAGCAGTTCGGCGTGTTCGCCGTCGCGCTCGTCGTGCTCAACATCGTGCTCAGCGTGAGCGAGATGGGCGTGAGCGTCGCCCTGGTCCGCACGGACGAGCCCGTCGGCGACCTGGCACCCACGGTCACCACGCTGTCGATCCTGTCCGGGTGCCTGCTGTGCGGCATCTGCGTGCTCGGGGCGCCGTGGTTCGCCGACGCGATGGACACGCCGCAGGCCACGGGTGTCATCCAGCTCATGTCGGTCGCCCTGGTGGTCGCGGGCGTGTCCGCCGTGCCCGGTGCCCTGTTGCAGCGCGAGTTCCGGCAGGACCACAAGTTCGCCGCCGACACGTCGGCGTTCGTCGTGGGGACCACCGTCGTCATCGTCCTGGCGCTGATGGGCTTCGGCGCGTGGAGCCTCGCCTGGTCGCGGATCGCCACCAACCTGACCGCCGCCGTGGTGATGTTCGCCTTCACCAAGGAGCGCTACCGGCCGGGCTTCGACCGCCGGCGGGCCCGCGAGCTGCTCGGCTTCGGCCTGCCGCTGGCCGGCGCGTCGCTGCTGGTCTTCGGCGTGCTCAACGTCGACGGCATCATCGTCGGCAGTATGCTCGGCACCGTGCCGCTGGGGTACTACCTGCTGGCCACGAACCTGGCGAACTGGCCGGTCGGCGCGTTCTCCCAGCCCGTGCGCAGCGTGTCGCTGGCCGCGTTCTCGAAGGTCCGCGACGACCCGGACCTGTTCCAGCGGACGTTCTCGCGGGCGCTGGGCCTGCTGGCGCTGTTCACCGTCCCGGCCTGCGTCCTGCTGGCCTCGCTGGCGGACCCGCTCGTGCGCACCGTCTACGGCGAGCGCTGGGCGCCCACCGCCGCCGCGCTGGCGGCCCTGGTCCTGCTGGGCGCGATGCGCGTGGCCCTGGAACTGGGCTACGACTACCTCGCCAGCGCCGGCCGTTCGAGGGCCATCCTGGTGATCCACGTCGTCTGGCTGGTCGCCCTGGTGCCGCTGCTCGCGCTGGGCGCGCACCTGGACGGCATCCGGGGCGTGGCGCTGGCGCAGAGCGTCGTCGTGCTGGTGTTCATCGTGCCGGCGTACCTGGTCGCGTTCCGCCCCTACGGCGTCAAGCTCGCGGCGCTGGCGTCGGCCGTGTCGCGGCCCGTGCTCGGCGGCGCCGTGATGGTGGCCGTCGCGCTCACCGTGCAGTGGTTCGTCCCGAACTCGTTGTGGCGCTTGATCATCGGCGGCGCGCTGTCGCTGGTGGCCTATGCCGCCGTCGTCTTCCCCCTGCGCCACGAGGCGCTCGGGCTGCTGCGAAGGGGTCAGCCGTGAAGCCAGTCCAGGTGTTCCGGCGCAGGGCGCACCAGGTGTCCCGGATCGTCCAGGAGGAGGGCGTGCGGCAGCTCGGCGCACGCGCGTTGCGCAACGCCGCCAAGCGCCTGGGCGCGGACGAGGAGGTCTTCCCGGTCCGCTTGGAGGACGTCCGCAACGCCGACATCGGCCACCGCGCACCCCTGGTCGTCCCGCCGGTCCCCGAGGACGGCAAGCTCACCGTCAACTGGGTCAGCACCCCGCCCGCGCCGGGCTCCGGTGGCCACACCACCATGTTCCGCCTCATCCAGCACCTGGAGTCCCTCGGCCACACCTGCCGGTTGTACCTGTACGACGTGTACGGCAGCCGCGCGGAGGACCACGTGCCGACGATCAGGAGCGCGTACCCCGGCTTCCGGGGCGAAGTGCTCGACGTCACGAAGGGCATGGCCGACGCCCACGCCGTGTTCGCCACCGCGTGGATGACGTGCTACCCGGCGTTCAACGACCCGTGCGCGGGCAAGAGATTCTACCTGGTGCAGGACTACGAGCCGTGGTTCTACCCGGTGGGCGGCCTGTCGGCGCTGGCCGAGAACACCTACCGGATGGGCTTTCACGGCTTCACCGCCGGCCGCTTCCTGGCCGAGAAGCTGCGCGACGACACCGGGATGGCGGCGGACTGGTTCGACTTCGGCTGCGACGCCGACCGCTACCACCTCAAGGAGAACACCCGGCGCGACGGCGTCGTCTTCTACGCCAGGCGCCTGGCACCCCGCCGCGCCATCGAGATCGGCCTGCTGGCACTGGAGATCTTCGCCGAACGCCACCCCGAGATCGACATCCACACCTACGGCGAGAAGATCGGCACGATCGGCCCACGCCACACCGACCACGGCCTGGTGACCCCGGACCAGCTCAACGACATCTACAACAGGTGCTACGCGGGCCTGACCCTGTCGATGACCAACGTCTCCCTGGTCCCCCACGAGATGCTGGCGGCAGGCTGCCTCCCGGTGGTCAACGACGCACCGCACAACAGGGTCGTGCTGGACAACGACCACGTCCGCTACGCCCCCGCCACCCCGCACGACCTGGCGCGGGCGCTGTCCGATGTGGTCACCACCCGGGACTTCGCCCAGGTGGCCCAAGCAGCCTCGGCCAGCGTCTCCAGCCGCTCCTGGGACGCCGCCGGCCACGAACTGGAGAAGGCCCTGCGCCGCGAACTCGACTTCTGAGCGGACCGGTTTCGGTGCAGCCGCTGGGCGGACGATCTTCATGTGGAGGTTGCGAGGACTTCCCGCCCTGGCTCAGGGTCTACAAGCGTTTCGCAGCCTGGGAGGAGGCCGGTGCGTCGCAGCGGCTGCTCGACGCGTTGCGCGACCGCGTCCGCTCGGTGGAGGGCAGGGCCGCCACGCCGCGGCGGCGGTGATGGACTCGCAGTCGGAGGGCGCGGCCACCACGGTCGGCCGGGCCACTCGCGGCCGGGACGGTCGTCCAACGTCCGCAGGTGCCGCACTTCACCGTACTGCCGAGGAGGTGGGTGGTCGGACGAAGTTGGCCTGGATCACCGGACGCCGCCGCTGCGTCCGCGACTACGAACGCCTACCCCACCACCACGAGGCCATGGTGCGCTGGTCCATGATCCGCATCACCGGCCGCCGACTCGCTCAGCCGACGTAGCTCGGAAACACCCACACACCCTTCACCTCTGCTCCCGGCTACGAAGCGAAATCCCCCGCCAAGCCGACAGAGCAGCGGTGTGCCCCGACACCCGCCGCGCCCCTTCCGCCACCCGTCGCAACACCCGAAGGCGCGCGGCGTACCGGACAGGCCCGAAGTACGGCGACCCGGCCGGCCGGACCACGATGTTCACAACCCCGTTCACCGGACGTGATAACAAGCCGTGCCTCCGCATCAACCCACATCACGACAACCCACACCCTGCTGCCACAACCACATCGCCAACCACCCCCGCACCGTTAGCCACCCCACACCCCCACGCACTCTTCACTCGGCCGGAAACCGGTACACGCGCACCTCATAGGGCGACAACTCGTCAACAAGCCGCCCATCCACCACCGCGACACCGCGACCCTCATCCACCACTTCGGCCACACCACCCCGCACCGGCAGGGTCACCGTGACCTTCGTGCGCGCGCTGCCGGGCCGGGCCTCGTCCCCATCGGCCTGGACGAACACGTAGTGCCACCCGTCCACGACCTTGTGCAGGACGGCGATCGGCACGTCCCCCTCCCCCCGAACCCCGCCCACGGACGGCGAGTTCAACACCGGGGCGAACGCCTGCAACCGCGCGTTGACCGCCTTGAGCCGCGCCGCCACGTCCGACCGGCTGATCGCACTGGCGAAATCCCCCCGCCCTTCCGGGAAGAAGCTGTGCGCGAAGTAGTTGATCCCGTCGGCACCGTGCAGGACGCAGTTCCAGACCGCCGCCTCCACCTGGTCCGGGGTGATCAGCCCGCCGTCCTCGTACGGGTGCCCGGTCTCCACGAACCCGAACACCGGCTTGTCGGTCCCGCACCACCGGCGCATGGTGTCGATGACCTCCCCGTACCGGAACGCCCCCACCGAACCGGTGTCGAGGTCGGTCCACCCGTAGTGGTCGGCGGAGGCGATGTCGGCAGCCGCGCAGTACGTGCGCATGTCGTCCTCGTACGTCTTCTCGACGTGCCCGTACCGCTCGCGCCCCCACGGAGTGCCCATCCACGCACCGAAATTGACGACCGTCGGCCGCGTCGGGTCCTTCGCCCGAACCTCGTCGGCAACCCGCAGCACAGCGGACGGCTGGAACTCGGGGTGCAACCGCCCGCCGGCCGACTTCTGCATGTCCGGCTCGTCCGCCACCAGGTAACCCCAGAAGTGCTTCGCACGCCCGGGATCGGCCAGCACAGCATCGACCTTGCCGTGCGAAACGTAGGCCGCCCACCCGGTCGAGTACACCGCGTCCCGCCGCCGCACCCACTCCTCGTCGTCCCACAGCCCCAGCGTGGCGGAAACACCGATCGACCGATAAGCGTCCCCGACCAGGCTGCCGCCGACGACCTCGGACGGATCCTGCATCCACACGTTGACCGGGAAAACCCGGTCATCCCCGGCAGGATTCGGCCCGTTCACCCACTTCCGGTAGTACGAGGCAGTAGGCCCACCGACCACCTCACCCCGGCGGACCTCCACCGCAGCCGGGGCGCAACTGCCCAGAACCACCGACGACGCAACCCAGAGCACCACCAACGCGCAACGCCCGGGTCGTGTCATCCTCAGCGGCTCGCAACCTCACACCGGCGAGGGCGACGTCGCATCCCGGATCAGCAACGTGGCCTCAGCGGACCCGTCGACCGGCACCACGTGGATCGACGCCAGCTTGGAGTCCTTCGGCACCGCCGAGAACGCCAGCCGCGAATCGTCCAACCAGGTGGCCTGGTCGTCGATCCCCGCCGTGCCCGGGAGCCGGCGCTCCTCCCCCGTCTTCAGGTCCAGCACCGCGAGGTCCCACGGGCCCAGCCGGCCGATCCTCTTCTTGTACGCGATCTTCGTGCCGTCCGGTGACAGCGACGGGCACTCCGCGTCACGCCGCAGCGACGTCACGCGACGGTCGACCAGGTCGCCCTTCACCAGCCAGGTGAACCCACCGGACGCCAGGGTCGCGTAGAACGTCCGGTCGTCCGAGGCCACGGTGAGTCCCCAGTAGTTCACGTCCTGTGCCGTGTGGACGCTGCCCTCGACCTCCGCCGTGAAGCCCTCCAGCGACTCCACGGCCGTGCCCGTCCTCACGTCCAGGTAGCCGGTCCGGGTCGAGAACCCGCCGGGCACCGCGTACGAGTCGCCCGTCACGAACGACGTCCACGACACCACCTGGCCGGACGTCGACACCTTCGCGCGGCTGGGCACGCCGGGCAGCGCGACCGAGCGCGAAGTGCCGTCCCGGGTCACCTCCGCCGCGTACGTCGGCCCAGGTCCGGCCAGCTTCAGGCACACCGTCGTGCCCGCCGCGCGGTACACCCGCTGGCAGGCCAGCGGCGTGCCGCTGCGGGCGTCCGGGGACGCCAGCGCGACCTCCTCCACCCGACTCCGGCCGTCCGCCAGCTCGACGAACATCAGGTCGGCGTCCACCGCCGCCACCGGGGTCACCGGTTGCTGCCGGACGACCGCCACCACATACACCACACCGGCCGCGACGACCAGTACGATGGCACCGACGGCGAGCGCGACACGCCGCGAGCCCAAGTCCATCACCACCTGTAACAACAAGGCGCGAGTCGGCCGATTTCAGAGTAACAACACCTTGCGATGGACCGCCGAGGGTCAACACGGATCGGGGAACGGATGGATTTCTGGGGCGCCGTGCGCACGCTGCGGAGGCGGTGGTACATCGCCGTGCCGTCAGCCGTGGTCGCCGTCGCGGTGGCCGCCGGCATGTTCCTGTCGATCCCGACCCGCTACCAGTCCTCGGGCGTGATGGTGCTGACCACGCCGGCGGCCGGCGGCACCTTCTCGCAGAAGGTCACGCCCGAAGAGGCCGTGAAGATCAACCCCCTGCTCGCGTTCGACGGCAGCCTGGCGACCACCTCGCAGATCCTGGCGCAGATCCTCGCCGACCCGAAGACCCGCGAGCAGCTCGGCATCACCAAGGGCTCCACGCTGAACTACACCGCGACCGGCGGCGGCCAGAACGGTCCCTTCCTGTTCGTCACGGGTGACAGCGAGTCACCCGAGCAGGCGGAGAAGATGGTCACCACCGTCATGGAGTTCGCCTCCAAGGAGCTGGAGGACCAGCAGCGCAAGCTCAAGGCCCCGGAGCCGACGTTCATCACCTCGCAGGTGATCGTCAACCCGACCGAGGCCGAGGCGCAGATCGGCGGCAAGGTCCGCTACGCCGGCGCCGCCTTCGTGCTGCTGATGCTGCTGACCACCGCCGCGACCTTCGGCGCCGACAGCATCATGAACAACATCAAGCGCCGCAAAGCGAAGGCCGCCGCCGACCAGGACGCCGACCGCGACCGGGAACGCGACCAGGAACGCGACGACGCCCACGACCACCAAGCGCCCCGCGACCAGGCCCGCGACCAGGCCCAGGAACCGCAGCAGGCAGCCCAGGTCAACGGCACCCCCCGCCGCCCGCCCGCGCCTCCCGCGCGCCGCCCGCACCCCACGGCCAGCGAGCAGACCATCAAGGTCAAGGCCCCGGGCACCCCGCCCGGCGGCTTCCCGGCGAGCGGCATCCCGGCGGCGAAGATCGGCCAACCGGCCCACCAGTCGAAGCCCGGCGGCCTGACCGCCTCCCAGCAGGCGAACCCCGCCACCCCGCCGCACCCCCAACCGGCCGCCAAGCCGCAACCGGCCGCCAAGCCGCAGCCGACCGCCAGCGAGAAGACCGTGAAGATCGCCGTGCCGCCGCCGTCCCCGACATGGCCGAGCAACGAAGACAGACCTTGACCGAGGTGCTCCGGCGGGTCAGGCAACGGGCGGACGGCGCGACCCTCGTCTGCGTGTACCTGTTCGCCCTGCTGATCATCCCGGCCCGGCTGGTGCTGTCCTTCGTGCCGATGACGCTCCCGCCGGCGCTGGTGTTCGCGCTGCTGCTGGGCGTCGTCTGGCTGGCCGCCCAGATGGTCGACACGCTCGGCATGGGCAAGGGCCGCAACGTCGTGCGCACCGCGCTCGGCCTCTACCTCGCCTCGCACCTGGCGACCTACGGCGTGGCCACCAGGCGGTGGCTGCCCACCGACGAGCTGACCGTCGCGGACTCCAGCATCATCCGCATCCTGGCGACGCTCAGCATGGCGGTCTTCATCTGCGACGCCGTGCGCACCAAGGAGCGCCTGGACAAGGTGCTCAAGCTGATCGTCGGCTGCGCGGCGGTGATCGCGTTCGTCGGGCTGGTGCAGTTCGGCCTCGGCGTCGACCTGGCCGGGTACGTCAGCATCCCCGGCCTGCGGGCGCAGGAGAACGGCTACGCGGTGATGGAGTCGCGGTCGATCTTCCGCCGCCCCACCGGCACCACGAACCACCCCATCGAGTACGGCCTGATCTGCGCGATGGCCGTGCCGATGGCCACCCACTACGTGTTCAAGGCCCGGGACGACGGCGCCCCGTACAAGCGGTGGCTGATCTGCCTGGCGCTGTGCGGCCTGGGCGGGATGACGGCGCTGTCGCGGACCGCGATCCTGGGCATGACCGTCGCCGGCATCGTCATGATCTTCACCCTGCCGCGCAAGCGGAAGGTCACCGCGATGGTGGTCGGCGGCGGGTTCTTCCTGGGCGCGAGCCTGGTGGTGCCCGGCCTGTTCGGCACGCTGCGCGGCATGTTCTCCAACATCGAGGACGACCCGAGCGTCAAGGCGCGCACCGCCGACTACGCCGCCGCCGCCGAGCAGATCGACCTGAACCCGTTGCTGGGCCGGGGTTTCGGCACCTTCCTGCCGACCAAGTACACGATCCTGGACAACCAGTTCCTGCTGACCCTGATCGAGAACGGCTACCTGGGCATGTTCGCCCTGATCGGGCTGTTCCTGGCGGCCGGGTTCGCGGTGCTCAAGGTCCGGGTGATCAGCCAGGACGACCACCTGCGCGGTGTCGCGGCGGCCGTGCTGTCCGCCGTGCTCGCGGGCGGCATCGCGGCGATCACGTTCGACCTGCTGGGCTTCGGCGTGGCGACCGGGATGGCGTTCACCATGATCGGCCTGTCCGGCGCGATGCTGCGCATCGCCAAGCAGGAGGCCGACGCCGAGGAGCGCAAGCGGACGCTCAAGTCCATCATCATGAGCCGCCGCCCCTTCGCCAAACCCCCGCGATCCCGCGCGACGGTGCCGTGAAGAACGGGCTCCGGAGACACCCGGAGCCCGCCTCGAACCTCCACGAGCGCCGAACGGCACCCGCCTACAGCGCCACCAGCCCCTTGTCGCCCTCGGCGAACCGGCCACCGCAGTCCGGGCACACCAGCCCCGCGTCCAGCCGCTGACCGCACGAGCACACCCAGCCCTTGTGCCGCGCCGGGTTGCCCGCCACGAACGCGTGCGCCGGCACGTCCTTGGTCACCACCGACCCGGCCGCCGCGAACGCGTGCTCGCCGATCTCCACGCCGCACACCACCACGGTCCCCGCGCCCAGCGACGCCCCGCGCCGCACCACGGTGGCCAGCAGGTCGTCGCCGGTCCGGCGGATCGCCGCGCGCGGGCGCAGGTCGTTGGTGAACAGCACGTTCGGCCCGAGGAACACCTCGTCCTCGCACACCACCCCGTCGAACACCAGGGTGCCGTTCTTCACGGTCACCCGGTCGCCGAGCACCGCCCGGCCCTCCACGAACGCGTTGTCGCAGATGTTGCAGTCGCGGCCGACCCGCGCGCCGGGCAGCACGTGCGCGAACGCCCACACCCGGGTGCCCTCGCCGACCTCGTCGCTCTCGCACAGGCCCTTCGGGTGCACGAAGACGGTCATCGCACCGCCTCCGCCAACGCGGTAACGACCCGCTCCTGCTGGCCGGCGGTGATCTCCGGGAACAGCGGCAGGGACAGGATCTCGCCGGCCACCCGCTCGCTCACCGGGAAGTCGCCGCGCGCGTGCCCGAGCGAGTCGAACGCGCCGGTCAGGTGCACGGGCGTCGGGTAGTGGATGCCCGCGCCGATCCCGGCCGCGTGCAGCGCCGAGAGCACCCGGTCGCGCTCCGCGACCCGCACCACGTACAGGTGCCACACCGGCAGGTTGCCCTCCAGCACCACCGGCGGGGTCACCCCCGCCACGGACGCCAGCAGCGCCGAGTACCGCTCGGCCGCCGTGCGCCGGGCCGCGTTCCAGCCCTCCAGCCGGCGCAGCTTCGCCGAGAGCACCACGGCCTGGAGCGTGTCCAGCCGGCTGTTGAAGCCCAGCACGGTGTGCTCGTACTTGCGCGGCGAGCCGTGCTCGCGCAGCAGGCGCACCGCCGTGGCCAGCCGGTCGGACGCGGTCAGCACGGCACCGCCGTCACCGTAGGCGCCGAGGTTCTTGCCCGGGTAGAAGCTGGTGGCCGCGATGTCGCCCAGGCCGCCGACGGCCACGCCGTGGCGACGCGCACCCTGCGCCTGCGCCGCGTCCTCCACGACCGGCACGCCGAACGACCGCAGCCGCTCCACCTCGGCGGCCTGGCCGTACAGGTGCACCGGCACGATCGCCTTGGTGCGCGCGGTCAGCGCGTCGGCGACCAGCGAGGTGTCGATGAGCCCGGTGTCGGCGACGCAGTCCACCAGGACGGGCGTCGCCCCGGTCCGGGCCACGGCCTCGGCGGTGGCGATGAAGGTGTTGGCGGGCAGGACGCACTCGTCGCCGGGCCCGACCTCCAGCGCGCGCAGCGCCAGTTCGATGGCATCGGTGCCGTTGCCGACCCCGACGCAGTGCGGGACCTCCTGGTAGGCGGCGAACTCCGCCTCGAACTCGGCGACCTGCCTGCCGCCGATGAACGCCGTGGTCTTGAGCACCTCGGCCCAGCCCTCGGCTACCTCGTCGGCCACCTGCTCGTGCTGCGCACGCAGGTCCACCAGCGGGATGTCGATCACGAACCGTTCCCCTCTCGCAGTCGTCCGGCCGGCACGCCCGCCCAGACCTCACCCTCGGGCACGTCCGCGAGCACCACCGAGCCCATGCCCACCACCGCGCCCGCCCCGATCGACACGCCTTCCCGGACCGACGAGCCCTGGCCCAGGTAGGCGCTCTCCCCGACCCGGACCGCTCCGCCCAGCGACGCGCGGCCGGCCAGCGTCACACCGTCGCCGACCTCGTCGTCGTGGGTCACCAGGACGTGGGGCATGGCGACGACGTGCGCCCCCAAGCGCAGCGGCGTCGTCACGACCACCCCGGCCAGCAGGACCGTTCCCGGCCCCACGACGGCCCCCGGCGGCACGGAGGCCGCCGGGTGCACCAGCGTGGCCCACCGATCCTCCGGCAAGCCCAGCCTCCGCACCACGGTCATCCGGCCCAACGGCCGGCGCGCGCTGGCGATGCACACCAGCACCGCCGCGTCGGTCCGGTCGTGCACCAGCTCCGACCCGCCCAGCACGGGCAGGCCGTCGAGGTCCGCGCCGTGCCGGGACGGGTCGTCGTCCAGCGCGCCCAGGGGGTGCCACTCCTCCGGCAGGAGGCGGACCGCCGCGAGCACCTCGCGCGCGAGCCCTCCCCCGCCGACCAGCAGCAGTGGCCGTGGTGTCATGCCGATCCCCTCCGGAACGTGGGCCGGCCGGGTCCGCGTGGACCCGGCCGGCCGGTCTCAGCTGGTCGTGAAGACCACGTCGACCCAGTAGTGGTTTCCTTGGTAGCTGTTCGTCGGGAACCCGGAGCCGACCTGGTAGAGGCCGTTCGGGGCGCCCTCGGCGGTGGCCGGCGAGGTGAGCGGCGGCGAGGTCGCGGTGTAGCCCGCGAAGTAGCCGTGGTTCACCGCGTAGTGGCCGTTGGGCGCGGTGTAGGAGGCCACGTAGGTCGTGCCCGCCGTCACCGCCAGCGGCGTGCCGAAGGTCAGCGTCTGCCAGCCCGTCGCCGTCTCGTTGGCGAACGTGCCGGTCTTGAGCGGAACCCCGTCGGCCGACCACACCGTGCCGGTGTGGGTGCCGGTGTTGCCGGTGCCCTTGTAGAACTTCACGCCGGTGACGAACCCGTTGGCGGACGGGGTGAACCGCACGCCCAGCTCGTACTGGCCGTTGTCGTCGGCGGACGGCACGGTCGGCAGGGTCGCCGCGCTGAACAGCGAGCACGGGCACGTCTGGCCGGTGGCGGCGGTGAACGACCACGTCAGCGCCGTGGCCATGATGTTGCCGCCGGTGTCGGCCGCCCGCACGCTCGCGGTGTACTTCGTGGTCGCCGCCAACGGCTTGGCGGGCGTCCACAGCACCGTCTGCTGGTCGGCCGAGCGGGTCAGCGTGCCGTCGAGCTTCGCGCCGCCGGGGTCGCTGACCGAGAACTGCGTGTTGGTCAGGTCGACCGGCTCGTCGAAGCTCGCCGTCACCTGGGTGGTGAGCGGCACGTCGACCGCGCCGGTCAGCGGGGTGTGGCCGGAGCTGACCGGTGCCGTGGTGTCGGCGTTGGGCGTGTAGACGACGTCCACCCAGTAGTTGTTGCCCTGGTGGGACGTGGTCGGGAACCCGCCGCCGGTCTGGAAGACGCCGTTCGGGTTGCCCTCGCCGGTCTGCGGCGCGGTCAACGGCGGCGCGTTGATCCCCGTCGCCTGGAAGTAGCCCTGGTCGATCGCGTAGTGGCCGTTGGGCGCGAAGTACGACGCCGTGTAGACCAGGCCCGGCGCGACCGTGACCGGCTGGGCGAAGGTCAGCGTCTGCCACCCGCTCGCCGTCTCGCCGGTGAACGTGCCCGTCGCCAGGCGCACGCCCGCCGAGGACCACAGCGACCCGGTGTGGGTGCCGGTGTTGCCCTCGCCCTTGTAGAACTTCACGCCGCTGATCTGGCCGCTCTGCGTCGGGCTGAACCGCACGCCCAGCTCGTAGGAGCCGCCGTCGTCGGCCGACGTGGTCGTCGGCACGGTGGCCGAGCTGAACAGCGAGCACGGGCAGGTCGCCGTCGTGGACGTGGTGAACGACCAGGTCGCGGCGGACACCATCGCGTTGCCGTTCACGTCGGCCATCAGCACGTTCGCCGCGTACCGCGTGTTCGGCTTGAGCGGGCCGGCCGGCGTCCAGGTCACCGTCTTCTGGTCACCGGAGAGCGCGACCGTGCCGGTGAGCTTCGCGCCGCCCGGGTCGGTCAGCCAGATCTGCGTCGACGCCGGGTCCATCGCCTCGGAGAACACCAGCGACAGCGAGGAGTTCAGCCCGACGTTCGTGGCGTCCGTCCCCGGCGTGCGGGTGGTGAGGGTCGGCGGCGTGGTGTCGCCGTTGAGCCCGTTCTTGTAGATCACGTCGACCCAGTAGTTCGCCGCGTTGTACGAGGACGTCGGGAAGCCGCCGCCCGCGCCGTAGCGGTACAGGCCGTTGACGCCGTCCGTGCCGTTGGCCAGCGCGCGCATCGAGCCGTAGCCGGCGCTCTGCCCGTTGAAGTAGCCCGGCGTCACGGCGTAGTGCCCGTTGGGCGCGTAGTAGGAGACCACGTAGGTCGTGTTCGCCTGGACCACGACCGGCGAGGCGAACGTCAGCGTCTGCCAGCCCGAAGCGGTCTCGTTGGAGAACGTGCCGGTCGCCAGCAGCAGCCCGCTCGCCGACCACAGCGAGCCCTTGTGGGTTCCGGTGTTGCCCGCGCCCTTGTAGAACCGGACGCCCAGCACCTCGCCCTTGCCGTTGAAGCGGACCTTCGTGCCCAGCTCGACGGCAGTGGCGTCGTCGGCGCTCGGCGTGGCCGGCGTGGCGAAGTCGTCCCAGATCGTGCACGGGCACGTCGCCGGGCGGTTGGCACCGGTGGTGAAGCCGAACGTGTACTGCGCGGTCTGGTTGCCCGCCGCGTCCTTGACCCGGACGGCCGCCGTGTAGGCGGTGCCGGCGGTGAGCGCCGCGTTCGGCGTGAACTGGGCGGTCTTGCCGTTGCCGGTCACCGACGTGGTGCCGGCGACGGCGACGCCGCCCGGACCGGTCAGCGTGAACTGGAGGCTGCTCGGGTTGACCGCCTCGTCGTAGGTCGCGCTCAGCGTCGGGGTGAGCCCGACGCTGGCGGCGCTCGCCAACGGGCTGGTGCTCACCAGTTCCGGCGCGCGGGTGTCGGGGCCGGGGTCCGGTGCCCACACCACGTCGACCCAGTAGTTGCTGTCGTCCTGCGACTCGCGGTCGGGGAAGCCCGCGCCGGAGCGGAAGACGCCGTTCTTGCCGTCCACGCCGCTCTGGAGGCCGGTCAGCGGCTCCAGGTACTTGGAACGGCGGCTGAAGTACTCGGTGTCGGCCGAGAAGTGCCCGGTCGGCGACACGTACGACACCACGTAGGTGGTGTTGCCGGTGACCGCGACCGGCACCGGGAACAGCAGGGTCTGCCAGCCCGACGCGGTCTCGTTGACGAACGTGCCGGTGGCGAGCTGCTGGCCGCCGGCCGTCCACAGGGTGCCGGTGTGCGTGCCGGTGTTGTTGGGGCCCTTGTAGAAGCGGACGCCACGCACGTAGCCGTTGGTGTTGGAACGCCACTTCACGCCCAGCTCCAGCGCGGAGCCGTCGAGGATGTCGGGCGTCTTCGGCGTCTCGGTGGCCGCGAAGATGCCGCACGGGCACGTCCGCGCCGCCACGCCGGGCGAGGCCGTCACGGGCGTGGAGAGGTTCAGCGAGTCGTCCACCGCGCGCACCCGCAACTGCGCCGGGCCGGACACCGAGGGCGTGTAGGTGTAGGACCAAGAGGTCTGGCCCGCCTGCCACACCGCCGGGTGCCAGCGGACGCCGCCGTCGGTGGACACCTCGATGCCGGTCACCTGGCCGTTCCAGTCCACGACCGTGCCGTTGAAGCTGTACGGCTGGCCGACGGTCGAGACCGCCGGGACGTTGTTGTAGCTCACGCTCGGGGCGGTGGTGTCGGTGATGCCGGCGGACTGCACCAGGCCGGGCATCAGCGTGGTCGCCTGGACGCCCATGTCGGCCAGGAAGTTCACCGTCGCCTGCTGCATCCGGATGTCGGAGGTCGGCGTGTTGGTCAGGAACGCGTGCTCGTCGTCCAGGCCCCACGCCCACTGCACCGTGCCCGCGCCGAACACCAGCGAACCGGACGGGTGCTTGTAGTAGGTGATCGCGTGGGTCTTGGTGTCCGGCGTGTAGTAGTCGCCGTGGTTCTGCAACACGTAGGGGCCGTCCAGCATGGCGACCGTCGTGCGGGAGAACTGGCCGACACCGGCCGGCTGGTAGCCGTTGTCCTCGACGGTGTTCCACTCGTAGCCGAGCGTGCCGGGCTGGAACGTGTACGTGGTGCCGGCGGCCATGTTCTGCAGCGACGTGTTGCGCCACAGCCGCATCTTGCCGTAGGCGGCCGGGACCTGGAGCGAGTCGTCGCGCCGGCCGTTGACGGTGAAGATGTTGCCCAGCAGGGAGTTCTCCGGCCGACCGCCGTCCTGCGGCGGGCTGTAGCGCGGGTCGCGCCAGGTGCCGGTCCAGTCGCTCAGGCCGTCGTTCTGGGTGCCCTTGGTCTCCTTGTAGCAGGCGACCGTGCGCCAGTCCGTCTGGGACGAGTCGATGCTCTTCTCCCAGCGGGTCTTCCAGAAGATCTCGTTGCCGGTCAGGAACGCCAGGTGCACGCCCGCCTCACGGGCCGCCTCGACGTTGGCGCGCTGCTCGTTCGACCAGTACTCGTCGTGGCCGACCGCCATGAACACCTTGTGGTTCTTGATCAGGTGGCCGCGACGCGCGCTGTCGACGTCCGTGGTGTAGCTGACGTCGTAGCCGTTGCGCTCCATGAAGCGGAGCATCGGGTACTCGGCGTTGAAGATGAAGTTCTCGTCGCCGTCGCCACCGGTGTACGGGCGGTTGTAGCTCACCTTGTACGCCTGGCCGCCCTGACCGGGGCCGTCACCGAAGTACAGCGAGTTGCCGCCGTAGCGGTTGTAGGCCACCCAGGTCGAGTCCGAGGTCTGGAAGAAGACCTTGGAGGTGCTGGAGTCGTCGCGGATGACGAACGCGATCTCGTTGCGCAGGCCGTTGTCGCCGCGCGTCACGCGGGCGTAGTAGATGCCCGACACCGCGTTGGCCGGCACGTTCCAGGTCAGCGACACCGCCCAGTTGCCGCAGTCGATGAGGGCGCTGGGGGTGTCGCGGAGGCACGGCGGCTGGTTCTGCGGGGTGTTGCGCGAGATCGAGTCGACCTGGCGCGCGCCGACGCCATTGTACCAGCCGAGCCGGAAGATGTCGATCGTGTAGGAGGAGGCGTTGGTCAGCATCTTGAACGCGACCTGGCCGCCGGGGGTGGAGCTGATGTCGGTGGTGTAACCCAGGATGGAGTCGTCGCGCGACGACACCTGCCAGTCCGGGGTGCCCGGTTTGGTGTTCTCGCAGAGCACCTTGTTCACCACGGGCGCGTCACACGGGGCGGCGTTCGCCACCGGCGCGGTGAGGAGGACAAGAGGAGTGACGCAACCGGTCACCATCAGTGCAGCACACAGGGCCCTTACAAGACGTCTTGCCGGCGACGCCATCGACCACTCAACTCCTCGAACGCACTCCGTAGCGCGGCCGTCACTACTCCCCGTAGTGCAACCTTGTTGCTCCGAACGTCGCCTGAACCTGTTAAGCCGTTAGCCCGGTGGAGATCTCATTTGGATGACAATGCCGAACCCCGGGGCCGAAGTTACTCTGTGTAATCACGCCGGGCATGACGAGGCCCGGTGGCCGGGCCCTGCCCCCGGCCACCGGGTCTGCCGACGCCGACCGCTCCCTGCTAGGCGGTGGCGGCGTTCAGCGCTGCGACGACCTCGTCCTGCTCCTCGTCGGTCAGCCCCACGAAGTGCGGCAGGAGGATGTGGTCCGCCGCGACCGCCTCCGTCACCGGCAGCGACGGCGTGGCGTCGCCCGCGTGGTACACCGGCTCCAGGTGGCACGCGGTGATGCGCCGGGTGGCGACCCCGCGCTGCGCCATCGCGTTCATCACGTCGATCCGGGCGTGGTCGGTCAACCGCACCAGGTACGACTGGTAGACGTGCCCGAAGCCCGCCGGCTCGTGCGGCAGGACCAGGGACCCGTTGCCCGCCAGCAGCTCGTCGTAGCGGGCGGCCAGGGAGCGGCGGGTCTTGACGACGTGGTCCAGCTTGCCCAGCTGCACCACGCCGACCGCTGCCTGGATGTCGGTCATCTTGTAGTTGAAGCCGACCTCGTCGTAGCTCTCGGCGATGACCGCCGTCGACGTGTGCCGGGTGAGCGTGGAGATCGAGGCCGCGTGCGCGCGCAGCGCCTTCAGCTTCGCCGCCACCTCGGAGTCGTCCGTGGTGACCACGCCGCCCTCACCGGTGGTGAGGATCTTGCGCGCGTCGAAGGAGAACACGGTGATGTCGCTGATGGTGCCCAGCCGGACGCCGTCGATGGTCGCGCCGTACGCGGGCGCGGCGTCCTCGACCAGGTGCAGGCCGTGCTCGCGCGCGATCTCGCGCAGCGCGTGCAGGTCCGCCGGCAGGCCGATCTGCGACGCGGGCATGATCGCCCTGGTGCGCGGCGTGATGAGCTTCTCGACGTGCGCCGGGTCGATGTTGTAGGTGCGCTCGTCGATCTCGGCGAACACCGGCGTGGCACCGGTGTAGCGGATGGAGTTCGGCGTCGCGATGAAGGTGAACGACGGGCAGATGACCTCGTCGCCCGCGCCGATGCCCAGCGCGGCCAGCGCGAGGTGCAGGCCGGTGGTCGCGCTGTTCACGGCCACCGCGTGCTTCGCGCCGACCTGCTCGGCCACCAGCTCCTCGAACTTCGCCGCGCGCGGGCCGACCGACAGCCACCCGGACAGCACCGCCTCGGCGGCGGCGTCGGCCTCCTCCTGGCCGACGTAGAGGCGGGTGATCGGGATCATGCCTTGGCTCCTTGCAGGTTGGGGTTCCCCTTCGCGGTCTCGACGCGCCACCACTCGACGAGGTTCTGCAACCCCTCGTGCAGGGACACCGTGGACTCGAAGCCGAGCTTGGCGCGGGCGGACTCGGTGCTCGCCAGCCTGCGCGGCACGGCGTTGACCTTGCGCTCCGGGCCGTGCTCGGGCTTGAGGTCGCTGCGGCCCATGACCTCCAGCAGCGCGTCCGCGAGCTGGGCGAGGCTGGTCTCGGTGCCGGAGGCGACGTTGAACACCTCGTCGGACACGTCGCCCTTGGCCGCCAGCACGTTCGCGCGGGCGATGTCGGAGATGTAGACGAAGTCCATCGTCTGGCTGCCGTCGCCCAGGATCAGCGGCGGGGTGCCGGCCTCGATGCGCTCCATCCAGCGCACCAGCACCTCGGTGTACACGCCGAACACGTCCATGCGCGGGCCGTACACGTTGAAGTACCGCAGGGCCACGTAGTCCAGCCCGTACATCTCGTGGAAGCTGCGCAGCAGGCCCTCGTTGTAGACCTTCGCCGCGCCGTAGAGCGTGCGGTTGGCGTAGGCG
Organism: Actinosynnema sp. NPDC050436; assembly: GCF_040655415.1. Classification (NCBI taxonomy): domain Bacteria; kingdom Bacillati; phylum Actinomycetota; class Actinomycetes; order Pseudonocardiales; family Pseudonocardiaceae; genus Actinosynnema; species Actinosynnema sp. NPDC050436. The sequence goes on along the minus strand of NZ_JBFAJV010000002.1, from coordinate 601,394 downwards.
TGGTGGCTCTCCTCGGTCGGGAACACCTCGGCCAGGCCGTAGATCGACGCGGACGACGCCGCGACGACCTTCGACACCTTCGCCTCGACCGCCGCCTCCAGCACGTTGAACGTGCCGGTCGCCAGCACGTCGTGCGCCAGGCGGGGCTCCTCCGCGCACTGCGTGATCCGGATGGCGGCCTGGTGGAAGACCAGGTCGATGCCGTCGGTGGTGGCCTTGACCAGGTCCACGTCGCGCAGGTCGCCCTCGACGAACTTCACCGCGCCGGCCGCGAGCGGGGCCGCGAGGTTCTCCATCCGACCGCGCACGAGGTTGTCCAGCACGACGATCTCGGCGACGCCCTCGTCGAGGAGCTGGTCGGCGATGGTCGAGCCGATCAGGCCCGCACCGCCGGTGATCAGGACACGTGCGTCACGCAGGTTCACGCTGATTCTCCATAGTGGAACGCCGGGTTCTCCAGGTAGGTCGCCAGGCTGGGGTTGGCGCTGTCCTTCGCGGACAGCGTCGGGTTCTCGACCGGCCACGGCACGCCCACGTCCGGGTCGTCCCACGCGAGCAGGCCCTCGGCCGCCGGGTTGTGGAAGCCGGTCGTCTTGTACTGCACCTCGGCGACCTCGGAGAGCACCGCGAAGCCGTGCGCGAACTCCGGGCCCATCAGCAGCTGGGTGCGGTTGGCCGCCGACAGCTCGATGCCGAACCACTTGCCGAACGTCGGCGAGCCGACCCGGATGTCGACCACGACGTCCCAGATCGCGCCGACCGTGCAGCGGACCAGCCGGTGCTGCGGGGCCAGGCCGTTCTGGAAGTGGAAGCCGCGCAACACGCCCGAGGACGACCGGGAGTGGTTGTCCTGCACGAAGTCCAGGTGCAGGCCGTGCTGCTCCCAGCGCCGCTTGCTGTAGGACTCGAAGAAGAAGCCGCGCTCGTCCTCGAACCACTCGGGTTGGACGACGAACACGCCCTCGATCCCGGTCGGCGTGACCGTCATGTCCATGCCCTGCTTCGGGGCCGCTACCCCAGTCATGCAACCGCCTCTTCCAGGTTGGCCGGGCGCACGTCCCGGACCGTGACAAACTCCCCGCCGGCCGCCAGGCTGGCCGACGCCGCCTCCAGGGTGGCCAGCACCCGCAGCCCCGACCACCCGTCGGTGAGCGGCGCGCGCTTCTCCGTGATCGAGGCGGCGAACTCCGCCATCACCCCGCGCAGCGCCTCGCGCTCGGGCAGGGCGGGCGCGACGGTGGCCCCGCGCCGGTAGGACACGATCGCCTGCGTGCGCGCCTCGTCGCCCTCGATGACGTCCGCGCCCCGGTCGTGCACCGACACGCGCTGGACGACGTTCAGGTCGTCCCACACGATGGTGCGCCGCGAGCCGCCCACGATCATGGTGCGGATCTTGGTCGGCGACAGCCAGTTCACGTGCACGTGGGCCAGCACGCCGTCGGACAGCTCCAGCGTCAGGTGGCCGACGCACGCGCGGCCCGCGCCGATCGGGTCCGAGCCGTGCGCGGAGACCCGCGCCACGTGCACGCCGTCGGGCAGGATCGCGTCGAAGATCGACAGGTCGTGCGGCGCGAGGTCCCAGAACACGTCCACGTCGGGCTGCACGAGGCCGAGGTTGACCCGCACCGAGTCGAGGTACTGCACGGTGCCGATCTCCCCGCCGCGCACCAGCTCCCGCAGGTGCTGCACGACCGGCGTGTAGACGAAGGTGTGGTCGAGCATCAGCGTCAGGCCCCGGTTCTCGGCCTCCCGCACCAGCTCCAGGCCCTCCGCGTAGCCGGCCGCCAGCGGCTTCTCCACCAGCACGTGCTTGCCGGCGCGCAGCGCGGCCATCGCCACCGGCAGGTGGGTGGCGGCCGGCGTGGCGATCGCCACCGCGTCCACCGCCGGGTCGGCCAGCACGTCGTCCAGCGAGCCGGACACCCGCACGGTCGAGTAGTCGCCGAGCACCCGGTGGGCGCGCTCGGTGTCCAGGTCGCACAGGTACCGCAGCTTGAGGCCGGGGGTGGCCTGGGCGTTGCGCACCAGGTTGGGCCCCCAGTACCCGGCACCGATGACGGCGACGCCGATCGGCTGGTCCATCTCGCTCCTCATGTCAGTAGGCCCCCTGACCGCCGAAGACGGCGCGGAAGGTCTTCCACAGGATCAGTGCGTCCAGCGCCAGCGACCAGTCCTCGACGTAGCGCAGGTCCAGCCGGACGGATTCCTCCCACGACAGGTCGCTGCGGCCCGAGACCTGCCACAGGCCGGTGAGGCCGGGCTTGACCATCAGGCGGCGGCGCACGTCGGGTGCGTACCTCGCGCTCTCCTCGGGCAGCGGCGGCCGGGGGCCGACCAGCGACATCGAGCCGGTGAGCACGTTGAACAGCTGCGGCAGCTCGTCCATCGAGTAGCGGCGCAGCACGCGGCCGACCGCCGTGACGCGGGGGTCGCGCTTCATCTTGAACAGCACGCCCGCGCCCTCGTTCACCGACTCCAGCTTGGCGCGCAGCGCGTCGGCGTTGGTGACCATGGTGCGGAACTTGACGATCGTGAACGGCTTGCCGCCCTTGCCCACCCGGCGCTGCTTGTAGAGCACCGGCCCCCGGGTGTCGACCATGATCGCCACGGCGACCGCGAGCAGCACCGGGGACAGCAGCCCGAGCAGCAGGAACGAGCCGACCTTGTCCACCATCGCCTTGATCACCCGGCGGAAGCCGGTGAAGGACGGCTCGGTGACCCGCAGCAGCGGCATCCCGAGCACGCCGGTGACGTGCAGGCGCGGGCCGGCGAAGTCCATCAGGGCGGGCGCGACGACCATCTCGGTGCCGGTGCCCTCCAGGTCCCAGGCGAGCTGCTGGAGCCGGCGCGGCGTCCAGTAGGCGTCCGGGGTGACCGCGACGATCCGGTAGCCGCCCCGGCGGACCTGCTCGGCGAGCTCGCCGAACCGGCCGACCACCGGGATGCCGTCCAGCTCGACGCCGATCTCCGCGCGGCCGTCCACAGTGCACACCGCGTCGACCCGCCAGCCCAGGTGCGGCGCGCGGCGGGTGCGCGAGATGAGGTCCTGGACGGTGTCGACGTTGCCCGCCGCCAGGACCGGCAGCAGGCACTTGCCCTCGCCCCGGGCGCGGTGCAGCGGCCTGCGCAGCGCGTAGCGGACGGGGAACGCCACCAGGGCGATGGCCGGGCCGACCACGAAGACCCACAGGCGCGCGCCGGGCATCCCGGCGGCCAGCGCGCCCAGGCCGAGCGCGACGACCGAGCCGAACAGGCCCCGGCCCAGCCGGCGGAACTCCTCCGCGCCCTGGCCGAGCACCGTGGTGTTCCACACCCGGTTCAGGAACAGCGAGCCGACCACGACCGCGACCGTGACGGCCTCCAGCGCGAGCAGCGGCAGCGGGCCGAAGGTCAGGTGGTTGGCGGACAGCACGGCACCGGCGAGCACCACCACGAGCACGGTGCACACGATGTCGGCCGCGATGACCCCGTACCGGTAGGCGGGCTCCCACGAGCTGACGGTGGGATGGGTGGTGCGGTTCGTCGTCGTCACCCCCGCGACCGGTCTGCGGCGCGTGGGTTGGACCTGCTCGCTCATCGCTGTGCTCCCCCGGTTGGGCCGGTTCGGACGTGCAACATCGCAGGGCATCCCCGACGGACCCGCGTGTGGTGTGGTGGCAAATGTGCGGCCGGCGTTTTTTCCCGCCTGCACAAACCGTCATTCGTCCGGCCAGGGCGGCGCGTTACACACACGGTGAACAGCATCCTCGACCGGGATTCAACCTGCCACGCGACCGTGCACACAGGTGCACCGCCGCGTGACGTGCGGTTACCAAACAGGGGTCGGAAAAAGTCCTGGAAGTGGCCGGTCGGGACCGTCCACAGTGACCGGCGGACCGGCCCAGGCACGATCGGGGAGATCCATCGCTCCCGGAGCCCGCCGCGTTACACCCCCTTTTCGACTGCGCTCGAAATCGTGCGCGGAGAGTCCACAAAGGGTCGGAATGCGCCAAGTCCGGCGGGCTCGGGTGGCACCCCGCCATCACCCATTCACGGACCGGAGGCGACTATTCGGCGCAACGGTCCGGGCACTTCCGGTGACGGGCGGGCCGAATGCCCCGCCAGGACTGCGGGCCGGAGTGACCCAATTCACTTCGGGGTTACCGAGGGGTGGTGTACGGGGTGACGGCGATCGGCGGGGCGGGTGGCGGGCCCGACGGAGGACTTGGCCTGCGGGTCGGCTCTCGTCGGGGTTGACGCGGGCGTTCGCGAGGTGATCGAGTTCACGCCCCGGGGGCGGGGTGCAGGCCGGGTGGCAGCGGGAACGCCGGGCGCGGTGCGGGCAGGACCCCTCTAACGGTTCGCAACCAAGCGGGCCTTCTCGTCGCCGACCGCGATGACGTCGTTGTGGTGCAGCTGCGCGCCCCGGCGGGACTCGACCCGGCCGTTGACGGTCACGTCGCCCTCCTCCACCAGCTCGCGCGCGTGCGCGCCGTTCTCCGCCAGGCCGGCCAGCTTGAGGAACTGGCCCAGCCGGATCATGTCGTCGGCGATCTCCACTTCGCGGATGCGCATACCGCAATCATCGCCCAACGGCACGGGACCGGCCGCACGTGCTCCCAGGTGGCGTGGGGGTCGGCGTAATCCTGGCGGGTGATCAACGAGGGCGCGGGTGTCGGGGGCGCGGGTGCCTGCGCGTCGCCGAAGTGTCGGCGAGCCGGCGGGTGGCCGGGGTGGAGATCGGCGGACCAGGCCGTTGACGTGCCCGGACCCGCCGGGTGCCAACGGTCGCCGGGTCCCGGGACGGGTGCCGCCGGGGCCGGGTTCGGCCGGCCGGGGGCGTGGCGCGCTCTGGACACGCCCCTGGATGACCTGTCGGACGCGGCTGATCTGCGGGATGCTGGGCGCGTGTGGGATGTGGAACGCAGTTCGGGGACGGAGCACTCGGCGGTCGCCGAACACGTGCTGGAGGAGACGGCCCCGTTCAGCGGGCACTTCGAGGACGAGCCGGAGTGGGTGCCGGGGCGTCGGCACGTGGAGGTCGAGAAGGACTGGAACGGCCCCCTGGTGCGCCCCTACGCGTGGACCGGCGGCCGGACGACGTCCGACTACGACCTGCGGTTGGAGACGCTGGTCTCGCTGGAGGAGAACGGCATAGCGATCGCCATGCGCAGCACCGGGCCGGAGCAGCGCTCCATCGTGGAGCTGTGCGCGCACCCCCGGTCGGTGGCGGAGGTGTCCGCGCTGCTGACGCTGCCGCTGGGCGTGGTGCGGGTGCTGCTGGGCGACCTGATCACGCTGGGCGTCCTGGCGATGCACGAGAACGCTGCGGCGGCCGGCGGGCCCGACATGGGGCTGCTGGAGCGGGTGCTGAACGGGCTGCGCAACCTGTAGGGATGGGTGGCGGCGGGACCGGAGCGCTGGAGTGAGAGCGCTGGGCTAGGAGCGGGTGGCGACGACCTCGTCGTGGAGTTCGCGGAAGACCGAGGCCAGGTCGGACAGCTGGTAGTGCGCGTTGAGGCCGCTCGGGTTGGGCAGCAGCCAGAGCCTGGCCCCGGCAATCGGCTCGGGTTGCGGACCCACCCGGGCGGTGCGCCTGGCGAACGCGGTGCGGTAGGCGGTGATGCCGACGACCGCGACGAACCTCGGGCGCTGCGCCGCCGCCAGGTCGGTGAGGACCCGCGCGCCCTGGCGGAGTTCCCCGGCGGACAGCTCCTCGGCCTTCGCGGACGGGCGGGCCACCAGGTTCGTGATCCCGAGACCGAACCCGGGCAGCTCGTCCTGCTCGGCCGGGGTGAGCCGGCGCGGGGTGAACCCGGACAGGTGCAGGGCCGGCCAGAAGCGGTTGCCGGGGCGGGCGAAGTGCCGGCCCGTCGCCTCGGAGAGCAGGCCGGGGTTGATGCCGCAGAACAGCACGTCCAGATCGGGCGCGATCACGTCGGGGATCATCGGATGACCACCGGGGTGGCGTCGACCGACGGCCTCGCGGCTACCGGGTGCGCTCGGGGGCTCGGCGTCATGGGGCGACTCTATGCGGAGGGCGGGTCCGGGGTTCCGTCGTCTTCGCGTTCCTGCTGCTCCTTGCGGTCTTTGAGGCGCAGGGCGACCGCGACGGCGAGGGCGGCCAGGATCAGCGCCCCGACGACCCACGCCCAGATCGGTACACCGCTGTCCTGCTCGGGGGTGGGGGCGGTTGCCGTGGGTCGGCTGGAGGCGAAGGCGGAGACGGTGATGACCGACTGGCCCGTGGTGGGTCCCTCGCCGGTGGGTGGGGCCGGGAGTGAGGTGGCGGGGGCGGGGGCGGGGGCGGGGGCGGAGGTGGGGATGGGGGCGGGGGTGGGGGTGGCGGCCGGGGAGAGGGTGAAGGTGGTTTTGCCGTCGACGTAGTCGCCGTCCAGAGCCACTACCTGCCAGGTCAGCGTGTAGAGGCCGGGCGGGGTGCCCTTCGGGGTGACCACGGCGGTCAGCGTGCTGCCGGACGCGCTGATCTCGCCGGTCTGCCACTGGGTGTTGTCGGGGGCGGCGACGGTGATGGTGGCGCTCTCGGCGGGCACCGGTTCGCTGAACGTGAGCGTCAGCGACGTGGGCGCCTGGTGCAGGACCGCCCCGTCGGCCGGGTCGCCGGCGAGCAGTTCGGTGTGGGCGGACGCCGTGGGGGCCACCGCGAGCACGGCGAACGTGGCCAGGAGTGCCGAGAGCGCCAATCGCTTCATAGCGGACAGTTGTACCCGGATCAGCGGGGTGGCGGCTGCCCCTGATCGTCGCCCGGGTTGTTCCGGTCGGGGTTGTTCTGGTCGGGGCTGTTGTTCTGGTGTGGGTTGTTCTGGTTGGGGTTGTTCGGGTTGCCGCGTTGGCTGCGGATGTTGCCCTTGATGATGCTGGTGGCGGTGCCGTTCGAGGCGACCAGCACGACGGTGTCGCCCTTGGCCAGGCCGGACGTGCCCTTGCCGCCGTTGACGGTGGTGTTGTCGTCGATCTTGTATGTCTGGGTGTAGCCGTCGGTGCTCTTGAGCGTGATGGACGAGTCGCCCAGCTCCGTGACCTCGCCATTCTGGAACTCGCCGTGGGCCGTGTCGCCGAACGGGCCCGGACCCATGAGCATCATGCCGGGGCCGCCGTAGCCACGCGGGCCGCCCATGCCCGACTGCGCCGCCTCGGAGTTGCTCGCGGCGTAGATGACGCCGCCCCCGGCCGCGGCGATGCCCACGGCGATGGCCGCCGCGACCACGATCTTCCGGCCGGACCAGCCGGGGCCGGGAGCGGCCTGCGGCGTCGGTTCCTCACCCCAGGTCGGGTTCTCGGTTTCGGTAGTCATGCGATCGACCGTGACGCGTGAGTCTGTGCGTGGGCTGTGCGGTTGTTGGGGTGGGGCTGTGTGTGGCGGGGAGGGTGAGAGGGAGAAGAGCGCTCGCCGCTGGGCAGGCCGCCGGGGGAGGTGGTGGGGTCGGGGGTGCGGGGGGAAGAGACGGGAGCTGGGTTGTCGTTCGGGCGGGGGGTGGGTGTTCTGCCTGGTGTGTTCACAGGTGGTACACAGGGGTGGCACAGGGTGGGCTCATGGTGGCCGGTGACGATCGGGGTATGCGCGCGGTGGGTGGTCCTGGGCTTCGGCGGGCCGACGGGAGTCCGGTTCGGGTTCTCGTGGTCGACGACGAGTCCACTTTGGCCGAGTTGATGTCCATGGCCCTGCGGATGGAGAAGTGGGAGGTCCGCACCGCGCTCGACGGGACTTCCGCCGTGCGGGTGGCGCGGGAGTTCCGGCCCGACGTCGTCGTGCTGGACGTGATGCTGCCCGACTTCGACGGGCTGGAGGTGCTGCGGCGGATGCGGGCCGACGCGCCCGTGCTGCCGGTGCTGTTCCTCACCGCCAAGGATGCCGTCGAGGACCGCATCGCGGGGTTGACGGCCGGGGGCGACGACTACGTCACCAAGCCGTTCAGCCTGGAGGAGGTGGTCCTGCGGCTGCGCGGGTTGCTGCGGCGGGCCGGGGTCGCCGAGGCGAGCGCCGGGACCGAACTCGTGGTCGGGGACCTGGTGCTCGACGAGGAGACGCGCGAGGTCCGGCGGGGCGGGGTGTCGGTCGAGTTGACCGCCACCGAGTTCGAGTTGCTGCGGTTCTTGATGCGCAACCCCAAGCGGGTGTTGAGCAAGGCCCAGATCCTGGACCGGGTGTGGAGCTACGACTTCGGCGGGCAGGCCAACATCGTGGAGCTGTACATCTCCTACCTGCGCAAGAAGATCGACGTCGGGCGCGCGCCGATGATCCACACCATGCGGGGTGCCGGGTATGTCCTCAAGCCTGCACCCTGAGCGCTGGCCGCTGCGCACGCGGCTGATCGTCGAGCAGGTGGTGCTGATCGCCATCGTGTGCGCGGGCATCGGGGTCGTGAGCGTGTTCGCGCTGCGCGACTTCCAGGTCAACCAGCTCGACCAGCGGCTGGACGAGGCGTCGCGGCGGCTGGAGCGGGGTGGGCCGCCGCCGCTGCCCGGCATGGTGCCCGGCGGGCCGCTCGACCGGCCCGGGTTCTCGCCGGGGACGATGGTGGTGTTCTTCCGGGCGTCGGGGGTCGACGGGGCCCGCATCCTGCCGGACCGGGACTCCCCCGACGAGCTGGTGGCGGACGACGTGCGGGCGCTCGCGTCGGTCCCGACCGACGCGCGGGCCCGGACCGTCCACCTCGGCGCCGACCTCGGTGAGTACCGGGTGGTGGCGGTGCGGGCGCGGGACGGGACGGTGATGGTGACCGGGCTGCCCATGTCCGATGTGGACTCCGTGGTGCTGCGGATGGCGTTCATCGTCGGCGGGGTGGCGCTGGCCGGGCTGGTCGCGGTGTCGTTGGCCGGTGCGTTGATCATCCGCAGGACGTTGCGGCCGTTGGAGAGGGTGGCCGCGACGGCCGGGCGGGTGGCCGAACTCCCGCTGCACGAGGGGGAAGTCGCGCTCGCCGAGCGGGTGCCGGCCGGTGACGCCAACCCCGACACCGAGGTGGGGCAGGTCGGGCTGGCGTTGAACTCGATGCTCGACCACGTCGGGCAGGCGCTGTCCGCGCGGCACGCGAGCGAGACGCGGGTGCGCCAGTTCGTCGCCGACGCCAGCCACGAGCTGCGCACGCCGTTGGCCGCGATCCGGGGGTACGCGGAGCTGACGCGCCGCAGCGGCAAGGACGTGCCGGCGGAGGTCGGGCACGCCATGCGCCGGGTCGAGTCCGAGGCCGTGCGGATGACGTCGCTGGTGGAGGACCTGCTGCTGCTGGCGCGGTTGGACGCCGGACGCCCGCTGGGCCGGGACGCGGTGGACCTGTCCCGGGTCGTGGTGGACAGCGTGAGCGACGCCCGGATCGCCGGGCCCGAGCACGACTGGCGGCTGGAGCTGCCGCCGGAGCCGGTGACCGTGCCGGGTGACGGGCACAAGTTGCAGCAGGTGCTGGTGAACCTGCTGTCCAACGCCCGGGTGCACACCCCGGCCGGGACGACGGTGACCACCTCGCTCGGTCCCGACGGCGACGACGTCGTGCTGGCGGTGCTGGACGACGGGCCCGGCATCCCCCCGGAGCTCCAGGGCGAGGTGTTCGAGCGATTCTCGCGCGGGGACACCTCCCGGTCGCGGGCGGCCGGGTCGACCGGGCTCGGGTTGTCGATCGTGTCGGCCGTCGTGGCGGCGCACGGGGGTGGGGTGTCGGTGGAGAGCCGGCCCGGCCGCACCCGGTTCGCGGTGCGGCTGCCGGGCGCACAGGCTGCTCACAGGCGAGGCACAACGACCGCCTAGGCACGGCCGCCAGGCTCCGGGGTATGCGAGCGCGACTACCCCTGTTGCTGTTGCTGGTCGGGACGGCGGTCCTCTACCTGTGGCGCCTGGGCGACTCCGGCTGGGCCAACGCCTACTACTCCGCCGCCGCCCAGGCGGGGGCGGAGAGCTGGTCGGCCTGGTTCTACGGGGCCACCGACCCGTCCGGTGCCATCACCGTCGACAAGGCACCCGCCTCGGTGTGGGTGATGGGCCTGTCCGCCCGGCTGTTCGGCGTGAACCCGTGGAGCGTCCTGGTCCCGCAGGCGCTGATGGGCGTGGGCAGCGTGTGGCTGCTGCACGCGGCGGTCCGGCGGGTCGCGGGGCGCGCGGCCGGGTTGATCGCGGGTGCGGTCCTGGCGCTGACGCCGGTCGCGGTGCTGATGTTCCGGTTCAACAACCCCGACGCGCTGCTGGTGCTGCTGCTGGTGGCCGGGGCCTACTGCACGGTGCGGGCGGTCGAGGCGACGTCGGGGAGGTGGCTGGCGCTGGCCGGGGTCGCGGTGGGGTTCGCGTTCCTGGCGAAGATGCTCCAGGCGTTCCTGGTGCTGCCCGCGTTCGGCGCGGTGTACCTGGTGGCGGCGCGCGGGGCGGTGTGGCGGAAGGCTGCCCACCTGGCGGGCGCGCTGGGCGCGGTGGTCGTCGCGGGTGGCTGGTGGGTGCTGGTGGTGGAGCTGGTGCCGGCTTCCGCCCGGCCGTTCATCGGCGGCTCGCAGACGAACTCGGTGCTCGAACTGGCGTTGGGGTACAACGGCCTCGGCCGGTTGACCGGCGACGAGGTCGGCAGCGTGGGCGGCGGGGGCGGGTGGGGTGCCACCGGGTGGAGCCGGCTGCTCGGGGCCGAGATGGGCAGCCAGATCGCCTGGTTGCTGCCCACCGCCGTGGTGCTGCTGGTGGCCGGGCTGTGGGCCGGTGGCCGGCGCGAACGGGTCGGGTTGGGGCTGTGGGGCGGGTGGTTGGTGGTCACCGCCTCGGTGTTCAGCTTCATGAGCGGGATCATCCACGCCTACTACACCGTGGCGCTGGCACCCGCGATCGGCGCGATCATCGGCATCGGGTCGGTGGTGCTGTGGCGACGACGGGCGGAACCCGCTGCCGCTGCGGCACTTTCCGGCGCGCTGGCCGTGACGGCGTTGCAGTGCTACCTGCTGCTGCTGGGCTGGTCCTCCGAACTGGCCGTCACCGTCCTGGTGCTGGGGCTGCTGGGCGCGGTGGGGGTGTTCCTGTCCTCGGTCGCACCGGAGGTGGTCGTGGTGCCGGTGGCCGTGGTCGCGGCGTTGCTGGGGCCCGGCGCGTACTCGGTCGCCACGGCGTCCACCACGCATTCCGGTGCCATTCCCAGTGCCGGCCCGGAGAACGGCGCGCGGCGCGGTGGCGGGACGGTGGTGTTCGGGCCCGGTGGGGGCTTCGGCGGGTTGCTCAGCGCTCCCGTGCCGGACGCCGAGCTGGTGGCGCTGCTCCGGGTCAACAGCGGGAAGTACCGGTGGGCGGCTGCGGCGGTCGGGTCGAACAACGCGGCCGGGTACCAGTTGGGCAGCGGGGTGCCGGTGATGGCGGTGGGCGGCTTCAACGGCACCGATCCCGCCCCCGCGCTGGGAGAGTTCCAGGCGTTGGTCCGGAGTGGACAGGTGCACTACTTCCTCGGCGGTGCCGGGATGCCCGCCGAGACCGGGTCCGACGCCTCGGCGCGGATCGCGGAGTGGGTGGCCGACACCTTCACCGCGCGGACCGTCGGCGGTGTCGTCACCTACGACCTCACAGCGGGTGCACAGCGATGACACACCCGGTACCCAGGCCGGCCCCCGAGGCTACGGCCATGACGCTCGCCACGCTCACGACGACCCCCGTGCTCGACGTGGTCGTCCCCGTGTACAACGAGGAAAGGGACCTCGCGCCGTGCGTGCGCGAGCTGCACGCCGTCCTGGCGCGGACTTTCCCCTACCGGTTCCGGATCACCGTCGCCGACAACGCCAGCACGGACGGCACGCGGGCGGTCGCGCGGGCCCTGGCCGAGGAGTTCGCCGAGGTGGTCTCGGTCCACCTGCCGGAGAAGGGCCGTGGGCGGGCGCTGTCCGCCGTGTGGTCCGCGTCCGACGCGCAGGTGCTGGCCTACATGGACGTCGACCTGTCGACCGACCTGGCGGCGCTCGCCCCGCTGGTCGCGCCGCTGATCTCCGGGCACTCCGACGTGGCCATCGGCAGCCGGCTGGCGCGCGGCGCGCGGGTGGTGCGCGGGCCCACGCGGGAGTTCATCTCGCGGTGCTACAACCTGATCCTGCGCGGTGCGCTGGCCGCCCGGTTCTCCGACGCGCAGTGCGGGTTCAAGGCGATCCGGGCCGACGTCGCGCAGCGGCTGCTCCCGCACGTCGAGGACACCGGGTGGTTCTTCGACACCGAGCTGCTGGTGCTGGCCGAGCGCGCCGGGGCGCGCATCCACGAGGTGCCGGTCGACTGGGTGGACGACCCCGACAGCCGGGTCGACATCGTGTCCACGGCGGTCGCCGACCTCAAGGGCGTCGCCCGGGTCGCGCGCGGGCTGGTGTCCGGGCGGATACCCGTCGGCGAGCTGCGGGCCCAATTGGGGCGCACGCCGCTGGAGCCGGTGACGCCCGGGGTGCCGCGCGGGCTGTTCCGGCAACTGGTCCGCTTCGGCGCGGTCGGCGTCGCCAGCACGCTGGCCTACCTGGTGCTGTTCCTGCTGCTGCGCGGCGGGATGGGCGCGCAGGGCGCGAACCTGGTGGCGCTGCTCGTCACGGCGGTCGGGAACACGGCCGCCAACCGGCGCTTCACCTTCGGCGTCCGGGGCGGTCGCGGAGCGGGCCGGCACCAGTGCGGAGGGCTGCTGGTGTTCGCCCTGGGCCTCGGCCTCACCAGCGGCGCGCTGGCCGCGCTGCACCACTTCTCCTCCCCCGGCGGCCCGGCCGAGTCGGCCACCGTCGTGGGCGCCAACCTCCTCGCCACCGTCCTGCGATTCCTGTTGCTGCGCAACTGGGTCTTCCGGAACCGTCCCCTGGAGTCCACCTCATGACCGCCACCCTCGCGGCACCCGCGCCGGCCCCGACCACGCCGGCCCCGCGCCGCTCCTGGACCACGCCGGCGCTGGTCGTGCTGCTCGTCGGCACCGCCGCGCTCTACCTGTGGGGCCTCGCCGACTCCGGCTGGGGCAACGCCTACTACGCCGCCGCCACCCAGGCCGGGGCGCAGAGCTGGACGGCCTGGCTGTTCGGCGGGCTGGACGCGGGCGGGGTGATCACCGTGGACAAGCCGCCCGCCGCGCTGTGGGTGAGCGGGCTGGCCGCCCGGCTGTTCGGGTTCTCCTCCTGGACGGTGCTGGCACCGCAGGCGGTCGAGGGCGTGCTCGCGGTGTGGCTGCTGCACGCCACCGTCAAGCGCACCTCCGGGCCGGTCGCCGGGCTGCTGGCCGGTGCCGCGCTCGCGGTGACCCCGGTGACCGTGCTGATGTTCCGGTTCAACCTGCCGGACGCGCTGCTGGTGCTGCTGATGGTGGCCGGCGCGCACTGCACGGTCCGGGCGCTGGAGAAGGCGTCCTGGAAGTGGTTGGCGCTGGCCGGCGTGGCGATCGGCTTCGCCTTCCTGACCAAGATGGGCCAGGCGTTCCTGGTGCTGCCGGCGTTCGCCGTGGCGTACCTGGTGGCCGCGCCCACCGCGCTGGGCAAACGCCTGCTGCACCTGGCCGGGGCGGGGGTCGCGGTGGTCGTGTCGGCGGGCTGGTTCGTCGCGCTGGTCGAGCTGTGGCCGACCGCGTCCCGCCCGTACGTCGGCGGGTCGTCGAACGACTCGCTGTGGCAGTTGGCGATGGGCTACAACGGCCTCGGCCGGATCTTCGGCGGCGGGCGGGCCGGCGGCGGCACGGGCGTCGTCGTGGGCGCGGGCAACGGCAACATCGGGTTCGGCGGCAGCACGGGCGTGGACCGGCTGTTCGGGGCGAGCATGGGCGCGGAGATCTCCTGGCTGCTGCCGGCGGCGGTCGTCGGCCTGGTGGCGGGCCTGTGGTTCACCCGCCGCGCGCCGCGCACCGACCGCACGCGGGCCGCGTTGCTGCTGTGGGGCACGTGGGTGCTGGTGAACGGCGTGGTGTTCAGCTTCATGAGCGGCATCACGCACCCGTACTACACGGTCGCGGTCGCGCCGGGAGTGGCCGCGATCGTGGCCATCGCCGGCCGGGAGATGTGGCGCGGTCGGGCGCACCTGCCGGTGCGGGTGTCGCTCGCGGTGGTGGTCGCGGCGGCCGGGTTCTGGGGCTTCGCGCTGCTGGACCGGTACCCGGGGTGGATGCCCGCCCTGCGGTGGGTCGTGGCCGGGGCGGCCGTCGTGGTCGCCACGGCGATCGTGGTGGGCGTGCGGCGGACGGCAGCGCTCGCGGTGGCCACGGCGCTGCTCCCGTCGGCGGCGTTCGGTGTGGCGACGGCCGCCGCCACGCACTCCGGATCGATCCCGATGTCCGGGCCGGCCGCCTACTCCGGTGGCGCGGGAGGCGGCATGGGCGACGAGGGCGGCGCGTCCGACGAGCTGGCGGACCTGCTCCGGGCCACCACCGGCACGTGGGCGGCGGCCACGCCCAGCGCGCAGGCGGCAGCGGGCCTGTCGCTGGCCAGCGGCAAGGCGGTGATCGGCATCGGCGGCTGGAGCGGCGGCGATCCCGCGCCCACGCTGGAGGAGTTCCGGCAGTACGTGGCCGACGGCCGGGTCGGCTACTACGTGTCGGGCGGGCGGATGAGCGGTCCCGGCGGCGGCAGCACCGAGATCGGGGACTGGGTGGCCGACAACTTCACGGCGACCACGGTCGGCGGCTCGACGGTCTACCGGCTCAGCTAGGACGCCGGTACGCCTGCACGGGGCGGTGGTCGCCGGCCGCCGCCCCGCCCGCCCACGACCGGTACACGAGCACCGCCGCGTGGGGCAGGAACTCCCGACCCCGCCGGCACAGCCACGGGACGCCCTTGAACACCAGCCACGCCAGGTGGTGCAGCGGCGTGACCCGCAGCCCCCCGGTGCACTCCAGGCTCACCGGGTGCGGCACCGCGCAGCCCTGCTCCGCCAGCCGCTGCGCGAACGCCCGCGCCAGCCTCCGGTGCCCCAGCTCGGACGGGTGCAGCCGGTCTACGGCCCACGTCTCCAGCGCGTACGCGCCGTCCATCAGGTCCAGGTCGACGCACCCCACGCCGTGCCGCCGCACGACGGTGTCGACCACCTCGTTCAGCTCGGCGATCCGCGCGGACAGCGCCCGGCGCAGCGCGCCCGGCATCCGGAACACCCGGCCGTGGTCGTGGAACCGCACGGTCACCACGGACGCGCCCACCGCCACCAGCCCGCCGACGACCGCGTCCAGGTCCTCGTGCAGCCGGACGGCGTCGAAGTCGGCGCGCAGGGTGTCGTTCATGCCGACCAGCAGCACCGCCGCGTCGGGCGCGGCCCGCAGGGCGGCCGGTAGCTGCTCGGACCGGACCGACGCGACCCGCGCGCCGGGGAAGGACGGGTTCGCGTAGCGCACGCCCGGGAACGCCGCCGCGAGCAGCGGGCCCACGCCGCGCCACCCGCCCCGGACCGGGTCGCCGATCCCGACCGCCGTCGAGTCGCCCAGGACCACCAGGCTCCGCACCGCTTTGACCACCCGACGACCTTGGCGCAGGGACGTGTCCGCCCGGGAACGGCCGGCGGAACGCTACCGGAAGGCCGGGTACAGCGGCAGTTCCGCCGCCTGCGGGCCGAACCGGGACAGCAGCGCCGCGATCACCGCCTCGGCGTGCGCGGCGACCGGCTTCACGCCCAGCGCCAGCGCGTCCGAGCGCAACCGCACCCACCGCGAGGTGAGCACCGTGTCGCGCGGCGGCGAGTCCAGCGGCCGGTGGCCGGACGGCAGCGCCGCGTCCAGGCCGGGCAGCCCGCGCCAGGTGGCCAGCCACACCCACAGCAGCTGGGACTCCAGCAGCCGGGGCAGGAACACCGCGTCGTCGTCCAGGTCCGGCCACACCGAGCCGACCTCGGCCCGCCACGCGGCCAGCATCGCCTCCGACATCCCGGCGGGCAGGCCGTAGGCGCACCAGCACGACGGGAACGGCACCCGCAGGCACGCCGCGTCGAACACGATGTCGCGCACGCACCCGCCCTCGAAGTCGAGGAACCGCACGCCCTTGCTGGTCACCAGGTGGTTGTCCGGGCAGGACGTGGACGGGCTGAACGCGCGCCGCCGGGACGTGACGAACCCCCGGGCCGCCCGCTGCGCGAACTCCACCACGGCGGGCGGCGTCCCGACTTCCAACGATTCAACGAGCAGCCCCGGCAGCCCGGCCAGGGCGGTGTGCACGTCGACCGCGATCGGGTCGGCGCAGCACTGGCTGCCCTGGCGGCGCATCAGGGCGTCGAAGTCCGCGTCCCGGCCCGCCGTGGTGGCGTGCAGCCGGCCCATCGCGTGCGCCCACGACAGCAGCCCGCGCTCGGCGGCCCGCGCGTCGGGGCCGAGCAGCTTCTCGGCCAGGCGGGGCGCCTTGCCCAGGTCCTCGAGCACGACCAGCCGCTCGCCGTTGTCCTGGGCGACCAGCTCCGGCGTGAGCCGGTCCTCGCCGGGCAGCGCGGTGAGCAGCTTGTGCGAGACGGCCTCGTGCGCGAACGGGTCGCGGTCGGCCACGGCGGAGGGGTAGCGCTTGACCACGAGCGTGCGGGGCAGCGAGAACGGCGTGGCCGCCACCCGGACCCGGACGACCACGGACCGGCCGGAGCCGCCGAGGCGTTCGGGGTCGGCCAGCCGCACCGCCGCGCCGAAGCGCCCGCTCAGCACCGATTCGGCGGCGGCCACCGCCGCGAGCACGTCGGAGCGGGCCGCGTCGTCGACGTCCGCTGGGCCGGCGGTGATCTCCACGCTCATCCCCTCCGACCCTACCCCGGTGGCCACCGACCTGACAGAACCCGTCCGGGCACCGTGACGGTAGTGCTCATATGCACGGTTCGACCACCACTTGTCGATACTGCAACCAAGTCAGCACCGTGGCACAGCCGTCCCACTGGGCGGGAAAGGCGGCGCGGGTCAGCCGTTGGACAGCGGTCGTCCCAGGTCACGGGTCCGGCTGCGCCGGTTGCGCAGCGCGAGCACCCCGGCGGCGGCCACCACGACACCCACCAGGTTGACCGCCAGTTGGAGTACCGAAGAACCGCAGATCGCCCACTCCCCCAGCACGGCCGCGATGGCCGCGAACCCGGCGGCGGGCACGGTGGTGACCGAGATGAAGACGCCGACCAGCGCAGCCGACTTGGCCGAGGTCATCGAGAGCATCCCGGCCGCGCCCGCCAGCAGCGCCACGATCAGCGAGAACGGGCCGACCTGGAACACGAAGTCCACCTGGTGGGCGGCGAGCACCATGTCCCGGTCGAACAGCGTCGTGTAGGAGCCGACGACCGCCGCGCCGAAGGTCACCACCATCGCCACCGGGAACCCGACGGCGAGCGCCAGCCCGGCCCGTCGCACCAGGTCCCAGCGCCGCAGCACCAGGCCGACCGCGACCGCCGCCAGCGGCCCGAACTCGGGCCCGACGACCATCGCGCCGACGATCGTGACCGGCGAGTCGGTGACCACGCCCACCGCCGCCAGCAGGCACGCGATGGTCAGGAACGACAGGAAGGTGGCGTTGAGCCGCGACTCCTCGCCCGTGCGGGCGAGCAGCTCCTCCCACACCACGGCGTCGGCCGCCTCGCCCGGCGCGGCCTCCTCGGCCCGGTCGGCGGCGTCGGACAGCGCGGTGTCGATCTGCTCCAGCGTGACGCCGCCGGTGCGGTCGACGCCGAGCCCGCACAGCGCGGAGAGCACGTCGTCGGTGGCCTCCCGGGCGAGGTCGGCCTCCACGACGTCGCCGGCCGGCTCGAGGGCGGCACCGGGCAGCAGCACGACGTGCGTGACGCCGGGGTGCTCCTTCAGCACGGCCAGCACCTCGTCGGTGACGTCGACCGGGCACACGGCCCGCAGGTGCAACATGGCCACAATCGTGCCCGACCACCCGCAGCCGTGCCGAGGCCCACCGCCGGAAACTCCCGGGAACGGGTCGGCCGCCCCCGGGCAGCACCCGGGAGCGGCCGTCACGCAGCGGACGGGGCTACGCCTTGGCGTCCTGGCCCTTCGGCTCCTGGGGCTTGGCGTCGACCCCGGCCTCCTTGCGCTGCTGGGCCGAGATCGGCGCGGGCGCGGAGGTCAGCGGGTCGTAGCCGCCGCCGGACTTCGGGAAGGCGATGACCTCGCGGATCGAGTCCGCGCCGGCCAGCAGCATGGTGATCCGGTCCCAGCCGAACGCGATGCCGCCGTGCGGCGGGGCGCCGTACTTGAAGGCGTCGAGCAGGAAGCCGAACTGCTCCTGGGCCTCCTCCGGGCCGATGCCCATGATCTCGAAGACCTTCTGCTGCACGTCGGCGCGGTGGATCCGGATCGACCCGCCGCCGATCTCGTTGCCGTTGCAGACGATGTCGTAGGCGTAGGCGAGGGCGTTGCCCGGGTCGGTCTCGAACTTGTCGATCCACTCGGCGTTCGGCGAGGTGAACGCGTGGTGCAGCGCCGTCCACTGGCCGGAGCCGAGCGCGATGTCGTCGCCGATCTTGTCCACGGCCTCGAACATGGGCGCGTCCACGACCCACACGAACGACCAGGTGCCCTCCTCGACCAGCCCGGTGCGCTGGGCGATCTCCACGCGCGCCGCGCCGAGCAGCGCGCGCGCGCCGTCCGGCTCGCCCGCGCCGAAGAACACGCAGTCGCCCGGCTTCGCGCCGACCGCCTCGGCCAGCCCGGCCCGCTCCGCCTCGGAGAGGTTCTTGGCGACCGGGCCGGACAGCGTGCCGTCCTCGCCGACCAGCACGTACGCCAGGCCGCGCGCGCCGCGCTGCTTCGCCCACTCCTGCCACGCGTCGAGCGTGCGCCGGGGCTGGTCCGCGCCGCCGGGCATGACGACCGCGCCCACGTACGGGGCCTGGAAGACGCGGAACGGCGTCTCCCGGAAGTACTCGGTCAGCTCGGTCAGCTCCAGCCCGAAGCGGAGGTCCGGCTTGTCCGTGCCGTACTTGGCCATCGCCTCGGCGAAGGTCATCCGGCGGATCGGCAGCGGGATCTCGTGGCCCGCCAGCCCGCTCCACAGCCCGTGCAGGATCTTCTCGGCCAGCGCGATGACGTCGTCCTGCTCGACGAAGCTCATCTCGATGTCGAGCTGGGTGAACTCCGGCTGCCGGTCGGCGCGGAAGTCCTCGTCCCGGTAGCAGCGCGCGATCTGGTAGTACCGCTCCAGGCCGCCCACCATCAGCAACTGCTTGAACAGCTGCGGCGACTGCGGCAGCGCGTACCAGGAGCCGGGGCGCAGCCGCGCGGGCACCACGAAGTCGCGCGCGCCCTCGGGCGTGGACCGGGTGAGCGTGGGGGTCTCCACCTCCACGAAGTTCTCCGCGTGCAGCACGTCGCGCGCGATGCGGCTCGCCTCGCTGCGCAGCCGGATCGCCTTGGCCGGGCCGGAGCGGCGCAAGTCGAGGTAGCGGTGCCGCAGGCGGGTCTCCTCGCCGACCTCCAGGTGGTCGTCGAGCTGGAAGGGCAGCGGCGCGGACTCGTTGAGCACCTCCAGCGACGAGGCGTAGACCTCGATCGCGCCCGTGGGCAGGTCGGGGTTCTCGCTGCCCTCGGGCCGCAGGGTGACCTCGCCGACGACCTTCACCACGAACTCGGAGCGCAGCCGGTGGGCGCGCTCGGCCATCTCGCCCTCGCGGAAGACCACCTGCGCGATCCCCGAGGCGTCCCGGAAGTCGATGAAGATCACGCCGCCGTGATCGCGCCTGCGGGCCACCCACCCGGTCAGGGTGACGGACTGCCCGGCGTGCTCGGCGCGGAGCGTCCCGGCCTCGTGCGTGCGCATCACGGGTACTGCACTCCTCAGGTCGCAAGGGGATAGCTGAACGTCGCTCGGTCGTCAAGGCTAGCCAACGACCTCCCGGAACCCGCCACCAGGTTTGCCTGGAGCCCCCGCCGCGCCGCCGCCGGTGCCTATGATCACGCGGTGGTCAGACGCCTGCTGGTGAGCGCCCTGCTGGTCCTGCTGACGGGCGGCTGCACCGCCTCGGTCCAGGGCAGGCCGGTCGCGGGACCGTTGCCCGAGGTGCCCACCACCGAGTGCGCCTACACCTCCGGGGAGGACGGCGACAAGGTGGTCGCACGACCGTCGGGCAGCGCCGTGCCGGCCGGCGGCCAGGTCGTGGTGCGCCTGGGCAGCGCGCTGGGCGACCTGGAGCTCACGCTGGAGGCGGCGTACGCGCCGTGCTCCGTGCACAGCTTCCGGCACCTGGTCGACCAGCGCTTCTACCGGGGCAGCTCGTGCCACCGCCTGGTCACCGACGGGATCTGGATCATCCAGTGCGGCGACCCCACCACGAGCGGGGTGGGCGGGCCCGGCTACCGCTTCGACGACCCCGACGCCCGGACCGGCGGCTACAAGCGCGGCGTGGTCGGCATGGCGAACAAGGGGACGCCGGGCACGAACGGCAGCCAGTTCTTCATCGTCTACAAGGACAGCGACTTCCCCGCCTACTTCCCGGTGATCGGCAAGGTCACCAAGGGGCTCGACGTCGTCGACCGGGTGGCGGCCGGGGGCATCACCCCGACGAACAGCGCGACGGACGGCACGCCGCTCAAGGAGCTGCGGTTCACCGAGGCCGAGGTGAAGTGAGCCGCGTCCTCCACTGCCGGGCCGGCGGTGGGCGCGGGAACGTGCCGGAGGCCCGGTGACGGTCTGCACGACAGAGGCGGAGGCCGCCCCCGGAGTGGTTCCGGGAGCGGCCTCCGCTGTGCGGTGCCTCGGGATCAGGCGCCGACGATCAAGCTCGTGCGATCAAGCTCGTGCGATCAGGCGCTGGGCGATCAGGCGCTGGGCGATCAGGCGCTGGGCGCCAGGTACAGCAGCCGGTTCGGCGAGCCGGAACCCGGGCTGGTCACCTTGCCCGAGGTCGACTGGCCCACCAGGTAGGACGCGACCTGGGCGGGCGTGGCCGAGCGGTTGTTCTGCAGGTAGCGGGCCGCCGCGCCGGCCACGTGCGGCGTGGCCATCGAGGTGCCCGAGATGGTGTTGGTCGCGGAGTCGGAGGTGTTCCAGGACGACGTGATGCCGGAGCCCGGGGCGAAGATGTCGAGCACCGAACCGTAGTTGGAGTAGCTCGCGCGGGCGTCGTTCTTCTCGGTCGCGCCGACCGTGATGGCCTCGGTGACGCGGGCGGGCGAGGTGCTGCCCGCGTTGGTGTTGCTGTTGCCCGCCGCGATCGCGTAGGTGACGCCCGCCTGGATCGACTTGCGCACCGCGCCGTCGATCGCCGTGGACGCGCCGCCGCCGAGGCTCAGGTTCGCCACGGCCGGTTTGACGTGGTTCTTGGTCACCCAGTCGATGCCCGCGACGACGCCGGCGGTGGTGCCGCTGCCGGCGTTGTCCAGCACGCGCACGCCGTAGATCGTCGCGCCCTTCGCCACGCCGTACTGGCTGCCGGCGATGGTGCCGGCGACGTGCGTGCCGTGGCCGTGGCCGTCCTGGGCGACGTTGTCGTTGTCGACCGCGTCGAAGCCGTTCCTGGCCCGGCCGCCGAAGGTGGAGTGGCTGACCCGCACGCCGGTGTCCACGACGTACACGTTCACGCCGGTGCCGGTGGAGGTGTAGCTGTACTTCTGGTCCAGCGGCAGGTTCTTCTGGTCGATCCGGTCCAGGCCCCACGACGGCGGGTTGGTCTGCGTCGCCGAGACGTGGAAGACCTGGTCCTGCTCGACGTACTCGACGGCCGGGTTGGCCGCCAGGCGCTTCGCCGCCGACTCCGGCAGCGTCACGGTGAAACCGTTGAGCGAGTTGCTGAACACGCGCTCGACCTGGCCGCCGTAGCGCGCGGCCAACGACGCGGCGGAGTCCGCCGAGCCGTCCTTCAGCTTCACGATGAAGCTGTTGTGCACCTTCTCGGCCGCGTCCGCGGCCCGGATCTCGCCCTCGGCTGCCTGCGCGGGGGACGCGAGCAGGGTGGACGCGGCGGCGGTCATCGCCGCGACCCCGACGCCGGCCAGGAACCGGACGTGTCGTGACTGTCGCATGGAGTCTTCCGTTCTCGGAGCGGTGGTCCGGCACCGCGCCCACCGGGACGTGCGCAGGGGGCGGGCGTGACGCTGGGCCACCTTGACTTCGCTGACAGTCACCAACTCAAACAGCAGGAACCCGGTTGGCCAAGCCCGAAGAATTGCCAGTTGTCACGCTGCGTGAAGAATTCTCGTGACCAGCGCTTTCCCGAATTCCGGGAGACCTGGTAAAAGCGACGCGCTACCGTCCCGACATGCGATTGCACGCCGTCACCGAGGACAACTACCCAGCCGTCATCGCCCTCGAAGTCCACGAAGAGCAGCGGAGCTTCGTGGCGACCAACCTGAAGTCCATCGCGGACGCGTGGGTGCACCGGCCGAGGATGGAACCGCTGGCGCTGTACTCCGGGGACGACCTGGTCGGGTTCACCCTGCTGCACCGGGAGCACCCGCACGACCTGCACGTCGTCCGCTACATGATCGACCGGCGGGCGCAGGGCCGTGGGCTGGGCCGCAAGGGGCTGGCCGCCGTCGCCGACGTCGCGCGCGCCGAGAACCGCACCCGGCTCACCCTCAGCCTGGTCCCGGGCAACGCCGTCGCGCACGGCCTCTACAAGGCGTTCGGCTTCGTGGAGACCGGCGAGGTGCACGAGGGCGAGATCGTCATGGTGCACGACCTCGCCCTCGTCTGACCCGACCCGGTCCCCACCCGGTCGCCCCGACAGTGCGCGAGCACTACGGCTGTGGGGTCACCGCTGCGGCGTCACGTTCGCGGCATCACCGCGCGGCAGGCCAGTGCAGCAGCGCGCCCCACGGCAGCGGGGTCGCCTCCTTCACGATCTGGGCCTGCACCTGGGCCGGTGTCGCGGTCTGGTTGCGTTGCAGGTACCGCAGCGCGACCCCCGACACGAAGCCGGTCGACATCGACGTCCCGCTCAGCGTGTTGGTCGCCGCGTCCCCGGTGTGCCACGCCGAGGTGATGCTCTGCCCCGGCGCGTAGA
This sequence comes from Actinosynnema sp. NPDC050436, assembly GCF_040655415.1. Taxonomy (NCBI): domain Bacteria; kingdom Bacillati; phylum Actinomycetota; class Actinomycetes; order Pseudonocardiales; family Pseudonocardiaceae; genus Actinosynnema; species Actinosynnema sp. NPDC050436. The sequence continues at coordinate 578,560 of NZ_JBFAJV010000002.1, read as the reverse complement.
CGTCCACGACCTTGCCGTAGTTGGAGAACGACGTCTTCACGTCGGTGTTCGTGGACGAGCCGGACGTGATCGCCTCGACCACCCGCGCCGGCGAGTAGTTCGCCGCGTCGGCGTTGCTGCCGCCGGCCGTCACCGACGCCGTCACGCCGGACTTGACCAGCGCCAGCACGGCGTCGTCGATCGCGGTGGACGCGCCGCCGCCGAGGCTCAGGTTGGCCACGGCGGGCTTCGCGGCGTTGCGCGCGACCCAGTCGATGCCCGCGACCACGCCGGCGGTGGTGCCGCTGCCCTGACCGTTGAGCACCCGGACGCCGCACACCCGCGCCTGCTTGGCGACTCCGTAGGTCTTGCCCGCGATCAGGCCCGCCACGTGGGTTCCGTGGCCGTTGTCGTCCTGGGCCACGTCGTCCTTGTCGACCGCGTCCCACCCGTTGCAGGCCCGGCCGCCGAACTCCTGGTGGGTGACCCGGATGCCGGTGTCGACGACGTACGCGGTCGTGCCGCGCCCGGTGGTGGTGTAGCTGTACTTGGTGTCCAGCGGCAGCTTCCGCTGGTCGATCCGGTCCAGGCCCCACGGCGCGTTGTCCTGCGTCGTCGGCCCGAACGCCCCCGCGCCCCCGGCGAAGGCCCGGACCACCTGGTCCTGCTCGACGTACTCGACCGCCGGGTCGGCGGCCAGCCGCCGCGCCTGCGCCGCGCCGAGCCGTGCGGAGAACCCGTGGAACGGCCCGGCGAACACCCGGTCGACGCCGGCGAACCGCGCACCGAGCGCGGCCACCGACGCGGTCGCCTTGAGCTTCACGACGTAGCTGCCCGGCACCGCCGACGCGGAGTTCGCGTGCAGCACCGTTCCCTCGGCCAGTGCCGGTGTCGACACGACCCCCAGGGCCAGGGCTGTCGCGCCCAGGCCGGTCAAGAGCTTGCGCATGGCTGTTTTCCTTAGCAGGGAGGAGGACCCGGGACGCGGGTCGCGCACCCCGGGGTGGAACACCACCGCGCGGACGACCACGTCGCCGCCCGCGCGGACCTTCGTCCGACATCACCGCGCGGCGCGATCACTGCCGCCCGCACGGACCCTCGCCGGACATCACCGCGCGGCGCGATCACTGCCGCCCGCACGGACCCTCGCCGGACATCACCGCGCGGCGCGATCACTGCCGCCCGCACGGACACTTGCCGGACATCACCTCGTGGGTGACCAGTACAGAAGCCGCCCCCACGGCAGTGGCGTCGCCTCGTTCACCAGCTCCGCGTGCACCTGGGCCGGTGTCGCGGTGGGCGTGTGCTGGAGGTGGCGCACCGCCACGCCCGACACGAAGCCCGTCGACATCGACGTCCCGCTCACCGTGTTCAGCGCCGTGTCCCCGGTGTGCCACGCCGCGGTGATCCCGATGCCCGGCGCGAACAGGTCGACCCCGGGGCCGTGATCGGAGAACGACGCGCGCGTGTCGGTCTGCGCCGAGGAGCCCGAGACCAACGCCTCGGTCACGCGCGCCGGCGAGGTGGTGACCGCGCCGCTGCCGCTGCTGCCCGCCGTCACCGACGCCGTCACGCCGGAGCGGATCATCGCCCGCACCGCGTCGTCCAGGGCGGTGGACGCCCCGCCGCCGAGGCTGAGGTTGGCCACGGCGGGCTTGCGCGCGTTGCGGGTCACCCAGTCCACCCCGGCGATCACGCCGGCGGTGGTGCCGCTGCCCTGGCCGTTGAGCACGCGCACGGCCCCCACCGCGACGCCCTTGGCCACCCCGTGGACCCTGCCCGCGATGATGCCGGCGACGTGCGTGCCGTGCCCGTTGTCGTCCTGGGCGACGTTGTCGTCGTCCACCGCGTCCCACGCGTGGAACGCCCGGCCGCCGAACTCCTGGTGCGTGGTCCGGATGCCGGTGTCGATCACGTACACGGTGACGCGCTCGCCGGTCGAGGTGTAGCTGTACTCGGTGTCCAGCGGCAGCTTCCGCTGGTCGATCCGGTCCAGGCCCCACGGCGCGGCGGCCTGGGTCGTGGGCGGGGCGATCCGCACCACCTGGTCCTGCTCGACGTACTCGACCGCCGGGTCGGCCGCCAGCCGGCGGGCCTGCCGCTCGCTCAACCGGGCCGAGAACCCGTGGAAGCCACCGGGGTAGACCCGCTCCACCCCGGTGAACCGGGTACCGGACGACGACACCGGCGTGGTGTCCTTGAGCTTGACCAGGTAGCTGCCCGGCACCGCGCGCGCCGAGCCCGCGAACCGCACCACCCCCTCCGCCGGGGGTCCTGCGGCGGCCGGGGGCGCGGCCACCGCCGCGCCGAGCAGCGCGGCGGCGACCAGCCCGGGCAAGAGCCCCCGTCTTTGTGCGTTCATGGACGTTTCCTCCGCAGGGAAGGGGAGAAACCCCGGCGCGGGTCGCGCGCCGGGGTTCCCGCGTGTCGCCGGGGATCAGGCCGTGGGGGCCCAGTAGAGCAACCGGTTCGGCGAGCCAGAGCCGGGGTTGGTGACCTTGCCGGTGGTCGCCGCGTTCACGATCGCGGTCTGCGCCTGCGCGGGCGTGGCCGCCCGGTTGGCCTGGAGGTAGCGGGCCACCACGCCGACCACGTGCGGGGTCGCCATCGACGTGCCGCTGATGGTGTTGGTCGCGGTGTCGCTGGTGTGCCAGGTGGACAGGATGTTCGAGCCGGGCGCGAACACGTCCACCAGGGACCCGTAGTTGGAGAAGCTGGACCGGGCGTCGGTGTTCGTCGTCGAGCCGACGGTGATCGCCTGCGTCACGCGCGCGGGCGAGTAGCCGGAGGCGTTGGCGTTGCTGTTGCCCGCCGCCACGCCGTAGACGACGCCCGCCGCGATCGACTTGCGCACCGCGTCGTCCAGGGTGGTCGACGCGCCGCCGCCGAGGCTCATGTTCGCGGCGGCGGGCTTGACGTGGTTCTTGGTCACCCAGTCGATGCCCGCGACGACGCCGGCGGTGGTGCCGCTGCCGTTGTTGTCCAGGACGCGGACCGCGTGGATCGTGGCGCCCTTGGCGACACCGTGGACGGTGCCCGCGATGGTGCCCGCCACGTGCGTGCCGTGGCCGTTGCCGTCCTGGGCGACGTTGTCGTTGTCGACCGCGTCGAAGCCGTTCCTGGCCCGGCCGCCGAAGTCGCGGTGGCTGACCCGCACACCGGTGTCGATGACGTAGACGTTCACGCCCGCGCCGGTCGTGTTGTAGGTGTACTTCTGGTCCAGCGGCAGGTTGCGCTGGTCGATCCGGTCCAGGCCCCACGGGGGGTTGGTCTGGGTCGCGTCGGCGCGCACCACCTGGTTCTGCTCCACGTAGTCGACCGCCGGGTCGGCGGCGAGGCGCTTCGCGGCGCGCTCGGACAACGTGGCCGAGAAGCCATTCAACGCTGTGGAGAAAATGCGGTCGACCCGTCCGCCGAAGCGCGCGGCGAGCGAGTCGGCACTCGTCGTGGAGAAATCCTTCAGCTTGACGAGGTAGCTGTTCGGGATCGCCTCGGCCGTTCCGGCGGAGAGGACGGTGCCCTCCGCGGCCTGCGCGGGCGGGGCGACCAGGGCGAGCGCGATCGCGCCGACGGCGGCCCCGGCTGTCAGGGTGGACTTGCGCATACTCGTGTCCGTTCTTCGCAGGGATGCGGTCGTCGACGCACCGAGCGGCAGGGACGGGGCCGGGACCGCGCGGGGTGTGCCACACATCACCCCGCGTCTTCCGAGGCTATGCGGCGGTTCGGGTACCGGGAAGGGACCAGACGTCCCAGCGCCGGTGGGACGATCGCGCGGGCCGCACCTTCACACCACTGCTGTTAATGAGAATTCAAACATTCCACGGCCGACCGGATTTTGCCCGCCGATTCGGTTAAATTCACGTCGGGAAACCCGATCGGCTGTACCGCCGGGAGGATTTCTCACGATAACGTCGCTCGCCTTGTCATCGGGAGAACGGAGCGGAGATGCCTACGCCAGTCGTCGGACCGGAATCGCGGGTACGCGATCCCCGACGCATCGACGCAGGAGCGGACCCCTTCGCGGACGCATTGCGATCGGCGATCCGGGCGAAAGGGCTGAGCCTGGAACGCATCCAGCACAAGCTGCGGTCACGGGGCGTGGCGGTGAGCATCGCCGCGCTGAGCTATTGGCAGTCGGGGCGGCGCCGACCGGAACGGCCCGACTCACTGACCGCAGTCGGCCACCTGGAGGAGATCCTGGAGGTCGGCGAGGGCGGCCTGAGCACCCTGCTCGGCCCACCCCGGCCACGCGGCAAGGCACGTCCCCGGCTCCGGCTGGCCGGCCCCGAGGGGTGGGCGCAGGCGGGCGACTACGAGTCCGTGGCGGAGCTGCTGGCCGACGTGGACACGACCACCGACCAGGACCTGACCCGGCTCAGCCTGCGCGACCAGGTGGAGCTGGCGATGGACGGCAGCACCCGCCGGGTGCGGTCGCGCCAGGTGCTGCGCGCCGAGCGGGCCGGCGTGGACCGCGTGCTGCTGGGCTACGACACCCGCCTGCCGGGCGACCCGCTGCCGGTGATCGGCACGCTGCGCTCGTGCAGACTGGGGCGGGTCTCCGCCGACCCGCGCAACGGTCTGATGATCGCCGAACTGCTGTTCGACCGGCCTCTGCGCAGGGGAGAGCGCACCGCCGTGGAGTACGAGCTCATCCACGTCGCGCCGCACCACCCGACCTACGACAACACCCACTCGCGCCGCTTCCGGCACGCGGTGCGGGAGTACGTGCTGGAAGTCCGGTACGACTCCCGGTGCCGCCCCGTCCGCTGCGAGCAGTTCACGTCCGACCTGTCCGGCGGCGAACCCGCCGACGTGCGGGAGACCCCGGTGGACACCTGGGGTTACGCGTACGCCGTCGCCCTGGACTTCGGTCCCGGCGTGGTCGGCCTGCGCTGGCAGTGGACCTGACCGCCGGCCCGCCGGCAGCGGACCCGACCACCGGCCGCAGGCAGCGGACCCCACTCAGTAGGAGCGCGGCAGGCCCAGGGTGTGCTGTGCCACGTAGTTCAGGATCATCTCGCGGCTGACCGGCGCGATCCGGGACAACCGGGACGCGGCGAGCAGGGCACCGAGTCCGTACTCGGCCGACAGCCCGTTCCCGCCGTGCACCTGGATGGCCTGGTCCACCGCAGCCGCCACCGCCTCACCCGCCGCATACTTGGCCATGTTGGCCGCCTCACCCGCAGCCCGGTCTTCTCCGGCGTCGTAGAGGGCCGAGGCCCGCTGGGTCATCACCCGAGCCAGCTCGACCTGGATCGCGCACTGGGCCAACGGGTGCGCGACGCCCTGGTGCGCACCGATCGGGGTGCCCCACACCGCACGGGTGCGGGCGTAGTCGGCCGCCTGGTCGAGTGCGCGGCGGGCCATGCCGGTGGCGAACGAGGCCGCCATGATCCGTTCCGGGTTGAGCCCCGCGAACAGCTGGGCCAGCCCGGCGTCCTCGGCACCTACCAGCGCGTCCGGTGGCAGGCGGACATCGTCGAAGAAGCAGGTGAACTGCTTCTCCGGCGACACGACCTCCATCGGGATGTGCTGGTAGGTGAAGCCGGGCGCGTCGGTCGGCACGACCAGGAGCGAGGGCAGCAGCCGCTGCCCGGACGAGTCGACGTGCCGGGCCACCACGAGCACCGCCTCCACCTCGTCCACGCCGGAGATGTAGTGCTTGCCGCCGGAGAGCACCCACCCGTCGCCGTCGCGGCGGACGGCCGTGGTCAGCCGGTGGGAGTTGGACCCGGCATCCGGCTCGGTGATGGCGAACGCCATCTTGGTGGTGCCGTCGGCGAACCCGGGCAGCCACCGCCGCTTCTGCGCACCGGTGCCGTAGCGGGCGATCACGGTGGCGCAGATGGCCGGCGAAACGACCATCAGCAGCATCGGGCAGCCGGCCGCCGCCAGCTCCTCGCACACCGCCGCCAGGTCGCCGATGCCGCCGCCACCGCCGCCGTACTCCTCCGGCACGGCCACGCCCAGGTAGCCCAGCCGCCCGGCCGCCGCCCACAGCTCGTCGGTCTTCTCCCCCGCCCGCGCCTTGGCCAGGAAGTACCCGGGCCCGTACCCGGCGGCGAAGTCCCTGACCGCCGCGCGCAGCGCCCGCCGCTCGTCGCTCTCCACGTAGTCCGTCACGCCCCGGCCTCCCCCGTTCCCGATCCCGCCCCGTCCCCCGGTCCGACCACGGCGAGCACGGCGCCCGCGTCGACCTGGTCGCCCTGCGCCACCAGGACTTCCGCGACCACGCCGCCGGTCGACGCGAGCACCCGGTGCTCCATCTTCATCGCCTCCAGCACGAGCAGCTCCGCGCCCGCCTCGACGGCCTCGCCGGGCCGCGCGGACACCCGGACCACCGTGCCCGGCATCAGGGCCGTCGTCGCGCCCTCGGCGACCTTGGCGGCCGGTTCGGGGAACCTCGGCAGCAGCCGCAGCGCGAGGCCGTCGGCGACCACCAGGTCGCCGTGCACGGCCACCCGCAGCACCCGCCGCACCCCCTCCAGCTCCAGCACGACTTCGCTGCGTGACGCCGATACCACGTGCGGCCCGGCATCCGCCACCACGCCGCGCCGGGTGTGCCGGTAGGCCACTTCCACGGTTTCACCGTTGAATTCGAACGCTGTTTTCTGGGGTTGTGACGGAAGATTCCGCCACCCCAGCGGTAGGTTCGTCCGACGAATTTCGGCCAGTGCCAGCGCAGCCGCCAGTGCGGCCGGTCGAACGTCCACCGCAGGGTGTTCGAGGAGCCCGTGGCGGTCCAGGAAGCCGGTGTGCGTGGCACCGGCGCCGAAGGCCGGATGGCGCAACACCCGCACCAGAAGCTCCCGGTTGGTGACCAGACCGTGCACGTCCGACCGGTCCAACGCAGTGGCCAGTTTGCGAATCGCCGCAGCACGGGTCGGCGCCCACGCGACGACCTTGGCCAGCAGGGGGTCGTAGTGCACCCCGACCACGCTGCCGTCCTCCACCCCGCTGTCGGTCCTTACGCCGTCCGGCACGCGGAAGCGGTGCAGGACCCCCGTCGACGGCCGCCAGTCGTGCGCCGGGTCTTCCGCATACAAGCGGGCTTCCACGGCGTGGCCGCGCGGCTCGGGAGGGGCCGGCGGCAGCCGCTCGCCCTCGGCGATCGCGAGCTGCCAGGCCACCAGGTCGACGCCGTGCACCTCCTCGGTCACCGGGTGCTCGACCTGCAACCGGGTGTTGACTTCGAGGAAGTGGAACCGCTGGTCATCGGTGAAGAGGAACTCCACGGTGCCCGCGCCGACGTACTCGATCGCGCGGGCGGCGCTGATCGCCGCGGCGAACAGCCGGCGGCGCGCTTCCGGCCCGACGGCGGGGCTGGGCGTCTCCTCGACGATCTTCTGGTGCCTGCGCTGGACGGAGCACTCCCGTTCGCCCAGAACCCACACCGTCCCGTGGGTGTCGGCGAGCACCTGCACCTCGACGTGGCGGGCGTCCTCCAGCAGCGGTTCGCAGAACACCGTGCCGTCGCCGAACGCGGCTTCGGCTTCCCGACGTGCCGAGGCCACCCGGTCGGCCAGCTCCTCCGCCGAACGCACCACCCGCATCCCTCGACCGCCGCCGCCGGCCGACGCCTTGACCAGCAGGGGGAACCGGTCGGCGGTCACCGGGTCGAGGTCGGGCAGCACCGGCACGCCGGCGGCGGCCATGAGCTCCTTCGCCGCGACCTTCGACCCCATCGCCTCGATCGCGGCCGGATCGGGGCCGACCCAGGTGAGGCCGGCGGCGAGCACGGCGCGGGCGAAGTCGGCGTTCTCGGACAGGAACCCGTAGCCGGGGTGCACCGCGTCCGCGCCGGCCGCGCGGGCCGCGTCGACCAGGGCGTCGACCCGCAGGTAGGTCTCGGCGGGCGTCGCGCCGGGCAGCCGCACGGCGGCGTCGGCCTCGCGCACGTGCGGCGCGTCCGCGTCCGGGTCGGAGAACACCGCGACCGGGCTGATGCCCAGCTCGCGGCAGGTCCGGGTGATCCGGCGGGCGATCTCGCCCCGGTTGGCGACCAGCAGCCTGGCGATCATCGGTCCCCTCACATCCGGAAGACGCCGTAGCCGTCGGCGCCCCTGACCTGTCCGCTGTGGACCGCCGACAGGCACAGCCCGAGCACGGTGCGGGTGTCGCGCGGGTCGATCACGCCGTCGTCGTAGAGCCGGCCGGACAGGAAGGCGGCCGGCGACTGCTGCTCGACCTGCCCCTCCACCGCCCGCCGCATCGCGGCGTCGTGCTCCTCGTCGTAGTCCTGGCCCTTCGCGGCGGCGGCCTGCCGTGCCACGATCGACAGCACGCCGGCCAACTGGGCCGGGCCCATCACGGCGGACTTGGCGTTGGGCCAGGTGAACAGGAAACGGGGGTCGTACGCCCGCCCGCACATGCCGTAGTTGCCCGCGCCGTAGGACGCGCCCATGACCACGGTCAGGTGCGGCACCCCGCTGTTGGCCACCGCGTTGATCATCATCGCGCCGTGCTTGATGATCCCGCCCTGCTCGTACTGCGCGCCGACCATGTACCCGGTGGTGTTCTGGAAGAACAGCAGCGGGGTGTCGGCGGCGTTGGCGAGCTGGATGAACTGGGTCGCCTTCTGCGCCTCCTGGCTGAACAGCACGCCGCGCGCGTTGGCCAGCACGCCGACCGGGTAGCCGTGCAGGTCGGCCCAGCCGGTGACCAGGCTGGTGCCGTAGTCGGGCTTGAACTCGTCGAACCGCGAGCCGTCCACGACCCGGGCGAGCACCTCGCGCGGGTCGAACGGGACGCGCTGGTCGGTCGGCACCAGGCCGAGCAGCTCCTCCTCGTCGTGCAGCGGGGGGACCACGGGTTTGGCCGGCGGCCCCAGCTTGCGCCAGTTGAGCCGGGCGACGATCCGCCGGGTGAGCCGGATCGCGTCCACCTCGTCGGTCGCCACGTGGTCCGCGAGGCCCGAGGTCGACCCGTGCATCCGCGCGCCGCCCAGCGACTCGTCGTCGGCGTCCTCGCCGGTGGCGACCTTCACCAGCGGCGGACCGCCGAGGAACACCTTCGAGCGCCCGTCCACCATCACCACGTGGTCGGACATGCCCGGCACGTACGCACCGCCGGCCGTGGCGTTGCCGAAGACCGCGCTGATGGTGGGGATCCTCGCGGCGGACAGCCGGGTCAGGTCGCGGAACGCCCGCCCGCCGGGGATGAAGATCTCGGCCTGGCTCGCCAGGTCCGCGCCGCCGGACTCGACCAGCCCGATCAGCGGCAGCCGGTTCTGCAGCGCGATGTCGTTCGCGCGGAAGGTCTTGCGCAGCGTCCACGGGTTGGACGCGCCGCCGCGCACGGTCGGGTCGTTGGCGACGATCACGCACTCGACGCCCTCGACCACGCCGATCCCGGTGACCACGCTCGCGCCGACCGGGTGGTCGGTGCCCCACGCGGCCAGCGGGGACAGCTCCAGGAACGGGCTGTCCTGGTCGAGGAGCAGCTCGACCCGCTCGCGGGCGAGCAGCTTGCCGCGCCCGTGGTGGCGTCCGGTGTACTTCGGGCCACCGCCCGCCAGGGCCTTCGCGTGCTCCGCGTCGAGTTCCGCCAGCTTGCCCAGCAACGCCTCCCGGTTCGCGCGGTACTGCGCGGCGCTGGTGTCCAGCCCGGTGCCCAACGTGGTCATGCGGTGTACCCCAATCGCTTGGCGGCCAGCTCCACCATCACCTCGGTGGCCCCGCCGCCGATGCCGAGGACGCGGGCGTCGCGGTAGTGCCGCTCGACCTCGCTGTCGCGCAGGTACCCCGCGCCGCCGTGCAGTTGGACGGCGGCGTCCACGACGAACGAGCACGTCTCCACCGCGGAGTTCTTGGCGAAGCACACCTGCGCCACGCACTCCTCGCCGGCCGCGACCCGCACCGCCACCTCGCGGGTGTAGACGCGGGCCAGGTCGACCCGCTGCGCCATCTCGACCAGCTTGTGCCGCACCACCTGGCGGCCGATCAGCGGACGGCCGAAGGTCTCGCGCCGCCGCGCGTGACCGATCGCCAGGTCGAGGCAGCGCTGCGCGGTGGCGTACGCCTGCACGGCCAGCGAGACCCGCTCGACCTGGAACTGGCGCATCATCAGCGCGAACCCGCCGTTCTCGGCGCCCACCAGGTTCGCCACCGGCACCCGGGCGTCCACGAAGGACAGTTCTGCGGTGTCCGAGCAGTGCCAGCCCATCTTCTCCAGCCTGCGGTCCACGCCGAAGCCCGGCGTGCCCTTCTCCACCACGAGCAGGCTCACGCCCGCGTGGCCGGGGCCGCCGGTGCGCACCGCCGCCGTGACGAAGTCCGCGCGGGCACCGGAGGTGATGAACGCCTTGCCGCCGTTGACGACGTAGTGGTCGCCGTCGCGGCGGGCGGTGGTGCGCAGCGCGGCGACGTCGGACCCGCCGCCGGCCTCGGTGACCGCCAGCGCGCCGATCAGCTCGCCCTCCAGCGTCGGCCGGACGAACCGGTCGACCAGGTCGGGGTTGCCGGAGTCGACGATGTGCGGCAGCGCGATGCCGTGCGTGAGCAGCCCGGCGACCAGGCCGGACGACCCGCCGGCCTGGATCAGCTCCTCGGTCGCCACGACGGTGTCCAGCAGGTCGCCCGCGCCGCCGACGTGCTCCGGGAAGCCGAGGCCCAGCAGGCCGATCCGGGCCGCCGCGCGGTGCAGCCCGCGCGGCAGCTCCCCGGCCCGCTCCCACTCCGCGAGGTGCGGCACGACCTCCCGCGCCACGAACCGGCGCACCACGGCCCGGAGGTCTTCGCGCTCCGGCGTCGAGAACGGGCTCACCGCAGCTCCTCCGGGATGTCGACGTGGCGCGAGCGCAACCACTCGCCCAGCGCCTTGGCCTGCGGGTCGAACCGGGTGGAGGACGCCACCCCCTCGCCGAGCAGCCCGTGCAGCACGAAGTTCAGCGCCCGCAGGTTCGGCAGCTCGTACCGGACCACCTCGCCCGCTTCGGGCAGCAGCTCCTTGAGCCGCGCGACGGTCAGCTCCGCGACCAGCCACGCGTACTGGGCGTCGGTGCGCACCCACACGCCCACGTTCGCGTCGCCGCCCTTGTCGCCGGACCGGGCGCCCGCGATGGTGCCCAGCGGGACCCTCATACCGCGACCACCTCCCCGTCGGGCAGGACCGCCCGGTGCGCCACCGAGTCCCGGGGCACGTACGCGGCCCGGTAGACCCCGAACGGCGTGCCGTCGCCGGGTGGCGCGGTGACGTGGAAACCGGGGTAGGACCCGAGCGCCAGCTCGACGCAGGCCCGGGAGAACGCCTTGGCGCGCTCCGGGTCGGCCGTCTTGACCGTCACGTGCAGCAGCGCGGACGCGGCCTCCTCGGTGTCCGCGTCGACGTGGTCGGTGCGGGCCAGCGCCCAGGTCAGGCCCTCCGGCCCGAGCGCGTCCTCCACCTGGCGGCGCACCAGCGCGGCCTTCGCGCCGACGTCCAGCCCGCAGAGGACGAACGTGGTCGAGTTGCGGAAGCCGCCCAGGTGGTTGAGGCACACCTTCAGCTCGTCGGGCGGGGCGCTGCCCCGGACGCCGGAGATCCGCACGCCGCGCTCGTGCGGGTCGAGCCGGACCGTGTCGAAGTGGCTGACCACGTCGGGGCCCGCGTAGGCGGGCGGGCCGATCTCGTAGAGGAGCTGGGCGGTGACCGTGTCGACGGTGACCGCGCCGCCCGTCCCGTCGTGCTTGGTGATCACCGACGAGCCGTCCGCGTGCACCTCGGCGATCGGGAAACCCGGCCGGGAGGCGTCCGCCTCGGTGAAGAACGCGAAGTTGCCGCCGGTGGCCTGGGTGCCGCACTCCAGCACGTGCCCGGCGACCGTCGCGCCGGCCAGCGCGTCCCAGTCGTCGCGCGACCAGCCGAAGTGCGCCGCCGCCGGGCCCACCACCAGCGACGCGTCGGTGACCCGCCCGGTGACCACGACGTCCGCGCCGGCCTCCAGGCACCGGGCGATGCCCCACGCGCCGAGGTAGGCGTTGGCGGTCAGGGCGTCCGGGAAGCGGGACCGGACGTCGTCGCCGGTCACGTGCGCGACCCGCGCCCCGAGCCCGAGCCGGTCGATCGCCGAGGCGAGCCCGGCCGGGTTGAGGCCGCCCGCGTTGGAGACGATCCGCACGCCCTTGTCCAGGGCGAGGCCGAGGCAGTCCTCCACCTGGCGCAGGAAGGTCCGGGCGTAGCCGAGGTCCGGGTCCCGGGCCCGGTCGCGGCCGAGGAGCAGCATGGTCAGCTCGGCCAGGTAGTCGCCGGTCAGCACGTCGAGCGCGCCGCCCTCCAGCATCTCCCGCACGGCGGAGAACCGGTCGCCGTAGAAGCCTGAGGCGTTCCCGATCCGGATCACCGCGCCATCCTCCCCCGGCCGGTGCCGGGCGGCCCGGCGAACGCCTGGGCGATCGGCAGCCAGGCCCGCGCCACGTCGCCGACCGCCGTCACGGCCAGGTCGTCGCGGTGCCGCCGCCGGGTGGCCAGCAGGCAGAAGTCCAGCGCCGGCCCGCAGACCCGGTCCGCCGCGCCCTCCGGCCCCCAGGTCCACCGCTGCCCGTCCGGGCCGGTCAGCTCGACGCGCACCGGCTCCTGCGGCGCGACCAGGCCGTTGACCAGGAACGCGTACCCGAACGCGCGCACCGCGATGTGCGCCACGTGCCGGAGCCGCGCGGTCGGCTCCCGCACGACGCCGAGCGCGTCGGCCACGTCCTGGCCGTGCGCCCACGTCTCCATCAGCCGCGCGGTGGCCATGGACGCCGGGCTCATCGGCGGCCCGAACCAGGGCACCTTCACCCCGGCGGGCACCGCGCGCAGCGCCTCGGCCACGGCCGCGCGCGAGGCCCGCCACCGGGCGAGCGTCACCGGTTCGGCCGCGCCCCGGTCAATCAGGTCCGGCGTGGCGCAGGCGAGCAGCGCGGCGAACGCGTCCGGGTCGGTGGCGGCCAGCACCGCGACCCGGTCGGTCCAGCACAGGTGGCCGACCTGGTGCGCGACGGTCCAGCCGGCGGCCGGGGTCGGCACCGACCAGTCACCCAGCGGCGCGACCAGGTCGTCCAGCACCGCGCTCTCCGCGCGCAGGTCGTCCAAGAGCTCGTCGATCACAGCGCGGCCCCCAGCATCCGGGCCCAGTGCCGGACGACCCGGGTGCGCCGCTTGCGGTCGTCGGTGAGCTGGTTGGCCAAGGCCAGGCCGCGCACCAGGTCGAGGGTGATCTGCACGGCCTCGCGGACGCCCGGCTCGGTCTCGTCGGCGTCGAGCAGCTCCACCGCGAGGCGGTGCGTCTCCCGGCCCAGGCGGGCTTCCAGCGGCACCACGACGGTCTTGAGGTCGGCGTCGGTGCGCGCGGCCACCCACAGCTCCAGGGCGGCGGTGAACAGGTCGCTGGCGTAGAAGTCGGCGATCAGCTCCACCACCGCGACGATCCGGTCGGGCGCGCTGCCGACCAGCGCGGCGCGTTCCCGGAGGTGGTGCACGCTCTCCGCGCCGAGGTGCTCGACCGCCGCCGCGACCAGCTCCCCGCGCGTCCGGAAGTGGTGCAGCTGCGCACCGCGCGACACGCCCGCCCGCTCGGCCACCACCGTCGTCGTGGTGCCCGACCAGCCGAACTCCACCAGGCACCCGACCGTCGCCTCCATGAGCTTGCGCCGGGTGCCCGCGCTTCGGTCGGCCTGCCGCTGCCTGGTCTCCGTGGCCATGGGCCGAGTGTTCCGCCGGATCAACAAACAGTCAAGACTGTTTGTTGATCCGGCGGCGCTCGCGACGGGGGGCGGACCCCGTAAGAGCCCGCCCCCCGTTGCCGCGACGGGCCCCGACATCACGCCGGGGGCCCGTCGCCGATCACCAGCCGCCCTGGACCATGGTCTGGAACAGCCACCCGCCGTCCTTCTTCACCAGCAGGTCGCCGTACCGCACGACCTGCGAGAACTCGCCCACCGTGATGGTCGCGTCGGTGACCACGAAGACCAGCCCGGCGTTGAGGAAGATCGGCGTCCGCACGGACTCCATCTGGACGTCACCGTCCCCGAGCTGCGCGGCCATGTCGTGCAGGAACCGCGCGCGGTCCCACGACTCGGCCGACCCGTCGGTCACCGCGTTGACCGGGAACAGGGCCATCCCGGCCATCGACTCGACGTCCTTCTCCACCGCCAGCGCGTCCCACCGCGCGAACCACTCCAGCACACCCGCCACGTCGTCGTCGGTCGGCACGAACCCGGCACCACTACCCGCCACACCACTCATGCGGACCATTATACCGTACGCCGTACGAAGTACGTGCATCGAGTTCGTCACCGCAGCTCACAGCGCTGGAAGTCGGCTCAGCGAGTGGTACCGAGGGCACCCGGGCCGATGTCGCGGAACAACTGGACCGCGTCCCGGGCGACCGAGCGCAGACCCGGCACGCGCGAGAGCTGGAGGAGCCTGCCGAGCATCGGCGCGCTGCGCCGGACCAGGACTGCGCTGTTGCGCTGCCCCTCGGACCGGTCGTGCACCCAGAACAGCACCACGCCCATCTGGAACAGCCACAACAGCTCGGGCAGGTCCTCGCGCAGCTGCGGGTCGACCTTCACGCCGTCCAGCAGCCGGCGGTGGATGGCGATGCCGGCGTCCCGCGCGGTGCCGGACTCGGTGGAGAACGGGCTCAGCGGGCTGTCCGGGTCGGCGGCGTTGCTGAAGAACTGGCCGGCGAACGCGTGGTAGGGCGACGCCACCTCCAGCCACGCCAGCAGCACACCGGTCAGCTTGGCGGTGAAGTCGCCCTCCGACGCCAGGACCTCCGCGCACGCCTCGCCGTGCGCACGCACCATGCGGTCGTAGAAGCCCTGGATCAGGTGCTCCTTGGACGGGAAGTAGTAGTAGGCGTTGCCCACCGACACCTCCGCGTCCGCCGCGATCGCCCGCATCGTCGTGCGGTCGTAGCCGTTGGCCAGGAAGAGCCGCATGGCGCTCTCCACGATCGCGGCCCTGGTCTGCTCGCTCTTGGCAGGCTTGGTCACAGTCCTCGTCCTCGCTCGTCGCGCGCAGCCGGTCGGCCGACCCGGTCGCCGCGCGCAGGAACCGCCGACGACCATGCCCGATCATCCGCGCCGCCGTCGGTCGCCACGCCACGGGCACACCGCACGGGCGGGCCGGGGCCGACACCCACCGCCCGCGCCGGCGCGCTCAGAGCAGGGTGAGCTGTTCCTGGTCCACGCCACGCCGGTGCGGCGTGGTCAGCGGCAGGCTGCCCTCCGGCCACGCGCCGTCCGCGTCGCCCGGCACGCCCACCGCGTCCCGGCTGCCCCTCGCCTCCAGCCCGTGCTTGCGCAGCAGCGGACCGAGGCGGTCGGCGAGCCACCGCCGGTAGCGCGCATCGACGTACGACCCGCCCCGGTACAGCTTCCGGTAGCGGTCCGCGAGGTCCGGGCGCGCGCGCACCAGCCACCGCGCGAACCACTCCCGCGCGCCGGGCCTCAGGTGCAGCGGCAGCACGGTCACGCCCGACGCGCCGGCCGCCGCGACCTCCGCCAGCAGCGCGTCCAGGCCCGCCACGTCGTCGGTCAGGCCGGGCAGCACGGGCGCGACGAACACCCCGCACGGCAGACCCGCCTCGCGCACCCGGCGCACCAGCTCCAGCCGCGCCTGCGGGCTCGGCGTGCCCGGCTCCAACCCGGCCTGCAGCTCGCGGTCCAGCAGCGCGATCGACACGCCGACGCCGACCGGCACCCGCTGCGCGGCCTCGGCCAGCACCGGGATGTCACGGGCCAGCACCGTCCCCTTGGTGAGGACGGAGAACGGCGTGCCGGAGTCGGCCAGCGCGCCGATGATCCCGGGCATCAGCCGGTACCGGCCCTCGGCCCGCTGGTACGGGTCCGTGTTGGTGCCCAGGGCCACGTGCTCGCGCCGCCACCCGCGCGAGCCGAGCTGCGCGGTGAGCACCTCGACCGCGTTGACCTTCACCACGACCTGGGAATCGAAGTCGCGCCCGGCGTCGAGGTCGAGGTAGGTGTGCGAGTTGCGGGCGAAGCAGTTGTGGCTGACCAGCCCGTTCGCCACGAAGTCGCCCGTGCCGGTGGTGATGTCGTAGAGCGTGCGCGGCACGCCCAGCGACTCCACCGCCACCACCGCGAGCCGTCCCGCGCGCGGGACGGGGGTGCCCTCCACGGCGTTGCCGCGCGCGATCACCGGCCCGACCAGGTGCAGGAACCGCAGCCGCTCGGCCAGGCCGCCGGTGATCCGCACGCCGCGCACCTCCACGGCGTGGCCGATCCCCAGCCGGGTCAGCGCGAGCACCGCCGCGTCGAACACCGCGCTGTCCGAACTGGACAGCACCAGCTCGCCGCCGGTCGCCGTGCCGCGCGTGTCGAACAGGCCCGCGAGGAAGCCCTTGGACCAGTCCTCGCCGGGACCGGTCGGCCACTCGACCAGCTCGCCGTCGCGCGGGATGCGGCCGGCGGCGTACTCGCGGGCCCGCGCCAGCACGTCCGGGTCGCCGGGCAGCCCGCCGCGCACCAGGCCCCACAGGTAGCCGCCCCGGTACGCGTCGTTCACCGTCGGCGGGGCGGCGAACCGGCCGGTGCCGACCAGCCGCGCGCCCCTGGCCAGGAACGGCCGCTCCTCGAAGTCGTCGCAGCGGCCGGGCGTGAGGTGCCGCCAGCCGTCCTCGGCCAGGAACCGGTGGTCACCGCTCGCCACGACCCGGGTGCCGTCCTCCAGGGTGAGCCGGTAGGCGGGTTTGACGGTGGTCCAGAGCGCGCGCACGCGCGTGGTGACGTACCGGCCCTCGGAGGTGCCGAACACCTCCTCCCCCACGGACAGCTCCGCGATCGGCTTGGTGCGGCCGTCGGCCAGCAGGACGGGCGTGTCGCCGGCCAGGCAGTAGGTGCAGCCGTGCGTGCAGCCCCGGTACGGGTTGACCGTCCACCCGAACGGCAGCCGGTCGCCGGGCACCTTGTTCAGCACCGATTTGGCGCGCACCTCGTGGAACACGACGTCGGCGAAGTCCGGGGTTCGTACGCTGCGCACCAGTCCCGGCAACCCCGGCAGAGCCTGCTGCCGGTCCGCCCCGTCCTTCTGCCCGTCCCATCGCATGAGTTCATTCGAACACGTGTTCGAAAACCCGTCAAACGGAGTTCCGTTGTCGCTACTGGACGTCATCCTCTGGCCCTTCCACACCCCCGCCGTCACCGTCGGCGGCGTCGCCACCAGCTGGGGCGAGGTGGCGGGTTTCGTCACGGGCGCGCTGTGCGTGTGGCTGGTGGCCCGCCAGAACCCGCTGAACTGGCCGATCGGCATCCTCAACAACATCGCCTTCCTGGTGCTGTTCGCGGCGAGCGGGCTCTACGCGGACTCGGGTTTGCAGATCGTCTACATCGCACTCGCGCTCTACGGCTGGTGGGCGTGGCTGCGCGGCGGCGCGGAACGCACACCGCTGCCGGTCGGCCGCACCACACCGGCGCAGTGGGCCTGGCTGGTCGCGGCCGGGATCGCCGGGACGGTGCTGATCGCGTGGGTGCTCATGGCGTTCACCACCTCGACGGTGCCGTGGGCGGACTCGGTGACCACCGTGCTGTCCCTGCTGGCCACCTGGGGCCAGACCCGCAAGAAGGTCGAGTGCTGGTGGCTGTGGATCGCGGCGGACGTGATCTACGTTCCGTTGTACGCCTACAAGGACCTCTGGCTCACCGCCGTGCTGTACCTGGGTTTCCTCGCGCTCTGCGCGCTGGGCCTGCGGAATTGGCGCCGGGCGCTGCGCGCCGAACTGGTGCCGGCATGACGGAGTTCACACATTCCCTGGTGCTGGGCAAGTTCTACCCGCCGCACGCCGGGCACCACCACCTGGTCCGGACCGCCGCCGCGCGCAGCGAGCGGGTCACCGTGGCGGTGCTGGCGTCGTCGGTGGAGTCGATCCCCGTGGCGTCCCGGGTGGCGTGGCTGCGCGCGGAGCACGCCGGCACGCCCGGCCTCGTGGTGCTCGGCGACCTGGACGACCACCCGGTGGACTTCCACAGCGACCCGGTGTGGGAACTGCACATGGACCTCACCCGGGCGGTGCTGGCCCGGCGGGCGATCCTGGACGGCGACCCCGCGTCGGCTCCGGTCGACGCCGTGTTCTCCAGCGAGCACTACGGTGACGAAATGGCCGAACGCCTTGGCGCGCGGCACGTCCTGGTCGACCTGGACCGGGTCGCGCACCCGGTGTCGGGCACCGCCGTGCGGGCCGACCCGCAGGCGAACTGGTCGCACCTGGCCCCCGCCACCCGGGCCGGTCTGTGCGCCCGGGTGGTGGTGGTCGGCGCCGAGAGCACCGGCACGACGACGCTGTCGCGGGAACTCGCGGCGCACCTCGGCACGCCCTGGGTACCCGAGTACGGCCGCGCCCACACCGAGCACAAGCTCGCCGCCGCGCGGGCGTTCGACCCGGGCGCGGACCTCGACCGTCTGGTGTGGACGGTCGGCGACTTCCAGGACGTCGCCGCGCGGCAGCGGGAGCTGGTCGACCGGGCCGCCGCGACGGCACCGGTCGTGGTGTGCGACAACGACCCGTGGGCGGCGACGGTGTGGGGCCACCGGTACCTGGGCGCACCGCACCCGGAGATCGCGCCGGACGCGCCGGAGCCCGCGCTCTACCTGCTCACCGACCACGAGGGCGTGCCGTTCGAGCAGGACGGGTGGCGCGACGGCGAGCACCTGCGCCCGTGGATGACGGACCTGTTCCGCGCGGGCCTGGTCGAACGGGGCGTGCCGTGGCTGGAGGTGACCGGGTCGCGCGCCGAGCGGCTGCGCCGGGCCACCGCCGCCGTGCGGGAGGCGGTGGCCCGGCACTTCACGTTCGCCGCGCCGCTGGGCTGACGCGGGGCCGGTCAGACGGTGACCACGACCTGGTCCAGCGTCTTGCGGACCAGGTTGGGCACCACGCAGTCGTCGGCCGGGTAGCCGATCGGGATGACCGCGAACGCCTTCTCGTTGCGCGGCCGGTCGAGCACCTCGCCGAGGAACTTCATCGGCGACGGCGTGTGGGTCAGCGCGGCGAGGCCGGCCAGGTGCAGGGCGGTCAGCAGCATCCCGACCGCGATGCCGACCGACTCGTCCACGTAGTAGTGCTTGCGGCTGCTGCCGTCGGGCTCCAGGTAGAACCGCTGCTGGAACACGACGACCAGCTCGGGCGCGTCGGTGAGGTGGGGCTTCACGTCGTCGGTGCCCAGCGGGCGCAGCGCGTCCAGCCACTCGTCGCCGAGCCGGCCCTCGTAGGAGATCCGCTCCTCGTGCTCGGCGGCGGCGCGGATCGCCTTGCGCACCTCGGGGTCCACCACGCGGACGAAGGTCCACGGCTGCTGGTGGGCACCGCTGGGCGCGGTCGCGGCGACGGCGATCGCGTCCAGCACGACCTGGGTGGGCACGGGGTCGGACGAGAACATGCGGACGGTGCGCCGCTCGTCCATCCGGGCGCGCAGCTCGGCCGCCGTCCGCAGGGACTGCTCGGCCGGCACCCGCGCGGGCCGGTAGGGCACCGGGTCGAAGTCCTGGCCGTGGTTGGGTGTCCAGTTCGTCACCCCTCGGACTGTGGCAGCACGACCGGGCGCGCTGAAGGCCCCGGTCGAAATTCGCACCGAAGTGTCCGACTAACGGACGCGAGCCAGGTGGGGCCGGGGTGTGCTCGGGCGCGAGGCGGATCGGGTGATCGGGCAGGATGTGCGCCGTGCACGACGAGGACCAGACCACCGCACACGCGCACGGCCACGGGCACGGGCACGGCCGCCACGCCGCACCCGCGTCCGCGCCGGTCCGCAGGCTGCTCCTGGTCCTGCTGCTGCCGCTGGTGCTCGCCACGGTGGTCGGCGCGCTGGTGCTCTACCCGTTCGGCCACGACCAGCCCACGGGCGCGCAGGCCGGGCTCACCCAGGTGCCGGTGCACGGCGAGGTCACCGCCGTGGCGCGCGGCGGGTGCGGGCCGGACGCCGACCAGCCCGGCGCCGCCGGGTGCGTGCTGGTCACGGTGCGGATGTCCGACGGCGACGCGGCCGGGCGCGACGTGCGGATACCGGTGCCCGACCAGCCGACCTCGCCGACGTTCGCGGTCGGTGACGGGGTGGTGCTGTCCTACAGCGCCGGCACCGACCCGGGTTCCAGCCAGTCCTACCAGCTCGCGGACTTCCAGCGCGGGGTCCCGATGCTGCTGCTGGCCGTGCTGTTCGTCGCGGCGGTGCTGCTGCTGGGCCGGTGGCAGGGCCTGGCCGCGCTGGGCGCGCTGACGCTCAGCTTCGTCGTGCTGGTGCTGTTCGTGCTGCCCGCGATCCTCGCCGGCGAGGACCCGCTCGCGGTCGCCGTGGTCGGGGCCGGGCTGATCATGTTCGTGGTGCTGTACCTGACCCACGGCGTGTCCGCGCGGACGTCCACGGCGGTGCTGGGGACGCTGGTCAGCCTCGCGCTGATCTGCCTGCTCGGCGGGGTGTTCTCGGCGCTGGGCAGGCTGACCGGGCTCGACGAGGACACCGCGAACCTGGTGTCGCTGCTCGGCCACGGCATCGACACCCGGGGCCTGCTGCTCGCGGGCACGGTGATCGGCGCGCTGGGCGTGCTGGACGACGTGACGGTCACCCAGACCAGCGCGGTGTGGGAGCTGCGCCGGGCCAACCCGGCCCTGGGCTTCCGCGAGCTGTACGCCGCCGGGTCGAGGATCGGCCGCGACCACCTGTCGTCCGTGGTCAACACGCTGGTCATGGCGTACGCGGGCACGGCGCTGCCGCTGCTGCTGACGTTCTCCCTGTCCGGCCGGAGCCTCGGCGAGATCCTCACCGCGCAGCAGGTCGCGCAGGAGGTCGTGCGGACCCTGGTGGGCAGCATCGGCCTGGTCGCGGCGGTGCCGATCACGACCGCGCTCGCCGCCGTCGTGGCCGGCCGCGAGACCGTGCCCGCCCGCGACGCCGAACCCGCACCGGAACCCGACGACAGCGCCGAGGGCGACAGCGCCGACGACGACCGGGACGAGCCGGTCGCACCCGCCTGGCGGACCCGGGTGACCGGGGACCTGCGCACCGGCTACGACCCGGCCAAGGGCCCGTGGCGGCGGCCGGGCGGGCGGGTGCGGGCCGAGCCCCGCCCACCGGCCGACCGGCGGCGGCGCGATCCCGGGTCACCGGGATAATCGACCGGGTGGGACGAACCCGGAGAGCCGACGAGACCATCACCAGGGAGGTCGACTCGGGCATCGCGGAACTCGTCCCCGACCCCGACGTGCCGCGCGCGTGGACGCTGCGCCTCAACGGCACCCCGCAGTCGCACGTGGACCTGGACGACCCGCGCCACCTGGAGTTCGAGTACCTGCGCCGGCTCGGCCACGTCGCCGACCTGGTCGCGCCCGGCGACGAGCCGGTCCGCGCCCTGCACCTGGGCGGCGGCGGCCTGTCGCTGCCCCGCTACGTCGCCGCCACCCGGCCGCAGTCCACCCAGCAGGTCGTGGAGGTCGACGCGGCGCTGATCGAGCTGGTCCGGGGCCTGCTGCCGCTGGAGCGCGGCTGGCGGGTCAAGATCCGCAACGGCGACGCGCGGGCGGTGCTGGAGAAGGCCCCGGAGGACACGTTCGACCTGGTGGTGACGGACGTGTTCGCGGGCGCGCGGACACCGGCGCACCTGACCTCGGTCGAGTTCGTGGAGCTGGCCGCGCGGGCGCTGCGCGGCGGCGGGGTCTACGCGGCCAACATCAGCGACGGCAACGGGCTCGCGTTCGCCAAGGCCCAGGCCGCGACCGTGCGCGCGGTGTTCCGGCACGTGTGCGTGATCGCGGAGCCGGCGGTGTTCCGGGGCCGGCGCTTCGGCAACTTCGTGCTGCTCGGCTCGTACGTCGACCTGCCGATCGCCGACCTGGTCCGCCGCACCGCGAGCGACCCGTTCCCGGGCCGCGTGGAGCACGGCGAGTCGCTGGTGCGCTTCATCGGCGGCACCCCGCCGACCACCGACGCGACCGCCACCCAGTCCCCGTCACCGCCGAAGGGCACCTGGGGCCTGCCGGCCGACTGAGCGCACCCGTCGAAACCCCCGTCACCCGGTGGTGCAGCGAGACCACGCTTGTGGGTGACGGGTTCGTGGTGGCCGCAGAGCACACCATGGACGAGGACGCCACGGGGAGGGGCCTCAGGGCGGCGTCCTGGAGGGAACATGCGGGCACTCGTGCTCATCGGGGCGGTCCTGGCCACGACCGCGGCTGCCGCAGGGGCGGCGCACGGCGGTGTCGCGGAGGTGCGGGCGGCGGTCGGGTGCGACTTCACCGGGACCGCGACGTTCCAGCCCGGGGTGCGGCACGCGCCGCAGCGGTCGACGGTGACGGTCCGCGCGACCGGGCGGCCGTGCGGCGAGCCGGGCGGCCCGATCAGCGGTGCCTCGTTCACCGGGCGGGTCACCGGGGAGCTGACCTGCACCCGGCCGGACGGCACGCCGACCGGCACCGGCACCGTGACCTGGCGGCTGCGCGACGGCCGCGCCGAGACCAGCACCGTCGACTACGCGCTGTCCGGCTCGTTCACCGACGACGCGGCGCTGGACGGGGCCGTCGTCGCCGGGCGCGGGGTCGGCGGGCACTTCCGCGCCCGGCTCGGCACGGTCGTCCCGGAGTGGCGGATCGCCTGCGGCACCGTGCCGGGCCTGGCCGAGGCGACCGCCACCGGCCGGTTCGACGTGGGCACGGCGGACGCCCCGCGCCCGGTCAGTCCAGGGTCGACACGAACCGCGACACCGCGTCCGGGTTGAGCTTCTGCGCCAGCCGCCCGGTCGGGGCCAGCGAGCCGAGCTGGTAGAGCGGGCGGTCGGCGGCGGCCAGGCCGCGCGCCTCGGCCCGCAGTTGGGCCACCAGCAGGTCGGAGAACACCAGGCCCAGCGCGTCGCCGCGACCGGCCAGCACGTCCGCCAGCTTCCGCAGCCCGAACACGCCCTGCTCCCGGCCGCCGGTGCCCGCGTAGATCGCCAGCGCCAGGTTGATCGCCTTGCCGCCGCCGCGCACGAACAGGCCCACGGTCCGGCTGCCGCGCATGTCCGTCACCAGCAGGTCCACCTGGTCGGCGGCGTGCAGGTCCACCGAGCGGGTGCCGAAGGCGCGCACGGACAGGACGTGGCCCTCCAGCCACACCCGCCGCCGCGCCTCCGACCACGCCAGCAGCAGCAGCGGCACGGCGAACACCGCCGCCGTGACCAGGCCGGCGGTCTGCCCGGCGAGCAGTCCCAGCAACCCGCCGAACGCGGCGGCCACCAGCAGCGCGCCGATCGCCACCGTCCGGGCGCGCTTGCGCACGGCGGCCGGGTCCAGCAGGTCGAGTGGGATCCGCTCGTCGCTCACCGGCCCAACGCCTCCCGCACCGAGTCCACCACGTCCGCGAGCGGCACCTCGCGCTGGTCGCCGGTGGCCAGCTCCTTGAGCTGCACGACACCCGCGTCGATGTCCCGCTCGCCCAGCACCAGCGCGAACCGCGCGCCGGAGCGGTCGGCGCCTTTCATCGCGCCCTTCAAGCCCTTGCCGCCGTACGCCAGGTCGTAGCGCACGCCCTCCGCGCGCAGCGCCGCCGACAGCGCCACCAGCCGCGCCTTGGCCGCCTCGCCCAGCGGCACGCCGTACACGTCGCACCGCGAGGGGTTGCCCGGCTCCACCCCCTCAACCTGGCACGCCAGCATCGAGCGGTCCACGCCCAGGCCGAAACCCACACCGGACAGCGGCTGCCCGCCGAGCTGCTCCATCAGGCCGTCGTAGCGCCCGCCGCCGCCGATCGCGGACTGCGCGCCGAGGCCGTCGTGCACGAACTCGAAGCACGTCTTGGTGTAGTAGTCCAGGCCGCGCACCATCCTGGGGTTCTCCACGTACTTCACGCCCAGGTCGCCGAGGTAGCCCTTGACCGCCTCGTAGTGCTCCCGGGAGGCGTCGGAGAGGTGGTCCCGCATGAGCGGCGCGGCCTCCACCAGGGCCCGCACCTCGGGGCGCTTGTCGTCCAGCACGCGCAGCGGGTTGATCTCCGCGCGGCGGCGGGTCTCGGCGTCCAGCGGCAGCCCGGACAGGAACGACTGGAGCAGCTCGCGGTAGGCGGGCCGGTCCGACGCGTCGCCCAGCGACGTCAGCTCCAGCCGGTAGCCGGACAGGCCCATCCGCCGGAACGCCTCGTCGGCGATGGCGATGACCTCGGCGTCCAGCGCCGGGTCGTCCACGCCGATCGCCTCGACGCCGACCTGGTGGAACTGCCGGTAGCGGCCGGCCTGCGGCTGCTCGGCGCGGAAGAACTGGCCCGCGTAGACGAGCTTGACCGGGAGCTGGCCCTTGTCGAGGCCGTGCTCGATGACCGAGCGCATGACGCCCGCCGTGCCCTCGGGGCGCAGCGTGATCGACCGGCCGCCCCGGTCGGTGAAGGTGTACATCTCCTTGGTCACCACGTCGGTCGACTCGCCGACGCCGCGCGCGAACAGCCCGGTGTCCTCGAAGACGGGCAGCTCGACGTAGCCGTAGCCCGCGCGGCGCGCGGAGTCCACGAGCGTGTCGCGGACCGCGACGAACGTGGCGGAGGTGGGGGGGAAGTAGTCCGGGACGCCCTTGGGGGCGGAGAACGCGGTCACGGTGTCTTCACAGTCCTCGGTGCGGTGCGGCGGGCGCGTCGTCGCCCAGTTCCAGCAGGAACGGGTTGCTCACGCGCTCGCGGCCGATGGTCGTCGTGGGCCCGTGGCCGGGCAGCACCACCGTGTCGTCCTGCAACGTCAGCACCTTCGTGCGCAGTGACGCGAGCATGGACCGGTGGTCGCCGCCCGGCAGGTCGGTGCGTCCGATCGCGCCGGCGAAGAGGGTGTCGCCGGACAGCACGAGCCGTCCGCCCTCCTCGGTGCCGGCGCGGAACATCACCGACCCGCCGGTATGGCCCGGTGTGTGGTCGACGGTCAGCCGCAGCCCCGCCAGGTCGAGTTCCGCGCCGTCGGCCAGTTCCCGCACCTCGCGCGGCTCGCGCATCTCCAGGTCGCCGCCGAAGAACGCGCGCGACTCGGCGCTGATGCCCTTGAGCGGGTCGGACAGCAGCGCGCGGTCGGCCGGGTGGATCCAGGCCGGCACGTCGTTGCCGTCGCAGACCGGCGCGACGGAGAAGGTGTGGTCGAAGTGCCCGTGGGTGAGCAGGACCGCGACCGGGGACAGCCGGTGCTCGCGCAGCGCCCGGGTCAGCGGCTCCGTCGCGTCCTGACCGGGGTCGACCACGACGCACGGGCCACCCGCCTCGGGCGCGAGGAGGAAGCAGTTGGCCTGGAGGGCGCCGGTGGGGAACCCGATCACCAGCACGCGGACACCTCTCTACGGCAACGGATCGGCAACGGATGCCGGTGGACCTCCCTACCAGCCTATCCGCCTGACACCAGCCATATGCGAGCCCCCTAGACTGCTGACCGATCGTCGCCGGTCGACGCAGGAACAGGGAGGTTGCAGGTGCCGACCAACGTGCAGCGCCGCGAGCAGGCCAAGCGGAAGCTGGAGCGCCAGCTCGTCCGCCGGGCGGAGCGCGCGAAGCGGCGCCGACTCCTGTCGGTGGGCTTGACCGTCGTGCTCGTCGTCGTGGTCGCGGGTGGGGTCTACTGGCTGACCACCGCGGACTTCGGCGGCGGGGACACCGACGCAGCCGCCAGCTCCACCTCCGCCGCCCCGATCCAGATCCCGACCGAGGTCAAGGCGCTGCCCAAGCGGCAGACCGCGCTCGCCGACCCGGTGAACTGCGAGTACCGGCCGTCGAAGGAGCCCGCCGCCAAGGAGGGCACGAAGGCGCCCGAGGCGACCGGCATCTCCTCCACCGGCACCGCGTCCGCCACGATCAAGGCGAACATCGGCGAGCTGAAGCTGACCCTCGACCGGTCCCTGGCCCCGTGCACGGTGAACTCCTTCATCAGCCTGGCCAAGCAGGGCTACTACAACGGCGTCGGCTGCCACCGCATCGGCACCCAGGGCCTCCAGATGCTCCAGTGCGGCGACCCGTCGGGCACCGGCAGCGGCGGCCCCGGCTACGCCTTCGACGACGAGACCTGGCCGGAGCTGACCTACGGGCGCGGCTACCTGGCCATGGCGAACGCGAGCAAGGACGCCGAGGGCAAGGGCACGAACGGCAGCCAGTTCTTCATCGTCTACGGCGACGCCCAGCTCCCGCCGGACTACTCGGTGTTCGGCAGCCTGGACGAAGAGGGCCTGAAGCTGATCGACGACGTCGCCCGCGCGGGCCACGACGGCTCGTTCGACCCGTCGCCCGGTGGCGGCAAGCCGAACAAGGAAGTGAAGTTCGAGACGGTGACCGTCGCGTAGGCGACTGATGACGACCGTCGCGCAGGCGACTGGTGGTCGACCGTCGCGCAGGCGACTGCCGCTCGAGCGGCGGACGCGAAGGGGCCCGGCTCTCGGGAGAGGAGAGCCGGGCCCCTTCGTCTTCCCCGCCGGGCGTGTGAGGCACCCGGCAGCCGGATGGTCGCAGCCGCGCATGACGTTTCGCTGACGTGATCGATTCACGCCACCCGCAGGCCGGCCCGGCCGGTGATCAGGGCAGCGCGACAGGGCGGGCGGTCCCGGCGGAGGTCCCCGCCCGGTACCCGCCGCCCTCCCGTCAGGACGCCGACGTCACCCGGTACACGTCGTAGACGCCTTCGACACTCCGAACCGCCTTCAGCACGTGGCCCAGGTGCTTCGGGTCGCCCATCTCGAACGAGAAGCGGCTGACCGCGACCCGGTCGCGGGACGTGGTCACCGACGCGGACAGGATGTTGACCTTCTCGTCGGCCAGCACCTTCGTCACGTCCGACAGCAGCCGGTGCCGGTCCAGCGCCTCCACCTGGATGGCGACCAGGAACACCGAGGACGCCGACGGGGCCCACTCCACGTCCAGCAGGCGCTCGGGCGTCTTGAGCAGCTCGTCGGCGTTCGTGCAGTCCGTGCGGTGCACCGAGACGCCACCACCCCGGGTGACGAAGCCGAGGATGTCGTCACCCGGCACGGGGGTGCAGCACCGGGCCAGCTTCACCCAGACGTCCGCCGCGTCCTTGACGATCACGCCCGCGTCGCCGGTGACCCGGCGCCGCGCGACCGTGGACGGGGTGGACCGCTCGGCGAGCTCGTCCTCGGCGTGGTCGACCCCGCCGAGCTGGGCGACCAGCCGCTGCACGACGTGCCGGGCGGAGGTGTGGCCCTCCCCCACCGCCGCGTACAGCGCCGAGACGTCCGGGTAGTGCAGCTCCTTGGACAGCGCGCCCATCGAGTCCGCCGACACCAGGCGCTGCAGCGGGAGGCCGACCCGCCGCACCTCCTTGGCGATGGCGTCCTTGCCGACCTCGATGGCCTCTTCCTTGCGCTCCTTGGCGAACCACTGCTTGATCTTCGCCTTGGCCCTCGGCGACGCCGCGAACGACAGCCAGTCGCGGGACGGCCCCGCGCCCTCCGCCTTGGAGGTGAAGATCTCGATGACCTCGCCGTTCTCCAGCTTGCGCTCCAGCGCGACCAGCCGGCCGTTGACCCGCGCGCCGATGCAGCGGTGCCCCACCTCGGTGTGCACGGCGTAGGCGAAGTCGACCGGCGTGGACCCGGTCGGCAGCGTCACCACGTCGCCCTTGGGCGTGAAGACGAAGATCTCCCGCGCGGCCAGGTCGAACCGCAGCGACTCGAGGAACTCGCCGGGGTCGGCGGCCTCGCGCTGCCAGTCGAGCAGTTGGCGCATCCACGCCATCTCGTCGACCTCGACGCCCTTGCCGCTGTGCGTGCCCCGGGTCTCCTTGTACCGCCAGTGCGCCGCGATGCCGTACTCGGCCGTGCGGTGCATGTCGTAGGTGCGGATCTGCACCTCCAGCGGCTTGCCGTCCGGTCCGATCACGGTCGTGTGCAGCGACTGGTAGACCCCGAACCGGGGCTGGGCGATGTAGTCCTTGAACCGGCCGGGCATGGGTTGCCACAGCGCGTGCACCACGCCCATGGCGGCGTAGCAGTCGCGCACCTCGTCCACCTGGATGCGCACGCCCACCAGGTCGTGGATGTCGTCGAAGTCGCGGCCCCGGACGATCATCTTCTGGTGGATCGAGTAGTAGTGCTTGGGCCGGCCCTCGACCTTGGCGGTGATCCGCGCGCCCTCCAACTGGGAGGACAGCTCGTTGATCACGCCGCTGAGGTAGGTGTCGCGCGACGGCGCGCGGTTGGCGACCAGGCGCACGATCTCGTCGTACTTCTTCGGCTGGAGGATGGCGAACGCCAGGTCCTCCAGCTCCCACTTCACCGTGGCCATGCCCAGCCGGTGCGCCAGCGGTGCCAGCACCTCCAGCGTCTCGCGGGCCTTGCGGGCCTGCTTCTCCGGCGGCAGGAAGCGCATGGTGCGCATGTTGTGCAGCCGGTCGGCCAGCTTGATGACCAGCACCCGGGGGTCCTTGGCCATGGCGATCACCATCTTGCGGATGGTCTCCGCCTCGGCCGCCGCGCCCAGCTTGACCTTGTCCAGCTTGGTGACGCCGTCGACCAGCAGGGCGACCTCGTTGCCGAAGTCGACGCGCAGCTGGTCCAGCGAGTAGTCGGTGTCCTCCACCGTGTCGTGCAGGAGGGCGGCCACCAGCGTCGTGGTGTCCATGCCCAGCTCGGCCAGGATGGTGGCCACCGCGAGCGGGTGCGTGATGTAGGGGTCGCCCGACTTGCGCCGCTGGGGCCGGTGCTTCTCCTCGGCCACGTCGTAGGCGTGCTGGAGGAGGGCCAGGTCGGCCTTGGGGTGCAGGTCCCGGTGGACGGCGGCGAGGGGCTCCAGGACCTGCTTGACCGGTGCGGCGCGCTGGGCGGTGATCCGGCGGGCGAGACGTGCGCGCACGCGCCTG
Organism: Actinosynnema sp. NPDC050436; assembly: GCF_040655415.1. Classification (NCBI taxonomy): domain Bacteria; kingdom Bacillati; phylum Actinomycetota; class Actinomycetes; order Pseudonocardiales; family Pseudonocardiaceae; genus Actinosynnema; species Actinosynnema sp. NPDC050436. The sequence goes on along the minus strand of NZ_JBFAJV010000002.1, from coordinate 549,814 downwards.
GTGGCCGACGGGGGCCGTGCGGGCACGGGCGGCGTCGTCGCGGCGGGTTCGGTGTCCTGGCTCAACCACGCTCCTCGGGGCTAGGCACCGAGGATAGCTCCGTCACGCCGTCCGTCTCGCCGGTTGACCGATGAGCGGCGAAGTTCACACGACGAACTGCAGGTCGGGCTTCGGTCGGACAGGTCGGCCGGGGGGCGGGCGCGGGTGCCGGGGACGGGCCCCGGCACCGCGCGTCAGGCGCAGGTCAGCGCGTTGACCGAGCGGCCCGCGAGCCGGTCCCGGCCGCCCAGCGCCGGGATCTCCAGCACGACGGAGACGCCGGTGACGACGCCGCCGGCGCGTTCCACCAGGGTGCACGCGGCGGCGGCGGTGCCCCCGGTGGCGAGCACGTCGTCCACCACCACGACCTGCTGACCAGGCGTGATGGCCCCGGCCGGGAGTTCCAGGGTGGCCGTGCCGTACTCCAGGTCGTAGGACACCCGGTGCGCGACGGCGGGCAGCTTGCCCGGCTTGCGCAGCGGCACCACGCCGTAGCGCCAGCCGTAGCCCAGGGCCGCCCCGATCAGGAAGCCCCGGGACTCGACGGCCGCGACGACCTGCGTGTCCGGGTGCACCTCGTCCTGGAGCGCGTCCACCACGGCGCGCAGCGCGTCGGGGTCGGCGAAGACGGGCGTGAGGTCCCGGAACACGACCCCCGGTCGGGGGAAGTCCGGGACCTCACGCATCAGCCCGAGGGCCCGGTCCAGCTTCAACGGTGCTTCTTGCCGGTCGGGCGGCGGCGCGCGTCGGCGGCCTTGCCGGTGCGGTCGGGCACGCCGGCCGCCGCCGTCAGGGCCTTCTCCCGGCGCAGCTCGGCCTGCAACGACTCGTCGTCCGTGGACTCCACGACGTCGCCACCGGTCGCCACCTCGCCGGACGCCTTGCGGGCCAGGTTGTCGCGGCGCTGCCGCACCCGGGCCGCCTGCGCCTTGTAGCGCGGGTCGCGCATCTTCAGGTCCACGGCCACCGGGGTGGCGATGTAGATCGACGACAGCGCGCCGATCGCCATACCGGTGAGCTGCACCAGCGCGAGGTCCTTCAGCGTGCCGACGCCGAGCAGGCCCACGCCGATCGCCAGCAGGCCCACCACGGGCAGCAGCGCGATCAGCGACGTGTTGATGGACCGCATCAGGGTCTGGTTCACGGCCAGGTTGGACGCCTCGCCGTAGGTCCGCCGGGTCAGGCCCAGCAGTCCTCTGGTGTTCTCCTTGACCTTGTCGAACACCACGACTGTGTCGTACAGCGAGAACCCGAGGATGGTGAGCAGGCCGATGACCGTCGCGGGCGAGACCTCGAAGCCGACCAGCGAGTAGATGCCGGCCGTGATGACCACGTCGTGGATCACCGCGACGAGCGCGGCCACGGCCATGGACCACTCGAAGTACAGCGCCAGGAAGATCGCCACCGCGATGAAGAACACCGCGAGCGCGATCAGCGCCTTCGTGGTGATCTCGCCGCCCCAGGAGGCGGACACGGCGCTGTCGCTGATCGACTCCAGGCCGCCGGTCGGCTTGAGGTCGGAGTTCAGGCCCGCCTTGACGGTGGTGACCTTCGCCGCGTCCAGCGTCTCCGAGCGGATCTGGATGGTCGCGGACGCGCCGGTGCCCACCACCTGCACCGAGGTCGGCTCCTCGCCGAGCGCCTTGCTGAAGCTGTCCTTGACCGCTTCCTGGCTGATCGCCCCGGACGCCGAGTTGGCCGGCATCTGGATCCGGGTGCCGCCGGTGAAGTCGATGCCGAGGTTGAAGCCCCGGAACACGATCGACGCGATGCACACCAGCAGCACGAGGCCGAACAGCACGTACCAGCGCTTGCGCTTGCCGACGATGTCGAACGCGCCGTTACCGACGTAGAGCCGGGTGAAGATGCTGCGCTTTGACTGCGACATCGGCTCAGACCTCCTTCACGGCGGCGCTCTTGCCGGCCGCGGTGGCGGCCCGGTCGTCCGCACCCGCCTGCACGGCCCCGCCGAGGCCGGACAGCTTCGGGCTGGACAGGGACTTGGACTTGGAGACCATGGCGACCAGCGGGTGCGTGACCAGGAAGACCACGACCAGGTCGAGCACGGTCGACATGCCGAGGGTGAACGCGAAGCCCTTCACCTGGCCGACCGCGATCACGTACAGGATCGCCGAGGCCAGGAAGCTGACCGCGTCCGCCGAGAGGATGGTGCGGCGCGACCGCACCCACGCCCGGGGGACGGCCGAGCGGAACGTCCGGCCCTCGCGCACCTCGTCCTTGAGCCGTTCGAAGAACACGACGAAGGAGTCGGCGGTGATGCCGATGGCGACGATGAAACCGGCGATGCCGGCCAGGTCGAGGGTGAACCCGATCCAGCGGCCGAGGAGCACCAGCACCGCGTAGACCACCGCGCCGGAGAGCACCAGCGACAGGATGGTCAGCAGGCCGAGCAGGCGGTAGTAGATCAGGCAGTAGACGAACACCAGCGCGAGGCCGATGCCGCCCGCGATGAGGCCGGCCTCCAGCGAGGCCAGGCCCAGCGTCGCGGACACCGTCTCCGCCTCGGACGCCTCGAACGACAGCGGCAGCGAACCGTACTTGAGCACGTTCGCCAGGCCGTCGGCTTCCTTCTGGGAGAACTTGCCGGAGATCTGGGTGTTGCCGCCGATGATCGGCTCGTTGATGTTCGGCGCGGACACCACCTGGCTGTCGAGCACGACGGCGACCTGCTGGGACACGTTCGCCGAGGTGAACTTGCCCCACTTGTCACCGCCCTCGCCCTTGAAGGTCAGGTTGACGATGAAGCCGGCGCCCTGCGGGTCGGTGCCCGAGGTGGCGTTGCCGATGTCCTCACCGGTCAGCCGCGAGTACAGGCTGAAGTCGGTGTCCTTGACGCTGCCGTCCGCCGGCGGGTTGACCGGGGCCAGGACGTACTTGAACTCGCTCTTCTGGTCGCAGGTCAGCAGCGGGAGCGCCGGGTCGTCGTTGCCCAGCAGCGGGTCCTTGGCCGGGCAGGTGAAGGCGGTCAGCGCCTGCTGCACGGTCTGGGCGTCCAGCGTGGTCAGCGACGGGTCCTGGCGGCAGGCCCGCGACTCGCTGATCGCGTCCTCGGCCTTCTCCGAGTACTCGCCGTTGAACACCTTGCGGCAGTCGACCTCGGGCTTGGCCGGCGCGGACGTCGTCGTGGCGGGCGTCGTCCCGGACGCGGGCGGCGTGGTCGTCGTCGGCTGCGCCTCCAGCGCCGGGGCCGGGCGGCCCTGGGCGGTGGTGGTCGGCGCGGTCGCCGTCTCCGAACCGGCGGGCGGGGCGCTCGGCGTGGTCGTCGGCGCGTTCGAGCCCGACGGGGCCGGCGTGCCGGACGTCGACGGGGGCGCGGGCTGCGCGTTGGGCAGCGGCGAGCCGACGACCTTGCGGAAGTTCAGCTTCGCGGTCTGGCCCAGGCGCTTCGCGCCCTCGCTGTCCGCACCGGGCACCGTGATGACCAGGTTGGTGCCGTCGCGCACGACCTCCGCGCCGGAGACACCGAGACCGTTGACCCGGGTCTCGATCAACTCCCGGGCCTGGTTGAGCGCCTGGTCCGTCGGCGTCTGCCCGTCGGGTGCGCGTGCGGTCAACGTGACCCGCGTGCCACCCTGGAGGTCGATGCCGAGCTTGGGAGTCGCTTTGCCGTTCCCGGTGAAGAACACCAAGGAGTACAGCGCGACCACGATGAGGACAAACGCGCCCAAGTACTTCGCGGGGCGGATTTGCCCGGCCGGAGGTGCCACGGTCCGTCCGTCTCCTAGAACTCCGAAGATGATGTCGAACGCCGCCGTGACCGCCGTTGCGGACCAGGGCAGCGCTTGCCCGCCCGGCACTGCCCTGCCGGGTCGATTGCGCAGCGTACCCCGCACCGCGTGAGTTGTCTGTCACCGGTTGCGCTCCGGCTGCGGACCACCCGGGACAATGCGCCGACCGGCCATAAGGCGTTAACCGGACCAATCGCATCGGCCGTTCGGCGTTCACACTTGACCAGCGGATTCACCCGGGAAACGGCCCGGCGCGGAATGCGCCCCGCCGGGCCGGCGGCACCGCGCGGAATGGGCCGCACCGCGCCGGCGGCACGACCCATTCGCTTTCCGCGCTACTTCTTGCTGTCCTGCTGGACCGGCGCGGCGGGCTTGACCGGCTCGTCCACGACGACGGCGGAGGTGTCCTGGACGTCGTCCACGACCTCGTCGGCCTCGTCGTCCGCGTCGAGCACGACCTTCTCGCGGATCGCCTGGCGCAGCCACGTGGTGACGACGCCCTCGGAGATCTCCAGCTCGATCTTGGTGTCGTCGAGCGACTCGTCGGACTCCACGACCGTCCCGTACAGCCCGGACGTGGTCATGACCAGGTCGCCGGGCTCCAGGGAGTTGAGAAGCGCCTGCTGCTCGGCCACGGCCCGCTTCTGCTTGCGCGCGCTGAGGAACAGCGGCACGGCGAGCAGCACGAGCAGCAGCGGGAACATCAAGGAAGACAGGTTGCCCATCATTCTCCGTTCAACCGGCGCGGCGGGACAGGTCTGCCCGGAACGTCCGGATTTTCTGGGATGCCGCCGCCGATTGTGCCAGGTCAGCAATCCCGATCAGTCGCCGGCGTCGTCGAACAGCGTCCGGGTGGCCTCACCAGGTGCCTTCGCCGGGGGCTGGAGCCCCAGGTGCAGCCACGCCGAGGCGGTCGCCACCCGGCCACGGGGTGTGCGTGCCAACATACCCGCCCGCACGAGGTAGGGCTCGCACACCTCCTCGACCGTGGTCGGCTCCTCGCCGACCGCCACGGCCAGCGTGGACACCCCCACCGGCCCGCCGCCGAACGACCGGACCAGCGCGCCCAGCACCGCCCGGTCCAGCCGGTCCAGGCCCAGTTCGTCCACGTCGTAGACGGCCAGCGCGGCGCGCGCCACCTCGCGGGTCACCGCGCCGTCCGCGCGCACCTCGGCGAAGTCCCGCACCCGGCGCAGCAGCCGGTTCGCGATGCGCGGCGTGCCCCGGGAGCGCCCGGCGATCTCGCGCCCCCCGTCCTCGCGCAGGTCGACGCCGAGGATCTTGGCCGAGCGCCGGATGATCAGCTCCAGCTCGTCGGCGCTGTAGAACTCCATGTGCCCGGTGAAGCCGAACCGGTCGCGCAGCGGGCCGGTCAGCGCGCCGGACCGGGTCGTCGCGCCGACCAGGGTGAACGGGGCGATGTCGAGCGGGATGCTGGTCGCGCCGGGCCCCTTGCCGACCACCACGTCGACCCGGAAGTCCTCCATCGCCAGGTACAGCATCTCCTCGGCGGGCCGGGCCATGCGGTGGATCTCGTCGATGAACAGCACGTCGCCCTCGACCAGGTTGGACAGCATCGCGGCGAGGTCGCCGGCGCGCTCCAGGGCGGGCCCGGAGGTGATCCGCAGGGACGCGCCCAGCTCCGCCGAGATGATCATGGCGAGGCTGGTCTTGCCCAGGCCGGGCGGCCCGGACAGCAGCACGTGGTCCGGCGGCGCACCGCGCTGCATCGCGCCCTGCAGGACCAGTTCCAACTGCTCGCGCACCTTGGGCTGCCCGACGAACTCGTGCAGGTCGCGGGGCCGCAGGGTGGACTCGACGTCCCGCTCCGAGGGGTCGCGCAGCGGGTCGAGGGGCGACTCCTCCTCGAAGTTCACCGCTTCCGGCCCAACGCGGCCAGCGCCCGGCGCAGCACCTCGGAGGTGCCCAGCGAGCCGTCGTCGGCGAGCACCGCGTCCACGGCCTGCTCGGCCTGCTTGGCCGGGAACCCGAGCCCGAGCAGCGCCTCGGCGACCTGGGTGCGGACCTGGCCCGCGCCGGGCCCGGCGGAGGGCGCGGCCTCCCACTGCCCGACCTTGTCGCGCAGCTCGATGATCAGCCGCTCCGCGCCCTTGCGGCCGATGCCGGGCACCTGGGTGAGCACGGTGATGTTGCCCTCGGCCAGCGCGGCGCGCAGCTTGTCCGGCTCCAGCACGGCCAGGGTGGCCAGCGCGATCCGGGGACCGATCCCGGACACCGTCTGGAGCAGGCCGAACAGCTCGCGGGCCTCGGCGTCGGCGAACCCGAACAGGGTCAGCGAGTCCTCCCGGACCACCAGCGCGGTGGCCAGCCGGGCCTCCTCGCCCCGGCGCAGCGCCGCGAGCGTGGTGGGCGTGGCCTGCACGGCGAAGCCGACGCCGCCGACCTCCACCACGGCGTGATCGAGTCCGATGGACAGCACCTGCCCGCGCAGCGAGGAGATCACTGGGCCTTTCCTCCGGTCTTGGCGTTCGTCTGCCCGGCGGAGAGCCGGGCACCGGCCTGGGCAAGTCTCGCGCGGTGCGCGCGGGCGAGTTCGGCGGCCCTGGCCTGCGCCTCCTCCAGCCGGGCGCGCATGGGCGCGCGCCACAGGTGGCAGATGGCCAGCGCGAGGGCGTCGGCGGCGTCGGCGGGCTTCGGCGCCTGCTTGAGCCCCAGCAGCCTGGTCACCATGGCGGTCACCTGCGCCTTGTCGGCGCGGCCGGACCCGGTGACGGCGGCCTTGACCTCGCTGGGGGTGTGGAACACGACCGGCAGGCCCCGGCGCGCGGCGGACAGCGCCACGACGCCGCCCGCCTGGGCCGTGCCCATGGCGGTGCGCACGTTGTGCTGGCTGAACACCCGCTCCACCGCGACCGCCTGCGGCCGGTAGCGGTCCAGCCACTCCTCCACGGCGTCGGAGAGCTGGAGCAGCCGGATCGCGAGGTCGGCGTCCACGGGGGTGCGCACGACGTCCACCGCGACCGGCCGGACCGTGCGGCCGGGGCCGCCGTCGACCACCCCGAACCCGCACCGGGTCAGACCGGGGTCGACTCCGAACACGCGCACGCCGGCCCCCTCGAAGAACGTCACGAACACCAGTTCGAACCGTACCGGGTGCGCGCCGGCCGGCACGGCCCGACACGCGCCGGTGACCGGCGGACACCCCCAGGTCGACACAGCGTCACCAGGTCAATACAGTGGCTCGGTCCACTGATCGACTCCAGTCGCGGCATAGGCGGGGTGCCATGACCCTGAGACGGTTCAGCCTCATCGCGGCGGCCGTCTGCGCGTTCCTGGTCGTGGTGGTGGTGCTGGTCGTGTCCGGTGCGCTGGACCGCCCGGCGGCGATCGCGGTCGACAAGTTCACCCAGCTCACCGGTGCCGTGGCGGCGATGGTCTGCTACTGGCGCGCGGGCCTGCGCCGGGAGGGCGCGGCGCGGCGGTGGCGGCTGTGGATGGCCGCCTCGATGGCGAGCCTGGTGGTCGGGCTGTGCGCGTGGACGTGGGGGCAGGTGTTCCTGGGCGTCTCGCTGCCGTCCACCACGGTGGCCCCGCTGGGCTTCATCATGGTGCCGGTGCTGGCCCTGTGCGCGGTGCTCGTGCTCGGGCAGGGCGGCGCGGGGTCGCTGCCCAACCACCGCAGCCGGGTGGTGATCGCGCTGGACGGCCTGATCGTGGTCGGCTCGCTGTTCGTGCTCACCTGGGTGTCGCTGCTGGAGTCGATGGTGCGGGCGTGGGCCACGTCCGGGCCGGGCTTCGCCACCGTGGTCGCGCACCCCGCCGCGTACCTGGTGATGCTGGTCGTGCTGCTGGTCTCGTCGTGGTCGCACCGGTCGGTGCGGCAGTTGCCGATGCTGTTCGTGGCGCTGGCCGGCCTCGGCCAGTCGGCGTCCGGCTGGGTGTTCGCCTACCTGGTCAGCAAGGGCGTCTCGGACGTGCCGGTGGCCGCCGACATCGGGTTCATGGTGTGCCCGGGGCTGTACTTCCTGTCGTCCATCGCGCCGAGCAGCGCCGGCCGCGAGCGGGTCGCCGCCGGGAAGCTGCGCGCGGGCGAGATGCTGCACATCCTGGTGCCCTACCTGCCGATGCTGGTCACCGGCCTGTTCATCGTGGTCGGCACGGCGACCGGCGTGCGGCTCAACCCGTTCGAGATCTACGTCGGCCTGGCCGTGGTGCTGCTGGTGATCGCGCGGCAGCTGTTCACGCTGATCGACAACGTGCGGCTGCTGGAGCAGTTGCGCGACAGCCGGGAGCGGCTGCGGCACCAGGCGTACCACGACCCGTTGACCGGGGTGGCGAACCGCGTGCTGTTCCGCGAGCGCCTCGACGCGGCCCTGGACGGCCCCGAACCGCTGGTGGTGCTGTTCATCGACGTGGACGGCTTCAAGGACGTCAACGACAACTACGGCCACGCCGAGGGCGACGCGGTGCTGCGGATCGTCGCCGAACGCCTCCAGCACTGCGTGCGCGCCCAGGACACGGTGGCCCGGCTGGGCGGCGATGAGTTCGGCATCCTGGTGGACGGCTACCCGTCGCCGCCGGAGGAGATCGGCCGGCGGGTGCTGGACGCGGTGTCGTCGCCGCACCGGACGCCCGGCGGCGTGCACCGCATCCGCGCCAGCATCGGCATCTCGCACCGGGCCGCGCGCGACCCGGCGCTCACCGCCGACGACCTGCTGGGCAGCGCGGACGCGGCGATGTACACGGCGAAGCGGCTGGGCAAGGGGATGGTCGTGGTGCACGGGTCGGTGGAGGCGGAGCTGACGTGACTCCCGATGAGGTGACACCCCGGACGGTGAACTTCGCGGGCCTGGGCCCGGACGAGGTCGTCGCGCGGCTGGGCCTGGCGGAACTGCCGGTCGAGGGCGGGCACTGGGCCCAGTCGTGGCGCTCGCCGGAGGCGTCGGCGATCTACTACCTGCTGCGCGCGCCGGAGTTCTCCGGCCTGCACCGGCTCTCGCACCTGGAGGTCTACGCCCACCACGCGGGAGCGCCGCTGCGGATGCTGCTGCTGCGCCCGGACGGCACGGTGGAGGAACCGGTGCTGGGCCTGGACCTGGCCGCCGGCCACCGCCCGCAGGTGGTCGTGGAGGCGGGCGTGTGGCAGGCGAGCGCGCCGGAGGGCGACTGGTCCCTGGTGGGGACGGTCGTGGTGCCGCCGTACACCGACGACGTGGTGGAGTTCGCCAGGGCCGACGACCTGGTCCCCCGCTACCCGGAGCACGAGGACCGCATCCGCCGCTTCGCCCGCTTCTGAGCCCGCGCCCGGCGGCGGGCACCGGACGGGTCAGGCGAGGTCGCGCAGCAGGGGGACGACGTCCTCGGAGAACTGGGTGAGGAACCGCTCCTGGTCGTGGCCCGGCCCGTGGAACACCAGGTGGTCGAGCCCGGCGTCGACGTACGGCTTGATCTGCGCCAGCGCGTCCTCCGGGTTCGACGCGACGATCCACCGCCGGGCCACCTGCTCGATCGGCAGCTCGTCGGCCAGCCGCTCCATCTCCTCCGCGCTGCCCACGCTGTGCTTCTGCTCCGGCGTGAGCGACAGCGGCGCCCAGAACCGGGTGTTGGCCAGGGCCGCCTCCGGGTCGCGGTCGTAGGAGAGCTTGACCTCGATCATCTTGTCGATGCCCGCCGGGTCGCGGTCGGCGGCCTCGGCACCGGCCCGGACGGCGGGCAGCAGCTGGTCGGTGTAGAGGTCCATGCCCTTGCCGGACGTGCAGATGAACCCGTCGCCCGCGCGGCCGGCGTACTTGGCCACGGTCGGGCCGCCGGCCGCGACGTAGATCGGCACCGGGTGCTCCGGGCGGTCGTAGATGCTCGCGTTGACCAGCTTGTAGTAGTCGCCGTCGAAGTCGACGCTGTCGTTGGTCCACAGCTCGCGGATGAGCCGGACGGCTTCCCGCAGCCGGGCGAAGCGCTCCTTGAACTCGGGCCACTCGCGGCCGGAGACGGCGATCTCGTTGAGCGCCTCGCCGGTGCCGACGCCGAGCACGACCCGGCCCGGGTACAGCAGGGCCGTGGTGGCGAACGCCTGCGCGATGACGGCCGGGTTGTAGCGGAACGTCGGCGTGAGCACGCTGGTGCCCAGCAGCACCCGGCTGGTCCGCTCCCCCACGGCGGCCATCCAGGACAGCGCGAACGGGGCGTGCCCGCCCTCGTGCCGCCAGGGCAGGAAGTGGTCGGACACGGTCACGCTGTCCAGTCCGACTTCCTCGGCCCGCACCGCGTACTCCACGAGGTCCCGGGGCCCGAACTGCTCCGCGGAAGCCTTGTACCCGATCTTCAGCCCCATTGCCGCTCCTCCTGGCTCATCCCCTCCCGCACTCTACGGAACCGCGCGGTGCGGCAGCGTGGGGGAAAGCTCACGACCATCCGGAAGCGGAACCCGGAATACGCGGGCGGCCCGCGCCTGCGGGGAGTGATCAGCCCATCGTCTTCTGGCCGTCGAGCGACTCCCGGATGATGTCGGCGTGCCCGGCGTGCTGGGAGGTCTCGGCGATCACGTGCAGCAGCACCCGGCGGACCGTCCGCACGGCACCCGGCTCGAACCAGGGCGCGACCGGCAGCGGGTGAGCCTTGTCCAGGTCCAGGCCGACCACGATCTCCTCGGTCTTGCGCGCGGTCTCCTCGTAGTCGGCGAGCAGGCCCTCCAGGGTCTCGCCGGGCAGCATCCGGAAACCGTTCTCCCAGTCGGCCGGCACGCTCTCCATCAGCTCCGCGCCGCCGACCGCGAACCGCATCCAGCTCTCCTCGACGGCGCGGACGTGCTTGATCAGCCCGGCCACGGACAGCGCGCTCGCGGTCGGGGTCGCCGCGGCCTGCTCGTCGGTCAGGCCCTGCGCGGTGTAGCGCAGGAAGCCCCGGTGCGTCGCCAGGGTGCTGAGCAGGTCGGCCAGCTCGGTGGTGAGCGCGGTGCTCGGCGTGGTGGTGTTCGTCATGGCGGACCTTCTCTCTTCGTCGTTGGGACCAACTCTAAAACCCAATGCGGACAGATCCGGTCCTCGATTCGGCGGCCGGGTGAAAAAACCTCCCCCGGCTTACGCTCCCCCCGTGGACCTGCCCGTGATGCCGCCCGTGCGCCCGATGCTGGCCAAGGCCGTGCGCGAGGTGCCGCGTGAGCCGGGCCTGGTCTACGAGCCGAAGTGGGACGGCTTCCGGTGCGTGGTGTTCCGCGACGGCGACGAGCTGGAGCTGGGCTCCCGCAACGACCGGCCGCTCACCCGGTACTTCCCGGAGGTCGCCGAGCTGCTGGCGCGGGGCCTGCCGCAGCGGTGCGTGGTGGACGGCGAGGTCGTCATCGTCACCCCCGACGGGCTGAGCTTCGAGCTGCTGCAACTGCGCCTGCACCCGGCGGCGTCACGGGTGCGCAAGCTGGCCGTGGAGACGCCCGCGTCGTTCGTCGCGTTCGACCTGCTCGCGCTGGGTGACCGCGACCTGACCGGGGTGCCGTTCGGGCAGCGCCGCGCGCTGCTGGCCGACGCGCTGGCCGAGACGCCCGGCCTCTACCTGACGCCGGCGACCGACGACCCGGACGTGGCGCAGGACTGGTTCACCCGGTTCGAGGGCGCGGGCTTCGACGGCGTGGTCGCCAAGCGCACCGACCTGCCCTACGAGCAGGACCGCCGCGTGATGTGGAAGGTCAAGCACGAGCGCACGGCCGACTGCGTGGTCGCGGGCTACCGCCGGCACAAGGACGGTGAAGGGGTCGGCTCGCTGCTCCTCGGTCTCTACGACGACGACGGCGTGCTGCACCACGTGGGCGTGGCGAGCAGTTTCACCGCCGCCCGGCGGCGTGAGCTGCTGACCGAGCTGGAGCCGTTGCGGGCGGGCGCGCTGGACGCCCACCCGTGGGGCGGGTGGGCGGGGGCCGACGCCGCCACGACCGGCGGCCAGAGCCGGTGGGCCCCCGACAAGGTGCTGTCCTGGGAGCCGCTGCGGCCGGAGCTGGTCGCCGAGGTGCGGTACGAGCACGTGCAGGGCACGCGGTTCCGGCACACGGCCAGGCTGGTCCGCTTCCGCCCGGACCGCGCGCCCGACTCGTGCACCTACCGCCAGCTCGACGAGGTGCCGCCGGCCGAGCTCAACGCGGTGTTCGGCCCCTGATCCGGCCCCGCCGGGGCGAGCCCCGGGGAAGCGGCTGCGGTCAGGGCGACTCCTGCTGAGGCGCCCCCGGTCGGGGCGACCCCGGTCGGGGTGGGTGGGGCGGTGAGTGCGCCCGGTGCGAGCCGCGACTGGTCGAGCAGCGCGTGACCGGCCGTGGTCAGCCGGGCGGGACCCGGACCCCGGGCGATCAGGCCCGCGCTCGCCAGGCGGGAGCCGAGGAACTGGTCGCAGCAGCACACTCCGTCGATCAGCAGCGTGCCGGCGGCGTAGGCGCAGCGGCCCGCCTCGACGGCGCGGAGGACCGACCAGTCGCGGTGGGTGAGCGGGATGGTCATGGCACAAGCTCCTTCCGGGTGCCCCACTACCCGTTCGACGAAGGAGCCGGGATCGGTTTCGACACCTGTCCGGAGGATTCCCCGGTGCACCGGTTCCGATTCTCACCCGACCGGTGCGAAATGATCGCCCGAGGGGTTACTTCAGCGCGTCCGCCGCCTGCCGGAACGCTCCCACGAGCTGCGGCCAGCGGGTGGCCCGGTCGCGGTTGACGGACTGCGGCGACGGGTGCGGCGCGTTGATCACCTTCAGGCCGTACCCGCGCCCGGACAGGTTCCAGCCGGTGCCGGCGGGCGTGCCGAGGACGACGACCACCTTCAGCTCCTTCAGCATCCCGAGCAGCTCCACCAGGTACGGCACGGCGGCGCGCAGGTCGGCGGGCGTCGGGGTCGGGCCCTTGAGGTACCAGGGGACGACGTTCCAGTTCAGGCACACCTCGCGGGACAGCCCCGCCTCCTTGAGGGCGGTGAACCCGTTCACGGCGGTCTGGTCGTCGTTGTCCAGCGAGATCAGGCCGGAGCCGGCCCTCGTCGTGGTCGCGGCCGGTCCCGGCGACTCCAGCAGGAGCAGCACCTTCGCCTTGACGCCGCCGCTCGCGGGGTCGAACAGCGGCACGTCGACCTTGCGGTCGCCCGCGATCCTGCGGGCGAACTCGGTGAGCGGCTTCATGTGCGGGGCCTGGAGGAGCGTCATCTTGCGGGCGACGATCCGGGGGTCGCGGTGGCCTTTGGGCGACGCCGGGAACACGTTGGAGGGCACCCGCCGACTTTCCACCGGAACGACGACTGACGACCATCCTCCGTCCGGGTGGGCAACCCGGGCGGTGACGCAGGTCGGGTCGCGGGTGGCCCGACCCCGTGCCGATGCCTCCCGCAGGAGGTCCGCGCCTGGCAGAGCACTCGACGGACCGGGTCGCCGGTCCCGCCGGCGACGACCCGGATCACGATGATGTGACAGCGAAAGCGCCCGAACGAGTTAACTGAACTGGGTTCGCGGTCGCTCTTCGCGCACACCGTCGACGTAGATGTCGACCTTCTCGTTGTAGAACGACACCAGCCCCGCCACGGCGCGGCTCTCCGGCAGCGGCGTCCGGTACCCCCACGCGAGGTTCTCGTGCACCTCGTCCCCCACCACGACCGACCAGTACCCCGCCGTGCCCTTGTACGGGCAGCTCGTCCGCAACTCGGTGCGGCGCAACAGGTCCATCCGCACGTCGGTCATCGGCAGGTAGTACCGCGCGGGCAGCCCGGTCTCGAACAGGACCACCGGCCGCCGCGACTCGGCGACCGTCACGCCACCGACCTCGACCCGCACGTGCCGGCTGCTGGGCAGCGCGTCGACCCGCGTGTAGGGGCTGCGCGGGTGGACGTAGACGGGCTCGTCCTCCTCGAACCACTCGTCCATCGCGTCCCACTCCAGCCGCACCAGGCCGCGCAGCGCCTCCAGCGGCGAGTCCGGGTAGGTCAGCGCCGCGCCGGCCGCCACCACGTCCGCGACCTTCACGTCGTGCACCTCGCCCGTGCCCCGGCTGGGCGAGCGCTGCACGTCGCCGGTCGCCACGAGCGCCGCCCGGACGTCCTCGACCGGGACGTAGTACGTCGGGTAGTACGGCTTCTCCCACACCAGGGCGGGTCGGACCGTGTCCGCCACCAGCGAGCCCGCCAGGTAGGCCCGCACCCGCTTGGCCCCGGTCTCGACCCGCACCCGTCCGCGCTCCGCAGTCATGCCGCCGACGTTACGCCGCACCCACCACCCGCACGAGCCCCCTGGAGCTGCCCGGTCCACTGTGGAGGGAGCGTCACACCGCCGCCGGGCGGCGTTGCGGTGCGCGGTAGGCCCAGTGCCACACCGCCTCGACCGGCCCCCGGTGGAACCGCCGCATCCACCAGGACGCCCCGAGCAGCAGCAGCGCCGACACCACGGCCCACATCCCGACCGTGAACCACACCCCCAGGTGACCGAACCGGCCCACCAGGTCCAGGCCCCACCGGTAGCACAGCACCGACGCGATCAGGTTCTGCCCGATGTAGCAGGACAGCGCGGCCCGCCCCACCGACGTGACGCCCCGGCGCAGCACCCCCGGTTCGGCACGCATCCGGTGCACCAGCGCGGTGATCCCGCCGAGCAGGCCGAACGCCACCAGCGGCGCGCACAGGTAGCGGTCGACCGCGAACCACGCACCGCCGGCCAGCGTGGTCAGCACGTTCAGCGGCAGCCCAGCGCCCAGCCCCCACCACACCAACCGGCGCTGGAGCCGGTGCCCCCGCGCGGAGTCCTCCAGCGCACCGGCGCGCAGGAGCACCGCACCGGCCAGGAACAGCACGGTGCTCAGCGGCAGCACGAACACCGCTTCCAGCCGCAGCGCCACGACGTGGTCCAGCCGCGACTGCACGTGCGCCCACCAGCCGGACGTGTCGATCGCCAACCCGCCGCCGTCCAGCGACGCCTGCCCGGCGAGCAGCCCCAGCGTCACGACGCCCACGACCGCCAGGTGCACGACCGCCGCCCCGATCAACCACCCCCGCACGGCCCGCGCCCCGCGTCCCACGACGAACGCCACCAGGACCGAGACCAGCGCGTAGAACATGAGCACGTCGAACTCGAAGATGAGCACGAAGTGCAGCGCCCCCTCCACCATCAGCAACGCCGAGCGCCACAGGTACCACCCGGGCCACCGCTGGCCGCGCCGCACCGCCGACCGGTGCTGCACCGCCAGCCCGATCCCGAACAGGATGGAGAGGAGTGCCAGGAACTTCCCGTTGCTGACCATCCGCAGCAGCGCCTCGCCGTACCCCGAAGCACCCCGCAGGAACCCACCCGGCCCGGCCGGGTCGGTGAAGATCCAGATGTTGGTGCCGAGCGTGCCCAGGATCGCCACGCCGCGCAGCACGTCCAGCGCCGCGATCCGACCACTCGTGTGCAGTCCACTCATGTGCAGTGCCTCCCCGACCGGAAAAGCTAGGGCCGGGCACCGGTCCGCCGAGTCGTCCGATGGTCGTGCCGGGCCTCCACACTTCGGAGGACGCCGAACTCCGGAGAACGCCGAGCCGGACGCGGGGGCTCCGGACGACACGGCACCGCGACGGCACGACGCGACGGCGGCGCGCGGGGCGCAGGGCGGGGCGGTGGTCGGGCAGCCTCCATCAGGCCCGCACCGCACCCGGCGGCCAGCGGCGGCCGGCCAGCGGTGGCGGGCAGGCAGCGGCGCCGGGCAGCGGCGGCGGGCAGGCAGCGGCGGCCGGGCGGCGGCGGCGGGCAGCGGGCAGGCGGGCAGCGGCGGCCGGTCTGCGGCCGGGCGCCCCCCTCGACGCAGGACCGCTAGCGGTGGCGGGCGTGCTGGCGGGCCAGGGCTCCTGCTCCGAGGATCAGCAGCACGGCCACCAGGCCCCAGCGGCGCTGGTCGCGGACGCCCCGGTTCATCGTCGTGACCTCCTGGGCGCGCGGCTCGGCGGCCACGTGGATGCGCGTCCTCGACGTGGGCGGCGTGGTCGGGGGCTGGACCGGGCTCGTGGTGGGGTCGTCCGGCGGCGGGGCGGTCGGCGCGGGCGGTGGGGGTACCAGGGGCGCACCCGGGATCGGGGGGACCGGGACCTGGGGCACGCCGGGGCGGCTGGGCGTGGTCGGGTCCGGGGTCGGCTCGGGGGTGGGGTCCGGGGTCGGGTCCGGGGTGGGGTCGGGGGTCGGGTCCGGAGTCGGCTCGGGGGTCGGGTCCGGCGGGTCGACGACCGGTGGCACGGACAGGCAGCCGGCCGCGTCCACGGTGTGCACGGCGGGCCGCGCCACGATCTCCGACACCGCGCCCGACCCGTCCAGCGCGACCCGGTACAGCGTGCTGCGGCCGTCCACCCCGTTGTTCGTCGCGTACAGCGCGCCGTCGCGGCCGAACACCACCGCCCCGTACGCGTCACCGCCGGGCAGCCGGCCCGCGCCGGGCACCCGGCGCACCTGGCCCGACGACGGGTCGAGCGTGACCACGGACGCGCGGCCGTGCCCGGACGTCGCCACGCCGTACAGCAGGCCGTCCGCCGGGTTGACGTCGAAGTCGTCCACGGTGACCGCCTCCGGCACCGCCCACAGCCACGTCTCGTGCACGACCCGGAGGTAGTGGTCGCTGGCCGGGTCGACGTCGACCGACAGCAGCAGGTTGGCGACCCGCACCACCAGCCGCTCGCCGACGACCGCGCCGGCGGTCGCGTGCCGCAGCACGTGCGACGGGCGTGAGGGCAGGTCGAGCAGGCGGCCCGTCCGGTCCAGCGCGACCACCCGGCCGTCGTCGTCCACCCCGTACACCCGGTCCTGCGGCGCGGAGTAGCCGATCGCGTTCAGCCGCGCGTCCACCGTCCCCAGCTCGCGCACGAAGCCGGCCGGCAGGTCGACGGCGAACACCGAGGACGGCCCGTGGTGGCCCGCCTCGACCTGGATGGTCGAGCAGACCGCCACCGCCAGCGCCTCGATCACCCGAACCGCTCCAAAGCCAGCCGGAACGCGTCGGGCGACAGCTCCGCGCCGCCGCCGTAGGGGTTCTGGAGCTGGTAGGTCGCGTAGAGCAGCATCGTGATGGTGGCGGCCAGCGTGGCGACGATGACGACGTGCGTGCGCATCAGCGGGCCGCCGAACAGCAGCGGCAGGCCGATCGACAGCACGGAGCCGAGCACGAGCACGAACCACACCACGGAGTCGACACCGCCGCCTGCCGCGTCCAGCCGGGACTGCCGGGCCTGGTAGACCTGCCAGAGCTGGCTCGCCGCCTCCTTCTTGCGGTCGATCTGCCACTCGTCGTCGGCGGGCGCGGCGGCCACCACCTGGCGGATGCGGTCGAGCTGGTTCCAGCCCTCGGACTCGAACTCGCGGCCCTCCACCAGGTTCGGCCACTCCTCGTCGATCACCGTGGTCGCGTAGGCGCGGGACAGCCCGCGCACCTCGTCGCCGGTGGCCCTCGACAGCGCGTCGGCCGCCCAGGTCGCGGCGACCAGGCCGTCCGCTTCCTTGTACGCCGCGTCACCGGCCTCGCCGACCGCGTCGAACAGGGCGATCAGCACGAACGCCACCAGGACGGCGTGCAGGCCGCCCACGATGGTGAACACCTGCCCGGCCGCCTCGTTGTTGGCCGCGCGACCTTCTTCGAGGCCGTACTTCCGGATCACGTAGGCCAGCAGGGCGGCCACCACGGCTGCGCCACCGACCCACAGCAGACCCGTGGCGTACACGTTCATCGCGGTCCTCTCACCACCCGGGACGAATTCCACAGATCCGCGAATTCATCGCTCTCGAAAGGTAGTGAGCCGACGGTTCCGGCAACAAGGCCGTTCATCCGTGTGCCACGGAATGCCAAACCGTCAGGTGAAACACGTACACCTTCAGGGGACGCTCAACCGGGTTAGTCCGCGCGAGTGCGGACCGACACCCCTTGTCGGGGTACCGGGTTGCTCCGACCGTGTCGCCGACGCCACGACGCTCCGTCGTGAAACGACCTGGTTCCGAAAACCGGTCACGCCGTCCGGGTCGCGCATTCCGTTCCGGGTGACGCGAAAAGCGCTCACCGCCGCGCCCACCCAACTCGCGCACCGACTTCGGACGGTCACCGGAAGGCCCCGAAAGGCGGTTGTGCGCGCGATCGGGAAACGTTTCACCGGAGGTGCGACTACCCGGCGGACAATGCGCGTTCTAGATGCCCAGCAGGGACGCGAGGGAGCCCAGCTGGTGGTCGAAGTGCGCCCGGCAGTCGGTCAGGCTGCCGACGTACTGCCCGTGCAGCTCGAAGCTGATCACCCCGAACAGCGCCGAGAACGCCAGGAACCCGCGCGCCAGCAGGTCGTCGCCGATGTCCAGGCCGAGGAAGTCGCGCAGCACGGCGAAGTCGCCGCCCAGCGGCCCGGCCACGGCGACCGCCGGACGGCCGCGCTGGACGTCCGCCAGCAGCGCCATCAGCAGCATCGACACCCTCGTCCCCGGCTCGCCGGTCCGCTCCACCGGGGCGTGGTAGCCGGGGACGGGGCTGCCGTAGATGAGCGCGTACTCCGAGGGCCGGGCGACGGCCCAGTCCCGCGACGCCGTGCCGATCGCCCGCCACCGCCCGGCCAGGTCGTCCCGCGCGCACGCGGCCTCGGCCGCCTCGACCGCGTCGCCCAGCGAGTTGTAGGCGTCGATGATCAGCATGGTCAGCAGCTCGTCCCGGCTGGGCACGTACCGGTAGACCGCCGACGACACGATCCCCAGCTCGCGGGCGATGGCCCGCAGCGACAACGCCGCGCTGCCCTCGCTCGCCAACTGCTCGCGGGCGATCCGCTTGATGTCCTCGATCGCCTGCGCCCGCGCGCGCTGCCTGGGTGTGGCCGTCATGGCGACGATGATGGCCGACCGAGAGAGCAGGTGCAACAAAGGAGAGCACCGCTCTGGACAGGCGCCGCCCGACCCCGCCACCATTCCGCACAAGAGAGCAGTGCTCTCAAGAACGACTAGTGCTCATGGAGGCGACCATGACCAGGTACCGAGTCGGCGCGTTCGGCCTCGCCGGCGTGCTGTTCCTGCTCTACCCGGTGCTCCGGCCGTACTCGGACGAGACGGTGGCCGAGGGGCCGGCGGTCATGGGCACCACCGCGTGGGTGGTCGCCCACCTGTGCGCCGTGGCGGGGTTCGTCCTGGTCGCCATCGCCCTGCCGGTCCGCCGGGCGGCCCTGGTGACCGCACTCGGCGCGGGTCTCACGCTGCCCTACTACGGCGCGGAGACCTTCGGCCTGCACGCCATCGGCGCGCGGGCGGCGCAGCACCCGGACCCGGCCCTGGTGGACCTGGTCGACGCCGTCCGCTACCAGCCCGCCGCCATCACGGTGTTCGCCCTCGGCCTGCTCCTGCTCGCCGCCGGCGCGATCCTGGTCGCAGTAGAACTGAAGGCGCTCGCCGTCCCCTACGCGGTGGCGTTCGCGCTGTTCCTGCCCCAGTTCTTCACCCCGCCCGCCGCACGCATCGCGCACGGCGCGCTGATGATGGTCGGGTGCGCGCTGGTCGCCTGGAAGCTGTGGCGCAGCAGGTAAGAGCCCCTGACACGCGTCGACGGGGCCCACCCTCGCAGCGGGCCCCGTCTCGTGCGCGCACGACCTCCGGGAGGACTAGAAGGTGAGCTTCCAGAGGTCGATGTAGCCGGTGTCCTGCGCGTACACGTCCTGGGCCTTCAGGCGCCAGGTGCCGTTCGCGACCTCGGAGGAGGCGTTCACCGTGTACGTCGTGTTGATGTTGGGCGTGCTGGTGTTGCTGGAGTTCTTCAAGCGGTAGGACGAGCCGTCCGGCGCGACCAGGTCGAGCACGACGTCACCGCTGTAGGAGTGCTTGATGTCGACGGTGACCTTCAGGGTCGACGGGGCGTTGCCGGTGATGCCGCTGACGGTCACATCGCTGAACACGCCCGCGCCCGCGTCCGGGATGTTCACGTTGTTCGCGTTCTCGAACGTCTTGCCGGGCGGGTTCGGCGTGCCGCCGAGGTTGTCCGCCGCCGCCTTGATGGCCGACGCGAACGTGCTGACCTCGGTGTAGACGCCCGGGTTGTTGGCCCGCGCGCACCCGTTGCCGTGGCTGACGATGCCGACCTGGATCCACGCGCCCGCGCCGTCCCGGCGGAACATCGGGCCACCCGAGTCGCCCTGGCAGGTGTCGATGCCGCCCCGGGCCAGGTCGCCCGCGCAGATCTCGGCGGCCGGCTTGAGGTTGCGGTAGTACGGGTCGGCGTTCTTGCAGGTGGTGTCGTCGATGAAGTCGACCTGGGCCTTCATCAGGTAGCGCGACTGGCCGCCGCCCTCGCGGGTGGCGCCCCAGCCCGCGACGGTGAACACGCCGGAGTTGTACGTGCCCGTGGTGGCGATCGGCAGCAGCGCGGCACCGGCGATGGGGCTGGCGAGCTTGATCAGCGCCCAGTCGCCGCCGGTCGAGGTCGGGTACGTCGGCGACCGGTGGACGTAGGTGGAGGTCCGCTTGACCGCCGACGAGTCCTGGAGGTCGGCCACGCCGTAGGTCGCGGTGATGCCGGTGTTGTTGCCCGTGCTGTTGACGCAGTGGGCGGCGGTGAGCACCAGCTGCTCGGTGTACATCGCGCCACCGCAGCCCATGGACAGGCGGACCATCCACGGGAACTCGCCCTTGGCGGCCTGCGTGCCGCCGACGACCTGCGGGGTGACGCCGCCGGGGTCCGGCGGCTGGGGAGCGGAGTGGGCTTGGCCGCCGAACGCGGCCAGGGTCGCGGCGATGCCCGCGGCGAGGGCGAGCGCCTTTCGCGCTGTGTGACGCACAGTCGTTCCTTCCCGCGCCCGGCCGGGGTGGTGCGTGCAGGGTGGCCGGACGTCGAGTCACAGGGATCGAGCTCCGGCTTCGCGCCGGCGGCTCATGATGCGCAGCCGCAAGCCCCGCTCACAATCCGACGAACGACGGGATTTCTTCCGGTCCCGCGCCCGATTCCGCGCTGTTACTGAATGGTTGAACCACTCACGGCCGGATTTTCCGCGCCCAGGAAGAAGATCCCCCGGTAGCCGGGGGTCTCGAAGCCCGCGCTCGGGTTGCGCCGCAACGTCGAGGACTCGACGGACAACGTGCCGCTGCGGTCGTTGCTGACGAAGAACACCGCACCGCCGCCCTCGTTCGCCCGGTTGTCCTCCACCACCGAGCCCGCGACGCGGACCGTGAACCGGTTGCCGTCGACGTAGACCGCGCCGCCGCTGCCGCCGCCGGGCGTGCCCGCGCGGGCCGGGTTCGCGCCCCGGCCGACCGCCGAGTTGCCGCTCAGCACGCTGTTGAGGATCACCCACGAGACGCCGATGCTGCTCACCGCCCCGCCGTTCGCGCACACGCCGCCGCTGAACGAGCTGCCGGAGACGTACACGGGCCGGCCGCCGTGCTGGCCGAGCACCCGCATGGCCGCGCCGCCGACGTCGGGCCCCGCCTGGTCGCAGCGGTTGCCCTGGAAGCGGGAGTCGACCACCTTCACCCGCCCACCGCGCACGAACACCGCGCCGCCACCGCCGCCCTCGACGGTGTCGCCGGTCGCGTCGCCGTCGGCCAGGGTCAGGTTCTGGATGCTCAGCCGGGGGTGGTCCTGGTCCTGGCAGTGCGCGGTGGTGATGCCCAGCGCCGCGTCGCAGGTGTTCTGGTAGAGGATGCGGTGCCGGCCGCCGCCGCTGAGCGTGACCAGGCCGCCGCCGTCGACCACGACGTCGCGCGGGCCGTCGTTGCGCACCTTCGCGGTGGCGGCCATGGTGATGGTGACCGGCTCGGGGCCGCAGTCGAACGTGATCACGCCGCCGGCCGCGACGGCCGCGACCACCGCCTGGGAGGTGCAGCCGGCGGGCGTGCCCGTGCCGACCACGGTGGTGGGCGCGGTGACGTCCTCCGGCCCGGCCTCGGCCGGCACGACCGCCGTGCCGGCGGGGTTGCCCGCCGGCGGCGGTTTCGGGCGGGTGGTCGACGTCGTGGACGGCGTCGTGGTCACCGGGGCGGGCGTCGTCGTGGTGGTCCGAGCCGGGGTGGCCTGAGACGGGGTGGTCTGAGCCGGGGTGGCGGGCGGAGGCGCCGCCGCCGGGGCCGGGGTGCCGCAGGCGGCGAGGGCGACGGCGAGCAGGGCCACCCGGGGCACCCAGCGACGTGACATGCGGGCACCCTAGGCACCGGACCGGCCCGGCGCGAGCACTGATCGGGGAACTTGACAGCGCCAGGTGTGAGTGTTTGGTTAGTCCCATGCCGCCGCCGGAACGCCGACTGTCCACTGCCGACGAACGCCGCGAGACGGTCCTGCGCACCGCGCTGGGCACGTTCGGCGCGAAGGGCTACTACGGCACCACGACCGGTGAGGTCGCCAAGGCGGCGGGCATCTCGCAGGCTTACGTCTACCGGTTGTTCCCGGACAAGGAGGCGCTGTTCCTGGCGGTCGTGGAGCGGTGCTTCGCGCGCATCCGGGAGAGCCTGGGCGACGGCGTGGCCGAGGCCCGGGGCAGCGACCCGGACGCGGTGCTGCACGCCATGGGCGAGGTGTACGCGAGGCTGATCGCAGAGGAAGATGCCCTGCTCCGGGTGCAGATGCACGCCCAGTGCGCGGCGATCTCCGAGCCCGCCGTGCGCGCGGTGCTCCAGCGCGGCTACGCCCGGACCGTCGAGTACGTGCGCGGCGTGTCGGGGGCGGACGAGCGGCGGGTGCAGGAGTTCTTCGCGCGCGGGATGCTGTGCCACCTCGTCGTGGCGGTCGACGCGGGCGAGGTCGACGCCCCGTGGGCCCGCACCCTCTCGGCGGGCATCCGCCACTACTGACCCGGACGGCGAGCACCCCCGGCCGCTCGCCGAAGTCCTGAGTGAGTGATCGGCCAATCAGGCATTCGGGACACCTATGCAGCCTCCCCGACCGATCACCCCGACGCCGGGAAGGGTCGGACGGTCAGCCCCGCTCGCGCACCAGGCTCTCCACGCCGTCCATCAGCCGGGCCAGGCCGAACGTGAAGTCGTGCTCCTCGTCGGCACCGCCCGCGCCGAACGCGCCGGCGTCCACGACCCGGCGCAGCGCCGGGTAGCGCCCGGCGTCCACCGCCCGGTCCAGCGTGGCGCCGTAGGCCCGTTCCGCCTCGGCTCCCACGTCGGCGGCGAACCGCGCCTGGCCCATGACGAACCCCGTGCACAGCATCAGGACCGACATCCGGTCCACGGCCGGGAGCGGGGTCTCCTCCAGCACGCGCAGGCCGTGGTCCATCCACGCCAGCTGGTTGGGCGTGCTGGGCGGCTCGGACGGCCGGACCTGGAGCACCCACGGGTGCCGGCGCAGCGCGGCGAGGTGCTCGCGGCACCACCGCTCCATGCCCGCGCGCCACCCGTCGAAGGGCTCGGCGAGGCAGGCGGGCGGCTCGGCGAGGGCGTCCACGACGAGCAGCAGCAGCTCGTCCTTGCCGCGCACGTGCCGGTAGAGGGACATCGTGGTGAAGCCCAGGCGTTCGGCGACGCGGGCCATGGACACGGCGGCCAGCCCGTCCGCGTCGGCCAGCTCGATCGCGGCCCGCACGATGCGCCGCACGCTCAGCCCCTGCCTCGGTTCCCTGTCCAGCCGTGCCCACACCGAGTCGCCCATGTCCTCGCATCCGTGCTCGTCGCGGCCTTGCAGTCTAGTCGTGTGTATGGCATACACTGAGTTTATGACATACACAGTCGAGGCGGTGGGCCTCCGCCGGTCGTTCGGGGGCACCGCCGTGCTGAGGGGGCTCGACCTGGCCGTGCGCCGGGGTGAGGTGTTCGCGCTGCTCGGCCCGAACGGCGCGGGCAAGACCACGGCCGTGCGCATCCTGGCCACGCTGCTCCGCCCGGACGGCGGCACCGCCCGGGTCGCCGGCCACGACGTCGTCGCCCGGCCCCGGCAGGTGCGCGCGGCGATCAGCCTCACCGGCCAGTACGCCGCCGTGGACGAACTGCTCACCGGCCGGGAGAACCTGGCGATGATGGCCCGGCTGCGCCGGCTGGACCGGCGGGCGGCGCGGGAGCGCGCGGCGGACCTGCTGGAGCGGTTCGACCTCGCCGACGCGGCGGACCGCCGGGTGGCGGCCTACTCCGGCGGGATGCGCCGCCGGCTGGACCTGGCGGCGAGCCTGGTCGTCCGACCCGAGGTGCTGTTCCTGGACGAGCCGACCACCGGCCTGGACCCGCGCAGCCGCGCCGGGGTGTGGGCGGCCGTCGCGGACCTCGCCCGCTCCGGCGTGACCGTCCTGCTCACCACCCAGTACCTGGAGGAGGCGGACCGGCTGGCCGACCGGATCGCCGTGCTGCACGGGGGCGCGATCGCCGCCGAGGGCACCGCCTCGGAGCTCAAGGACCGGGCCGGGGCGGGGACGGTCGAGCTGTTCCTCCCCGACCGGGCCGCGCTGGACGGAGCGGCGGCGGCCCTCGACGGCCTGCCGGACGCGCGGCGCCTGTGCCTGCGGGTGCCCGGCGACGGCAGCGCGCGGCACGTGCGCGAGGTGCTCGACCTGCTGGACCGGCGCGGCGTCCCGGTGGACCGGCTGGAGCTGCGCCGACCGACGCTGGACGAGGTGTTCCTGTCGCTGACCGGACCGGGGGTGCGCGGTGCTGCGTGACTCGCTGACGTTCATCGGGCGCGGGCTGCGGCACAGCGCGCGCAGCGTGGACGCGTTGCTGGTGGCGGTGATCCTGCCCGTGGTGATCCTGCTGCTGTTCGTCTTCGTGTTCGGCGGCGCGATCGCCGTGGGCGTCCAGTACGTCGACTACGTGGTGCCCGGCATCATCCTGCTGTGCGCGGGGTACGGCGCGGCGGGCACGGCGGTGGGCGTGAACGCGGACATGACCAAGGGCGTGATCGACCGGTTCCGGTCGCTGCCGATCGCCGGCTCCTCGGTGCTGGTCGGGCACGTGGCGGCGAGCGTGGCGCGCAACGTCGTGTCCACGTCGCTGGTGCTCGGGGTGGCGCTGCTGATCGGCTTCCGGCCGACCGGCGGGCCGCTCGCGTGGCTGGCCGCAGTGGGTGTCCTGCTGCTGTTCATGGGCGGCGTGTCGTGGCTCGCGGCGTGCTTCGGGCTGCTCGCCCGCACGCCGGAAGCGGCCGGGGCGTTCTCCTTCGTGGTGATGTTCCTGCCGTACCTGAGCAGCGCGTTCGTGCCGACCGACACCATGCCGGCGGCGTTGCGCGGGCTGGCCGAGCACCAGCCGGTGACGCCGGTCATCGAAACGTTGCGGGGCTTGATGATGAGCGGCCCGGTCGGCGGTTCGGGCGTGGCGGCGGTGCTGTGGTGCACGTCGTTCACCGTCGTGGGCGTCGCGGGCACGGCCGTGCTGTTCCGCCGCCGCACCACCCCCTGACCGGCATCGCGGCCGAGGGGGCGCGTCTTCTCCGGGTCCGGTCACGGTGGGCGGTCGGGCTTGGCATAGTTCCGGCGTGGCCGAACGCAGACGGAGCACCCCGACACCGCAGACCGACCGGACCGTGCGCGACCGGGACTGGACCGTCACCGACGTCGACGGCGAGCAGTACGAGCGGACCGAGTTCGTCGACGTGGACATGGCGGGCCTGGACAACCGGGGGTCGGCGTTCACCGGGTGCGTGTTCCGGGGCGTGGAGTTCAACGCGTCGACCCACACCGGGGCGGCGTTCGTGAACTGCGCGTTCGTCCGGTGCGAGTTCTTCGACGCCACGTTCACCGACTGCAAGCTGGTCGGCAGCACGTTCGACGGCGGCTCCTACGACCTGCTCAAGGTGCGGGGCGGCGACTGGTCGTTCACCGGGATGGCGGGGCTGGACCTGCGGCGCGCGTCGTTCAACGGGGTCCGGCTCAACGACGTGGACCTGACCGGCGCGCGCTGCCAGGGCGCGGACTTCACCGGCGTCGACCTGACCGACGCGTGGCTGCACGGCGCGGACTTCGCCAAGGCCGACCTGCGCGGCTCGGACCTGTCCGGCATCGACCCGGCCTCGGTAGGGCTGGCCGGGGCGCGGATCGAGCCGGAGCAGGCGCTGACCATCGCCGTCGCGCTGGGCCTGCGCATCGGCTGACCCCCACCGGGTGGTCAGCGGCCGTACAGGCCCGACGGGGCGTCGTCCGCGAAGAAGCCCGACACCAGGCGGGTCACCGCCGTCAGCGGCAGGAGCTTGCCGTCGCGCTTCAGCGCCTCCCGGATGACCGGCGCGTCACCGGGGTGCGCGCCCATCGCCACGATGATCTCCGCGACGTGCTCGATGTCCACCACGCCGTCCGCCGCCGCGCCGCACTCCCGCACGGCCACCGCGTCCGCCGCCCCGATCCGGCACGGCAGGTCCGTGCCGTCCAGCGCTTCCAGGAAGCGGGCCTTCGTCACCTGCTCGTCCTCGCCGCAGCGCGCCAGCAGCGACAGCCACAGCATCTCGTAGGCCGCCCGGACCCGTTCGGCCCCCACCGACGTCGGCGGCACCCGGAACCGGCGCACCAACCGCTCCGCCAGCCCCGCGAAGTCCCGCTGCCGGACCACCCCGTCGTCGTTCGCGTCGAACATGTCGAACCGCCTGGCGTGCTTCGCGCGCACCCGCCCCGAATCGGACATGACCGGTCCTCCCCCCTACCGGGACAGGGGTGCCCTGTCGCACCACAGATACATGGTCCCGACCGCGTCGTGGGGACTCGTGACCTGTTGGGGTGAACCTGGCGACGTGCGCGAGCGCTTCCGGCGCGGGTCGCTACCGTCGGAGCCCTTGCTGCTCCCCGGGAGGCGTCGGTGGCCGAATCCCCGTTGCGCGTGGTCGAACCCGTCGGTTCCGCGCGCGGCTACGCGATCAAGGACTTCCTGGCCCGCAACCAGGTCCCGTTCGACGCGCACCTGGTCGGCCCGGCCGGGTCGGTCGTGGTCGAGCTGCCCGGCGGGGACGTGCTGGTCGAACCCAGCCTGATCGAGCTGGCCACCGCCCTCGGCCTGACCGACGCGGCCGGCGGCGGCGACTACGACCTGGTCGTGGTCGGCGGTGGGCCGGCCGGGCTCGCCACGGCGGTCTACTCGGCGTGCGAGGGGTTGCGGGTGGTGGTCGTCGAGGACGACGCGCCCGGCGGGCAGGCCGGGTCCACCTCGCGGATCGAGAACTACCTCGGCTTCCCGGACGGGCTGTCCGGCGGCGACCTGGCGCAGCGCGCGCTGGCGCAGGCGCGGCGGTTCGGCGTGCAGTGGCTGTCCGCGCGGCGGGCGACCGCGCTGCGCCGCGAGGGCGACCGGTGGGCGGTGGACGCCGACGACGGCTCGACCGTGCGCGGCACGGCCGTGCTGGTGGCGACGGGGATGCGCTGGCGACCGCTGGACGTGCCGGGCGCGGCGGAGCTGCGGGACGTCGGCGTGCACTACGGCGCGTCGACCCCGGTCGCCGTGCGGACGGCGGGGTCGGACGCGTTCGTGCTGGGCGCGGGCAACTCCGCCGGGCAGGCGGCGCTCTACCTGGCCGAGCACGGGGTGCGGGTGACGCTGCTGGTGCGCGGCCCGGCGCTGGACGGCAGCCCGATGTCGCGCTACCTGGTGCGGCGGATCGAGGAGTCGGCGCTGGTCCGGGTGCGACCGCGCGCCGAGGTGGCCGCCGTGCTCGGCACCGGTTCGGTGCGCGGGCTCGTGCTGCGCGACACCGGGACCGGCGAGACGTCCGAGGTGGCGGCCACCTCGCTGTTCGTGCTGATCGGGATGACGCCGTGCACCGACTGGCTCGCCGCTCAGTCCAGAGTGGACACGCGCGGCTTCCTGGTCACCGGGAC
The DNA here is from genome assembly GCF_040655415.1 of Actinosynnema sp. NPDC050436. Taxonomy (NCBI): domain Bacteria; kingdom Bacillati; phylum Actinomycetota; class Actinomycetes; order Pseudonocardiales; family Pseudonocardiaceae; genus Actinosynnema; species Actinosynnema sp. NPDC050436. The sequence continues at coordinate 522,369 of NZ_JBFAJV010000002.1, read as the reverse complement.
GGACCTGCTGCGCGTGGAGGGTGCGTGGGCGCTGGAGCGGGACCCCCTGCTCACCGAGACGTCCCTGCCGGGTGTGTTCGCCGCCGGTGACGTGCGGTCCGGGACGGTGAAGCGGATCGGCTCCGCGATCGGCCAGGGCGCGGTCGCCAGCCAGGCCGTCGTGGAGTACCTGCGGGACACGGCCGTGCGGCGGATTCCCGAGCAGGGCGGCGTGACGACGTTCGACCTGCTCGACGGCGACCGCGACGGGCTGGTCGGCGCGGACGACCTGACGGCGTTCGGGCGGCGGCTGGTGGCCGCGTTCGACGAGCCGCCCGACACCGAGCGCGCACGCCGGGTGCTCGACGCGTGCGGCGAGTTCTGGACCGCGCTGTCCCGCTTCGGCGAGGGCGGCGTGGACCGGGCGGCGTTCACCGGGGCGCTGGACGAACTCGCCGCGCTCGACGCGTTCGCCCCGCTGGCCGACGCCGTGCTGACCCTGTCCGACACCGACGCGGACGGGTCGCTGACCCTGCGCGAGTTCCAGCGCCTGCTCGGCGCGCTGGGCACGTCGGCCGACGCCGCCGCCGAGACGTTCGGCCTGCTCGACCACGACCGGACCGGCTACCTGGACACCACCCGCCTCGCGGCGGGCGGCATCCTCCTCGGCCGGACCTGACCGCTGCCGGCGCACCCGTGGCGGCGGTCGACCGGGTGGAGCGCGGCGGCGACCCTGCAAGCGGCCGGCCGGCGTTCACCGGACCGCCCGCCCGGTCGTCCACCCAGGGGAGTCGCCCCGGTCGGAGCGCTCAGGCCCGCATGACGGTGGCGATCGGGATGCGGGCCGCCCGGATCGCCGGCACCAGGCCGCCCAGCACGCCGGCCACCAGGCCCGCGAGCACGCCCGCGACCCCGGCCTGCCACGGGAACTCGACGCCCTGGAGCGTCGGGTAGCGCGAGCCGAACAGCCCGCTCGCCACCTGGAGCCCCACCACGCCGGCACCGATCGCCGCCGCCGCCGTGAGCAGCCCGGTCAGCAGGGTCTCGGCGAGCACGATGCCCGCCAGCAGCAGCCGGGGCGTGCCCACCGCGCGGCGCAGCGCGAACTCCTCGATCCGCTCCCCCACCGTGGCCAGGCCGACGTTGAGGATGCCCGCGATGCCGATCAGCAGCACCAGCGCCGCCATGCCGAGGAAGATCCACCGCATCACGGTGAGCTGGTCGGACATCCGCTCCAGCGTGTTGACCGTGGAGACGTTGATCTGCTCGGGCTTCACGCCGCCCGCCACCAGCCGCGCGCGCAGCGTGTGCTCCACGTCGGACGCGGTGGGCGTGAGCAGGACCTGGAGGCCGGGGCCGCGGCGGCCGTCGCTCATGTTCTCGGCGGACAACCAGTTGCCCAGCTCGTCGGTGCGCACGTAGGCGGCCGGCGCGTACCCGCCGTCCTCCACCACGCCGACGAAGCGCGGGGTCGCGTTGACCCTCGCGCCGGACAGCCGCATCTCCGCCGGCACCCGGAAGCGCTCGAACGCCTCGGCCGCCTTCTTGTTCAGCACCAGGCGCGGCGCGAACGACGGGTCGCCCGCGAAGTCCAGCCACTGCCCCGACACCTGGCGGAACGGCCGGAACACCCGGATGTCGCCGGAGAGCCCGGTGAGCTGCAACTCGATCGCCTGGCCGGGAGGTGCGCCCTCGTTGGGGTCCGGCACCTCGTGGCAGCCGTTCATGTCGCAGACCGTGTTGCGCCCGCCGCCGCCACCCGGCTGGTCGATCGGGCCGCCGCCCTCGTTGATCGGCTTGACGCCCGGCTCGCCGACGATCGCCTGCACGGCGGTCACCGCCACCGCGTCGGACCGCCCGGCCACGGTGTCCAGCGCGGTCTGCACCGCGTCGTCCTCCGCGCCCACGTACAGCTGGCGGGTGCCGTCCTTGCCCTGGTACAGCTCGACGTCCGCGAGCATCGCGCGGTTCGCGATCTCCGCGCCGGCCTGCACGGCGACGACGGCCAGCACCCCCATGAACAGGCTGATCATGGACAGGAACGTGCGCAGCTTGCGGGCCCGGATGCCCTGCCCACCGATGATCAGCGACGACCGCAGCCGCCCGGACAGCCGCATCACGCGACCACCCGCTCGGCGGTCGGGTGCAGCACGCCCCCGGACAGGGTGAGCACCCGGCCCATCTTCGCCGCGTGGTCCCGGTCGTGCGTGACCAGCACCAGCCCGCACCCCTGGTCGGTGGTGGCGCGCAGCGCCTCGACCACGAGGTTGCCGGTCTCGGTGTCCAGCGCGCCGGTCGGCTCGTCGGCGAGCAGGATGCGCGGCTCGCGCACCAGTGCCCGCGCGATCGCCACGCGCTGCTGCTCGCCGCCGGAGAGCCGGGGCGGCTTGTGCTTGGCCAGGTGGGCGATGCCGACCCGGTCCAGCGCGGCCAGCACCTTCGCCCGCCGCTTGCGGCGCGGCAGCCAGCCCTGGCCGTTCACCAGCGCCATGGCCACGTTCTGCGCGGCGCTCAAGTGCTTGAGCAGGAAGAACCTCTGGAACACGAAGCCGAACTCCGCGCTGCGCAGCGCGGCGGCCCGGCGCTCCGGGATGCGGGTGATGTCCCGCTCCCCCAACAGGTACTCGCCGGAGTCGGGGCGGTCGAACAGCCCGATCACGCTGAGCAGCGTGCTCTTGCCCGAGCCGGAGCGGCCGAGGATGGCGACGCTGTCCCCGGAGCGCACGGTGAGGTCGACGCCGTCCAGGATGGTGCGCGGCTGCTCCTGGCCCTTCAGGGTCTTGCGGACTGCGGTGAGCTGGATCAGCGGCGTCACCGGGAACCGGCCTCGGGCTGGGCCTCCGGGCCGCGCGGCAGGTCGGGGCCGGGCACGGCGAGCGTCTCCTCGCCGGTCAGGCCCTCCTTGACCTCTACGACCTTGCCGTCGGTCAGGCCGAGCACGACGTCCTTGGTCTGCCGCGAGCCGTCCGGCCCGAGCACGTCGACCTTGCCCTTGCCCTGCCCGCCGGCGACCGCTTCCACCGGGACGACGAGCGCGTTGGGCGCGGTGGCGGTGACGACCTCAAGGGTCGCGGTCGCGCCGTTGATCAGCTTGACGTCGTCGGGCGCGGTGCACACCAGCCGCAGCCCGGTGGAGTCCGACGTGCCCTTGGGCTGGTCGGGTTGCTGCGGGGGCGTGGCCCGGCCCGGGGTCTGCTCGTCGCCCTCGGCCGGCGGCTCCTGCGGCGGCGGGGGCGCGGCGGGGACGGTGCCCGCCGGCAGCGCGGCGATGGTGCCGAGCAGCGCGCAGTCGAACGGGCCCGGCCCGTTCTTGATCTGGGCGCGGACGGAGCCGGTGGCGGAGTCGGCGATCTGGTACGCCTGCTCGCCGCTGATCTCGGCCACGATGCCGTAGCCCGCGTACTTGGCGGAGGCGACCGGCATCCCGACCGTGACGGTGGACCGGTCGTCGACCAGCCGGCCGCCGAACGTGGAGCCGGCCGGGACCTCGACGTGGTGGGGCGTGCCGTCGACCCAGACCGTGGCGACCCGGGTCGGCTTGGTGGGCGTGCTCCGCGCCTCCGGGACCTCCAGGTAGCGGACCTGGCCGCCGACCGGCGCGACGAGCCCGAAGACCGGGTTCATGGCCACCTTGCCGGTGAGGCCGACCTTGTTGTTCAGGTCCTGCCGCGTGGGTTTCGCGGTGGTCATGGTGGTGCCCCGGGGCGCCAGTTCCGGGTTGACCGCCTCCGGGCCGCCGGACGAACACCCCTGCGCGGCCAGCAGCACCAGGGCCGCGCCGAGAACGCGCCCCACACCAACGACAGACACCGGTTCCCCCCAAGCCCAAGCCAACACGCCGGTTCGGCCAACCTACCGACATGACGCCCGGGGCCCGCACCGGGTTGCATCGGACCGGAAAACTCTTCACGACCGCGCGGTCCCGCCGACCGGAGGCCCCCGCCCGGCCGGCGGTGCGACCGGCCGCGACCGGGGGTCAGGAACCGGTGCCGGCGATGTTGACCATCCACGAGACGCCGAACCGGTCGACGCACGCGCCGAACTCGTCGCCCCACATCTGCTTCTCCAGCGGGACGGTGACCTGACCCCCGTCGGAGAGCCGTTCCCAGTAGCCGCGCAGCTCGTCGCCGTCGTCGCCGCTGAGGCTGACGGTGATGTTGTCGCCCGGGTTGTGCGGCATCCCCGGCGGCGTGTCGGCCCCCATCACCGTGTAGCCGCTGGGCGTCTCCAACTGCCCGTGCATGATCTGGCCGGCCTCGGGCGCGTCCGGCTGCCCGAACTCGCCGAAGGTGCTCAGGGTCAACGTGCCGCCGAAGACGTCCTTGTAGAACTCCATCGCCTCGCGCGCGTTGCCGGCGAAGCTGATGTACGGGTTGAGACGTGAGGCCACCGGGTCCTCCTCGACTAGGGGCCCACATCCTCGCAAGACATCCCGCACCGCGCGACCGGACTCGCGCAGGTCAGGGGACGCGCCGGCGCACGGTCGGCGCACCGCCTACGCCAGGCACGCCCGCACGGCGGCACCGTAGACGTCGGCCGCCAGCGCCCGGTGGCGCTCGCTCGCGCGGCTGAAGTGCTCCAGGGCCACGCCGCTGTTGACTTCCAGCACCCTCGGCCCGCCGTCGACCACCACGACGTCCACGCTGGCGAACCGCAGACCCAGGGCGCTCATGGCCCGCAACGCCTGCGCGGTCGTCGCGGCCTGCGCCGCCGGGTCCACGTCGAGCACCGGGCGCGCGCCGAAGCGCAGGTTGTGCCGCCACTCCCCCGGCGCGACCTCCTTGCGGTACACCAGCAGGACTTCGCCGTCGAGCACGACGACCCGGTACTCGTCCTGCACGGGCAGCAGCGGCGAGACCGCGATCGCCCGGTACCGGGCGCGCAGGTGGGCGAGCGCGGCGCGCGCGCCGGGCTCGTCGGTGACCTGCTGGACGTCCACGCCGCCGCTCTCCCGGTGCGGTTTGAGCACCGCCGGCAGCCCCGCCAGCTCGTGGACCGCCGCGAGCGGGTCGGCCCGGGTGCCGAAGTCGAGCAGGCGGTGCGGCACGGTCGGCACGCCGCCGGCGTCGAGCAGCGCGCAGGTGGCCACCTTGTCCGTGGCGACCTGCGCGGACGCGGCGTTGTCCAGCGGGAAGACGTGCCCGATGACCAGGGCCCTGCGGTCGCCGGCGACCAGTTCGGCCACCCAGCGGTCGCAGTGCCACCGGACCTCGGCCCCGGCCGCCGCGCCGGCCCGGTCGATGTGGGCCACGAAGTGCCGTCGGCCCGTCTGCTCGGTGCGTGCCACGCCGCACAGCCAAGCACGGGCCCCGGCGGCCCGTCCGGAGCGGGTCCCGCCGCTACCGCCGGCCGCCCCGGCGCGGCATGATCACCGGCGTGCGAATCCTCGTGGTGGGTGCGAGCGGTCTGGTCGGGCAGCACGTCGTGGCGGAGCTGCGGCGGCGCGGCCACGCGGCCACGACCGCCGCGCGCAGCCGGCGCGACGGCCTGGACCACGTGCTGGACGCGACCACGGCCGCCGTGGCGGAGCTGCGACCGCTGCTGGCCGGGCACGACGGCGTGGTGTTCGCCGCCGGCGTGGACGACCGGGAGACCCCGCGCCGGCCCGCCTACCCGGCATTCCACCGGGGCAACGTGGTGCCGGTCGAGCGGCTGTTCACCGCCGCCCGCGAGGAGGGCCTGAGCCGGGGCGTGGTGCTCGGCTCGTACTACACCCACTTCCACCGCGAGCACCCGGAGTGGCGGCTCGCGGCGCTGCACCCGTACCTGCGCAGCCGGGTCGAGCAGGCCCGTGCCGCGCGCGAGGCCGCCGGGTTCCCGGTGGCCGTGCTGGAGCTGCCGTTCGTGTTCGGCCGCGCGGGCGACCGGGTGCCGAACTGGGCCGGGCCGCTGGGGCGCTGGGCCCGGTCGGGGTGGCCGCTGGTCGCGCCGCCCGGCGGGAGCGCCGCGACGTCCGCGAGCCGGGTGGCCGAGGTGGCGGTGACGGCGCTGGAGCGGGCGTCCGGGGCCGACCTGCCGGTCGCGGACGAGAACATGACGTGGCACGGGATGTTCTCGCGGGTCGCCGACGCCGTCGGCCGGCCGCGCCGGGTGCGCCGGCTGCACCCGGCCGCGCTCCGGGCGGCCCTGCGGCTCTTCGGCGCCGTGGGCCGGTTGTCCGGCCGGGAACCCGGCCTGGACCCCGCCCACGTGGACCGGCTGCTGACCCGCGAGCTGTTCCTCGGCGTCGGCGAACCGGGCGTGCTCGACCAGGCGGTCCGCGAGACGTTCGGGCGTTGACGGCGCGCGCGGCGGCACCGGCCGTGGCGGTGTCCCGAAGTCGCCGACGCACCGGAACCCCGCTGGGTGGGCCGCGATCGTCCGGGCTGTTCCAGCAGCGCCCGACCGGGGCCGTGTGCTGTTGTCGCGGTGCGTCGCCGGCATCACCCTGACGGCCGATCCGCCCGCACAGTCGGGCGATTCCACCCGACATCGACGTAACCGCACATCCCGGGATCGGCGGCGCAGCCCGGTCCACGCGGACGGCCGTTCCCGGACACCCGTCAGGAGGCACCGCGAATGGGGCACCCGAGCCCTCCCGGCACCGGGCGACCGGCCGGTCGACCTGCGGCGACCACGCGTTTCCGGCACGTCCCGCGATCACCCGGCCGACCGGCCGCCCCGGTGCCCGGCCGGCTCGCGAAAGACCGCGCGCCACGATCCGCCGGCGCATTCACGTCGACCGTTCGGCTCAATCTCCCCGGGCAGGTTGTGTTGATCGTGCCGAACGTGAACTATTGGTCCGGCCCGGGTTTTCCGGCCCTGGCGGACAATCACGGGGGAACTGGGGGAGGCATGGTCGACGGAAGTAAGCCCGCCGCATTACCCGTCGCGCGCCGGACGAACCGGATGCCGCCGGGCCGGGGATCACCGCCGTCCGCGATGACGCGGAAGAACAGTTCTCGCTGACCGGCGACCTGGCGCCGGACCGCCGCGCGCACCGGCGGCGGGCGGGGTGCGGCCGGGTGCCGGGGGCCGCGCGGACCTCGGTCGAACGCATTCTTCCGCCGCTCGCCCGCTCCGCCGACGACCGCGCCGCGCGCACACCGACTTGGGGGCCGGTCCTGTGAAGAACGCACTCATCGGCAATCTCACGCGGGTCATCCTGGCGGAACGGAGAATCCTTTTCCGGATCGGGATGCGAAAAATCATCGACGAGGCCGCCGGGTTCGAGGTGACCCACCAGGTCGACACGTTCGAAAGCCTCGCCCGGCACACCCGGGAACTGCCCGACGTGGTGGTGATCGGGTGCCTGGCCGACGTGCCGCGCGCGCCGCTGGCCGCGCGCCGGTTCCTGGACAGCCGGCCGGCGGCGAGCGTGCTCGTGGTGGACGACCACGCCGTGCTGCCCGACGCGCCCCGGGTGGGCGTCCTGCCGCTGACGTCCGGTCCCGACGAGTTCCTCAGCGCCATCCGGATGCTGGCCGCCGGGTACGCGTTCTACGCCGGGCCCGCGCCGCGCGCCGCCGAACGGGGCGGACCGCCGCTGGAGCGCATCACCCGGCGGGAGACCGACGTGCTGCGCCTGCTGGTCGGCGGCCGGACCAACTCCGAGATGGCGCGGCACCTGTCGCTGACCGAGAGCACCGTCAAGTTCCACGTCCAGAACCTGCTGCGGAAGCTGCGGCTGCCCAACCGCGCGAGCGCGGTCGCCTACGCCTACGAGACCGGGCTGATCAACGTGGGCGAACTGTCCGAGACCGCACGGAGGCCGTGAACCTTGCCCACCCTGACCGACGTCCAACGCGGCGCGTTGGGTGCCGCGACCGCGATGTTCTGCGTGGGCACGCTGACCGGTGTCTCGCCCGCGTTGCACGACTACCCCGTCTACGGCGGCCAAGCGGTGCGCTACCTGGTCGGCGCGCTGCTGCTGCTCGCCGTGGCCCAGGTGCTCGGCAAGGGCCCGATCCGGTTGACCCGGCGGGAGGTGCTGTTCCTGGCGGCGCTGGCGCTGACCGGGCTGACCGCCTTCAACGTGCTGGTCGTGGAGAGCACGCGGTTCGCCGACCCGGCGACCGTGGGCACCGTGGTGGCCGCCGTGCCGATCGTGCTGGCGCTGCTCGGCCCGGTGGTGGAGCGGCGCAGGCCCGCGCCCCGGGTGCTCGCGGCCTCCGTGGTCGTGGTCGCCGGGGTGGCCGTGACCAGCGGGTTCGGCGGCGGCTCGCCGCTGGGCCTGCTGCTGGCGTTCGGCGCGCTGGCCTGCGAGGCCGGCTTCTCCCTGCTGGCGCTGCCGGTGCTGGGCCGGCTCGGCGCGATCCGGGTGTCGGCGTACTCGGCGGCGCTGGCCGTGCCGCAGCTCGTCGTGGTGGGGCTGGTCGTGGACGGGCCGGACCTGGTCCGGGTGCCGACCGCCGCCGAGGCGCTCGCCCTGGGCTACCTGGCCGTGGTGGTCACGGTGTTCGCGTTCCTGTGCTGGTACTCGTCGCTGCCCCGGCTGGGCGCGGACCGCGCGGGCCTGTTCTCCGGCTTCCTGCCGGTCGGCGCGGTGGTGTCGACGGTCGTGCTGGGCACCGGGCAGCCGCACCTCGCCGACCTGGTCGGGGCGGCCCTGGTGCTGGTCGGCCTGGCGATCGGGCTGCGGCCCGCGCGCCGCCGGGAGCCCCCGGTGCCGGCGCTCAGCTCGCCACGTCGGCGATGACCGGCCGGACCAGCTCGACCAGGGCCTCGGCGGCCACCTCGATGGTCTCGTCGTCCCGGCCGCTGCCGCAGTAGACCTGCCCCATCCCGGGCACGGACTCGTGGAACACGACCGCGCGGTCGGCGAGCCCGGTCAGCGGGCTGATGCCGCCGGGTGCCATGCCCAGCTCCGCGAGGTCGTCCTCGCCCGCGCGGCGCAGCTTCGACCGCGAGACGCCCGCCGCCTTGGCGATCTTGCCGTAGCCGGCGGGCAGCAGCATCGGCAGGGACACCAGCACGAACCGGTCCGGCGTGCGGAACGCGAGCGTCTTGAGCAGCCGCTCGGCCGGCAGGTCCAGTTCCCGCTCGATGTCCTCGTAGGTGCGGATCGGCGCGTGCCGGAAGGAGGAGAACGGCACGCCCGAAGCCGTCAGGATCTGCGCGGGAGTCGGTCCGCTCATGCGCGGAGGGTATCGGGGCGGACCTCGGGCGTGATCACGGGGTCGTGGTCGCGCTTGCGCATCAGGCCGTAGAACAGCAGCCGCATCACCGGCCGCCCGGAAGCGTCGGCCAGCTCGCCGCGCTGGCGCACCACCCCGCAGTCCGCGCGGGTCAGCGACGGGGTCGTGCTCAGCACGGTGGCCCGGCCGGACAGCAGGTCGCCGGGCCGCACCGGGTGCAGCCAGTGCAGCTCGCCCAGGCCCGGCGACACCTCGGCGGCCGACCCGCTGATCACCGCGTCGACGTAGAGCCGCATGAACACGGCGGCCACGTGCCAGCCGCTGGCGATCAGCGGTTGCGCCGACCGCCCGAGGTGCACCGGCTGCGGGTCGTACTGCCGGGCGAACGAGCGGATCTCCGCCTCGGTGATCCGCCGGCTGCCCAGCTCGTGCACGTCACCGACCCGGAAGTCCTCGAAGTGGCGCACCGCTACCCCCTCGCGGCGGCGGCGCGCAGCCGGGGGAACAGCGCCCGGCCCGCCGACCCGATGTCCGGCCGGTGCGCGGCCACCTCGCGCCGGGTCTGCCCGACGACCTCGGCGCCCATGAACGGGAAGTCCGTGCCGAACAGCACGTGCCCGGGGTCGGCGACCGCGTCCACGCACGCCAGCGCGGCGGCCGTGGACGACTGCGCGGTCTCGTAGTAGAGCCGTCCCAGCTCCGCGCCGACCGGGCCGTCCTGGTCGGGCAGCACCCAGGTGCGGGCCAGTTCCAGCCGGCCCACCAGGAACGGGATCGTGCCGCCGCCGTGCGCGAGCACGAACCTGATGCGCGGGAACCGCCGCAGGGCACCCCGGAACAGCAGGTTGGCCACCGCGCGGGTGGTGTCGGCGACGAAGTCGACCAGCGGCGGCGGCACGGCGGCGGCGAAGTCGGCGGCGCCCGTGCAGGAGCAGCGGTAGCCGGGGTTCGGGTGCACGAACGCCACGGCCGCCCGCCGGTCGAGCTCCGCCAGCAGCGGGTCCAGGCCGGGGTCGCCGAGGACCGCGCCGTCGGCCAGGGACGCGGGCAGCACCACGCCGTCCGCGCCCAGCACGTCGAACGCGCGCCCGACCTCGGCCAGCGCGGCGTCCAGGTCGGGCAGCGGCAGGGTGGCCAGCAGGCCCAGCCGGTCGGGGTGGGCCCGCACCAGCTCCGAGGTCCAGTCGTTGGTCTGCCGCACCAGGTCCGCCGCGTCGGGCAGCAGCAGCGCGGCGTCGGGCACCAGCACCGAGAGCACGACCGCCGCGAGGTCGTGCTCGGCCATGACCCGGAACGTGTCGGCGGGGTCCCAGCGCGGCACCGGGACGCCCGGCGCCATGTGCGTGACGCCCCGGGCGGCCAGCGCGTCGGCCAGCCGCCCGTGGTAGGCGTGGTGGTGCACGTCCACCCAGTCCGCTCCGGACACCTACACCGCCTCGGCCGCGACGGCGGGCAGGTCGGCCAGCGCGGCGTCGATCTGCTCCTGCGGCAGGTCGTAGTCCTCCAGCCGGCCGGCCAGGAACGAGTCGAACGCGCCCATGTCGAAGTGGCCGTGGCCGGAGAAGCCGAACAGGATGGTGCGCGCCTCGCCCGCCTCCTTGGCCGCCAGCGCCTCGGCGACCGCGCCGCGCAGCGCGTGCGACGACTCCGGCGCCATCACGAAGCCCTCGGCGCGGGCGAACCGCACGGCCTCGGTGAACACCTCGTTCTGGTTGTAGGCGCGGGCTTCCACGAGCCCCTCCTCGTGCAGCAGGCACAGCGTCGGCGCGTCGCCGTGGAAGCGCAGGCCGCCCGCGTGGATGGGCGGCGGGATGAAGCCGTGGCCCATGGTCTTCATGTGCAGCAGCGGTCCCAGGCCGGCGGTGTCCGGGTAGTCGTAGGTGTAGCGGCCCCGGGTCAGGGTCGGGCACGCGGCCGGTTCGGCGGCGATGAACCGGGTCCCGGTGCGCGTGCCGGTCAGGGTGTCGGCCAGGAACGGGAACGTCAGGCCGGAGTAGTTGGACCCGCCGCCGACGCAGCCGACCACGACGTCGGGGTAGTCGCCCGCCATCTCCAACTGGCGCTTGGCCTCCAGGCCGATCACGGTCTGGTGCAGCACCACGTGGTTCATCGCCGACCCGAGCGCGAACTTGGTGTCGTCGTGGGCCAGCGCGTCCTCCACGGCCTCGCTGATGGCGATGCCGAGGCTGCCCGGCGAGTCCGGGTCGTCGGCGAGGATCTTCGCGCCGGCCCGGGTCCGGGTGCTGGGCGAGGCGAACACCTCGCCGCCCCACGTCTCCATCAGCGAGCGCCGGTGCGGCTTCTGCTCGAACGACGCCTTCACCATGTACACGGTGACCTCGACGCCGAACAGGCTGCCCGCGAAGGACAGCGCCGAACCCCACTGGCCCGCGCCGGTCTCGGTGGTGACCCGCCGGACGCCCTGGCGGGCGTTGTAGAACACCTGCGGCACGGCGGTGTTCGGCTTGTGCGACCCGGCGGGCGACACCGCCTCGTACTTGAAGTAGATCTTCGCCGGGGTGTCCAGCGCCTTCTCCAGCCGGTCCGCCCGGTACAGCGGCGAGGGCCGCCAGATCTTGAGGACGTCGCGCACCTGCTCGGGGATGTCCACCCAGCGCTGCGGGCTGAACTCCTGCGCGATGACCTCGTCGGGCAGCAGCGGTCGCAGGTCGTCGGCGGTCATCGGCTCGTGGGTGACCGGGTGCAGCGGCGGCAGCAGCGGCCGGGGCAGGTCGGGCAGGATGTTGTACCACTGGGTGGGCAGCTCGTCCTCGGACAGCAGGTACTTCTTCACGTCACTCGTCCCCTCAGAACATCGGTGCCTGGCTCGGCGCCCGCAGCGTGCCCAGGTGCGGGTGCCACAGGTGGTCCGGGTTGTCCTCGACCTCGCGGGTGATCTGCCGCATCCGGGTCAGCGCGGCCGGTTCGCCGTCGCCGTCCCACACGTCGCCCTGGAGCATCCGCAGCACATCGAGCCGGTAGCGCGGGTCCGCGACGAACGCGGTGAACAGGATGTTGAGGCGGTAGTAGATCGAGATGAACTCGTACCAGTTGCTCACCGCGCGGCGCAGCTTCGTCTCGTAGCGGTCGAAGGAGGACTTGCCGAAGTCGCCGTGCTCGGCCGCGTCGAGGATGTCGTAGGACGCGATCCGCGCGCTGTTCATGGCGACGCTGACACCGCTGGAGAAGATCGGGTCCACGAACCGGGCCGCGTCGCCGACCATCAGCCAGCCGTCGCCGCAGACCTGCTTCATGGCGTAGCTGTAGTCGCCCTCCGGCTTGAAGGGCCGGACCCGCTCGGCCTTGCGCAGCGCCTCCGCCAGGTCCGGGCGGCTCTCCACGGCCTCCTCGAAGAACGCGCCCCACTGCTGCTTCGCGGCGGTGAAGTGCTTCTTCTGGGTCACCACGCCGACGCTGGTGACGGTGTCGGTGATGGGGATCTGCCAGACCCACGTGTCGGTGATCGGCAGGAAGTGGATGAAGATGAAGTCGGCCTGCTTGCCGTCCACGGCGAGCGCCGACCGGTCCAGCCCGTCGTACCAGGTGTGGATGGCGTACTGGTTGAACACCGGGTCGGGCACCTTGAGCTTGAGCTGCCGGCCGAGCAGGGTGTGCCGGCCGCTCGCGTCGACCACCAGCCGCACCCGGACGCCGATTTCCCGCCGCCCCAGGGTGAACACGACCCGCTTGACGTCCCCGTCCAGCTCGACCCGGTGCACCCGCACGCCCTCGTAGACCTTCGCGCCGAGGGACTCGCTGTGCTGCAACAACAACAGGTCGAACTGGCCCCGGTCGACGTGGTAGGTGTAGTCCTGGTCGACGTTGCGCTGGTCGCGCTCGCGGAACTCGACCTCGGCGGCTTTGAAGCCGTGCGAGAGCTTGAAGCCCAGGTTCGAGATGTCGTTGCCGGTGGCGGAGGTCCAGGCCGCGCCGTACTTGCGCGGGAACCCGCCCTCGTCCACCTTGGCCAGCGCCCCGATGTCGGCCAGCACCGGGGTGGTCGCCGGGATCAGCGACTCCCCCACGTGCGGCCGGGGGAACAGCTCGCCCTCCAGCAGCACGACGGACAGGCCCGCCTTGGCCAGGTAGGAGGCGATCGTGGAACCGGCGGGCCCGCCGCCGATGATGCCGATGTCGAAGTCAACCTCTGTCACGGTGCCCCCAGCTCGGACTTGCGGACGTCGTCCAGTTCCAGCACCAGCCGCGTGATGCTGTCCAGGTCGCGGAAGTTGCGGCCGACCATGCGCTCGGCGGGCACGTCGACCCCGAGCCGCTCGCCGATGAACACGACGAGGGCAGTCGTGGACAGGCTGTTGAGGATGCCCCACTCCAGCAGGGGCGTGTCCGGCAGGACCTCCACCCCGGCGGAGTCCAGCACCTTGTCCCTGATGAACTCCGTCAACGCCCCGAGGACCTCGGCGTGTTCCATGCTCGTCTCCGTATCCGCGCCACACCAGCAGGTGTGCCCCGGATGCTATGAGGGGTGGAAAACCGCTGTCTTCCACCGGAATGGCGGGCGGGGCCGGCCGTTCGGCGGAGCCCGGACCTGTCCGTGCGGCCAGGTCCGGGCCGGTATTCCAGGGGAGGACAACCCGGCCCGCGCTGCTTAGTGTTCGGTCGCGTGGACTTCGGATGGCACCCGGCCGCGCAGGCCGACTTCGACCGCGTCCGCGCGGAGGCGGCCGGCTGGCCGGACCGCACCGGCGCGTCGCTGCGGGAGCTGTGGCGGCGGTGCGGCGACGCCGGGCTGCTCGGCTACAGCGTGCCCGCCGACCTCGGCGGGTCCGGGCACGGCTTCCTCGACACCGCCCGGGTCATGGAGGCGTTCGGGCGCGGCTGCCCGGACATGGGGCTGGTGTTCGCGTCGCTGGCCCACCTGTTCGCCTGCGCCATGCCGATCGCCGAGCACGGCGACGAGCGGGTGCGGGCGCGGGTGCTGCCGCTGCTGGCCTCCGGCGAGTGGGTGGGCGCGAACGCGATCACCGAGGAGGACGCGGGCTCGGACGTCACGGCGCTGCGCGCGACCGCCCGCGCCGACGGCGACCACTACGTCCTGGACGGCGTGAAGTCGTTCGTCAGCAACGCACCCGAAGCCGACGTGTTCGTGGTCTACGCCTCCACCGACCCCGGGTTCGGGCACCTGGGCGTGACCGGGTTCGTCGTGCGGCGGGACGTGCCCGGCCTGTCCGTGCGGCCGTTCGAGAAGGCGGTGCTGGGCACCTGCCCGGCGGGCGAGGTCCGGTTCGAGGGGTGCCGGGTCCCGGCGAGCCACGTGCTGGGCGTGCCGGGGCAGGGCGCGGCGATCTTCCAGTCGTCCATGCGGTGGGAGCGGACCTGCCTGTTCGCCGCCTACCTCGGGCAGGCCGGGCGGTTGCTGGAGCGGTGCGTCGCGCACGCCCGGCAGCGCCGCCAGTTCGGGCGGGCGATCGGGCGCAACCAGGCCGTGTCGCACGCGATCGCGCGGCTGCACGGCCGGGTGGAGGCGGCGCGGCTGCTGCTGTGGCGGGCGTGCTGGCGGCTGGACCGGGGCGAGCGGGCCGGCGCGGACGTGGCCGGCGCGAAGCTCGCGGTCAGCGAGGCGGCGGTGGACGTCGCGGCGTTCGCGGTGCGGGTGCTGGGCGGGACCGGCGTGCGGGTGGGGCCCGGCGTGGCGCACGAGCTGCTCGACGCGCTGGCCGCCACGACGTTCTCCGGCACCTCGGAGATGCAGTTGGAGCAGGTGGCCAAGGAGCTGGGGCTGTGAAGCTGCTGCACGACCTGGTGCGGGCGCGCGCGGCGAGCGGCGTCCCCGCCGTCACCGCCGGCGACGGCGCGCTGACCTACGCCGGGCTGGACGCGGAAGCCGACCGGCTCGGGCACCGGCTGTCCGCCTCGGGCGTCGCGGCCGGTGACCGGGTGGCCCTGTGGCTGCCCAAGTCGACCGTCGCGGTGGTCGCCATGCAGGCGGTCCTGCGGCTGGGCGCGGCGTACGTGCCGGTCGACCCGCTGAGCCCGGTCGACCGGGCGGTGCAGGTGCTGGGGGACTGCGCGCCGGCCGTGGTCATCACCACGCCGGAGGGCGCGCAGGCGCTGGAGGGCCGGTTCCCCACGCTGTGCGTCACGCTCGGCGGCGGGCCGGTGGAGCCGCTGCCCCCGGTGCGGTGCTCGCCCGACGACCTCGCGTACGTGCTCTACACCTCGGGATCGACCGGGGTGCCGAAGGGCGTGCGCATCTCCCACCGCAACGCGATGGCGTTCGTGGAGTGGGCGGCGGCCGAGCTGCGCGCCGGGCCGGCGGACCGGTTCGCCAACCACGCGCCGCTGCACTTCGACCTGTCGGTGCTGGACCTGTACGTGGCGTTCCTGGCGGGCGCGTCGGTGCACCTCGTGCCGCAGGAGACCGCGTACGCGCCGCGCCTGCTGGTCGAGCTGATGGCCGCGCGGCGGACCACCGTCTGGTACTCGGTGCCCTCGGCGCTGGTGCTGATGGCGCGCGACGGCGGCCTGCTCACCGCCGAGCTGCCGGACCTGCGCGCCGTGCTGTTCGCCGGCGAGCCGTACCCCGTCGCCCACCTGCGCGCGCTGCGCGCCCGATTCCCGGCGGTCCGGCTGCTCAACCTCTACGGGCCGACCGAGACGAACGTGTGCACGTTCTACGAGGTGGGCGAAGTCCCGGACGACTGGACGCACCCGGCCCCGATCGGCCGGGCCTGCTCGGGCGACCGGGTGTGGGCCGAGCGCGACGACGGGACGCCCTCGCCGCCGGGTGAGGAGGGCGAGCTGGTGGTCGACGGGCCGACCGTCATGCTGGGCTACCACGGCGCCCCGCCGCACCGGGGCCCGTACCGCACCGGGGACCGCGTGGTGCTGCGCGACGGCGACTACCACTACCTGGGTCGCCGGGACCACCTGGTCAAGATCCGGGGCAACCGGGTCGAGCTGGGCGACGTGGAGGCGGCGTTGCAGTCCCACCCGGCGGTGAGCGAGGTGGCGGTGGCCGTCGTCGGCAGCGGCGTGGAGGCCCGGCTGACGGCGTACGTGGTGTCCGAGGACGGCTGCGCGTTCGACCTGCTGGACGCCAAGCGGCACTGCGCCGGGCTGCTGCCCCGGCACATGATCGTGGACCGGGTGCACGTCCTGGCGGGCCTGCCGCGCACCGCGAACGGCAAGGTCGACCGCCGCGCGCTGACCGACGCCGGCCCGCCCTGACCGGCGGCGTCCCGTCCCCGGGCGGACCCGGCCGCCGACCGCGCCGGCCACCGATCGGGAACGGCCCGACCGGGTGCCTCGATCACGAAAAGCGACAATCGACCTCCGCAGAAATGCGGAGGTGCCGGAATGGCGCTAAACGCGTCGGCCAGCCATCCGGCGGTACAGCCTTCCGGACTGCTACGGTACTTTCCCCGGTCGCCGTCCGGCGCCGATCCGAACCACCGCACCAATGGGAGGCCCGAGTGACGGCGAGTCCGCCACCCCGTGTGGGAACGCGCCCGCTGAACCTCAGTTCACGGACTCTGCGCGCGCTGGTGTCGATCGATTCACCCGTTCTCGAAGCGGCCGTGCGGCGGACCGTCCGCCGGGTGCGCGAGCAGGGCATCTCCGAGCAGATGCAGGGCCAGCGTGACTAGCGACCTGGCCGAACCGCCGCTGGTCGACCCGCTCGCCGGGGCGCCGCTGGACCCCGAGCTGTTCGACCGGGTGTGCGCCGGGCCGGCCGCCGGGCCGGCGCTGCGGGCGCTGCGGGACGCCGAGAACGCACTGCGCAAGCAACTCCTGCTCGCGTTCGACTCGGAATTGCGCCGCAATGACCGGGCGTCGGCGGTTCTGCCCGATTTCGACGCCGCCTGGGAGTTGCTGCTCCGGGTGGAGGACACCCATCCGGAACTGGTCGACGGCATTGTCATGTTCCCGGCCGTCGGGCTGTGGCTGCAACGCGCGATTAAACAGCTCGGTGGCGAATTCCCGGACCGCCCCGCCGATCGGGCGGGAATCGGCGTCCTGCACGCCGTCGCGGCGGCGGCGGCCGTGCGCGCCGGGGTGGACTGCGCCATCCGGGTGCCGGTCGTGCGGGGCGTGGTCAGCCTGCCGACCGTGGGCCGGTTCGACGTGGCCGTGGACGACGGGGTCGACTTCGTGCGGCTCACCGCGTCCGGCGGGCGGACGGCGCTCGACCACGGGGGCACGCCGCTGGCCGGCGGTTTCACCGAGGTCCGCCGGCACCGCGCCGAGGTCGCCGGCCTCGCCCTGGACGTGGTGTTCGACGACGCGGACCCGCACCGGGCGTTCACCGAGGGCACCAGCCCGCCGGACCCGGTGGACGACGCCGAGTTCGCCCGCTGGCGTGCCCAACTGGACGAGGCGTGGTCGGTGCTCGTGGACTGGCACCCCGGGTACGCCGAGGAGCTGGCGCAGGGCCTGGTCAGCCTGGTGCCGCTGACCCGCGAGGGCAAGCTCGTGGGCGCGTCCTGCGCCGCCGCGTTCGGCGCGGTCGCGCTGTCGGAGAAGGCCACGGCCGACGACCTGGCCGACGCGCTGGTGCACGAGCTCCAGCACTCCAAGCTCAACGCCCTGCTCGAACTCGGCCCCCTGCACGAGCCCGACGAGCAGCGGCGCTTCTACGCGCCGTGGCGGGACGACCCACGACCGCTCAACGGCGTCCTGCACGGCATCTACGCGTTCGCCTCGGTCGTGGAGTTCTGGCACGACCGGCGGGGGCGGGTCGCGCCGGAGCGGGCCGCCGAGGCGGAGTTCGCGTTCGTGCTCCGGGCGCTCCAGGTCCGGTCGGCCATCGAGGACGTCGCCGCCACCGCGCGGCTCACCGCGCGCGGCCGGCTGTTCCTCGCCGCGCTGTCCGACCGCCTCGCCGCCCGCGAGGCGGCGCTGACCCGCGCCGACCGCACCGGCCCGGTGGCCGACCTCGTCGCCGACCACCGCGCGCACTGGCGGGTCGCGCACCTGGCACCGGACGCGTCGGACGTCGCCCGGCTCGCCGGGGCGTGGCTCGCCGACCGGCCCGCGCCGCCGGACCCGGTGCGCGCCGAGGTCGCCGACCACGGGCCGGTCGGTCCTTCGGACCGGGCGGCGGCGCTCAAGGCCCTGGCCCTGCGGCGGACCGACCTGCCCGGTGCCGCCGACGCGGCCGACGCCGCCCTCCTCGCCGGCGACGTGGACGGCGCAGCCGAGCTGTACCTGCGCCGCGTGGCCGCCGACCCGGCGGACGACCAGGCGTGGGCCGGGCTGGCCCGGACGTCGGCCGAGGGGGCGCTGCGGCGCACCCCCGAGGTGGTCCGCGCGCTGCACCGCGAGGTCGCCGCCCGCACCGGCACCGCGCCGGACCCGGTCCGGCTCGCCGCGTGGTTGGCGGACCCGCGCCGCTGACCCCGAGCCGGCCGCGCAGGACCCGCGAGCTCACAGCTGCATGGTGTCCATGTCGCAGTTGGCGCGCACCAGCTTGGTGGCCAGGACGGTCGTGGGGTGCTTCTCGCCCAGCACGCGGCGCAGCCCCTCGACCGTCCTGAGCTGGAGTTCCGAGGACTCCTCGACCAGGCCCAGGTTCCGGAAGTCGATCGCCAGGTTCAGCGCGACCGCCAGGGTCGACGGGTGGTCCGGGCCCAGCACGCCGGTCGACCGGGCCAGGGTGTCCTCGTCCAGCTCGCGGGCCCGCTCGTGGTCGCCGAGCGACGCCACGTCGCTGGCCAGGTTCGTAGCGCTGACCAGGGCGAACGGGTGGTTGCTGCCGAAGATCCGGTGCAGCGTGGCGGTCACCCGGGTGTTGAGGTCGGCGGCTCGCTCCACCTGGCCCGCCAGCCGGTAGTCCACGGCCAGGTTGGTCGCCGCGATCAGCGTGTGCGGGTGCTCCTCCTTCTGGATCTCGGTGAACAGCGCGTGGCTGCGCTCGGCCTGCTCCAGCGCGCCGCCGATGTCGTCCAGGTGCCGCAGGTCGACCGAGAGCGTCATCAGCGACGTGATGGAGTCCAGGTGCCGTTCGCCGTACCGGCGGCGGTAGCGGGTGTAGCAGTCCTCGGCCAGCTCGCGCGCGCCCTCGTGGTCGCCGACCCGGCAGCGCGAGACGGCCAGGTTGCGGCTCGTGCCGATGGTGTGCGGGTGGTCCTCGCCGAACAGCTCGCGCTGCCGCCGCAGCGTGGCCTCCTGCATCTGCCGGGCCTGCTCGTAGTTGCCCAGCTCGCGCAGGTCGGTGGCGAGCCCGCTCTGCGACCGGTGCGTCCACAGGTGGTCCGGGCCGAGGACCGCGATCCGGCGTTCGAGGGTCTCCTCGTCCAGCGCGTACGCCCGGTCGAACGCGCCCATCAACCGGTAGCAGCTCGCCAGGTTGTTGGCGTAGCGCAGGGTGTTCGGGTCCTCCTCGCCCAGCACCCGGCACGCCGCGCGGTGCACGTCCTCCTGGATGGCCAGTTCCTCGGTGAACCGGCCCTGCGAGCGCCGGTCCGCCGCGATCACGTCCCTCATGCTGATGGCCTGCTCGTGGTCGTCGCCCACCGCGTTGCGCAGGGTCTCGTAGGTGCGGTCGTTGAGCAGGATCGCCTCCTGCACCCGCCCGGACCGGCGCAGGCCGACCGCGTGCAGCCGGCGCATCTCCAGCGTCTCCAGGCTGTCCTCCCCCAGCGTGGTGCGCCAGATCTCGACGCCGTGCTCGGACAGGTCGATCGCGCCGTCGTAGTCGCCGCTGGCCAGCAGGTACTTGACGAAGTTGGTGATCATGGCGCGGGCCCAGGTGTACTCGCAGTCGATCGCCTCCGACGCGACCGCGTGCGGCAGCAGGTCGGCGTAGCGCTGCCAGTTGGACGCCACCTCCGGCACCTGCGGGTCGCCGTTGACCAGCAGCACGTGCACCGCGTGCCGCAGGTTCTCCCGGCCCTCCGCGTCCAGCCGGTTCTTCACCGCCGCCTGCACCAGCCGGTGGAGCTGGATGGTGTTGCTGCGGTGGTCGATCCTGGCCAGGCTGTACTTCTTGATCTCGCGGATCGCCCGGTCGAGCTTGATCGGGACGTTGAGGGCCTCCTCCAGCTCCGGCGGCACCGGCGCGTCGCGCACGCCCCGGAACAGCAGCAGCGAGATCGGGTCCGGGCCGAAGAACGCGCAGATCTGGAGGAGCTGCAACGCCGCCGGGTGGTCGCGCCCGAGCAGGTTGAGCGGCACGTTCCAGGCCGCCGCCACCGGGAGCTGGTCGTCGTCGGACTGGCCCGCCTCGATCAGCTCGACCCGGTTGAGCCGCAGCAGCTCCAGGTACTCCGCCACCGGCATCCCGGTCTGCGCCCGCCACGCCGCCGCCTGCTCGATCGCCAGCGGCAGGTCGCCGAGGGCGGCGGCCAGCGCGTCGGCCTCGGCCGCATCCATCTCGCCGCCCCTGCGGTGCAGCAGCTCGATGCTCTCGTCGCGGGTGAACAGGTCGACCTGCACGGCGTGGGCGTGGCCGCTCCAGTCGGAGTTGCGCGAGGTGACCACGACGTGGCCGGGGCCGGTGGGCAGGAACCGGCGCAGGTCCTCGGGGCGCTCGGCGTTGTCGAACACCACGATCCAGCGCGGGTACGGCTCGCCCTCGGCCAGCGCCTCCAGCACGGCGGGCACGGCGGCGTCGGCCGACCCCGCCGGGAGGTCGAGCTTGCGCGCCAGCTCCACGAAGCTGTTCTTGATCTGCGCCGAGTGCTCGGCGGGCACCCACCACACGAGCTGGTACTCCGAGTCGTGCCGGTGCAGGTACTCCACGACGGTCTGCGACTTCCCGACGCCGCCCAGGCCGTGCAGCGCCTCCGGCAGGACGGCCGTCGCGCCGCCCTCGGCGAGTCTGCGGCGCAGCTGCTCCAGCAGCTCCTCCCGGCCGACGAAGTCCTTGTTGCGCATCGGGACCCGGCCCCACACCTGCGGGAGCTGCCCGGGTTCTTCCGGCTGGTCACGCCTGGTCATGTCGCCTCCTCCGGCAGGGGACACCCCGGCCGCGCCTCGCTGTCCCCCGGTGCCGGTGCCCAGCCGGGAGCGCAGCGCGGCCAGCCGCTTCGCCCTCGGCAGGTACGGCCCCGACAGGGCGCGGAACACCGCTTCCTGCACGCGGATGTGCCGCAGGTTCTCGGGTGAGATCTCGGGCAGTTCGGTGTCGGGCCGGTCGATCGCGGCGGCCAGGTTGTGCAGCGCGGTCGCGCCCGGGTCGGCGTGGTCGGCCACCAACCGGGCGACCCGGACCGTGTCCGCGCGGTGCGAGCCCGCGAGCAGCTCCTCGCGCACGCCGACGTGGAAGTCGTAGAAGACGTCCGGTGGCCCGTCGTCGTCGCTGCGGGTCATCAGCCCGCCCAGCAGCACCTCCGCCAGCACGGACAGCCCGGTCTTGGGCAGCAGCACGCGCTGCACGAGCTTCATGGTCGGCAGGTCCAGCGGCGCTGCGGCCAGCAGGCCGGCGAGCTGGAAGGCCGCCGCCGACGCGACGGTGCGGAACCCGAGCACCCGGGCCCGCGCGGAGCCGCCCGCCTCCTCGGCGACCTCCGGCGGTTCCGGCGGCGGGTCGCCGTCGACCGGGTGCGCCATCGCGGCGGTGGTCTCCACCCACGCCGCCCCCGGCACGCCCAGCAACCGCGCCCAGCCGGCGAACCAGTCGCCGGACAGCTCCAGCACGGGCACCGGCGTGGCACCGCCGGCGGCGCTGTCCGGGAACGCGAAGCCCGGTTCGGCCGGCCGGATCCGCAACTGCGCGTTCGCGGCACCGGGCGCGGGCGCGGACAGCCGCACCCGCCGGGTGGCCAGGCCGCCCCAGTGCCACAGCCGCTGGTCGAGCATGTGCACCACGGCGACCGGCATCCGCTGCCCCCAGTGCCACAGCACGCGCTCGGCCGCGCCGCTGTACCACGCCTCGCCGACCGCGTCGGTCATCACCAGCACGAGCCGCCGCCCGGTCGGGTCGACCAGGCGGTGCCAGCCCAGCGGCCGGGCCCCGGCGCGGTCCGCCGTCTCCGGGCGCAGCACCAGCTCGGCGGGCGTGCGCACGGAGAAGTCCGCGTGGTACAGGCGGACGTCGCGGAACGCGCCCTGGCGGGCGAGCAGGTCGCGGAACTCGCGGGTGGTCTGCTGCCACACCGGCATCAGGCCCGCCTGGTCGACGACCAGCACGACCTCCAGCGGGTGCCAGTAGGTGGGGCGGCACTCGGGGACCCACAGCCGGTCCTGCGCCGCCCGCACGGCGGTGGCCTCCTCGTCCAGCTCCTCGTCGCGCGGCGAGGGCGTGCCCCGCATCAGCGGGCGCAGCGCGCGGGCGATCCACCGCCGGTCCGGCAGCGCGGGCACGGTCGGCCACGCGGTGGACGCGCCCTGCGTGCGACCGCCCTCGTCGGGCCGCCCGCTCACCGCGCCGCGCGAGTTGATCGCCCACTCGCGCAGCCGCGCCCCGGCGGCCGGGTCCTCCGCGCCGCTGCGGGGGTCGCGCCCGGGTCCGGCCGCCGGCTGTCCGGGCGGCTCGGCCGGCGGCTCCGGCCGCGCCGCGCCCTCCCCGCCGGCCGTGGACGGCAGCCGCCACGGCGAGTCGTGCGCCGAGGGCAGCCGGCCCGCGCCGCTGAGCACCATGGCCAGCCACATCGCGTCGCGGACCTCGCGCAGCGACAGCGCGCCGCCGGCCAGGTCCGCGACGGGCTCGGCGGCCCACCGCGCCGACTGGCCGACCGCCGCGCGGACGCCCGCCCACTCGCGTTCCGGCCCGTCCATCACGCGTCGGGGCTGAGCGGGTGCCAGATCGACCGGAGCAGCTCGTCCCAGTCGTGGTCGGCGCGGTAGGCACCCGAGGTGGCCAGTTGCACGGACAGGTGCACGGCGTTGAGGAGCTGGTCCGCCGCGAGGCCGCCGACCTGCCTGCCGTGCTCCAGGAACCGCCCGATCAGCGCGTCCAGCTCGACCTTGTCCGGGCTGCCGAAGTGCGCCGCCACCATCCGGCCCAGCCGGGCGAAGTCCGGCGGGTCGACGTGCAGCCGCAGGCAGCGGCGCAGGAAGGCGGGCGGGAACTCGCGCTCGCCGTTGCTGGTGATGATGACGACCGGGAACTCCCGGCAGCGCACCACGCCCTCGGTCACCGCCGCCGTGCCGCCGTGGTCGGCCGTGCGCACCACCACCTCCGGGCGGCTGCCGCTCATCCGGGCCAGCTCCGGGATCTCGTACTCGCCCTCCTCGAAGACGTTGAGCAGGTCGTTGGGCAGGTCGATGTCGCCCTTGTCCAGCTCGTCGATGAGCAGCACGCGCGGCAGGTCGTAGGGCAGCAGGGCGGTGCCCAGCGGGCCGAGGTGCAGGTAGCGGCCGATGTCGGTCTCGCCGGCCGCGTCCCGGTCGCCGGCCGCCGTCGCCTGCACCCGGCCGATCGCGTCGTAGTGGTAGAGGCCGTCCGCGAGCCGGGTGCGGCTGGTCACCGGCCAGCGCAGCACCGGCCCGAGGCCCAGCTCCCGGGCGATCACGTAGGACAGGGTCGACTTGCCGGTGCCCGGCTCTCCGGTGACCAGCAGCGGGCGGCGCAGGTGGATCGCGGCGTTGACCATGTCGACCTCGCGCGGGTTCGGTATCCGCTCGGCGCCGGGCACGTCGCCCACGTGGCGGTCGGCCTCGCCGCCGTCGTCGGCCGGGCGGGACGCCGAGCCCTGCCCGGTGAACCGCCGCCACGGCGGCGCGGCGGGCCACGGGCCGGCCGGCGCGACCGCCTTCCGCGCGGTGCCCCGGTACAGACCCCACTCGCCGTGCGACGGGCCGCGCGCGGCGGTCCCCGGATCGGTGCTCATGCCGCCGAAGCTCCTTCCGGCGCCCTGGGGTGCAGGGGCACCATCATCCGGTGGGGGTCGTCGTAGAGGATGGTCAGCGCGCCGCCGCACACCTCGTCGTCCGAGCCCCGCTTGAAAGCCTCGATGCGGGCCAGCCGCACCCGTTCCAGCAGGTCGTGCCGGCCGCCGGCGTGCAGCAGGTCGCGCGCCGCCGCGAAGAACCGCTCGTCGCAGCGCTCGCGGTGCCACAGGACCAGCGGCACGCCCGCGCGCAGGCCCACCGCGATCTCGTCGCGGCCCGAGGACTCCGCGCGGGGCGGGGCGCCGAGCACCAGCGCCACCGCTGCGGGCCGCTGGTCGAACGCGGCGGTCAGCGCGCGCGGGCCGCCCGGGTCGCCGTCGCGGCCCCAGCACGTGGCCACCGGGTCGACCGTCCCGGTGGTGTCGAGCTGCACCGCCAGCTCCGCCCAGCGGGACCGCCACTCGCGGTGCCACTGCCGCTTGCCCATCCGCTCCAGGCTGCGCACGACGACCGGGTAGCGGCACCCGAGGAGCTGCGGTTCGCCGTCCGGGTCGGTCTCCCAGTTCCACTGGTCGACGTCGAGGTTCAGCATCTCCGCCGAGAGCACGAACTCCACCCGGTAGACCGGGTCGAACTCGGCCCAGTCGGCCTCGACGCGCACGATCAGCTCGATCACCTTGTGCTTGACCGACTCCAGGTCGCCGACGTGCTCGGCCACCCGCATCGGGTACCACCCGTCCTGGAGGCCGAGCTGGTGCCAGTGCACCAGCTCGAACCGGTCGCCGGTCGCGCCGATCCGCTGCAGCGAGAAGACCAGGAAGCCGTTGGACTCGCGGTGCCGGGTCAGCGCGGCCTTGGCGCTGCGGATGTCGTGGCGGACCGCCCGCAGCTCCTCGACCAGCCCGAGCCGCTCGCCCTGCGCGGTCGTCCAGCGGTGCAGTTCGAGCGCCACCTCCGGCCGGGCGCGGGCCGCCAGGTGCTCGATGAACACCAGCGGCTTGGGCAGGCCGTCCGGGCGCGCGTTGAGCGTCTCCAGGAGGCTGAAGGCGTTGAGGTACCCGGAGTTCGACGGCAGCCGGGGCGCGGTCGGCCCGGCTACCGAGGCGTAGACCTCGTCCACGTCCTCGACGTTCACCTCGCGCAGCAGGGTGAGCACGGTGTGCCGGACGTCGGCGGGCCAGAACGGCAGCACGGTCATGTCGAACACCGCGTCGCGCACCTCCACCATGTGCCGCGAGCCCTTGTCCAGCCGGTCCACCACGCGCACCAGCGCGGACAGCCCGAGGGGCCGCTGCCGGCACGCCACGACGATGTCGTAGAGGTGCATGAGCTGGTAGGGCCGCTCCTCGATCGGCAGCACCTCTCCCAGTTCCTCGCAGAGCATTCGCACCACCAGGCTCCGCCCCTGGAGCTCGCCCAGCACCGGGATCCGGCTCAGCGAATCGACGAGTTGCCACAAGACTTCCTGTTCCGGTTCCTGAGGTGTCCGCACATCTCCCCCTTGTGCTCTGCCGCCGTGCACCGATCCACCACCCCCTCCGGGCATCTTAGGGCCGGAAGCCGAAATCCGATCCCTCTTCGCGGACGAGCCATTGGCGGGCCGCTGCTTCCGCCCGGCGCAACGGGATCGAGTCGCCCTCCAGATCGCGCAACACCCGGAAGAGCGCATTCATCCCATCGTCGTAATCACGACAAGTCCGGACCAGTTCGAATACGTGCGGTCGGACGCTCGGGTGGTGCGGCACCGCCGCGCCGACCGGTGGCGGCAGCAGGGTCAGCACCATGCGCCGCATCCCGTCGTCCCGGATGACCGCCACCTCCAGCAGGGCTTCTACCAGGGCGGTCAGGGCGTCGCCGACCGCTCGGCCCCGGTCCTGCGGTGGCGCGGAGAACTGCCCGGTCGGGTCGGCCGGCACTGCCGGGGCGACCGGGAGAGGCATTCCCGGAGCGGTGGCGGAGATCATCTCCGTTGAATCGACACAATTTTCCCGCAATTCTGCGGATGCCAATCGCCGGCCCGCGAGCATGATGTCCGCACCCGCACCGGCGAACCGCGCGCAGCACCCGTCGACCGGCCGCGCGCACAAACCCAGCCGAATGCGCGGCGGCCCGCGCAGCTCGCCCGAAACCCCGGCGAGGCACCGGGCCGCGCGATTCAGCAGCACCACTCCCGGCAGGTGCGGCGGAATGAAGATCCGCCCGCCGCCGACGCCTTCGCGCGCGCGGTCGGAATCCCATCGAATTACGGCATCGGCGAAAGCCCGGGAGATCGCGCCCTCGACCGCGCGGCGCACCCGGAGCCGGTCGGCCGGTCCACGGCCGACCGCTCCGCCGGTCCAGCCGGGACCGCCGGGGTGGTCGACGGTGAACACGACGACGGTGTACGGCGGCGGAAACCCGTTGGACGGCACTGCGATCACCTCGCCACACCTGGCCGGTGCCCGGGACCACACGGTAGCCACGAGTGGGCCGGTGGCGTGAGGGGTGACGCGAATGATCGCCCGGCAGGACCAAGGGCGGGTCCGGCCCGGCACCCCGCACTGGGCCGGTCGGGGGGTCGACGGCCGGACCCGCCGGGCGGCCGGGGTGGGGCCGCCCGGCGGGTGGCCGGCGCTACAGGCGCGGGTCGACCGGCTCGGACTCCAGGGCCAGGACCGCGAAGACGCACTCGTGCACGCGCCACAGCGGTTCGCCCCGGGCCGCGCGCTCCAGGGCCTCCAGGCCGAGGGCGTACTCGCGGATCGCCAGCGACCGCTTGGCGCCCAGGTTGCGCTGCCGCAGCCGGGCCAGGTTGTCCGGCTCGGTGTAGTCCGGGCCGTAGATGATGCGCAGGTACTCGCGGCCCCGGACCTTGATGCCGGGCTGCACCGGGCCGCGCTCGCCCCGCACCAGGTTGGCCAGGGGCTTGACCACCATGCCCTCGCCACCGCCGGCGGTGAGCCCCTCCCACCACCGCACGGCGTCGGCGACCTGGGCGTCGTCCCCGGTGTCCACCACGCGGTGGCGGGTCCGGGTGAAGATCTCGCCCTCCAGCCCGCCGAGCACGTCCAGGTGCCACAGGTGGTCGCGGTCGTGGAACGTCCGCCCGCGCGCCGCCAGGAGCTGGAACGGCGCCAGCCGCAGGCCGGTCAGCCCTTCGGTCGGCCAGGTGTAGTTCCGGTAGGCGTCGCGGTACCCGGTGGCGTTGGCCAGGCGGGAGCCGGTGCGGGCCGCCAGGTCCGCCACGTCGACGCCGCGCGCCGACGCCGCCGCGAGCACGTCCGCCGCGACGGAGAGCGCGCCGACGGCCGCCGCGCCCACGGCGGCGTACTGCTCCTTGATCAGGCCCGCCGCCTTGGCGTTCCAGGGCAGCAGCTCGGCGTCGAGGAGCAGCCAGTCGGTGTCGAAGCGGCCCCACAGGTCCGCCCCGGTCACCGCCTCGCGCACCCGGTCCAGGAACTCCTCCGCGAGGGGGCCGTCGAAGAACGGCCGGCCGGTGCGGGTGTGGATCGCGCCGGAGTCCCGGCGCACCAGCACGACCGCGCGGGAGCCCATGTGCTTCTCCTCGCAGATCACCTCGCGCACGCCGGCGGCGCGGTACTCGGCGAAGGCTTCCTCCGGGTGCTCCAGGACGTCCGGGCGGCGCGACGTCGCGGTGGGTGCCATGGTCGGCGGCAGGTACAGCAGGTCGTGCGGGTCGATCGCGAAGCGGCTCATGACCTCCAGCGCCGACGCCGCCTGCTCCGGGCGCACGGTGACGCGCCCCCGGTGGGCCGTCTCGATCGTGCGGCGGCCGGTCACGTCGGACAGCGCCAGCACGTCGGGCGCGCGCTCCGGCTCCGGCGCGACCACCGGCCGCACCGGCTCGTACCAGACCCGGTGCGCCGGCACGGAGACCACCTCGCGCTCCGGGTAGCGCAGCGCGGTCAGCTTGCCGCCGAACACCACGCCCGTGTCCAGGCACATGGTGTTGTTGACCCACTCGGCTTCCGGCGTCGGCGTGTGTCCATAGAGGACGGTCGCACGCCCCCGGTACTCGTTCGCCCACGGGTAGCGGACCGGCAGGCCGTACTCGTCGGTCTCGCCGGTCGTGTCGCCGTAGAGCGCGAAGCTGCGCACCCGCCCGGACGCGCGTCCGTGGTAGCGCTCCGGCAGGCCGGCGTGCGCCAGCACCAGGTCGCCGCCGTCCAGGACGTAGTGCGCCACCAGGCCGTCGCAGAACCGCTCGACGGCCGCCCGGAACTCGTCGGTCTCCTCGGCGAGCTGCGCCAGCGACTCCGCGAGCCCGTGCTTGACCTGGACGTTGCGCCCGCGCAGGGCGCGCACGAGCTTCTGCTCGTGGTTGCCGCAC
Source organism: Actinosynnema sp. NPDC050436 (assembly GCF_040655415.1). NCBI lineage: Bacteria > Bacillati > Actinomycetota > Actinomycetes > Pseudonocardiales > Pseudonocardiaceae > Actinosynnema > Actinosynnema sp. NPDC050436. Next base: position 494,208 of record NZ_JBFAJV010000002.1, on the reverse strand, counting down.
ACGACGAGCGCGTGCCCGGCGTCGACCATGCCCATCACCAGGCGCAGCACGCCGGGGGTGTCCGGGCCCCGGTCGACCAGGTCGCCGACGAACGCCGCGCGGCGGCCGGCGGGCGGCACCGCGTCGACGGCCCGGCCGGCCCCGTCGTGCACCAGGCCGTAGCCCAGCTCGACCAGCAGCTCCTCCAGCTCGGCGCGGCACCCGTGCACGTCGCCGACCACGTCGAACGGGCCGGACTCGTGGCGCAGGTCGTTGAACAGCCTCTCCCGCACGATCACCGCGCTGTCCACAGCGGACTGGTCGCGCAGCACGTGCACCTTCTTGAAGCCCTCCTTGGCGAGGTGCTTCAGCGACTTGCGCAGCGCGGCGCGGTGCCGGCGCACGACGTGCGCGCCGAAGTCGCGGTCGGGCCGCCCGGCGTTGCGCGCCAGGCAGACCTCCTCCGGCGTGTCCAGCACGATCGCCACCGCGAGGACGTTGTGCTCGCGCGCGAGTTCCAGCAGGTGCGCGCGGTCGGCGCGCTGCACGTTCGTCGCGTCCACCACGGTGGTCCGCCCGGCGTCGAGCCGCTTGCCCGCCACGTAGTGCAGCACGTCGAACGCCGCGCCGGACGCCGACTGGTCGTTCTCGTCGTCGGAGACCAGACCTCGGAAGTAGTCGCTGGACAGGACCTGCGTCGCCGCGAAGTGCCTGCGCGCGAACGTCGACTTGCCCGAGCCGGACGCGCCGACCAGCACCACCAGGCACAGGTCCGGGATCTTGAGTTCCATCAGTCGTCCCCCAGGGTGAAGACCGCGAGCTGGGTCGGTGCGCCGAGTGCGGCGTCCTCCGGCCCGACGGGCAGGTAGCGCGCGGTGTAGCCCCGGCGCGCGGCGACCCCGTCGCCCCACGCGCGGAACTCCGCGCGGGTCCACTCGAAGCGGTGGTCCGCGTGCCGGAACTGGCCGGCCGGCAGCGTCTCGAACAGCGCGTTGCACTCGGCGTTGGGCGTGGTGACCAGGACCGTGCGCGGCCGGGCCACGGCGAACACGGAGTTCTCCAGCGCGGGCAGCCGGGACGGGTCCAGGTGCTCCACGACCTCCATCAGCACGGCCGCGTCGTACCCGGCCAGCTCCGGGTCGGCGTAGGTCAGCGACGACTGGCGCAGCGTCAGCCGCTCGCGCTGCCGGTCCCCCATGCGCTCCAGGCCGAGCTTGCGCGCGGCGACCTGCAACGCCCGCGCCGACACGTCCACGGCGTGCACCTCGGTGAACGACGGGTCGGCCAGCAGCGCGCGCACCAGCGCCCCGCCGCCGCAGCCGAGGTCGAGCACGCGCCGCGCGCCGGCCTCCTTCAACTGCGCCACCAGGGCGTCCCGGCGCTGCGCGGCGAGCGAGACGCGCGGCTCGTCGAGCGCGTTGTCCAGCTCCTCCGGCTCGACGCCCTCGACGTCGGCCAGCCGCGACAGCGCCGACCGCACCAGCGGCCGGCGGCGCGCGAGGTACCGGGTGGTGATCAGCTCGCGCTCGGGGTGCGCGCCGAGCCAGCCCTCGCCGGCGCGCAGCAGCTTGTCCACCTCGTCCTCGGACACGTAGTAGTGCTTGCTGCCGTCGAGCACGGGCAGCAGCACGTACAGGTGCTTGAGGGCGTCGGACAGCACCAGCGTGCCGGTGAGGGTCACGTCGGCGTACCGCGAGTCCTCGCCGTCGCCCAGCGGGATCGGGGTGATCGCCGCGCTCCAGCCGAGCGGCGCGAAGAGCTGCTCCACCAGGCGGTGCGGCAGCACCGGGATGCGCACGGAGAGCGGGATCGGGGTCGCGGCCAGCTCCTCCCGGGTGCGGCTGCGGCCGTTCATCGCGGTGCGGAACACCGTGCCCAGCGCGACGGTGAGCAGCGAGCCGGCCACGTACGGCCGGTCGTTCACGTACTGGGTCAGGGTGCTGCCGGGACCTCGCACCAACCCCACGGGGTCGACCTCCAGCAGGAGGGCGACGGTGCACTCCTCCTCGTCCGCGCGGGGGTAGAAGACGTGCGCGGGACCGGCGGAGGTGGAGAACGACTGCGCCCGGTCGGGGTGCTTGTGCAGCAGGTGGCCGAGGTCGGTCGCCGGGCGGTGGGTGGTGGTCAGCGTCAACAGCACCGGTCCAGTGTGGACGAGGAGGTGCCTCGCGGGCGCGCGAATAAGCACATCTGCCCTCCGTGCCCCGCGACCGCCGGCCCCTGTCGAGCCGGACCGGTCCGGTGCTCCGCGACCTGCGACAGCCCGGCACCCGGCGGAGCCGGACCGACCGGGCGGCTACCCCTCGCCGCCCGCCACGTAGACGTGCGCCGCCCACGGCGTCAGCTCGACCGTGCCGTCCAGCCGCGCCGGCTCGACGTTGGACAGCACCGGGTCCGTGGCCGGCCAGTCGACTTCGACCACCTCGGTGGCGTCGCCCATGTTGGCCACGACCAGCAGCCGGACGTCCTCCAGCACCCGTTCGTAGGCGTAGACCCGGGGGTGGTCGGCCAGCAGCATCCGGAAGTCGCCCAACGCCACCACGGGCAGTTCGTGCCGCAGCGCGATCAACCGCCGGTAGTGGTTGAAGACCGATGCCGGGTCGTCGTACTGCGCCTGCGCGTTGAGCCAGGTGTGGTTCGGGTTCACCGGCAGCCACGGCTCGCCCGCGCCGAAGCCGGCGTAGGTGCCCGCGTCCCACTGGACGGGCGTGCGGGCGTTGTCCCGGCCCATCGCGCGGATGCCGCGCATCACCTCGGCCGGGTCCGCGCCCGCCGCCACGGCGTCCCGGTGGTGGTTGACCGACTCGACGTCGCGCAGGTCGGCTGGGCCGGCGAACGGCGCGTTGGTCATCCCGAGCTCTTCGCCCTGGTAGACGTACGGCGTGCCCCGGTGCAGGTGCAGCACGGTGCCCAGCGCGGTCGCGGACTCGCGCCACCAGCGGTCGTCGTCGCCGAACCGGGACACCACCCGGGGCTGGTCGTGGTTGTTCCAGTACAGGCTGTTCCAGCCGACCTCGCCCAGCGCGGCCTGCCACCGGCCCAGGGACGCCTTGAGGTCGCGCAGGTCCAGCGGCCGGGGGTCGAACTTGCCGCCCGGACCGTGGTCGAGCGACACGTGCTCGAACTGGAACACCATGTCCACCTCACGCCGCGCCGGGTCGGTGAACCGCTTGGCCTGCTCCGGGGTCACGCCGGGCATCTCGCCGACGGTCAGCAGCCGGCCCGGCCGGTCGCCGAACACCTCGCGGTGCATCTCGTGCAGCAGCTCGTGGACGCGCGGGCGCGTGCCGAAGTGCGGGAAGCCGTCACCGAGGCCGCCGGTCCCGGTCGGTGCCCCGTCGGGCAGTTCCGGGTCCTTGGAGATCAGGTTGATGACGTCCATCCGGAACCCGTCGACGCCCCGGTCGAGCCACCACCGCATCATCTCGTGCACGGCGTTCCGGACCTCCGGGTTCTCCCAGTTCAGGTCGGGCTGCTTGCGGTCGAACAGGTGCAGGTAGTACTCGCCGGACGCGTCGTCCAGGGTCCACGTCGACCCGGAGAAGAACGACTCCCAGTTGGTGGGTTCCGCACCGGGCTCGCCCGGCGCGAACCCCGGGCGCGGTGGCCTCCACCAGTACCAGTCCCGCTTGGGGCTGTCCGGCGAGGACCGCGACTCGACGAACCACGGGTGCTCGTCCGAGGTGTGGTTGACCACCAGGTCCATGACCAGCTTCATGCCGCGCGCGTGCACGGCGGCCAGCAGCCGGTCGAAGTCCTCCATCGTGCCGAAGACGGGGTCGATCGCCTGGTAGTCGGAGATGTCGTAGCCGTTGTCCGCCTGCGGCGAGGCGTAGACGGGCGAGAGCCACAGCACGTCGACGCCCAGCCGCTCCAGGTGGTCGAGCCGGGACTCCACGCCGCGCAGGTCGCCGATCCCGTCACCGTCCGCGTCCGCGAAGCTGCGCGGGTACACCTGGTACACGACGGCCGAGGTCCACCACGGCACCGGTTCGAGGGTCATCAACGTCCTTTATGGATGGTGTTTATGACAGGTCGTGCCCACGGACAGCCCAACACGTTACGACAACCGGGCGATGAACACCCCGGGTACCACGACGGTGACCCTTAAACCCTACGTACGGGTCTGTTCATACTCCGCTACGCCTGGTTACTTGGGCGGGGGGAGCCACCCCCCTGTCAGAGGGCTCCCCGCTGTTCCCTGCTCAAAGGAGATCACCATGCTCGTGCGAAAGGTCGCGCGTGCCGCCGTGCTGGCGCTGGGCGCGCTGCTGCCGCTGGTGGCGGTCACCGCCCCCAGTGCCACGGCGGCGGAGTCCCAGGCGCTGGTGCGCACCCTGTACTACGACACCAGCCAGGCCCAGGAGTTCGTGGCCGACTGGGACAAGGCAGCGGAGAACTGGAACAAGTCCGTCGCCAACGTCAAGCTGGCGAAGAAGGGCCCCGGCACGCCGACCAACATCCGCATCTACGCGGACAACGGCTGGCCGAGGGCGATGCCGACCTCGCTCGGCAACGGCACGGTGTACATGGGTCGCCAGGCCGTGCAGCAGGGCCACTACCGGCCCCGCATCACCACCCACGAGATCGGGCACATCCTGGGCCTGCCCGACCGCCGGACCGGCCTGTGCACGGACCTCATGTCGGGGTCGAGCGCGCCGGCGACGTGCAAGAACGACCTGCCGAACGCGGCCGAGAAGGCCGAGGTCGACCGCAAGTTCCGGGGCACCCTGGCCTCGGCCGACCTGCGGGCGGCGAGCTACAGCGGCAAGGAGTGCTACGTGTACTGACCCCACCCGTGGGGCTTGGAACCACCCGTGGGGCGGCCGGTCGGCCGCCCCACGGGCGTTCCGGGGGAGTTCAGAAGTCCACTGTGGACCGTTGGTACCAGGCGGAGCCCACCACGTCCCGCTCCGCCCGCCGCCGGGCCTTGCCGCCCAGCCGCTGCACGTAGACCACGCCGTCGAGGTGGTCCACCTCGTGCTGGAAGCACCGCGCCAGGTACCCCGACGCGGTGACCACGCGCGCCACCCCGTGCTCGTCGAACCCGGAGCACCGGACGTTGAGCGCGCGCGGCGTCGGGTAGCCCAGGCCCGGCGCGGACAGGCAGCCCTCCCCACCGTCCTGGAGGCCGCCGTCCAGGCGTTCGAGCACGGGGTTGACCAGGCAGCCGCGTGCGTCCGGTCCGCAGTCGTAGACGAACACCCGCAGGTCCACGCCGACCTGGTTGGCGGCGAGCCCGGCACCGGGCGCGTCGTCCATGGTCTCGTACATGTCCGCCACGAGCAGCCGCAGCTCGTCGTCGAACCGCTCCACGGGGCGGGTGCGCGCGTGCAGCACGGGGGTGCCGAACGGCACGATCCGGCGGATCGTCACGGTGCCAACTCCTCGGGGGCGGCCAGCGGGAACATCCGGGTGGTCAGCACCACCGGCGCGGACCCGGCCGGCCGCGCCGCCGGGTCCCGCTCGCGGTCGAAGTAGGGCGCGACGAGGTCGAGGACCGACGCGGCCAGCGCGTCCAGCTCCTCCGGCGTGAGGTGCACGGTCCACCCGGCCGTCGACTGCCGCCGCCAGCGCTCCGGGTAGCGGTGCCGCCGCTCGCGCCACTGCGCGTACCGGAGGTCGTCGCGCTCGTCCAGCGCGTCCTCCGGCGCACCTGCGAGCCGCCACGGCTTCTCCCGGCCCGCGTGCCCCGTGACCTCCTCGACCAGCCCGAACGACGCGAGCCGGCGCAGGTGGAACGACGTGGCCCCGCTGTTGGTGCCCAGTTCGCCGGCCGCCCGCGTCGCGGTGAGCGGCCCGCGCGCGAGCAACTCCAGCAGCGCGAGCCGCAACGGGTGGCTGCGGGCGCGGGCCCGGTCCAGCTCGACGTCCTCGTCGGTGCCCATGATCGCAGACTACACTGTGCAAAGATCGCTGTGCAAACTTTGCTGTGCACACCCCCCGGCCTTCCGACCTCGAACGCAAGCTACGTTCTGGGCATGACGCCCCGTCCCGACGACCCGCCCGAGCAGGCCGGGGACCTCGACTGGAGCCAGTGGCGCCGGCCGCGCCCGGACCGCGCGCGGTTGCGCCACGACTGGTGGCTGGCCCTCGGCGTGGCCGCCGGGTCGGTGGTGATGACGGCACTGGTCACCAGCATGGGCGCGCAGCCCGGCGGCACCGGCCCGTCCCTGGCCGAGCAGTGCGCCTGGGGCGTGGCGGTGAGTGCACCGCTGGCGCTGCGCCGGCGGTACCCGCTGGTCGTGCCGGTCGTGGTCGGTGCGGTGTTCATCGCCGGTCAGGCGCGGCTCGTCGCCGACAACCTGGTGCCGTCGATCGCGCTGTTCATCGCCCTGTACAGCACGGGCGCGTGGGCGCCGGACCGGGTGTGGGCGCGGCGGGTGCGCCTGGGCGTCATCGTGGCCATGTTCGCCTGGCTCGGGTGGGCCATGGTGCGGTTCACGATCGAGCCCGCGCCGCCGTTCGAGCACGCGGCCGGACCGCTGGACCCGGTGCTGGCCTCGGTGCTCTACGGCATCGTGTTCAACCTGATGTTCTTCGTGTCCGCCTACTTCTTCGGCGGCATGGCGTGGCTGTCCGCGCGGCGGCGGGCGGAGCTCGCGCACTGGGGCGAGCAGCTTCGGCGGTCGCAGGAGCAGAACACGCGGGGCGCGATCGTCGCCGAGCGCATCCGCATCGCCCGCGACCTGCACGACGTGGTGGCGCACCACGTGTCGGTGATGGGAGTGCAGGCGGGCGCGGCGCGGCGGGTGCTCGACCGCGACCCGGAGCTGGCGCGGTCGGCGCTGCACACCGTGGAGGAGACCGCGCGGACCGCCATCGGCGAGCTGCGCGGGCTGCTGGGCGTGCTGCGGGCCGAGCCGGACGAGGAACCCGACCAGGGCGGCGAGACGTCCTCGCCGGGCCTGGAGCAGCTGCCCGAGCTGGCCGCGATGGCGCGGTCCACCGGGTTGGACGTCGACCACGGCGTGTTCGGCGAGCCGCGCCCGGTGCCCGAGGGCGTCGCGCTCTCGGCGTACCGGATCGTGCAGGAGTCGCTGACCAACGTGGTGAAGCACGCGGGCGCGCGCCGGGCGGACGTGCGGGTGCGGTTCCTGGAGACGCAACTGGAGGTCGAGGTGGCCGACGACGGGCACGGCCGGTCGAGCGTGCCGGAGCGCGGCGGGTTCGGGCTGGTCGGGATGCGCGAGCGGGTCGCCGTGCACGGCGGTCGGCTGGAAGCCGGGCCCCGGCGCGGCGGCGGGTACCGGGTGCGCGCGTGGTTCCCCGCGTGAGCGGCCCGCTGCGCGTGGTCCTCGCCGACGACCAGGACCTGGTCCGCGCGGGCTTCCGGGTCATCCTGGGCACCGAGGACGACATCGAGGTGGTCGGCGAGGCCCGGGACGGCGTGGAGGCGGTGGCCGTGACCGAGCGGCTGCGGCCCGACGTGGTGCTGATGGACGTGCAGATGCCCGGCGTGGACGGCCTGGAGGCGACCCGCCGCATCCTCGGCCCGGCCGGTGCCGAGCACCCGATCAAGATCGTCATCCTGACCACTTTCGACCGCGAGGACTACCTGTTCGAGGCCCTGCGCGCGGGGGCGAGCGGCTTCCTGCTGAAGAACTCGTCCCCGGAGGACCTGGTCGAGTCGGTGCGGGTGGTGGCCCGGGGCGACGCCCTGCTGGCACCCGAGGTGACCCGTCGGGTGATCGCCCGCTTCGCCACCCCCGGCCCGCTGGTGCCCGCCACCCGCCCGGCCGAGCTGACCGACCGGGAGTTCGAGGTGCTGGTGCACCTGGCGCGGGGCGCGAGCAACGCGGAGATCGCCACGGCGCTGTTCCTGGGCGAGACGACGGTGAAGACGCACGTGTCCCGCATCCTGGCGAAGCTCCGCCTCCGCGACCGCACCCACGCGGTGGTCTTCGCCTACGAGCACGGGATCGTCGCACCCGGGCAGGGGTGACCGGCCGCCCGGGTCGCGGGTCCTCCTCGCGGAGGACGGCGGAGGTCGGTCCGGCGTCGGACGTGCCCCGCCCCGGCGACCGCCTAGCGTGTGGGCATGTTGACAGTGGCGTCGATCAGCCGGAGCTTCGGTGACAACCGGGTCCTCGACGGGGTGTCGTTCGAGGTCCGCCCCGGGCGGATGACCGGGTTCCTGGGGGCGAACGGGTCGGGCAAGACCACCACCATGCGGATCGTGCTCGGTGTGCTGGCCGCGCAGGGCGGCAGCGTCACCTGGCACGGCGAGCCGGTGACCGGGCAGGTGCGGCAGCGGTTCGGGTACATGCCCGAGGAGCGCGGCCTCTACCCCAAGATGGGGGTCGGCGAGCAGATCCAGTGGCTGGGCCGGCTGCACGGCCTCAACCGGGACACCGCGCGGCGCAACACCGCGCGGCTGCTGGAGCAGCTCGAACTGGGCCACCGCGCCGGGGACCGGCTGGAGGAGCTGTCGCTGGGCAACCAGCAGCGCGCGCAGATCGCCGCCGCCCTGGTGCACGACCCGGTGCTGCTGATCCTGGACGAGCCGTTCTCCGGCCTGGACCCCATCGCGGTGGAGACCGTGCTCGGGGTGCTGCGCGAACGCGCGTCCGCCGGCGTCCCGGTGCTGTTCTCAAGCCACCAGTTGTCGTTGGTGGAGCGGTTGTGCGACGACGTGGTCATCATCTCCGGCGGGAAGATCACCGCGAGCGGTGCCCGGGACGAGCTGCGCGCCCGGTACGGCACGCCGAGGTTCGAACTGGTCGTGGACTCCGACGCCGGGTGGGTGCGCGACGTCCCGGGCATCCGGGTCGTGGACGTGGACGGGTCGCGCGCGGTGTTCGAGCCGCTGGCGCCGGACGCCGACCAGGCCGTGCTGGAGACCGCGCTGCGCAAGGGCCCGGTGCGCGGCTTCAGCCCCGTGGTGCCGACGCTCGACGAGATCTTCATGGAGGCGATCTAGATGACCGGGAAGCAGAGCTTCGCCACCGCCACCCGGCTGGTCGCCGAGCGCGAGGTCAGGACCTTCCTGCGCACCAAGGGCTTCTGGGTCGGCCTGGCGGTCATCGTGGTCGGCCTGTTCGCCTCGGCCGTGCTGCCCACCGTGCTGGGCGGCGACCAGACCAAGGTCGCGGCGGTCGGGTCGCGGGCCGTCGAGGTGCTGGCGGACAGCGGGTTGGAGGTCCGGCAGGTCGCCGACCCGGAGGCCGCGCGGGAGCTGGTGCGGGCCGAGGAGGTGGAGGCGGCCGTGGTGCCCGACGACAGCGGGGAGTCCGCGACGGGCCTGCGGGTGGTCGCGCTGAACGACCCGCCGGTCGACGTGCTGGCCTCGCTGCGCACCGCTCCCCCGGTCGACCTGCTCGCGCCCTCCGAGGTCGGCCACGGCCTGCGGCAGCTCGTGATCATGGTGTTCTCCCTGGTGTTCCTGATGTTCGGGATGGGCGGCGCGGCGATCGCGCAGAGCACGGTGACCGAGAAGCAGACCCGGATCGTGGAGATCCTGGTGTCCACGATCCCGGTGCGCGCCCTGCTCGCGGGCAAGATCGTCGGGCACGCGCTGCTCACGCTCGGGCAGGTGGCGGTGATCGCGGCCGTCACGCCGATCGCGCTGAGCATCGGCGGGCACTCGCAACTGCTCGCGCTGGTCGCGCCCGCGCTGGGCTGGTTCGTGCCCTTCCTGCTGCTGGGTTTCGTGCTGCTGGCGTCGATGTGGGCAGTGGCCGGCTCGCTGGTCAGCAGGCAGGAGGACCTGGGCTCCAGCATGGGCCTGGTGATGCTGCTGGTGTTCGGCCCCTACTTCGGCGTGCTGTTCTTCTCCGACAACGCGACCGTGATGGCGGTGCTGTCGTTCGTGCCGTTCTCCGCCGCGATCGCGATGCCCGTGCGGCTGTTCGCCGGCCAGGCGCAGGCGTGGGAGGCCGTGGTGTCCATGGGGTTGCTGGCGGGCGCTGTGGTGGTGATCGTGCTGCTGGCCAGTCGGCTGTACTCCGGGTCGCTGATGCACACCGGGGGCAAGCTCGCGCTGTCCAAGGCGTGGGCGGGCCGGGATAACGCCCGGACATAGGGAAGTGGCAGTGGTCGTGGGCCGGGCGGTCGAACGAGACTGGCCCGGCCCTGACCCTGCGCGCGAGAGGTTCCCCTATGGCTGTGCGGATACGGCGGACGGTCACGTCCGCCACCCTGCTGCTGTGCGGCCTGTCCGTGTGCGCCCCACCGGCGCACGCGGACGACACGATCGGCACCGACGGGTACGTCCACGTCGCGCCGAACGGCACCGTGCTCGGTGTCGACCCCTACTACCCCACCGACGGCAACGGCGGCTACGACGTGGCCGACTACGCCGTCTCCCTGGCCTACGACCCGAACGCGCGCTTCCTGAGCGCCCGCACCGTCGTCACGGCCACCACCACCCAGCGGCTGAGCCGGTTCAACCTGGACCTGCGCGGGCTGTCCGTGACGTCGGTGAAGGTCGACGGCGTGCCGGCGCGGTTCAGCCGGGCCAAGGACCACGAGCTGGTCATCACGCCCGCCGCCGTGCTGGAGGCGGGCGCGCAGTTCAAGGTCGAGGTCGTCTACTGCGGTCGGCCGGTGGCCGAGGCGACGCCGCGCGGCGTGACCGGCTGGCGGGTGTCCCGCACCGGTGGCGCGTTCGCGGCCGGTGCGCCGCACTCGGCCACGACCTGGTTCCCGGTCAACGACACCACGGCCGACAAGGCGACCTTCCACCTCGACGCGGCGGTGCCGGCCGGGTGGACGGTGGTGTCCAACGGCGTGCGCGACAAAGTCCACAAGGGACGGTGGGCGGAGGAGACGCCGATCGCGCCGTCCGCGACGATGATCGCCGTCGACCGGTTCACCGTGCGGGAGTCGGCGCTGCCCGGCGGCACGCCCGTGCTCGACGCGTTCGCGCCCGGCACGAACGCCGGTGCGCTCGCCGCGTCCCTCCCGGCGGTGGTGGAGTTCCTGAGCGGCAAGCTCGGGCCCTACCCGTACCCGACGGCCGGTGGCGTGTTCGTCGCCGACCGGCTCGGCTACGCGCACCCGTCGCAGGGCAGGCCGGTCTACGGCGCCGGTGCCGACCAGGCCGCCCTGGTGCAGGCGGTGGCCGCCCAGTGGTGGGGCAACAAGCTCGCCATCAAGATGTGGCAGGACCAGCCGCTGGTCGAGTCGTTCGCCCGCTACCTGGTGTGGCTGTGGGAGCAGTCCCGGGGCGGCACGCCGGTCGAGCAGCGCTACCAGGACGCGCTGGGCCGTGCGGACTCCGCTTTCTGGGGCCGCAAGCTCGCCGACCCGGGCCGGGGCCGGGAGTTCTCCGTCACCGACAAGGGCGTGCTGATGGTGCACGCGCTGCGCAAGAAGATCGGTGACGAGAAGTTCTTCGCCGTGCTGCGGGAGTTCCCGGAGATCAACGACAACTGGAACCAGGGCTGGCACGACTGGGAGCTGTACACGGGCGCGGTCGCGGACATGGACCTGGCCGCGTTCTTCGAGGCGTGGGTGCACGGCACCACCGCCCCTCCGGCGGAACACCGCTGACCACTCGCAGGGTGGGAGGTGTCCGCCGGCCGGAGGGCCGACCGGCGGACACCCTTTCCGCATGACCGGGGGGTTCTGCCCGTGTGCACCGCGAACCTCCGACTCCGGGGACGGTGCCCGGGTCAGGCCAGGTAGCGGGAGAAGACCGGGGACGTGCGGCACTCCTCGCGGTAGGCCGCCGCCGCGTCCGCGACCAGCAGCCGGGAACAGCCCGTCGACACCCGTTCCCGGTGCCACACCAGCAGGAAGCGGCGGGCCAGCACGTCGTCCGCGAGCAGCCGCACCGCCACGTTCTGGTGCCCCTCGCACGCCGCCTGGGACAGGCCGACCGCGCCGTTGCGCACGGCCGCGAGGGTCATCCCGTAGGACTCCGACGTGTACCGCACGCGCGGCGCGAACCCGAACTCCCGGCACGTGCGGTGGAAGTACTCGTGGAACCGGCTGGAATCCGGCGCGGGCAGCGCCCACTCCTCCTCCGCGAGCTGCGCCAGCTCGATGACCTTGTGCCGCGCCAGCGGGTGGTCCTCGGGCAGCAGCACCAGCGTGGGGTCGTGGGCGACCACGGCCATGCCGACGCACGCGGGCGCGACCGTCTCGAAGCCCGGGTAGTCCTTGACCACACCCACTTCCAGCCGGCGCTGCGCGACCAGGTCCACCACCAGTTCGCGGCACTCGCTGTCGAACAGCGACGCGCCCGCGCCGCCGGGCAGCCGGTTGCCGACGATCGAGGGCAGGTGGCCGAGGATCGGCGAGCACACCCCGCCGACCCTCGGCAGGGCCGGCGCGGCGGTGCGCGCCTCGATGTCCCGCACCAGCCCCTCCATCAGCGGCAGCACCGCGCTGATCCGGTCCAGCAGCAGCTCACCGGTCGGCGTGGGCGCGGCGGCGGTGTTCGGCCCCCGGTCGAACAGCCGCTGCCCCAGCGTGTTCTCCAGCCGCTTGAGCTTGCCGCTGACCGCCGGCTGGCTGATGCCCAGCAGCACGGCGGCCTCCGACAGGCTGCCGGTCACCCCGATGGCCTGCACGAGGCGCAGGTGGTGGACGTCGAGTTCCATGTCGTCGCATCCCGTCTAGCGGTGCGTGTCGACGCGGGATCCGGGCGGCGGCCTCATGACCCCGACAGTCCTGCCGAGCAGAGCGTATAGGGCGAAGGAGACGACGACGGAGTTGATCGTCGGGATGCCGACCGGCACGAAGGCGCCGACCGCCGCGCCGACCGCCCAGCACAGCAGCGACGCGGGCACCCAGTCCGGCGGGTCGGCCGGCAGTTCCCCGGTCGCGCGGGACTCCGCCAGCTCGCGGCGCCAGGTGCGCACCACGAAGTACTCCGCGATCACGATCCCGGCCACCGGCGGCGTGATCACGCCGATCCAGGTCAGGAACGTGGTGAAGTGGTCCAGGATGCCCAGCGCGGACAGCACGGTGCCCAGCACGCCGAGGGCGACCGTGGCCGTGGAGCGGGACAGCCGCCGCCCGGCCAGCACGTGCACGGTGTTGACCAGCCCGAGCGAGGCCGAGTACAGGTTCCAGTCGTTGATCTTCATGATGGCGGTGACCAGGATGAGCGTGCCGAGCACGCCGGACGTGGAGGTGATCGCGGCGACCACGTCGGAGCTGCGCGCGGCGTGCGCGAGCAGCACGCCGGTCAGCCCGATCAGGTACTCGCCGAGGGTGACGCTGATCAGGGTCTGCTTCACCACGTCGCCGACCCGCCGGTTGAAGCGGGTCATGTCGGGTGTCATGACCGCGCCCATGATGAACGCGCCGGCGACCAGGGTGGTGCCCTGCGCGACGGTCAGCGCCGGGCCGGGCGGCGGCATGGCGACCAGGTCGGCCAGCGCGTGCCGGCTCAGCTCCTGGGTGATCGCGTACCCGGCCAGCAGCAGGAAGGCGGGCACGGTCAGGTAGGCGGTCCAGGCCATGGTGTGGAACCCGGCGACCACGATCCCGGTCACCGCGACACCGCCGAACACCGCCCAGGCCCACACCGGCGGGCCGCCCATCAGCGCGTGCAGGCCGTGCGCGAACACGTCGTTCTGCACGCCGAACCAGCCCGCGAGGCTGAGCGTGACCAGCAGGCCCACCAGGGCGGAGCCGCGCGCGCCGAACCCGGCCCAGCGGGCCAGCACGGACGTGGACAGGCCCTCGCGCATCCCGGCCACACCCATCAGGACGGTGACCACCTCCAGCATCACCGCGCCGAGGGTGATCGCCAGCACCGCGTCCCAGAAGGTCATGCCGAAGCCGAGCACCGCGCCCAGCAGGAACTGGTGGAACGAGGAGACCTGGCCGAACCGCTGCACCGCCACGGACACCCAGGAGCAGCGGGCCGAGTCCGGCAGGCGGCGCAGGGAGTAGTCGTCGTGGGCCATGGTCACTCCGCTTCGTCGCTGGGCCGCAGGACCACGAAGCCCTGCTCGGGGCGGGGCCGCCAGGCCAGTTCCCGGGCGTAGAGCAGCTCCAGGAACCCGACCCGCTGGTGGTAGGCGAACACCGAGCTGTCCACGCCCGCGACCGCCGGCGTGTCGACGAACATCGGCAGCTCGGCGAGGAAGTAGCGGACCGCTTGGCGCAACTGGGTGTCCGTGGGCGCGGCGCCGTCGGGCAGCCTGCGGTCCAGCACCCAGCGGGTCGCTTCCAGGCACTGGCCCGCGAAGCCCTCGTCGGTGGCGAACAGGCCGTGCGCCTGGGCCAGCAGGCCCTGGTAGCACGGGTTCTCGGCGAGCGCCGCGCCGTCGAGCACGTGGTCGGCCGGGCACGGCACGTCCAGGTCGCGCAGCGCCCGGCAGATCTTGTTGACCACGTACTGGCCCTGGCGGCGGGCCTTGAGCCGGGCGCGGGCCGGGTCGTAGCCGAGCGCTTCGAGCGTGTGCACGGCGGCCCGGTCGGGCACGAAGAAGTGGAAGCGCTCGAATTCGCGCATCGCCCACCGGGCCAGCGCGGCGATGCGCTCCACCGTGAAATAGCTGTTGAACGGACTCACCCCGATGCACACGTGCCGCCCGCTGCGCAGGGGCGCGGCACAGTGCTCGGTCAGCGGAGTTGGCAGCAACACCGTCGGCTCCGGAAATGTATTTCGCAGGGATGACGCAGGGGATGACGCAGGGGTGGAACGGGTACGGCACAGGGAAAATTGCCGATTCTTCATCCACTATGAGCAGGAATATCAACGGCAGGTACTGCCGAACCGTCATGCCGGCGTCTTATACGGACAGGCCACTTCACACCGATGAATGAGCCGGACAGCGTAGGCGTTGCGGCGGAGCAGACCAGCTCCCCGCCGACACCCGGCCTAAGGCGATGACAGAAAGCGAGGGGGCGAGTCTGATGGGTGAATGGAGTTACAGGTCCGACACCTGCGCGTGCTGCGCGCCATCGCACGCGCCGGGAGCCTCAACCGGGCCGCCGCGGAGCTGCGGCTGGCCCAGCCCGCGCTGAGCCACCAGTTGCGCCGGATCGAGCAGCTGGTCGGCGACCGGCTGTTCGACCGCGACCCGAAGGGCGTGCGGCCGACCCGGATCGGCGAACTGGTGCTGGCCCGCGCGGAGGCCATCATCCCCGCCTTCGACGAGCTGGACCGCGACTTCCGCCGGCAGCCCCGCACGGTCGGCGACGTGCGGGTCGGCTGGAACGACAGCGCGCTCGCCTCGGACGTGTTCCGGTGCGTTCGAGAACTGGTGCCCGGCGGGCTCACCACGCGCGCGGACCTGTCGCACAACAGGCTCGTGGCGCAGGTCGCCAACGGGTGCGTCGACCTGGCCCTGGTGCTGATCTGCGGGCCGCGCACGCTCACCGTGCCGGGCCTGGTGCGCGCCGAGCGGGTGGTCACCGAGCCCGCGTTCGTCGCGCTGCCCTCGTGGCACCGGCTGGCCGCCGCCGCCCAGGTCGACCTCGCAGACCTGGCCGAGGAGCCGTGGATCGTGTCGAGCTGCGGCGACGGCTGCCGGATCGTGTTCCGGGAGATGTGCCTGGCGCACGGTTTCGTGCCCAAGATCGCGCACGACGTCGACACCATGCGGGACCGGCTGGTGGTCGGCGGGCACGGCGTGTGCCTCACCCAGCCGACCACGCCGGAGATACCCGGCCTGGCCGTGCGCCCGCTGGCGGGCGAGCCGATGACCGTGCAGCACATCCTGCTGTGGCGCACCGGCCACCCGTTCGCCGAGCGGTTCGCCGAGGTGCACGCCGCCGCCGTCCGGGCCTACCGCAAGCTCGCCGCCGAGGTGCCCGGGTACCGGCGGTGGCTGGATAACCGCACGGCATAGGCGTCCGGCAGTGGTTGCGGCATCCCGTCCGCCGACACACTCGGTGGCACGCCCCGCGCCGCACCGGAAAGGACGTGCCATGTTGCCGCTGATCACCCGCGACGAGCTCCGCGCCGGCCTCGAAGCGGGCACGCTGGTGGTGGTCGACACCATGCCGGTGGCGTACTACGAGAAGGAACACCTGCCGGGAGCGGTCAACATCCCCGGCTTCCCGTACGAGGAGGCGGCCGGGTCGACCGACCGGCACGCGCCGGTCGTCCTGCCCGACCGCACCGCCGACATCGTCGTGTACTGCGCCAACACCCCTTGCCGCAACAGCGAGTTCGTCGGTGCCCGGCTCATCGAGCTGGGGTACCCGAACGTGCGCAAGTACCGCGAGGGCATCGAGGACTGGGTGGCCGCCGGGCTCCCGACGGCCACCGCCCCCTGAACGCTGCCGCGCTCCCTGCACGATCCCTGCACAAGAGGAGATTCACCATGCCCAAGTTCCGATCCTGGCTGCGTGCCGGCGTCACCGCGCTCGCCGTGGTGGCCGCCGCCGCCTTCGCCGCGCCGGCCAACGCCGCCCCGGCCCAGGACGTCGCGATCAGCGCGGCGAACGTGATCAAGGTGACCTCGGCGAACCACGCCGAGGTGCTGGAGATGTCCAGGACCAAGCTGGTGGTGCTGGACTTCGGCGCGACCTGGTGCGGCCCGTGCCGGCAGATGAAGCCGGTCATCGAGCGGCTGGCCGGCGAGTACGGCGGCCGGTTCGTGCTGGGCGAGGTCGACACCGACGTGAGCCGGGACCTGTCGTCCCGCTACCGCATCCAGTACCTGCCGACGCTCGTGCCGATGCGCAACGCGGCCGAGCTGCCGAACTCCCGCAACGTCGGCTACCGCGGCGAAGCCGCGTTGCGGGCGTGGATCGACGCCCAGCTCGCCAAGGGCTGATCCGCGAGGGACGCCCCGACGTGGCCCACTGCGTCGGGGCGTCCCGGTCCCGGAAGGGAAACCGCCGTGCGCCAAGAACTCCCCCTGCGCCCGCTGCTCGCCCTCGCGGTGGTCGTCCTGCTGGGCTGCCTCACCGAGGTGCTGCCGGCCGGGCTGCTGCTCGGGATCTCCGCCGACTTCGACGTCTCCCCGTCCGCCGCCGGCCAGCTCGTGACGTGCTACGCGCTGACCACCGCGCTCACCGCGATCCCGCTGACCGCCCTGACCTCCCGGCTGCCGCGCAAGTCCGTGCTGCTCGCGCTGGTGCTGGGTTTCGCGGTGACCAACTTCGTCATCGCGCTGTCCCCTTGGTACGCCGTGGTGTTCGCGGCGCGGGTCGCGTCCGGCGCGATCACCGGCGTGATGTGGTCGCTGGTCGCGGTGTACGCCATGGCCGTCGCGCCGCCGGCGCGGGCCGGGCGGGCGCTGGCCGTGGCGATGGCCGGGACACCGCTGGGCTTCGCGGTCGGCGTGCCCGCCGGCACGGTGCTCGGCGAGCTGGTCGGCTGGCGGTGGTCGTTCGTGGTGATGGGCGTGGTCGCCGTGCCGCTGCTGGCCTGGGTCGCGGCCGTGGTGCCGCCGATCCCGGTGACCGCGTCGACCGGTGACCGGCGGGGCGTGCCGGGGATGTGGCCGGTGTTCGTGGTGGTGGCCGCGTTCTCGTTGGGGCACAACGTGCTCTACACCTACCTCGGCCCCGTGCTGGCCGGTTTCGGGCGGGCGGGGCTGCTCGGCGCGACCCTGCTGGTCTTCGGCGGCGCGGCGGTGTGCGGCATCCTCGTGGTCGGCGCGGCGCTGGACCGGTTCCCGCGCGCGGTGCTCGCCTGGTGCCCGGCGCTGACGGCGGTCGGGATCGCGGTGCTGGCGTGCTCGGACGGCTCGCCGGCCGTCGTGGTGGCCGCAGCCGCGCTGTGGGGCCTGGCCTTCGGCGGCGCTCCGACCGCGTTCCAGGCCGTCACGGCGGTGGTCGCGGGGCGCACCGCCGACCACGCGCAGTCGCTCACGATCGCCGCGTGGAACGGCGCGGTGGCGGGCGGCGCGGCGCTGGGCGGGGTCGTGCTGGACCACGCCGCGCCCGCGCTGCCGTGGACGGCCGCCGCGCTGATGCTGGTACCCCTGGTCACCTCGGCGGTGGTCCCGCTGCCGCGCCGGCACACCGCGCCGGTCGGGTCGTGACCGGCGACTTATGCTTCTCGATCATGACGGGGTTCCACTGCTCGTGCTGCGGGCGACACCACGACGAGCTGCCCTTCTCCTACGGCACGCCCGCGCCGGCCTTCTGGCACGAGGGCCTCGCGGCCGACGCGGGCAGCGCGCTGGCCGCCGAGCAGTGCGTGATCGGCGGCGAGCACTTCTTCGTCCGGGCCCGGGTGGTGCTGCCCGTCGTGGACGCCGACGAGGACTTCGAGTGGGGCGTGTGGGTCTCGCTGAGCAAAGCGCACTTCGCGCGCGCCTCCAAGCTGTGGGTGGACCCGGCGCGCGTGGACGAGCCGCCGTACTTCGGCTGGCTGAGCACCGAGCTGCCGGTCTACGAGCCGACCACGCTGAACCTCAAGACCGAGGTGCACAGCCAGCCGATCGGCACCCGGCCCACCGTCGAGCTGGAACCGACCGACCACCCGCTGGCCGTCGAGCAGCGCACCGGCATCACCCTCGACCGGGTGCGGGCCATCGCCGAGTTGCTCCTGCACCCGGAGCGCTGAACGTCCGCGACCACGGGTGGGCCACGAACGACCGCATCCGTTGGCGGACGGCACCAGCGCGCGGGCGGCGGGACAGGGCCGACGCCCCGCGCGGGCAGGGGGTGTGCGGGTGGACGGCCGCGATACCGTCCACCCGCACACCGGCCGGGGGTGCGCACCCCCTTCGGACCGCCCGACGTACCCTGCGGTGCCGGGCGGGTCGGTCCGCTACGCGGCGGGGAGCACCTCGGCCGGGGCCGGCCACGACTCGACGGCCCACTCGACGGGGCCGCTCCGCTCGGCGCGCAGGCCACCGGCGAAGCTCTGGTTCACCCAGTTGGCCTCGCCGGCGCTGGGGTTGGGGTTGCGGCACTGGGTGCCCGCGCTGCCGCCCGACATCAGGATGTTGCAGTCGCGGTTGTAGTTGTCGCGCAACCCGAGCGAGTGGCCCATCTCGTGGGCGACCACGCGCAGCGGGGAGTAGCCCTGGTTGATCTGCTGGCGGTCCAGGATGATCCAGCCGGACCCGTGGCCGATGGAGGCGCGCGAGCCGCCGCCGCTGGTCACCGAGATCCGGATGTCGCCACCGCTGGAGACCTGGCTCATCCGGATGTTGGGCACCCGGCTGTTCCAGATCTGGATCGCCTGCGGCACGTAGGAGGCGTACTCACCACCGCCGCTGACCGTGATCGACCGGGGGGCGGCCTGGATCTGAGCCGGCTCGGCGGCGGCGGCGGGGGCCGCCAGCGCCAACGCCGACAGGGCGACGCCGGTGGCTGCGGCGAGAATTCTGCGAAGCAATTGTCAACTCCGTTCTGACCGGGGAGAAGTCGACCCGCAGGGCGAATTCCCGATCGGCACAGGGGAAATGCTCTTCGCCGATCGGAAAGCAGGGCTTTTCCCACCGTACTGGCGGCCCGCCCGTTCACAAGGCCGGCCGCCGCCGAGGGGTGGACTCGCCGTACGGCCGGTCGGGCGGTGAGCCGGGAACCGCTGGTGGGCTACCCTTTTCAGGCGCTGCCGGGCCGGATCCTGGAAAAACCCTGTAATTCCGGGTGCGGCCCGGGACCACGGGCGCGGCCGGAGGTGCGGCATGGGCGGGAACGCCGGTACGACGTTCAGCGGCGCCCTGCGCTGCGCCATCCGGGCCAGCGGGTTGACGTTGCAGGCCGTGCGGGCGCGGCTGGCCCGGCGCGGCACGCACGTCTCGGTCGCCGCGCTGAGCAGTTGGCAGTCCGGCACGAACCGACCGGAACGCCCCGGGTCGCTGCGCGCGGTGACCGAACTGGAAGTGGTGCTCGGATTGCCCGAGGGCGCGCTGATCACGCTGCTGGGGCCGCGCCGGCCGCGCGGCCGGCACACCGCCGGCCACCCGCGCTCGGACGTGCTGCCGCAGCCGGACGCGGTGGCCGCGCTGGTCGACCAGATCAGCCCGGAGAAGTTCGACGGCATCCGCCTGCTCTACGTCGAGGAGCACGTGCGGGTGAACCCGGACCGGAGCCTGCGGGAGGTCCGCACCCGGTCGGTCGCGGAAGCGGTGCGGGACGGGGTGAGCCGCTGCTTCTCGGTGAACTTCGCCGATTCGGCCGACGACCTCGACCTGGTGCGCACCGAGGCCGTGGACCGCTGCCGGCTCGGGCGGGTGCGCCGCGACCACGCCCGCCGCGTGGTGGGCGCGGAACTGCTGCTGGAGCGCTCCTACCGGTCCGGCGAGGTGTTCTCCCTGGAGTACCGGTCGATCATGGGGCAGCCGGTGTTCGACCGCGAGTACTTCCGGGCGTTCACCACCCCGGTGGCGCTCTACGTGCTCCAGGTGAGCTTCCACCAGACCATGCTGCCGATCCGCTGCCACCGGTTCGAGGCGGCGACGTGGGCGCAGCCCCGGGCGGACCGGGAGATCGGCCTGGTCGACCGGCGCAGCGCGATGGTGGCCGCGCGGGACGTGAAGTCCGGCATGTACGGCGTGCGGTGGGAGTGGACCTGAGCGCGGACGCGTCCGGGGTGCCGGCCCGCACGGCGCCGGCACCCCGAACTCGACTCCACTGTGGACGGTCCGCCTACTGCGTGCAGTGCCTCTGCGTGTCCACCCGCACCCGCTGCCCGGTGAACTCCTCCAGCACGGAGATGTTCTCGGGTGCGTAGTTGGCCGCGGTGATGCGGTCGGCGTTGGCGCTGCCCAGCTTGCCGGTGTACGGCGCGGACTTCTCCAACCAGTAGGCCGTGCGCAGGAACTGGGTGAGCACCAGGTCGCGCAGCTTCGGCTCGTTCTTGATCTTCGCCCAGTAGCTCGGGTACCGGTCCTTGGCGACCCGCAGGTACAGCAGCAGGTAGCGCAGGTTGGTGGCCGCGATGTCCCGGGCGTTGCTCGCCCCGACGCCCTTGATGAACTCCTGGAGCACGGTCACCGCCGGCAGCCCGGTCAGGCCGGCGTTCAGCTCCGCCAGCACGCCCTGCAGGTGGTAGTCGCCCTGCGTCCGGTCGCGCAGGTAGATGCCGTCCATGGAGTCGGAGTACTTGTCCCGGATCAGCGGCAGGATCTCCTTGCGGGCGAACCCGTCGTGCAGCGGCACGGTGGTCGCCTGCCGGGAGGCGTTGATCCACGCGGCGGTGTGCACGTTCCACCGCGTCCGCGCCGGGTCGAGGTCCCACATGTGGGTCTCCTCGTGGATCGCCACCATCATCGACTCGGCGAACGCGTCGAAGCTGGACTTGTTCACGAACTGGTTCCAGTACTTGTCCTTGGCCTGCGCGATCGCCAGCGCCTCCCCGCTGGGCCAGCGCCGCTTGTAGACGGCCTGGAGGGTCTGCATCCAGTTCGAGGAGGTGAACGACGCCTTCAGGTCGCTCACGCCCGCCGTGGGCGACGACGGCTCGTCGTAGCAGTACGGGGCGGGTGCGGAGGCGGGTGCGGCGGTCGCGGCGGCGGTGCCCGGACCCAGGGTCAGGGCGAGCAGCGCGATCACCAGGCGCACACTGCGTTTTCGACTCACAGGGGACCTCGTTTCGCCAACGGGACGGGCGCGGGGCGTGGCAGGGCCGCGCTCGTCGTCTTCGCGGAACGTACCGACGCCCCGCCCCGCTCCCCACCTCCCAGATCCCCATAACACCCGCGCCGCCGCCCGGAGCACCGCCGACGCCCGGTCGCCGGCCCGACGTGCGCCCGGACCGCGCCCCCTGCGGCTGCTCGGACGGGCTGCCGGGACGACGGACCCGCAACGCGCGTAACGGGCGGTAGAACACCTGGTCACACCAGGTCACAGCCCGGCCCGGCGGTGCTCGCGCGCCCGCTCCGACGACGGGCGGGCGTGGTGCCCCGACGTCCGGACCCCCGCCGGCCACTGCGTACACTCCGGAACGAATTCCACGCCCGGAGCACGTCGGGCCTTTCCCGCTGCGCACACCTCGAAGGACGGTTGGACTGTGAGTTCCGAAGCACGCCCCGAAGGGGCGAAACGGACCATCACCTACGTCTTCCCGATCTACAACGAGGCCGGGAACATCGACCTGCTGCACCGCACGGTGACCGGCATCACCGACGAGCTGACCGACCGCTACCACGTGAACTTCATCTACGTGGACGACGGCAGCAAGGACGACTCGCTGGTCCACCTGCGGGCGCTGGCCGACGCCGACGACCGGGTCACCGTGGTCGAGTTGGCCCGCAACTTCGGCCACCAGCTCGCGGTCACCGCCGGTCTGGACCTGGCCGACGCGGACGCCGTGGTGATCATGGACAGCGACCTGCAGGACCCGCCCCGGGTCAGCCTGGAGCTGATCGAGAAGTGGGAGCAGGGCTACGAGGTCGTCTACGCCCAGCGCCGCTCCCGCCAGGACAGCGCCTTCAAGAAGTTCACCGCCGGCGCGTTCTACTGGTTCCTGCGCAAGGTGGCCTCGATCGACATCCCGCGCAACACCGGCGACTTCCGGCTGATCGACCGCAAGGTCGTGGACGAGCTGCGCAAGTACCGCGAGCGGGACCGGTTCCTGCGCGGCCTGGTGAGCTACATCGGCTTCCGGCAGACCGGCGTGCTGTTCGACCGCGACGAGCGGCACGCGGGCGTCACCGGCTACCCGCTGAGCAAGATGTTGCGCTTCGCGGCGGACGGCATCCTCGGCTTCTCGGTGGCCCCGCTGCGGCTGATCAGCCGGCTGGGCTACTTCATCTCCTTCCTGAGCTTCCTGGGCATCCTCTACGTGGGCGGGGTGCGGCTGTTCGCGCCGGAGACCGCCGTGCCCGGCTGGGCGTTCATCACCATCGGCATGTTCTTCCTGGGCGGCATCCAGATCACCATGCTGGGCGTGCTGGGCAGCTACATCGGCCGGACCTACGCCCAGGTCCAGGCCCGGCCGCTGTACGCGGTGGCGTCGGTGCACACCGGGGCGAAGCAGGTCGCCGCCCGGCGGCCCGCGCCGCCGGCCGGGAGCCTGCTGCCGTGAAGCCGGAACACGCGACCAAGCTCCGGTTCGCCGTGGTCGGCATCGCCAACACGGCCGTCGACCTCGTCGCCTACACCCTGCTGGCGCTGGCGGGCGTGCCGATGTTCGTGGCGAACCTCGTCTCCACGTCGGCGGGCATGGTGTGCAGCTTCACCCTGAACCGCTCGTTCACCTTCCGCGCCAAGGGCGGTGACGTGCGCACGCAGATCCTGCTGTTCGCACTGGTCACCGCCGTCGGGTTGTGGGTGGTGCAACCGATCGTGATCAGCCTGACCGGCGGCGCGTTCGCCGGCACACCCGAAGTGGTCGCGGTGGTCGGCCCGAAGCTGGTCGCCCTCGCCTTCACCCTGGTGTGGAACTACGTCCTGTACAACAAGCTCGTCTTCAGGCAGAAGGAAACCGTCTGATGACGGATGTGATGACCCCGGCCGCGCCCGCGCCGGACGCGAGCCCCGCCCGCCCGACCTCCCGGTGGCGCTCGCTCGCCGCCTCGGACTGGGCGCGCACGTTCGCCCTGGTGTTCGCCTGGCACGCGGTGCTGACCGCCGTGGCCGTGCTGTTCCAGGGCGTGTTCCCGATCGGCGAGGGCTACCCGGTCAAGGTGCTCGGCCCGGACACCACGCTGCTGTCGCACACGTTCCGCTGGGACTCGGAGAACTTCCGCGACATCACCCTGGGCGGCTACGGCGACGAGACCAAGCCGTGGATCCCGGCGTTCTACCCGTTCTTCCCGTTCTGCCTGTGGCTGCTCCAGACGATCACGTTCGGCAAGCTGGGCTTCCTGGCCGCCGGGATCATCGTGAACGGGGTGGCGTCCTGGCTCGCGGCCACCGCGCTGCTCAAGGTCGCGCGGTACTTCGTGGCCGGCGAGCGGACCGCGTGGCTGGCCGTGGCGGCGTTCCTCACCGCGCCCACGGCGTTCTTCATGCACGCCTTCTACAGCGAGGCGGTGTTCTGCGCGCTGGGCTTCTGGGCGTTCCTGTTCGCGCTGCGCCGCCAGTGGGTGTGGATGGGCCTGCTGCTGATCCCGCTGACCGCGACCCGGATCACCGCCGCGCTGTTCGTCGGCCTGTGCTTCCTGGAGTTCTGGCGCAGCAAGGGGTGGAAGCCGCGCGGGCTGCTGTCGTGGCACCTGCTGTGGTTCCCGGCGGCGGGGCTGGGCGTCGTGGCGTTCGCCGTGGTGCTGAAGTTCGTGCACGGCGACCCGCTGGCCATGTTCCACGCCTACGACACGGTCGCCACGTGGGGCTACCACAAGGCCGACCCGAACATCCTCGGCACGGTGTGGCGCGAGCTGGTGGCGTCGTGGGACGCGCTGGCGACCGGACGGCCGGACACCTGGCAGCTCATCAGCCACCTGCTGCCCGTGTTCGGTCTGGTCGTGCTGCTGGCATCCTCGGTGTACGCGTTCGTGGCCCTGCGCGGGGACGGCGTCCCGCTGGCGGGCTTCGGCCTGGCGTCGTTCGTCATGTTCACGTTGAACAGCAACGTGGTCTCGGTGCACCGCTACCTGCTGCCGTGCCTGGTGATCTACCTGGCGATGGCGGTGGCCGCCCAGCGCAGGCCCGCGCTGCGGCCGGTCCTCTACGGCTGGATGTACGCGACAACGCTCGTGCAGGCGGCGGTGTACCTGCTGTTCGTCACCGGCCAGTGGGCCGGCTGACCCCGGTCGACCGCGGGGAGCCGGTGTGGAGCTGAGCCTGAGCGGCCGGCTGGGCGGCCCCGACCGCAGCCCGGTCGAGTCGCTGGTCCTGCGCCGGGCGTTGCGCCCGGCGCTCGCACGGGTCGTGGTGGACGGCTTGGCGGTGCTCGACGTGAGCCTCACGCTGGGCGGCTCGATCACGTCCGGCGAGGGGCACGGCGGCGTGCACGACCTGCGCTACTCGGCCGCGCGCGAGCGGATCACGGTGAACGTCGTCGTGCCGGCTTCGGAACTCGCCCGGGAGCCGGTCGCGGTCGCCGTCGGGCCGCACTTCGAGGCGCTCGCCCGGCGGATCGCCGCGCGGTGCGCCCAGGACCGGGAGGACGAGCTGGTCGCGGCCTTCGCGGACGCGCTGCGGCAGGCGGCGGAAGACCTGTCCGGCTGACCCGGAGCCGGGTCAGTCCGGGGTGAGCAGGTGGCGCTTGTCCCGGAACGGCAGCACCTCGGCGGTCGGGCGGGCCCTGCGCAGCGCGGCCATCAGGTCCGCGGGCGCGTGACCGGGCAGCGGGTCGGTGGCCGTGGTCCGGTACCTCCGGCGGCGGAAGCGGATCTCCACCACGAACCAGCCGTTGGTCTCGCCCCCGCTGTAGCCGAGCAGCAGCGAGCGCAGGGCGACGACGTCGTCCAGCGACCGGGTGTCGGTCCGGCCGTCCGCCCGGACCAGCGTGATCCGCCTCGGCGCACCCGGCTCCACGTCCACCCGCACCACGCCCCGGCCCCGGTTGCGCACGCCCAGGCCCAGGGGGATGACGACGGGCAGCATCCCGAGCACGAGGAACAGCCCGGCCAGCGGGTGGGCCACGCCGACCGCCGCACCCCCGGCCGTCACCGCGCACGCCCACCGGAACTCCCTGCGCAGCGACGACCGGAACGGTCGGGAACCCCTCCAGCCGAACGGCACGTCACCGTCGCCGGGCAAGCGGCCCTCGTCGTCCCGGTCGGCCGGCCCGCGCACCGGTACCTCGTCGCGCTCCTCCTCGCCCATACCGGGACCGTAGAGGGCGGTGATCGGGCCCGGACAGCGGAAACTCCCGCTTGCCGCCTGGTCGGGTCCTGGAAGTCCAGGAAGCCGGGCACCACGGCGGTCGCGTGACCGCGCTCGACCAGCGCCGCGCTGCCCCGGTGTCCGAGCCGCGCGGCGATGGCGGGTGCAGCACGGCCACGGCACCGATGGCGAGGCACTCCACGTCGTCGTCCGCGACGGTGGAACCCCGGCGCAGCAACACCGACACCTCACGGCCACCCGTCCACGGCGCGGTGCCGAGGCCCAGCCCGCCCCTGGTCGGCGTTGCCGGTCCGTCCACACCGGCCGGTCTTGCGGCGGTGGTCACGCCGGCGGGATCAGGCCCGCTTCGTAGGCGACGATCGCGGCCTGGACGCGGTTGCGCACGTCCAACTGGCGCAGGATGGCGCCCACGTACACCTTCACCGTGCCCTCCACCACGTGCAGGCGCCGGGCGATCTCGGCGTTCGACAGGCCCGCGCCGACCAGTCCCAGCACCTCGCGCTCCCGCTCGGTCAGCTCCCCGACGCGGTCACCCGCCCGCAGCCGGGGCCCCCGGCCGGACAGGTGGTCCACCACGCGCTTGGCCACCAGCGGCGACAGGTACGCGGCACCGGACGCGACCGCGCGCACCCCCGCGATGATCTCGTGCGGGTCGCCGGTCTTGAGCACGAAACCGCCGACGCCCTCCCCGAGCGCGCGGGAGATGTAGACGTCGTCGGCGAACGTGGTGAGGACCAGCGACGCCGTGCCCGCGCCCAGCCGCCGGATCTCGGCCGCCGCGTCGAGGCCGTCGAGGTCGGGCATCCGGATGTCCAGCACCGCCACGTCCGGGCGGTGCGCCAGCACCAGGTCGACCGCCGCGCGGCCCGTGGCCGCCTCGCCGACCACCTCCACGTCGTCCGCCGTCGCCAGCACCGCCCGCACGCCGACGCGCACGACCGCCTCGTCGTCCGCCACCACCACCCTGATCACGGGTCGCATCATCGCCCCCCGTCACGGGTCGCGCGCGAGCAGGTCCTTGGCGACCAGCCGGCCGTCCCGGAAGCACAGCCGGTACAGGTCCAGCCGCCGGGCGTCGAACGGGTTGCGGTGCGTGCTGTAGTGCCGGCAGCTCGTGCCGGCGGGCGGTGGCGGCGTGCGGCCCGGGTCGTCGACCCGGGTCCGGGCGGGCAGCACGGCCGACACCTCGGACTCGGACTGCCCCGCGCGCAGGCGCTGGAAGTCGGCGGGGTCGAGCACGGACGTCGCCGCGTCGAACACCAGGTACCCGAGCACGGCCGCCACGATCCCGACTGCGACGGCGGTGGTCAGCAGCGCGGTCCGCCGGGCGCTGCGGCGCACCCGCAGCTCCGCGCGGCGGCGGTGGGTGTCGGTGGCCGGGCTGCGGCGCAGGACGGGGTGGGCGGGCAGGCTCGCCCGCACCTCGAACCCGCCGTCGAGGGCCCGCGCGGAGAACGTGCCACCGACCAGGGCGACCCGCTCGGCCAGCCCGAGCAGCCCGTGCCCACCGCCGGGCGCGATCCCCGACGAGTCCGGGCCACCGGCCGCGTCCGCCGGCTCCAGCGCCTGCGCGGCCCCCGCCCGACGGCACCCGACGGGCTCGGTGCCGTCTCGACCGTCACCGGCGGGCATGTCCCCGGCTTGACCGCCACCGGCAGACTCGGTCCCGGCTCGACGGCTACCAGCAGACACAGTGCCGGCTCGACCGCTATCGGCACACTCGGTGCCGGCTCGACCGCTATCGGCAGACACAGTGCCGGCTCGACCGCTACCAGCACACTCGGTGCCGGTCGGTGCGCCCGCGAGCGCCGAGGTGTGGCGGGCGGTGCCGCTGACCACGTCCACCCGGACCCGGTCGGTGTGCGCGAGGGCGACGGTGACCCGGGCGCCGGGCGCGTGCTTGATCGCGTTCGTGATCGCCTCGGTCACCACGCGGTGCACCGTGCGCGCGATCACCGGGTCGACCGCCCCGAGGTCGTCGCCGGTCGACTCGACGTCGAGCCCGGCGAGCCGGGCGCGGGCCACGACGTCGGCCACCGGCTCGGTCCGCTCCGGCTCCCCCGCGCGCAGCAGGCCGACGACGTCCGCCAGCCGCTCGGCGGCGGCCGTGACCGCCTCGCGGGCCGCCCGCGCCGACTCGCGGTGCCCGGCGTCCAGGTCGGGCGCGAGTTCCAGCGCGCCGACCCGCAGCGCCGCGCGCGCCAGCTCGTGCCCGACCAGGTCGTGCATCTCGGCGGCCAGCCGCGCCCGTTCCCGGGCGCGGGCCCGGTCGGCGGCGCGGTCGGCGTCGCGTTCGAGCTGCTCGGCGCGCTCCCAGCCGGCCCGCACCAGCGCCAGGTACTGCCGGCGGTAGCGCCCGACCGTCCACGGCACGGCGGCCAGCGCCGCGACCCCGCACAGCGCCGCCAGGGCCGTGTCCGCCCCGCCCCCCACGGCCGGCGAGCCGGTCACCGCCGCCGCGCCCAGCAGGACCAGCGCCACGACACCGCGATCCCCGTCCGACGCCTCCCGCCCGGCCAGGAACGCCACCGCGCCCAGTCCGGCCGACAGCGCCCCCACCGCCACGGTGCTGTCGTCCATCACGGTCGTCAAGAACGACACCAGCCACACGACCCCGGTGACCGCCAGCGCCCCCACCGGCCACCGCCGGGCCGAGGGCACCGCGCCGGCGAGCACCACCAGGTATGCCACCGCTTCCCACGGCGTGAACCGCCCCGGCAGCGACGTGATCGCCGCCCACACCACCGGCACCGCCGCCATCGACCACAAGAGCACACCACGCACGACGGGCATCATCTCCCACCGAGCAGCGCGCCTCCCGCCGCGTGCCGCCGCAGCCGCGCCACGAGCGGTGCCGACGCCGCTGCCGCGACCGGCAACGCCAGCGCCACAACACCTCCGCCCAGCAGTCCGACCAGGACGTCGTGCGGGTAGTGCGCCCCGACGAACACCCGCGAGAACGCCGCCGCCAGGGCGAGAACAGCGGCCAGGACCCCGAACCTCTTCTCACACCACATGATCCCGACCGCCGCCGCGCCCGCGATCACCGAGTGGTTGCTGGGGAACGACCAGTCCCCCACCCCCGGGCAGGGCACCACCGTCGCCACCTCGCCCAGCACCCGGCAGGGCCGGTCCTCGCGCCACACCAGCTTCACCGCCTCGCTGGCCACGTACGCGGCGGTGGTCAGCACGGGCACCAGCAGGATCCGGGCCATCGCCTCCGGCGATCCCCGCCGCGCCCGCCACCACACCACCGCGCACCCGATCGCGAACAGCACCAGAACCGCGTCGGTGAAGAACGCGGCGAACGCCTGCACCGGCTCCGGGCTGCTCGCGCCCCACCGTGCGATGTCGAGGTACCACTCGGCACTGACGTCGGGCACGTCCTCCACCGGGACTCCGGCCGATCTCTGTTCCATGACAACGAAGTTAGGGCCGGGGCGGCCCGCGCCGCCTCGACCGTCGGTCAGGAATCCACCCTGCCTTTCGACAAGGTGCCACCCGACGTGGGGATGGCCCGCAGGTCCCGCCGGCGGGTCTCACCGGCCCAGAGGAACGCGCCCACGGTGCAGGCCAGCGTCGCGCACAGCAACAGCGCGGCCGGGACCGTGGACGGGAAGCGGTTCAGCAGCGCCACGCCCACGATCGGCACGAGCGAGCCGCCGACGACGGTCGCCGACTGGTAGCCGAGCGACGCCCCGGTGTACCGAACCCCGCTGGGGAACAGCTCGGCGAAGAACGCCGACTGCGCGCCGGTGATCAGGCCGTGCAGGGTCAACCCGACGACGATGACGAACGCGACCGAGGTGAACTCCCCGCCGTCCACGTTCGGCAGGCCCACCAGCGCCCACACGGCGATCAGCACGGCGAGGACGATCGAGCACGGGCGGCGGCCGAACCGGTCCGCGAGCAGACCACCCAGGGGGATCGCCACGACCTGGAACACCGACGCGATCGTGACGGCGGTCAGCACGGAGTTCTTCGGCAGGTGCACGACCTGGGTCAAGTAGGAGATCAGGAAGATGCTGAACGTGTAGTACGTCGCCTTCTCCCCCACGTTCGCCAATGCAGCGATCACGACCGGTCGGCGGTGGTGGCGCAGCACGGTCCTGATCGGCGCACGGGCCGAACCGGACGCGTCGGCGGATGCGCGGGCGGCCACGAACAGCGGTGACTCCTCCACAGCGTGCCGCAGCCAGATCCCGATCACCACCAGGACCGCCGACAGCAGGAAGGGAATGCGCCATCCCCAGTCGAGGAACTGCTCGTTGGTGATCCCGAGGCCCAGCACGGCCAGCACGCCCGTGGCGATCATGTTGCCGAGCGGCCCGCCGGTCTGCGGCCAACTGCTCCAGAACCCCCGCCGTGCAGCCGATCCGTGCTCCGCGACCAGCAGCACCGCACCGCCCCACTCCCCGCCCAGTGCCAGCCCTTGGACCAGTCGCAGGACGGTCAGCACGATCGGCGCGGCGACCCCGATCGAGGTGTAGGACGGCACCAACCCGATGGCGACCGTAGCCGAGCCCATGACGATCAAACTCAACGCCAAACTCCGCCGCCGCCCGAACCGGTCACCGAGGTGCCCGAACACCACGCCGCCGAGGGGCCGGGCGAGGAAGCCGACGGCGTAGGTGAGCAAGGCCAGCAGGACGGCGGTCAACGGCTCACTGCCCGGGAAGAACACCTTGTCGAACACCAGAGCGGCAGCCGTGCCGTACAGGAAGAAGTCGTAGAACTCGATCGTCGTACCAGCCACACTCGCCGCCACGATCCGCGCAAAGCCACGACGTGACGGAACTTCGGTGGACATCACGCCTCCCCGAGCCGACGACCGATCGCAACCGAACGTAGGACGGATGACTACGGACGGTCAAGGTGCACGCGCTGGCGTGGTCGTGAGGTGGGTGTTGTCCCTACGAGCGAGTCGGCGGTGTCGCCGCAGGTGGCCAGGTCGGCGAGGCGCATCAGTCGGTACACACCCAACTCGATCCCGCCATGGCCGCTGCGGGGTTGTGCTTTGTACTAAGGATGACGCTCGTCGGAGTGAGTAGTGTTGCGCTGTCGTCTCAGCTTTCGGAACCGGCGTGCACCGAATGAAAACGTGCACAAGACGGGAGAACCGCCCAGGTCAACAAGTGTCTTCCCCGCACACGCGGGGGTGTTCCGGCGGGGAGGCGGGGGAGGCGGACACGCCCGGGGTCTTCCCCGCACACGCGGGGGTGTTCCCGCCGCCTCGGTAGAGGTGGGAGACCTCGCGGCGTCTTCCCCGCACACGCGGGGGTGTTCCGTCGTACTGGGCGTCCCTGTTCTCGGCTTCCACCTCTTCCCCGCGCACGGCGGGGGTGTACCGTCCCGCAAGGCGGCGCTTGTATGCGCTTCGGTACTTCCCGCGCACGCGGGGGTGGTCCTTCGTCGCCTGTTCCCCATCGGGCGATCCACAGGTTTCCCCGCAGACGCGGGGGTGTTCCGGCGGCGGCGATCTCGTCGGTCTTCCAGCGACCGTCTTCCCCGCGCACGCGGGGAGTTCCCCGCCGTCCGTACGCACCCCCACGCACGGACGGCGTCTCAAAGAACCCACTCAGTTCCGGAAAGCCTGGAACTCCGCAATCCGGACGGCCTGAGCCGCCGACGGGTTACCCGTCGTGCAGTCGCTGTTCGAACGCGGATCGTCGTGCTGCACCCCCGCGTACGCCGGCGCGCCCGTGCACTGGTTGGTCATCACCCGGATCATCAAGTGGGTGGCCTTGGTCGGCGGGATGTGGAACGAGCGCAGCGCGAGGTCCGGGGCGGTCGGTCGGGGCACGTCGGACGGGAACGCGTCGGCCGGGCTGGTGAACACTCGACGGTAGGCAGCCGGTGATGTGCAGTCGACGCCCGACTTGTTGTTGCAGGCCAGCACCTCGAACTGGCGGACCGCTGTGAAGCGGCTCTGGGTGCCCGGGTCGGCGTCCGACTCGATCGCCGGGCGCAGCAGCGCGCTCACCTGCACCCTGCCCACCCGTTGGGGTTCCGTGCCAGCCAGGTCCACGCGGACCGCGCGGCCTTCGACCGGTGCGCCCAACGCTGCCCAGCCGTGGGCCTCGGTCTCGTCGATGAGCTTGTCCACGTTCACGCCGTCGCCCTCGGCCGTCGCGCCCAGGCTCTTCGCGGCCAGGTTGCGCGGGCCCGACGGGCGGATCGTGTCGTGTTCGCCGGGGTCTAGTTCGCGTCGCAGGCGACTGGTGCCGTGGCCTTCTGCTGCGACCACGAAGTCGTACGTGCCGGGCACGATCTGCACGGTGTCGGGCAGTGGCGTGGTCGGGTCCGTGTCGGCCACGGGGGTCGAGCGGGCCTCGTACCTGCCCACGTACAGCCTCGCCTGCGTGCCCGGAGCCAGTCGCACGGTCGCGTTGCGGGCGTGCGGCGAGGCGAAGCTCGGTGTCGGGTCCTGGTCGTTCGGACCGTTGCTCGCCGCGCCCTCACCCAGGCCACGCCGTGCGAAAGCGTTCCACAGCAACGGGACGTCCGCACCGCCGAAGCGGATCTCGTTGGCGGCGAGGGTGGCGTCGCGCATGTCGACGTAGCTGACCGCGCCGGATGCGTTGAGCAGCAACGCGTCGAACACCTGCTGGATCCAGCGCCGGTTGCCGGGGCACTGCTCGACCGGCTGCGCGCCGTCCGCGCACGCCCGCTGCCGCGCGGGCGTCCCGCTGCCGTAGCGCTCGATCATGGCCTTGCGCACGTCGAAGCTGGTGGCGCTCCAGATCTCGCCGTCCGCGTGCACCTGCTGGCCGACCAGGTCGTAGGCGATGTTGCTGTAGTTGAGCGGGCTGCGGCTCAGGTCGTAGTTGCGGATGCCCGACCCGGCGTCGCCGGTCACGTAGCCGCCGACCACGTTGCGCGTGTCGCCGCGCGGCACGAACCCGTACTCGTACAGGTACTCGACCGCGAACAGGTCCGAGTGCGACTCGTTCATCGCGCCCGCCTGCGCGCCGGACCACCCGCTGTCCGGGCCGCCGATCAACCGGCCGCTGATCGCGTGGCCGTACTCGTGGCCGATCACCGACATGTCGTAGTCGCCGTCCACGCACGGGCCGTAGAACGACCCGGGCACCGGCTGCCACAGGTACATGTTGGTGGTCGGCGGGACGCCGTCGGGCGGGGTGATCTGGTTGGCGTTGTTGCGCGACGCGAAGGCCGGGGGCGCACCGCCCGCCCGGCCGCCGGCCTGGGCGTTGCCGCGCTCGGCGTCGCCGCCCAGGCCGCCGTGGTTCCCGTTGTCCGCCTGCATGTTCCAGGTCTCCTCGGTGAAGCCGAGGTGGTAGGACCAGTCGTGCATCCGGTTGTGCATGGCGAACAGGTTGGTCAGCGCGGCGTCGACGTCGTTCTGCTGCGGGGTGTCGAACACGGCGGGGTTGCAGCGCGCCTCGTGCCACTGGTTGGTCCACGGGAAGGTGTACTCGCGGGCGGGGCTCGCGGTCGCGGTGCGCGTGCCGACGGTGCCGCTCGCCAGGTCGTCCCACTTCTCGGTGGCACGGGCGGAGTTGCCGGCGGAGGTCTTGGACGGCCCGGTCGCGTCGACGTCCCACGCAACGCCCCGGTCCGCCGTGGCGACGGCCCGCTCGCAGCCGCGCACCTTCACCAGGCACCACGTGACGCGGTTGTCGCTCGAGGAGTAGTCGGCGGGCGGATTGGCCGGGAAGACCTCCCACTCCGGGTTGTCCGAGTGGTGGTCGACCAGGTCCTCCCGGACGAGCAGCGCGCCGGTCCGGGCGTCGACGTAGCTGGTGTAGCCGGCGGGGTGCGCCTGGTCGCCGCCCACCAGCACGACCTGGTAGGCCGCGCGCGGCGGCCCCTCCGGCATCGGCACCGCGCCCGCCCGGACCCGCGCGGCGGGTGCCGCACCCGTGCCGGCCGACGTGACGGGGATGCCGGCGTCGGCCGAGGCGGCGGCGAGCGCCTGCTCCGGGGAGAGGGTCGCGGGTTCGGGTTCCGCGCGGGTGGGGCTCAACGTGGAGCTGAGGTGGACCACGACGCCGTCCCGGATGCCGAACACGGCCAGCCCGTCCAGCAGCGCCGGGGTGGTGCCGAAGCGCTGGCGCAGCATCACGTACGAGCCCTGGCCCATCGGCCTGCTGACCACGACGTCCATCGCGTCGACCGCTCCGGTGCCCAGGCCGAACAGCTCGCGGTTGTCGCCGAGGTAGGCGCGCGCGACCGCCACCGGGTCCTTCGCCGCGTCGCGGCGTTGCCCGTCGGCACGGGGGACCAGCGTGGCGGGGGCGCCGTAGCGGTTCCACCGGACGGTCGTGCCCCGGTCGCCCGCCAGGGCCACCTGCCGGTCGGTCGGCCGGGTCGCGCCGGGGCGGTGGTCGACGTCGCCGTCGCCGTGGGTGTCGCCCTGGACGCCGGCCGGAACGCCGCCGGGCGTGCTGCCGCCGACAACGGTCGCCGCGCCGCCGGGCGAGGTGGCGGGGTCGCCCGACGCCGTTCCCACCGCCAGTGGGCTGATCACCAGCACACCGGACGCGGCGAGTGCCGCGACCCTCCGGAGAGCCTGTCCCCGCATCTGTGAACGCCTCTCTCCAAGCCCCCGGGTGATCCCGGCGGGCGAGTCGGACGAACCGTGACGTTCCGAGCTTCCCGGTTGGGCGCGGGCCCGGGATAGGCCCGTTCGCACGGCTCCGCCACGGCCGTCCCGCCGAGCGGGGGCGCGCTCACCCGGCCCCGCCGGCGATCACCGCGACGGTCCCGGCGGCCCCGGACGGCGCTGGTCACCGTGGGCCGGGCGGACTACTGTCCGATGGGTGCCCGAGTCGGCCGGTACCCGCCTGAGCCCGTTCGCCGAGTCGCTGCGCCGGGCGATCAGGCAGCGCGGTGCGACCCTGGAGCGGCTGGCCGACCACCTGCGCCGCCAGGGCACCCCGGTCAGCCTGGCGACGTTGAGCTACTGGCAGTCCGGGCGCAGCCAGCCCGAGCGGGCGGTGTCGCTGGCGGCGCTGCGCAACGCGGAGCGGTACCTGGGCCTGCGCGGCGGCGAGCTGGCCGGGCTGCTGGACGCGCCCCGGCCGCGCGGCCGGTTGGCGCACCGCACCCCGACCGCCGAGCCGATGTCGAAGATGTGGCCGGACGCCCGGTCCCGACTCCGCGCGCTGGACGGGGTGGCACCGCGCGACGAGACCAGGCTGACCCGGCTGAGCATCGTCTCGCGGGTGGAGATCGGCCCGGACCGGGCGGAGCGCCACCAGTGGACCCGGCACATCCTGCGGGCCGAGGAGGACGGCGTCAGCGGCATCGTGCTGCTGTTCTGGGCCGACGACCAGCCGCCGCCGGTCCTGGTGCCGACCCGCAACCTGTCGGTCGTCGCGCTCAACCGGGACGAGGACTCCGGCCTGGCCGCCGCCGAACTGCAATTCCCGCGCCCGTTGTCTCGGCACGAGACGATCATCGTGGAGTACGAGATCGAACAGGTCGGGTGCTTCCCCGCGACGAATTACGAGCGGCGCGCGCGGATGCCCACCCGGGAACTGCTGATCGAGGTGCGGTTCGACCCGGCGGCGTTGCCGGCGCGGTGCGAGCAGTTCTCCGAGATCGGCGACAAACAGCTCGTCAAGCCGTTGACCTGGGACGACTCCCACACCGTGCACGCGCTCGGCCTCGACCTGGGCCCCGGCGCGTTCGGCATTCGCTGGGAGTGGTGATTTCACCGTTAGCCGGTAAAGGATTTAAGCCTTAACAGGGACGACCGCACCGACCCTTTTCAAAGCCGGATCGGCCTGGCAGTATTCCGGCGCGCACTCCTCTCGGAGGTCGAACCGGACTGGCCACCCGGTTCGGCTGCGCGTTCGACCCGTGCACGGGGAGGAATGCGGCGACGATGGGCAACCCACCCCTGCGGGCGGCGGAGAACACCGGCGCGGTCGACGACCGGCCGTCCCCTTGACCACTGTGTCCCTGCCACGAACGGCCCCGGCCTCCCCGGGGCCGTTCGTGTACCCGGCCGAAACCCCGGTCGGACGCGCGATCCCGGTCCGGCGTCTACAGGTTCGGCAGTGCGAGCGCCGCGCCGACCGCCGCGCTCAGCAGGAGGCTCACGCCCATGATCGGCCCGGCGAGCCGGCTGCTGGTGGTGGTGACCGCGCGCAGCCTCGGCACGGCCCACCCGAGCGCGGCGAGCTGGGCGACCCCGACGGCGGCGACCCCGAAGTCGCGCAGGAACAGCGCGAGCGGCAGGAAGTGCGCGGCCACGACGACCGCGACCCACCACGCCATCCACCGCGACCGCCCGCGCCGGGCCAGCACCAGGCAGCCGACGCCCGCCGCCACGACCTCGGCCGCGACCAGCACGCCGAACCAGACGTACTTGCCCTGCAACGAAGTCGGCTGCCCCCAGTGCAACGCGGTCAGGATGCCGAACGCGCCGGCGAACGCGACACCCACCGCCGACCCGACGCCCAGCCACACCCGCCACCGGCGCGGCGGGTCCTCCTGCGACCACCCGAACCACACGAAGGCCATCAACCCGAACCAGGCGGTGGTGAAGAACTGGTCGCGCAGGAACTCGGTCAACATCGGCGCTCGTCTCCGGGGCACGTCCCAAACCGGTGCGAAGGGCTCGCGCCGACCGGTCCACAGTAGCCAAGGCGATCCGCCGCACGTGCGGATTCGTCACGTTCTCCCGTCGCCCGGTCCGCTGCTCCCCCGGTTCCAGCCCGATCCCCCGGTCGGGCGACTACCGTGATGGCGGTTCCCGGCCGGGGTTCCGGCGCGGCCCCGCCGAGGGAGGCGACCACGGCATGGAGGTGCGGTTCGGCCTGCTGGGCGAGGTGACCGCGCACATCGGCGGGCACCCGATCGACCTCGGGCCCGCGCGGCAGCGGTGCGTGCTGGCAGCCTTGGCGGTCGACGTCGGGCGGGTCGTGCCGGTGGGCCGGCTGGTCGAGCGGGTCTGGGGCGCGGCGACCCCGCGACGCGGATCGGCCGCCCTGCACAGCTACGTGTCGCGGCTGCGGCGCGCGCTGGCGGGCTCGGACGCGGTGGACGTCGTGCGCCGCTCGGGCGGCTACGCCCTGGAGGCCGACGAACGGTCCGTGGACCTGCACCGGTTCCGCGCGCTGCGCGGGCGGTCGGACGTGGCGGCGCTGAGCGAGGCGCTGGGCCTGTGGCGCGGCGAGCCGCTGGAGGGCCTGACCGGCGAGTGGGCGGAGTCCGCGCGGGCCGCGCTGGAACGGGAGCGGCGGGCCGTCGAGCACGATCTCGTCGACGCCGTGCTGCGCGCGGGCGGCGGCGCGGACCTGGTGGCGGACCTCGCCGAGCGGTCCGCACGGCACCCGCTGGACGAACGCGTGGCGGGCCAGTACCTGCAAGCGCTGCACCGCGCCGGACGCGTGGCGGACGCGCTGGAGCACTACGACCGGCTCCGCGACCGGCTCGCCGACGAGCTGGGCACCGATCCCGGCGCGCACCTGCGCGGCCTGCGCGACCGGATCGCGGCCACGGCCCCCACTGCCGACGCCGACCGCGCCGCTGCGGACCGCGCGCCGGCCGGTGCCGCGGTGCCCCGGCAACTGCCCGCCGCACCGCGCCAGTTCACCGGGCGGGAGCAGGAACTCGCGGCGCTCACCTCCGCGCTGGACCGCGCGGCCGGGCGGCCGGTGGTGATCTCCGCGATCGCCGGCGCGGGCGGGATCGGCAAGACCTGGTTGGCGCTGCACTGGGCGCACCGGCACGTCGACCGGTTCCCCGACGGGCAGCTCTTCGTGGACCTGCGCGGGTTCAGCCCGGACAGCACGCCGATGGAGCCGGCCGTCGCGGTGCGCGGCTTCCTCGCCGCGCTCGGGGTGGAACCCGCGCGGCTGCCGGTCGAACCGCACGCCCAGGCCGCCCTGTTCCGCAGCCTGGTCGCGGACCGGCGGATGCTGGTCGTCGCGGACAACGCCGCCGACGCCGCCCAGGTCACGCCGCTGCTGCCGGGCGGCGACTCGTGCACGGTCCTGGTCACCAGCCGCCGCCGGCTGCCCAACCTGATCGCCGGCCACGGCGCGCACCACGTGCCGCTGGACGCGCTGTCCGACGCCGAGGCCCGGGACCTGCTGACCGCCCGGCTGGGTGCCGGGCGGGTCGCCGCCGAGCCGGCGGCGGTGGCGGAGCTGGTCCGGCTGTGCGGCGGTTTCCCGCTGGCGCTGGGCATCGCGGCGTCCCGCGCGCACGCCCTGCCGGACCGGCCGGTGGCCGCGCTCGCGGACGAGCTGCGCGACCTGGGCTTGGGCGCGCTGGACGAGGGCGACCCGGCCGCCAGCCTGCCCGCCGTGCTGTCCTGGTCCCACCGGGCGCTGCCCGCCGACCAGGCCGCCGCGTTCGCGCTGCTGGGCACCGCGCCGGGGCCGGACATCGGCCTGCCCGCGACCGCCGCGCTCACCGGCCTGCCGCCGAAGGAGGCCGGCGCGGTGCTGCGCGGGCTGGAGCAGGCGTCGCTGCTCACCCGGGACACCGAGGGCCGCTACCGGATGCACGACCTGATCCGCGCCTACGCCGTCGACACCGCGCACCGCGAGCTGGACGAGCCGTCCCGGGAGGCCGGGCTGCGGCGGGTGCTGGGCTTCTACACCCGCACCGCCCACGCCTCGGCCGTGCTGCTGCACCCGGACCGCCCGGCGATCAGCCCGGAGCCACCGCCGGCGGGCGTGCTCCCGCACCCCGTGCCGGACGTCCCGGCGGCGGTGGCGTGGTTCGACGCCGAGCACCGGGACCTGCTGGCCGCCCAGCGCACCGCCGAGGCGCTCGGGTGGCACCGGGCGGCGTGGGAGCTGGCGTGGGCGCTGAGCACGTTCCAGCAGCGCCGGGGCTACCGCGACGACCAGCTCGCCACGTGGCGGATCGGCCTGGCCGCCGCCGCGCACCTGCCCGACCCGGCCGACCACGTGCTGGCCCACCGGCTGGTCGGGCTCGCCTGCTCGAACCTGCAACGCCACGAGGAGGCGATCGCGCACCTGCGCCACGCGCTGGCGCTGGCCGAGCGGCACGGCGACGCCATGCAGCAGGCGGAGAACCACCGGGTGCTGGCCGGGGTGTGGGACCTGGCCGGCGACGACCGCAGCGCCCTGGAGCACTCCGCGCAGGCCCTGCGCCTGTTCCGCGCGCTGGGCGAGCCGGTCGGCGAGGCCGACGCCCTCAACGACGTGGGCTGGTACGCCGCCCGGCTGGGCGAGTACGACACCGCCCGCGCGCACTGCCGGGACGCGCTCGCGCTCTACCACCGCCACGACGACACGGCGGGCGAGGCCGCCGCCTCGGACAGCCTCGGCTACATCGCCCACCACACCGGCGACCACGCCGGAGCCGTGCGGCACTACGAACGCGCGCTCGCCCTGTACCGCGAGCACGGCAACACCTACAGCGCCGCCGACACCCTCGACGACCTCGGCCACCCGCACGCCGCGCTGGGCCGGCCCGACCTGGCGCGCGCGGCGTGGCGTGAAGCGCTTGCGCTGTACCGGGACCAGGGCCGCGCGGCCGACGCCGAACGGGTCGGCCGGCAGTTGGGCGATCAGCCGCCCACGGCGGCGTCCACCAACCCGTAGAGGTCGGCGGCGGACGGGCCGTGGCCGGTGGTCGCGGAGGCCACCACCCTCCGGGTGCCGTCCAGCGAGGTGAACGCCGCCGTGGCGAAGCCGGGCAGCCCGCCGCGATGGCCCCACAGCACGACGCCGCACGGGGTGGTGCGGCGCACCAGGCCCAGCCCGTGGCCGGCGGAGTGCGGGAGTGCGGTGGTCATCTCCGCGAGCAGGTCGCGGGGCAGCAGCCGGCCCTGCGCGAGCGCCACCAGGAACCGGTCCAGGTCGGCGGTGGTGGAGATCAGCTCGCCGGCCGCGCCCGCCCAGCTCGGCCGCAGCTCGGTGACGTCGACCGGGGAGCCGTGGACCGGCAGGTAGCCCTGCGCGTGCCGGCCGGGGATGCGCACCGAGTCGCCCGGTGCGGAGCTGCACCGCATCCCCAGCGGCCGGAAGACCCGGTGGGCGACCTCGGCCCGCCACGGGCGGCTGGTGACCCGCTCGACCACCAGGCCCAGCACGGTGTAGTTCGTCGCGGAGTGGCACCACCCGGTGCCGGGCGCGAAGTCCAGCGGTTCGGCCGTGGACAGCGCGACCAGCTCCCGCTCGTCGTAGTGCCGGTACCGGTGCCCGGCGAAGTCGGCACCGCCGAGCCGCACCGAGCGCAGGTGGTCGTGCAGCCCGCTGGTGTGCTGGAGCAGCATCCGCACGGTGATCTCCCCGTCCGCCGGCACCAGGCCGGGCAGGTGCCGGCGCAGCGGCGCGTCGAGGTGCAGCCTGCCCTCGGCGACGAGCTGGAGCACGACGGTCGCCACGATGCTCTGGGTGGCCCGGCCGATCCGGAACCTCCCTTCGGTGCACACCTCCCGCTGCGTGGCGAGGTCGGAGACGCCTGCCGACGCGGTGCGCACCAGGCCGTGCCGGACCGAGCGGACCTGCACACCGACCGCTCCCCCGGCGACGACCCGCTGCGCCGCCGTGCGCAAGTGGTCGTCCGGCGCGGCACCGACCCCGAACTCCACACCGGCGAACACGCGCTTCCCCTGCGCGGCAACGCCTCCCCGCACTCGACGGTCGGGCCGCGCCGTTGCGTCCAGGACCGCCGTGCCTCCCGGGAGCGCCGCGCCGGACGGTCCCCGCCTCATCCGCCGCCCCCCGACCGGTCGCGCTCCGACCGGCGCGTCACCGGGAACGCCGCTTGAGGTAGAAGGCGACCAGCAGCGCGATGCACAGCACGCTGACGCCGCCGGCCGCGAGGCGCCACGTGTCGTGCAGGCCGAAGAAGTAGCCGAGGGAGTTGACGGCGGCGCTCGACGCGAGGGCCAGCCACAGCACCACCTGGACGACGATGCCGTTGGTGCGGGCCTGGTCCACCTGGTTGTGATTGCTCATGACCCAAAACCTACGAACGCGGGCCGCGCGCAGCGATCCCCTGCACAGCCGGATCGGGGTAGTCCTGGCACTACCCGCCGGACTGGCGGGAACTCCACTCAGGCGGGCGGCAGCCGGTCCAGCACGAGCCGGGCGAGCGCTTCGGCGGCCGGGCACCGGTCGTCGCCGGAGCGCGACACCAGGGTGACCACGAGGGCCGGCCGGTCGTCGACGGCACCTGTGGCGGTGTGCACGAGCACCTTCAGCTGACAGGTGCCGGGGCCGGCCGACCGCTTGGCCGGGCGGTCGGCGACCCGGGCGTCGTCGCCCACCCAGGCGACCAGGCGTGGTGCCTGGAGCAGCAGCCCGGAGTTCGGGCGGTCGCCCGCCTCGAACGGCCAGGCGCAGGTGTCCGGCGCCTTGGCGACGCCCTCCTGCGCGTCCACGCCCGTCGCCGCCGCGACCTCGGCTGCGGTGAGCAGCGCGCACAGGTCGTCCGGGAGGTTCTTGGGGTCGTCGACCCGGTGGGCGCGCATCGCCGCGACGTCCGGCGGGAAGGTGGACGACGGGCCGCCCGTCGCACTGGTGGCGGCGGAGGTGTCGGCAGTGTCGGTGTCGGCGGCGGGCGCGGTGGTGCAGGCGGCGCAGAGGGCCACGGCGACCAGCGCCGCTGCCCGAGCCGGCCGAGCGGCGAGGTGGATCACAGGCGGGATCGTACGTGCCGGGCCCCGGCTCCCCGCGCAAGGTCCGGACGGGTGCACCTGCCGGCGGGGCGCGGCGCTTGTGCAGGTTCTGTTGGCCGCGCGTTCAGTTCCCGGCCGGAGGTGTGCAGCAAGCTGCACGAGGAGCGCGAGCTCCGGTGTCTGCTGGCCCTGCGAGTAGGAGCGACGTTGCGCACACCAGGTAGGCGACTCACGATTGCGGTGCTGTCCGTCGTGGCGGTCGGGTTGGGCTCCCCGGTCCCGGCCGGGGCCGCCGCGTCCGACGTCCGGATCAACGAGGTCGAGTCGAGCGGCGGCAGCCCCGGCGACTGGGTGGAGCTGGTGAACACCGGCACGGCGGCGGTGGACGTGTCGGGCTGGGTGGTGAAGGACGACGACGATTCGCACGCGTTCACCGTCCCGGCCGGCACGGCGGTGGCGGCGGGCGGGCACCTGGCGCTGGACGTCGACCCGGCGTTCGGGCTGGGCAGCTCCGACTCGGCCCGGTTGTTCCGACCCGGTGCCGGCACCCCGGTGGACTCGTACAGCTGGAACGGACACGCCACGACGACCTACGGCCGGTGCGCCGACGGCGTCGGCGCGTTCACCACGACCACCGCACCCACCAAGGGTTCCGCCAACGCCTGCCCCGGCGGCACGAACCCGGGCACCGCGTGGCCCGGCGGCTCGACCGTCGCGAACGCCGACGCCTCGAACGCCTTCGGCACCAACATGAGCGGTCTGGCGTTCGAAGGACCCGGCGTGCTGTGGGCGGTGAAGAACGGTCCCGGCACCCTGTACCGCCTGGTGCCCAACGGAACGACGTGGCGTTCGGACACCGCGAACGGTTGGGGCTCCGGCAAGACCCTCCGGTTCTCCAACGGCAGCGGCGATCCCGACGCGGAAGGGGTCGTTGCCACGCCGGACGGCCTGTTCGTGGCGACCGAACGCGACAACAACGGCAGCAGCAGCGCCCCGAAGGTCCTGCGCTACACCACTTCCGGCTCCGGGACCACGCTGACCGCCGCCGCCGAGTGGAACCTGACCGCCGACCTGCCGCCCGTGGCCGCGAACAGCGGCCTGGAGGGCATCACCTGGGTCCCGGACTCCTTCCTGACCGCACGCGGTTTCCGCGACCAGCGCACCGGTTCCGCGTACTCGCCGGGCTCGTACCCCGGTCACGGCACGGGCCTGTACTTCGTCGGACTCGAAGCCAACGGCACGATCTACGCGTACGCGCTCGACCAGGCGGGCGGCGGCTACACCCGGGTCGCCACCGTCCAGAGCGGCTTCCCCGCCGTGATGGAACTGGAGTTCGAGCCGGAGAGCGGCCACCTGTGGGCGGTCTGCGACGACACCTGCCAGGGTCGCGCCAAGACCCTGGACGTGAACGCCCAGGGCGTTCTCGCGGTCACCCACACCTACGACCGCCCGGCCGGGATGCCCGACTACAACAACGAGGGCTTCGCCATCGCGCCCAAGTCCGCGTGCGCGTCCGGCCGCAAGCCGGTGCT
This sequence comes from Actinosynnema sp. NPDC050436, assembly GCF_040655415.1. Taxonomy (NCBI): domain Bacteria; kingdom Bacillati; phylum Actinomycetota; class Actinomycetes; order Pseudonocardiales; family Pseudonocardiaceae; genus Actinosynnema; species Actinosynnema sp. NPDC050436. The sequence continues at coordinate 451,554 of NZ_JBFAJV010000002.1, read as the reverse complement.
GTGGGCCGACGACGGCAACAGCGGACGTCACGCCCTGCGCGCCGGCGCTTTGCCCTGCACCACCCGATAACGTCCCGGAGGCCGGGCCGTGCGTCGCGCGAAATACCCTTCGGTGCCCGACGGAAAGCACCTCACGCACCGCGCACGGCCCGCTCCGGAATGCAGTCGAGTTATTCCTGTGAGATAGAACACCATGCTCGTTCGTCGAACGTAGAACCTCCATTTCTGCCGGTTCGCAAGAATTCCAGGTGAATTCGCAACCAGCGCCTGGTCTGCACTTCTTCCACGCCACTCGGACTGCTACCTGATCGTTTCGAGTGCTCCTGCTGTTCCTTTCCGGACACGGGCACCTTTTTGGCGATCATGAAAAAGGCTGCTTAGCATCGGAGTCACCAGAAGTCGGGGGGACTTTCCGGTCCGCCGGCGACACCCCCGCTTCCGGTGTCGAGAACAAGGGGGAAGAAGTGACGAACACGTTGTGGAAGCAGGTGACCAGAGTGGCTGCGGCGGGGGCCGTGGCGCTCGTGGTCGCAGGGGGCGCGGCCACCGCCGCGAGCGCCGCGCCGGGCGATCCGGCCACGGCCGGCGCGGGGGTGTCGACCTCCCGCGAGGAAGCCCGGCAGATCACCGAGTACTGGACCGAGGACCGGCTGCGCGCCGCGACCGAGATCCCCGTGCCGACCCGGGCCGACAGCACGACCGCCCGGGAGGCCGCGCCGGTCGACCGGTTGGCGGGCATCTCGGCGGCGGGCAGCACGCCGCAGGGGGCGACCGCCTCCGGCGGGCCCGACGTCGGGGTGACCGCCGTCGAACAGGCCCAGCGGTGGAACCGGCAGGGCCAGTCGCCCGCCGTGACGCTGGGCAAGCTCTACTCGACCGGTGGCAGCTGCACCGCGTCGATCATCACCGCCGGCAACCGGAACACGGTGTGGACGGCCGGGCACTGCATCCACCGGGGTGGCGGCGGTGCCGGCAACTACTACCGCAACTTCCTGTTCGTGCCGGACGCCGACAACGGCCGCGAGCCGCACGGCCGCTGGGCGTTCAAGTACGCCAACACCACGTCCGGCTGGGCCAACAACGCCGATCTCGACTTCGACGTCGCCGCGATCGCGTTCTGGCCGCAGGCCCAGCGCGGCAACCTGGCCGACCGGTTCGGCGCGCAGGGCTACCGGTTCGGCTTCGGCCGGGACTTCCCGAACGTCCACACCTTCGGCTTCCCGTCGGACGGGTACCGCAGGGCGGACTTCGACGGCCGGAACCTCTGGTACTGCCAGGGTGCCGCCCGGACGGCGGGCCCGTCCGACGACCGCATGGTGATCGGCTGCGACATGGGTCGCGGCTCGGGTGGTGGCCCGTTCATCGACGACCTCCAGCCGACCAGGGGTTGGGGCTTCATCGTGGGCAACAACAGCCACCGCGATGTCGACGTCAACGGCAACTACCTCAACAACAACCTGTACTCCGCGTACCACGGAGACGCCGCGATCAACGTCTACAACGACGTTTCCCGCCGCTGACAGGGGATGAGGGGACGCCGGTGGGGGCTCGCGCCCCCACCGGCGTCCCCTTTCCGGCGTCCCTTTCCGGCCCGGCTCAGCCCAGGGCGTCCCGCACGGCCTTCACCGCGCGCTCGACGGCGCGCTCGTCGGTGCGCCAGTTGACGACGGAGATCCGCATGGCGCGCACCCCGTTCCACGTCGTGCCGCTGAACCACGCCTCACCGCCGCGCTGCACCCGCCCGACCACCTCGTCGGTGCGGGCGTCGTGGTCGCCGTCCTCCGACAGGAACCGCACCAGGCCCTGGTTGATCACCGGCCGGGCGAGCACCTCGACGCCCGGCAGCGCGCCGAGCCCGTCCACCAGGCTGCGGGTGTGCTCGACGCAGCCGTCGACCAGCGCCGCGATCCCGTTGCGCCCCAACGACCTGATGGCCGCGTAGACGGGCACCGCGCGGGCGCGGCGGGACCACTCGGGCGTCCAGTCGAGCTGGTCGCGGGCCGGCGACCCGGCGGTCTCGTCGGCGTGCACCAGGTAGCTCGCGCGCGTCGACACCGACGCCCGGTGCGCCTCCGGGTGGCGGACGAACACGAACCCCGAGTCGAACGGCACGTTGAGCCACTTGTGCCCGTCCGTCGTCCACGAGTCCGCGCGCTCGACGCCCGCCACGAGGTGCCGGTGCCGCGCGCTGGCCGCCGCCCACAGCCCGAACGCGCCGTCGACGTGCACCCACGCACCCCGCGCCGCCGCCAGGTCGCACGCCTCGCCGAACGGGTCGAACCGCCCGGTGTTGATCTCACCGGCCTGGAGGCACACCACGGTCGGGTCGTCGGTCAGCTCCCGGGCCAGCGCGGCCGGGTCGATCCGCCCGTCCTCGTCGGCACCGACCGCGCGCAGGTGGTCGGTGCCCAGGCCGAGCAGCCGCACGGCCCGCTCCACCGAGTTGTGCTGCCGCCCCGACGTCAGCACCCGCACGGCCGGCGCACCGGCCAGGCCGCGCCGCTCGACGTCCCACCCCCGGTCGGCCAGCAGCTTGTGGCGGGCCGCCGCCAACGCCGTCACGTGCGCGAGTTGCGCGCCCGTGGTGAACCCGAACGACGCCTCGCGGGGCAGCCCCAACAGGTCCTTCAGCCAGGCGCCGGCCACCTCCTCGACCACCGCCACGGCCGGGCCGGCCGCGTGCAGCACCGCGTTCTGGTCCCACGCGGAGGTGAGCCAGTCGGCCGCGAGCGCGGCGGGCACCGCGCCGCCGACCACCCACCCGAAGAACCGCCCGCCGGTGCTGCCCAACAAGCCGCCCGCCGTGTCCCGAACCAGGTCGTCGACCACCTGGACGGCGTCCACGCCCTCGTCCGGCAGGGCGCGGCCCAGCACCGCGCGCAGGTCGTCCAGGTCGGCGGTGGTGGCAACGGGCCGGGTGTCCAGGCCGGCGAGGAAGTCGGCGGCGTGCGCGGCGGTGTGCCGGAGCAGGTGGTGCGGATCGGTGGTCATCCCCGCAGTCTCGACGGCGGGACGGCTGTGCGCCAACGAAATCCGGCCTCACCGCCCCAGGGCGCGGTACTGGCGCACGGCGAGCGGCAGGAAGACCGCCGTGAGCACCGCCGGCCACAGCAGCGCGAGCGCCACCGCGTGGTCGGCGGCCCAGCCGTCGGCGTGCCAGCCGGGGTTGCCGAACAGCTCGCGGATCGCCGTCGCCGTGGCGGACAACGGGTTCCACGTGCTGACCGCGCCGAGCCAGCCCGGCATGGTGGCCGGCGAGACGAAGGCCGCCGACAGGAAGCCGACCGGCCAGACGAGCACCTGCACGGCCACCGCCGACTCCGGGGTCCTCAGCAGCAGCCCGAGGTAGGTGCCGACCCAGGTGAACGCGAACCGCAGCCACAGCAGCAGCCCCACCGCCGCCAGCGCCGGCAGCAGGCCCCGGTTGGCCGTCCACCCGACCAGCAGCCCGGTCACCACCATCACGGCGATGCCGACCACGGCGTTGAGCAGGTCGGCGACGCACCGCCCGGCGAGGACGGCGGTGGCCGTGACCGGCATGGCGCGGACGCGTTCGGTGACGCCCTTGGCCGCGTCGGTGGTGACCGCGACGACCAGCGCCTCCAAGCCGAACAGCATCGTCATCGCCACCATGCCGGGGACGAGGAAGTCGAGGTAGCGCCCGTCCGGCACGGCCATCGCGCCACCGAACAGGTAGCCGAACATGAGCAGCATCAGGACGGGGAACAGCAGCCCGAGCGCAATCGACACCGGCCGCTGCCGCCAGTGCCGCAGCACGCGCCCGGCGAGCGTCGCGGTGTCCCGGACCGTCACGGCGATCGTCACGACGCCCTCCCGGCGGCTCGCTGCCCGGCGCCCTGCTCGCGGGTGGCCGGGTTCCCCGTCAGGTGCAGGAAGACCTCGTCCAGGGTGGGTTTGCGGGTGATCGTCTCGACGCGGTCCGGCCCGACCTTCGCCTTCAGCTCGTCGGGCGTGCCCTCGGCGACGACCCGGCCGGCGTCGATCAGCGCGATCCGGTCGGCCAACTGGTCGGCCTCCTCCAGGTACTGGGTGGTGAGCAGGACGGTCGTGCCGGAGCCCACCAGCGACCGGATCGACCCCCACACGTCGGCGCGCGCCCGGGGGTCCAGGCCGGTGGTGGGCTCGTCCAGGAACAGCACGGGCGGCGACAGGACGAGGCTGGTCGCCAGGTCGAGCCGGCGGCGCATCCCGCCGGAGTACCCGGCGACCGGGCGGTGGGCGGCGGCCGTCAGGTCGAAGCGCTCCAGCAGCTCGTCCGCGCGCCGCCGGGCGTCCGCCGTGGACAGGTGGTAGAGCCGGCCGAACAGGACGAGGTTCTGCCGGCCGGTGAGGACGTCGTCGACGGAGGCGTGCTGCCCGACCAGGCCGATCCGGTAGCGCACCGCGCGCGGGTCGGCGACCACGTCGCACCCCGCGACCCGTACCTGGCCGGAATCGGGGCGCAGCAACGTGGAGAGGATGCGCACGGCGGTGGTCTTGCCCGCGCCGTTGGGCCCGAGCAGCCCGCACACCGAGCCCGCGCCGACGGTCAGGTCGAACCCGGTGAGCGCGGGCACGCCCCGGTAGTTCTTCCCCACCCCGACCGCTTCGATGACCGGCTCGCCGGCGCCGGGCGGCCTGCTTACTTCGTATGGCATACGGAGAACGGTAGCACACCATCTGCGTACGGCGTACGGATTGGCTCCGTACACTGGGCCGCATGACGGAGATCAGCGGCAGCGCAGACCCGGCCCGCACGATCGCCACGCTGTGGGGGCGGCGAGAACTGCCCCGACGCGGCCCCAAGCACACGCTGACCACCGCCCAGGTGGTCGCCGCCGCCGTGGAGATCGCCGACCGCGACCAGGACCTGACCCCGTTGTCCATGCGCCGCGTGGCGGAGTCGCTGGGCGTGGGCACGATGTCGCTCTACACCTACGTCGCGTCCCGCGAGGAGCTGGTCGAGGTCATGCTCGACAAGGTGCACGGCGAGGCCGTCGAGCAGCTGGGAACGCACCGGGGGACGTGGGAGGAGGGCCTGCGCCGGGTGGCCCAGGTGAACTGGGACCTGCACATGCGCCACCCGTGGGTCCTCCAGATCTTCACCGGCCGCCCGCCGCTGGGGCCGCACACGATCGAGAAGTACGAGCGGGAACTGGGCGTCATCGAGGGCATCGGCTTGACGGACGTGGAGATGGACGCGGTGCTCACCCTGGTCCTGACCCACGTCGAAGGCGTCGCCCGCCGGCGGGTGGAGGCAGACCGGGCGGTGCGCCGCACGGGAATCACCGACGAGCAGTGGTGGCGCCAGGTGGAACCCCTGGTGTCGGAGGTCCTGGACCCGTCGAGGTTCCCCCTGGCGTCCCGGGTGGGCCAGGCGGCGGGCCAGGCCCACCAGTCCTCGCACAACCCGGAACACGCGTACGCTTTCGGCCTGGATCGCCTGATCCAGGGCGTGGACGCGCTACTGTGCGGCCGGGACGACCGGCCCTGATCGGCGCTCGATCGACCCTTGACCAGCACTTGGTCGGCTCATCATCGGCGCTCGGTCGGCTCGTGATCGGCTGACGTCACACGTGCGGGTGATCATGCGCGGTGAAAGTACGGAAACGGTGTTACCGGCACTCGGTTGAAGAAAATCCGAATCCCCGCAACCCGCCGCACCCAACCCACCGCACTCCGCATCCAACCCGCAACTCGCAATCCGCAATCCGCCGCACGCCGCACGCCCTAAGCATGATCCGGACAAGCGCACCAATGACGAACACCCGACCGACCTCGCCGACTGAGCCGGCCTCGCCAGTCACCCAGCCGCCCGGTCACCCAGCCGCCCGGTCGCTCCGTCGCTCTGTCGCCGCAGAAGTGTGCGGTGAAGTCCACCCGTTTGGTCGCGGGCCGATTGAGTGCACGGGCCGGCTGGGTGCAAGCGCCAGCGAATGCGCGGACGGGCTGGGCGCACGCGCCAGCCGGGCGCGTGGCAGACCGGGTACGCAGACCGGGTGCGCGGGCCGGCCGAGTACGCGGACAGGCCAGGTACGCGGACAGGCCGGGTACGCCGGCCGGGTACGCGGGCAAGCCGGGGCACCGACCGCATCGGCGCGCGGCGGCGGATTCCGTCGCGCGACCGGATTCGGCGCATTGGTCTGCACGGCAACCGGATCGCTTCGGCAGCCGGACCACTGCGGCAGCCGGACCACTGCGGCCGCAACGCCACTTCGGCAGCCGGACCACTGCGGCAGCCGGACCGTTGCGGCAAGCGGGCCAATGCGAATGCCTGACTGCTGCGAATGCCTGACTGCTGCGGATGCCTGGCTGACTGCTGCGGCAACCGAGCCGCCGCAAACGCCTGACTGCTGCGGCAAGCGAGCCGTTGCGGCTGGCGCGCGTTACTGCGTGTCGCCCCGGGACTCGCGTGCCTTGCGGCGCTGTTCTTCGGCGCGTTCGCGGCAGCGGCGCAGGAACTCGGCGTCCGACTCGGAATCCCCGGCGGCGAAGCGGCCTGGGCGGTCGTACTCCGGGTAGGCCGGGGCCGGGCGTTCGTACGCGCCGAGCCTGCCCCCTCCCGCTCGCACCGGGCGGCCCGCCAGCAACCAGGCGATCGAGCCGACCAGTGGGAAGAACAGCACGATCAGCAGCCAGCCGACCTTCGGCAGGTTGCGGGCGTCGCCGTCCTGTGTCGTGATCACGTCCACCAGGCAGAACAGCCACAGCCCGAACGTGAGCACGCCGAAGAGACCACCGAAATAGAACATCTCCCCTACCCCCAAAGTCGTCACGGCACGATAGCGCAGCGGCCCGCCGGCCGGGTGCACATCAGTCGATCGGTCGACCCCCGTGCTCCGGCGGTGGAGGTGGGGGTTCGGTCGATGCGCCGATTCGCCCACCGCGCCTCGGCCGCGAGGCTCGTCCCATGTCGTCCACACCCACCCTCGCCGGCCCGGTTGCCGGGCGGGAACGTGCGCTGGCACCGGATCTCGCCCGTGGTCTGATGCTCGCGCTGATCGCCTTGGCCAACGCCGTCCCCTACCTGCACGGCCGCCCGTACGGCGTGCGGCAGCACATCGTCGAGGACGGGGTGCTCGACCGCGTCGTCAGCGTGGTGGAGGTGGCGCTGGTCGACGCCCGCGCCTACCCGATGTTCGCCGCCCTGTTCGGGTACGGCGTCGTGCAGGTGCTGCAACGGCAACGGGCCGCCGGCGTCCCTGAGCAGGACGCCAAGCGGCTGCTGCGCCGGCGCAGCCGCTGGCTGATCGCGTTCGGTTCCGTGCACGCGGTGCTGCTGTTCCCCGGTGACATCCTCGGCCTGTACGGGGTGTTGGGCTTCGTGCTGGTCGCGCTGTCCCGGGCCTCCGACCGCACGCTGCTCGTCGCCGCCGCCGCGTGGCTGGTCGTCGTCGCGCTGGTGCAGGGAGCGGTGTTCATGTCGCCGTCGACCGGCGGACGCACGTTCTTCTGGTCGTTCGAGAACCCCGATCCCCTCCAGGCGATGGGGTTGCGCGCGATCGAGTGGGTGGTGACGCCGCTCGGCGTGCTCGGGGTGGGCAGCGCGGCCCTGGTCGGCACGTGGGCGGCCCGGCGCGGTGTGCTCGCCGATCCCGTCACGCACCGCCGGCTGCTCCGGAGCACGGCGGTCTTCGGGCTGGTCGTCGCCGTGGTGGGCGGGCTGCCGGTGGCGCTCGCGGTCGGGCGGTTCTGGGAACCCACGTCGTTGCCGGTGCAGTGGGCCGTGTCGGCGCTGCACTCGGTGACCGGAATCGCGGGCGGCCTCGGGTACGCGGCGCTGATCGGGCTGGTGGCGATCCGGGTCGGTGACCGGCGCGGGCCGGTGGTGCTCGCGCTCGCGGCGGTCGGCGAGCGGTCGTTGAGCTGCTACCTGTTCCAGTCGGTGGTGTTCGTGGCGCTGCTGATGCCGTACACGCTGGGGCTCGGCGCAACGCTCGGGACGGCCGAGGTCGCGCTCGTCGCCCTCGGCACGTGGGTGGCCTCGGTGCTCATCGCCGACCTGCTGCGGCGCGGTGGACGGCGCGGACCCGCCGAGGTGCTGCTGCGCCGCCTGACCTACCGGCGAACGGGGAAGATGGCGCGGTGACCACGGATGAACTGCTGGGGCTGCGGCGGGAGCGGCGCTGGAACCTGGCCTGGGCGCTCGCGCCGTACGGGCTGCTGCTGGTGGTCTGCGCGGTCGCGGTGGTGGTCGACCCGGCCGGGTGGGGGCACCGCCTGGGCACGGTGGGCGTCGCGCTCGTGCTCGCCGTGTGGCACTGGTGGTTCGTGGTGGCGCACCCGGCGTGGTGCGGGCACGACCGGTGGACGATGGCGCTCTACTTCGTCGGCCTGCTCGCCCTCACCTCGGTTCTGGTGCTGCGCAACGACGTGTTCCAACTGTTCGTGCCCGCCTGCTACGTGCTCGCGTTCGTCACGCTGCCCGGCTGGACGGCGTACCCCGGCGTGCTCGCGGCGAACCTGCCGTGGCTGGTCCTGCCGGGCACCGACCTGCCCAAGACGCTGCTGAACCTCGCCGTGGTCACGCCGCTGGCCGCGCTCATCGGCGGCATGATCCGGGCGATGGAGCGCGAGGCGATCCGCCGCCGCGAGACCAACAGCGAACTGGTCGCCATGGCCTCGGAGAACGCCCGCCTGCACGCGCTGCTGGTCGCGCAGGCCCGGGAGACCGGGATCGCGGAGGAGCGCGCCCGGATGGCCCGCGAGATCCACGACACCGTGGCCCAGGGGCTGACCGGGATCGTGACGCAGCTCGAAGCGGTCGGGGAGCTGCCCGACGGGCCGGCGCGCGGCCGGCTGGACACCGCGCGGGGCCTGGCGCGCACCAGCCTGGTCGAGGTGCGCCGGTCGATCGACGCGCTGCGCCCCGGTCCGTTGCAGGACGCGCGGCTCGGTGACGCCGTGCGGCAGGCCGTGACGACGTGGCGGGAGCAGTACGACGTGCCGGTGACGTTCACCGTGACCGGGACGCCGCTGCCGGTGCACTCGGAGGTCGAGGTGACGGTGCTGCGCGCGGCGCAGGAGGCGCTGTCGAACGCGGGCAGGCACGCCGGGGCGCGGCGGGTCGATGTCACACTGTCCTACATGGAGGACGTCATCGTGCTGGACGTGCGCGACGACGGCGTGGGTTTCGGCCCGTCCGCGCCCGGCGGGTTCGGGCTCACGGCGCTGCGGGAGCGGGTGCGGGCGCTGGCCGGCTCGGTCGACGTCGAGTCCGCGCCCGGTGCGGGCACGGCGGTCAGCGTCAGCGTGCCGGTGATCGAGGTCGAGCGGTGAGCGGCGGTGGAGGGGCGCTGGGCTCGATGCACGGCGGCGCGTCGAACTCTGTGGTGCGTGGCGACGACGCGGCGGGTTCAGCGGTGTGCGGCGGCGGCGCGGCGAGTTCGGTGGTGCGTGGCGCGGTGGTGGGTTGTGCGGTGAGCGGGGTGTGGTGGTGACGGTGTTGCGGTTGGTGGTGGTGGACGACCACCCGGTGGTGCGCGACGGGTTGCGCGGGATGCTCGGCACCCAGCCCGACTTCGAGATCGTCGGCGAGGCGGCGAGCGGCGGCGAGGCGCTGACCGTGGTGGCGGCCGTGCGGCCGGACGTGGTGCTGACCGACCTCCGGATGCCCGACCCCAGCGGCGGGACGCTGATCCGGCTGCTGCGCGAGCGGGTGCCCGGGGTCCGGGTGCTGGTGCTCACCACCCACGACACGGACTCGGACGTGCTGCCCGCCGTGGAGGCGGGTGCGATCGGGTACCTGCTCAAGGACGCGCCGCGCGAGGAGCTGTTCCGGGCGGTGCGGGCCGCCGCGCGGGGTGAGGCGGTGCTGGCGCCGTCCGTCGCGGCCCTGCTGCTGGGCCGCATCCGGCCGCACCGGCCGTTGGGGGAAGCCCGGCTGAGCGCGCGGGAGCGGGAGGTGCTGGCGCTGGTCGCGCGGGGCCGGACCAACCGGGAGGCGGCGGCCGAGCTGCACATCAGCGAGGCCACGGTGAAGACCCACCTCCTGCACATCTACGCGAAGCTGGAGGTGCCGGACCGGGCCTCCGCCGTGGCCGCGGCCTTCCAGCGGGGCATCCTGACCTGAAGCCGGGGTGTGAGGTCGGCGATCGGGGTAGGCGGCCCGGAACAGCGGCCGGGTCGGCGGGCGAGGTCGGCGGCCCGGATCGGCAGCCGGAATCGGCAGCCCCGGTCAGCGGCCGGGGAGCCAGTCGGTCAGGGCCGGGGTGCGGCGGACCGCGACGAACACCGACCTGTCCCGGGTCAGCCGGTGCGGGTCGTGGAGCACCTGTGCGAGGCCGGACCGGTCGGCACGCCCACGTCCGGCGTGCGCCTGGTCGCCCAGTGCCGGACGCCGGCCAGGTCCACGAAGGACACCGTCACCGTGGAGCCGGTGGCGTGGCTGCCGCCCTCGCCGGTGGCGATCCGCACCCTCACCTCCACGACGTCCGCCGGCACGCGGCAGCCGTGCGCCGGCAGGCGGTCCCGTTCGGCGACCGCCTCGGCCTGCCGCCGGGTGTGCCGCACGACGAGCAGCACAACGAGCGCGGTCACCAGCACCATGCCCGAGGGCACCCACCAGTCGGCGTGGTACCTCAGCCACGCCCAGAAGCTCCACTGCTCGTCGTGGTGGAAGACCGGGTCGACCTGCGTGCTCACGGCCGGCGGGGGCAGCCACTCGCGGGACGAGACCCAGGTGCCGGCGGTGTGCGCGGCGAGCCCTAGAGGCACCGGGAACGCCGGCCGGATCGGCCGGCCGAGGTGGTGCCGCGCGGCGTTGGAGGCCACGCCGGCCGGCACCGCCGGGCTCCCCCGCCGGCGGTCGAGGCGCACACGCCGGGCCTGCGCCGGGCCCACCGTGTTCACGACGGGCCACCTCCGGTCAGGGCAGGAGTTCGAACACGCCGACGGCGTGCGGGTTGGCCCGGTCGATCCGGACGTGGTGCCGGGTCCCGGGCACGTACTGGGCGAAGGTCGTGTTCGGCACCAGGTGGGTGATCGTGGTCCGGTAGCCGGTCCCGTCCGCGCGGGTGACGTCGAGGACCGAGGTGTACTGCGGCTGGGCGGCGACCGTGACGCCGGTCGGGTCCAGGGTGCGGATGACGGCGGTGGCCGGCTCGCCGTGCTCGTGCAGCCGGCGCAGGTTCTGCCCGTACTCGTTGGCCAGGCCCTGCTGGCGGATCTGCTCCTCGGCGGGCAGGCCCGTGAACTCGACCATCGCCGGGTCCTGGCCCATCGCCCGGAACGCCTCGGCGGCCATGTCCGGCGTGGGCGCCTGCGGGTGGATGTGATGGCCCTGGCGGGCGGCCTCCTGCTGGAACTGCGCGGCGTGCCACTGGAAGTCCTGGGCGGCCCGCGCGGTCGCCTGCCGCGTCGCGTGGTCGATCTGGTCGCGGAGCTTCTTGAACACGGTGTGCCACCTCTCGGTCCGGCGATGTCGTGCTCCCATGCTGCGGCGCGGTGCTCCGCTACCGATCACAGGTTCCGGCCGCCGGGCCCGGTCAGCGGGTGGTGTCGAGGTTGCGCGCGAGGAACAGGAACAGCGCGAAGTTCGGGATGGCGGCGACCGGGTACTTGGCCGGTCGGCCGGTGCCCAGCAGCAGGTGGCCGGCGCTGGTCGAGAGCGGGCCGACCCCGCCCCACGGCAGGTGGCCGCGCGGGGTGCCGATCCCCGAGGCGGACAGCGACAGGTCGCCGAACCGGACCTCGCCGCCCGCGTTGATCGCCTCCACCGCGAGCGGGAGCCGCCGGTTGGCGATCTCCTCCTCCAGCAGCGGTCCCAGCTCGACGATGTCGGTGGGCAGCGGGTTCTTCTGCGCCTCGAAGCCCCGGAGGACGACGGTCGTGCCGTCGACGCCGACGAGCCGGAAGGTGTGGTCGGTGCCGATGTGCTGACCGCTGACGAACGTGTCGGTGGACGAGCGGTGCACGGCGGGGAAGTCGTCCCACCGGAACGCCCGGCCGGTGTTGGTCGCGCCGTCCAGCAGCAGGAAGCCCTCGCTGTACAGGTAGACCCGGCTGACCTGGTCCTTGCCCTTCTTCGCGGCCACCGCCCACACCGCGCCCGCGCCGGTGAGCGCGATGGCCGCGCCGACGCCGATGGCGAGCCCGGCTCTCCCGGTCGCCCACCAGAGCAGGAGCGCGGTCAGCAGTGGTAGCGCCGCCGCGAGGAGCACGAGCACGGCGTTGCGCGCGTCCGCGCGCTTGGCCCGCTGCTCGTCGCCGGGGGCGAGCACCCGGTAGAGCGCCCGGTGCGACCCCCGCACCTCGCCCAGCCCGCCCGCCGCCGCGACCCGTTCCACTTCGATGGGTACCGAGTGACGACCCGACATCCGCGCTCCCCCGAGGTCCGACGATCTTGCCGTCCGCCCATCATGGTGGGCGGGCGGCGGGATCCGCGTCAGCCTCCCGGCGGAAGTTTCCTGGGGACGGCGGCCCTGCGGGGTCGGTCAGCCGAACCGGACCACCAGGCCCGCGCGACGCCCACGACGCGGTCGCGGGTGCCCTGGTTGGTCAGGCCGTCCGCGATCTCGCGCACCACGTCCCGCTCGCGCCGTTCTCCGGCGCGGTGTGCACGTACTCGTCGAGGTCGAACGCGGTCACCACGACGACCTTCGACGTCGGGGCGAGCCGCCTGGTCACCTCCAGGCCGTCCAGCCCCGGCATCCGGATGCGGGCGGCCTCGCTGATCGAGCACCCGGCGCTGGGCGCGTCGCGTTCCCGTGGCAGGCGGGCGTCTCGGCCGGACTGGATGCCGGGCTAAATGCCGGGCTGGTGGCGGCGGTCCGCGCGGCCCGCACCCCGGTCGCGGCGGTCATGCGCGCGTGACCCCGCCGGGCGTGTCGACGCCTCCGGCACGCCCGGTACCGCCTCGGCCTGGCACCGGGCGACCGGATGGGGCAGATTGGACCAGGTGGGGTTGCGAGCAAGTCTCACGTTCCACCCGGTGCCGCACCCCGCGCGTTCCACCCGGACATTCCACCCCGGACAGAAGGGCGACCCCGTGGCCGATACCCAGTACCACGAACTCGGTGACTTCACGCTCCAGCACGGCGCGACCCTGCGCGGCGCACGGCTGGCGTACGCCACCTACGGAACCCTGAACGCCGACAAGTCCAACGCCGTCGTGTACCCGACGTGGTACTCCGGCAGGCATTGGGACAACGAGTGGCTCATCGGCCCCGGCATGGCCCTCGACCCGGCCGAGTACTTCGTGATCGTGCCGAACATGATCGGCAACGGGCTGTCCACCTCGCCCAGCAACACCACCGGCGGCTACGCCGGCCCGCGCTTCCCGCACGTCACGTTCCACGACCAGGTCGAGGCGCAGCACGACCTGGTCACGCGGCACTTCGGGATCGAGCGCCTCGCGCTGGTCACCGGCTGGTCGATGGGCGCGGGCCAGACCTACCAGTGGGCGGTCAGCCACCCCGACGTGGTCGAGCGGATGGCCCCGTTCTGCGGCTCGTCCCGGACCAGCGTGCACAACCAGGTGTTCCTGGAAGGCGTGAAGGCCGCGCTGACCGCCGACTCCGCGTTCGCGGGCGGCTGGTACGGCGACACCACGCCGGTCGTCGGGCTGCGGGCGCTGGCCCGGGTCTACGCCGGGTGGGGCTTCTCGCAGGCGTTCTACTGGGACCGGGAGTACGAGAAGCTGGGCTTCACCTCGCTGGAGGACTTCCTGTGCGGGTTCTGGGAGGGCTTCTTCCTCGACGGCCGGGACCCGAACGACCTGCTCACCATGCTGCGCACGTGGCAGACCGGCGACGTCGGCCTGACCCCCGGCTTCGACGGCGACACGGAGGCGGCGCTGGCGTCGATCCGCGCCACCGGCATCGTGCTGCCCGCCGAGAAGGACCTGTACTTCCCGCCGGAGGACGAGCGGTGGGCGGTGGGCCACCTGCGCAACGCCGAGCTGCGGGTGATCCCGGGGACGTGGGGCCACTTCGCCGGGTACGGCCGCAACGACGCCGACACCCGGTTCATCGACTCCGCGCTGCGCGAGCTGCTCGCCCGGCCGGGCGGCCTGGGCTGACCGCTGCCGACGCGGCTCGCGCCCGGCGCGGGCCTGCGTCGGGGCGGGTCCGCGTCGGGGCGGGTCAGGCCACCGTCAGGCGGAGGAGGCCGGCGGCGCGCAGGCGGGCGGTCTCCTCCACGTCGATGCTGACCCGGACCTGGGTGGCGTCCAGCGAGTCGCCGCTCAGCGCGATGAGCCCGATGACCACGAAACCCAGGGTCCGCAGCAGCATCGCCCACCCGGCCTTGGCCAGGCCGACCCGGCTGCCGTCCTTGATCCGGACCAGGCGGGTGCCCGACAGCAGGGCGCCCAGGCCCCGCCCGTCGCCGTAGAACCAGCCGTACAGCAGCGGCAGCACCACCAGCAGCGCCAGGGTGAGCAGGCCAGCGCCGACCGCGGGGTCGGCGGTCGGCGGCGCGGACGTGTAGTACGCCGCGCCCGCCGCGATCGCCAGGCCCGTCACCAGCAGGAAGTCGACCAGCCACGCCACGAACACCGCGCCCCAGGTCGCCTCGACGTAGAGGGTGCCGTCGCCGAACGCCCGGACGCGCGCGGCCGGCCCCTCGCCCAGGACGGCGGACGCCCGCGCCCGCGCGAGGTGCAGGGGACGCGGGCGCGCGCCCCGCTCGTCGGTGCTCATCGTCGTGACCTCCCGTTGTGCCGGGCCCGACGATAAGGCCCGGGACGCGGCCCCAGGCGGCGTTTCGGCCACGGTGGAACGTCATCCCGGCCACACCGGTCAGGGCGGGGCGGGCGAGGACCGGCGGGCCAGGTGGGACGAGCCCAGGCCGTGCAGGACCACGCTGCACAGCACGCACAGGACGGTGACCACCAGGATGGTGTCGGCGGCGGTGCCGTCCGGCAGGCCGTTGTAGGCGAGCAGGCCGAACACGATCGACGTCGTGCCGCGCGGGCCGAGCGCGGCGACCAGGAAGCGCTCCCGGCGGGTGAAGCGGGTGCCGAGCAGCGCCAGCGACACCGGGACCGCGCGCAGCACGGTGAGCGCGGCCAGCGCGAACAGCAGCGCCTGCCAGGAGAAGCCCCACCCGATCACCAGGACCGCGCACATGCCGACCACGAGCCACATCGTCATGCCCAGTTGCGCGCTGACGTCCTCCAGCAGGTGGAAGTCGCGGCGGGACCGGGCCAGCGCCTCGGCCGCCCCTCCTCCCTGCCGGGCCTTGCGGGCGATGAACACCCGGTGCGCGAAGCGGAAGGCGATCCCGCTCACGAACGAGGCGACGAACCCGTTGCCCTGCACGGCGACGGTGGTGAAGAAGGTCAGCAGCGGCACCGCGAGCACGAGGATGCGCCGCGACTGGTCGGTCATCCAGCCGGCCGTCGCGCACACGTCGACCAGCCAGCCCACGGTGGTGCCGATGAGCGTGCCCACCACGACGGCCTTGACCGCGAACGGGACGACGGTGGCCAGCGCCTCCAGCGGGGTGTGCTCCTGGAACCGGTCGCCCGCCAGGATCATCGCGAACAGGAAGACCGGGGTGACGATCCCGTCGTTGTAGCCGCCCTCGATGTTGAGCACGTTGCGCACCCGCCAGGACAGCCCCCGGTCGCGGACGACCCCCTCGGCGGGCGCGAAGTCGATCGGCACGACGACGCAGGCGAGCACCAGCAGCACCGCCCACGACACGTCCGGCAGCAGCAGCGCGCCGAGCAGCATCGCCAGCACCAGGCTCAGCGGCAGGGCGACCAGCAGCAGCCGGGCGGCGGTGCCGGGGTGGTTGCCCCACAGCCGCCCGCCGCGCACCTCGGTGGCGTCCACGAACAGCAGCACCGCCAGGATGACCTCGGCGACGAACTCGGCGGTCATCGTGTTCAGCGCGGCCCCGACGTCGTCGCCGACGAGGAAGCCGAGCCCGACGCCGGCCGCCACCATCACGACGGGTGCGCCGACGTTCCACCGGGACAGCCGGTGGGCGGTCAGCGACCAGAGGACGATGGCGGTCAGCCCGAGGATCGTAGTCATCGCGGAGCAGTTTCCCACGTCCGCGCGGGTGCGCCCGTCGTCGTCCCCGCGCGGTGCCCGTCATTCGTGGTCTGCGTCACTCCACTGTGTACTTGTTCCGGTAGTGTCCACTGTGCACGGAGCGAGCAGGTGCGTCACGGTGCCGCCCTGCGCCGACGGGTGCCGTCAGCCGACGGTGCTGCGGGTGCGGGCGTTCGCGTCGATGGTGTCGATCAGCCTCGGCAGCAGGACCTGGGGCAGGTCGTGGCCCATGTCGGGCAGTTCGAGGTAGGTGGAGCCGGGGACGGCGTCGTGGGTGGCGCGACCGCCGCTGACGTTGATGAGGCTGTCCTCGACGCCGTGCACGACCGCCGTGGGCAGGTCGAGTCGGCGCAGGCGCGGGGTGCGGTCGACGGCGCGGAGGACGGCGGTGAACTGGCGCTCGGCGCCCCTGGGGTGCAGGCCCCGGTCGAACGAGTCGGCGGCGAACTGCCGGCGGCGGGGGTGCTCGGCCTCGGCGTGGGTGCGCGAGCCGATGACGCGGTAGACCTCGGTGATGTGGTCGATGGCCTCCTCGCGGTCGGCGGGGGTGGGCCTGGTGACGACGGCCACCGCCTCCGCCGTGGGGCCGCCGACGCCCGGGTTGCCGGTGGTGCTCATGATGGAGCACAGCGTGGCGGCGCGCTCCGGGTGGTGGATGGCGATCAGCTGGGCGATCATCCCGCCCATCGACGCGCCGACGAGGTGCACGCGCGACAGGCCCAGGTGGTCGAGCAGACCGACGGTGTCGGCGGCCAGGTCCACCAGGTGGTAGGCCACGCCGCCGGGCGGGGTGGTGGCCGCGATCTTGTCCGACCGGCCGCAGTCGCGGTTGTCGAACCGGACGACCCGGTAGCCGCGCTCGCCGAGGGCCTGCACCACCTCCTCCGGCCACAGGACGAGCTGCGAGTTCAGGCCCATGATCAGCAGCAGCGGCTCCCCCTCGGGGTCGCCCTCGTCGCGGTACCACAGGCGGATGCCGTTGGCGGACGCGTAGTCGCCGGGTTCGTCAGGCATGGCCGGTCCCTCCCCATCGCCCCGCGCGCGGCCGGTCCACCGTCCGGTGTGGACGGTCCGGTGCCGCGAGGAGCCCGCGCCGCCGGGATCGGCGGCGGGACGACCCCATCGTGCTCGGCGCGCGCGGCCCGCTGACACCTCGATCACCCGGCTGCCCGGCGGAAATCACCCGGGCGGTTCACCGGTGCCGACCGGGCGGCGGTCGGCGGACCGCCCGGCGCAGGAGCGCCCGGCAGCCCGACCGGACCAGCGCGCGGACCGCGCCGGTGCGGCCACTTCCGCGCCAGTCCGCGAAAAGGCGGCTGCACAACGGATTCCGGCCCCGGGACGGCGAAGGCCGGAGCGGGTGGGGTCACCCGCTCCGGCCTTGACGCTCGTTGCGGCAGATCGGCGCAGTCAATCAGCGCAGCGACTCGGCGCGGTGACTCGGCGCAGGGGTCGGACGCAGTGGGTCGGACGCAGTGGATCGGACGCAGTGGGTCGGACGCGGTGCGTCAGACCTCCAGGAAGCGGAACACGGCGGCGCGGAACTCGTCGCCGGCCAGGGCGCCGAAGTGGTCGCCCGGCACGTGCTCCAGCTGCGCGCCGGCGACCCGCGCGACGACCTGCTCGACGCCCTGCGACATCGGGTCGCCCTGGCCCGCGAGGAAGAGCGTGGGCACCTCGGGCGCGGTGGCCGCCGGGTCGAACGGCTCGCGGGCCAGGCCCTCGACCACGTTCAGCAGCGACGCGGGGTCCTGGCCCTCACCGGACACCATGCCGGTGATCATGCCGGTCAGCGGGTCGGCCGGGCGCGGCCCGCCCTGGACGGCCGCGCGGGCGGTGTCGAGGTCGACCGCGCCGAAGGGCTCCATCGGGCTGAGGCCGCCGAGGACCAGGCGGCGCACCGGGAGGACCTTGCCGGCCGCGAGGTCCCAGGCCAGGCGCGCGCCCAGCGAGTAGCCGACGAGGTCGACCTCGCCGCCGCCCACGGCCTCGGCGACGCCCGCCGCGAGCCGCTGGAGCAGGTGCGCGGTGGTCACCTCGTCCGGCGACGCGACGGCGGGGCCGCCGACGTGGCCGGGCAGGTGCACGACGACCGCCGCGCGGCCCGCCTCGGCCAGCGGGGCGGCCCAGCGGTCGGCGGGCCAGTCGGACGCGCCGTTGGCGGCGAAGCCGTGGACGAACACGACGGGCGGGCCGGTGACCTCGGAGGTGGGCCGGGTGCTGGTGACCGGCAGCGCGACGACACTTGTCATTCTACGAGTGTAGACAATAAGACCCGGCCGGTCCAGGGACCCGACCCTCGATCCACGAGCCCCACCGGTCCGGGAACCCCGGGCCACGAGCCCCGGGCCGTCCGGCGACCTCAGCCCGCGATCCGCTCCATCAGCGCGTCGACGTACGCCCGGTAGCGGTCCGCCAGCTCCCCCACCGGGTGCATCAGGCTCGCCACGTTCGCACCGATCGTGACCGAGATGATCTCGTCCGCGAGCACGCCGGCCGCCGGGGAGCCCTCGGACTCCCCGCCGCCGCGCGCCGCCGCGATCCGGGCGGTCAGCTCCGCCCGCCACGAGGTGAGCAGGTCGCGGTACCGACGGGCCAGGTCGGGGTTGGCCACCGAGTGCTCCCACAGCACCAGCAGCACCCGCGCGGACGTGATCTGGTGCGCCTCCAGGGGCATCGCCCCGGTGACGAACCCCCGCAGCGCCTCCACCGGGCTCGCGTTCGAGTCCAGTTCGGACAGCCGGAGCGCGGTCGCCTGCAGCACGCTCTCGAACGTCGCCGCGATGATCTCGTCCTTGCTGGCGAAGTAGTGCTTGAGAGCACCGTTCGCGAAACCGGCCGCGGCGACGATGCTGCGCATCGTGGCCGCCTCGAAGCCACCCTCGGCGATGAGCTTCTTGGCGACCTCGACGATCTCGCGCCGCCGCTGATCATGGTCGATGACCTTCGGCATGGTGTCGACTCTAATGCACGCAGGTCACGCCGTGTCCCGAAGGCCGAGCCAGGCGGCGCGGCGCTCGGCCTGGCGGGCCGGGTCGGCGACGGGCGCGGCCAGCAGCAGCCGCTGGGTGTAGGGGTGCTCCGGGGCCTCGGTGACCTGGCCGGTGTCCCCCGACTCCACGATCTCGCCCTGGTACATCACCGAGACGCGGTGGCAGATCCGCCGCACGACGCCGAGGTCGTGCGAGACGAACAGGTACGACACGCCGGTGTCGCGCTGGAGGTCGATGAACAGGTCCAGGATCGTCGCCTGCGTGGTGAGGTCGAGCGCGCTGACCGGCTCGTCGCAGACGATCAGCCGGGGCCGCCGGACCAGTGCCCGCGCGATGGCGATGCGCTGGCGCTGGCCGCCGGAGAACTCGCTCGGGTACCGGTGCACCGAGTCGGCCGGCAGCCGCACGTGGTCGAGCATCTCGGCGACCACCGCCCGCGCCTGCGCCTTGCCCGTCCCGCCCACCTGGAGCGGTTCGGCGAGCACCTCGCCGACGGTCATGGTCGGGTCCAGGGAGCCGTACGGGTCCTGGAACACGACCTGGATGTCGTTGGCCAGCCGCCGCCGCTCGGCGCCGCGCGCGCGGGTGATGTCCTTGCCGTCGAACGTGATCCGGCCGGACGCGACGGCCGCCAGGCCCAGCACGGCCTTGCCCAGCGTCGACTTGCCCGACCCGCTCTCCCCGACCAGCCCGACGCACTCGCCGGGCCCGACGGAGATCGACACGCCCTTGAGCGCGCGCAGCGTCAGCTTGCGGTGCAGCCGGTAGTCGACCACCAGGTCCTCCACCGCGAGCAGCGGCGCGGTGTCTTCGGGCGCGGTCATCGTGCGTCGTCCTCTCCACCCGCGTGCGCGGCGGCCACCGGGGTGCGCTGCGCCCAGATCTCGTCCAGTTGCCGCCGGTCCTCGACGTCGTCCAGCGACGCGCTGATCAGCTCGGCGGTGTAGGGCTCCTCGGCGTGGTTGAAGATCCGCTCCACCGGGCCGGTCTCCACGATCCGGCCGTCCTTCATCACCACGACCCGGTCGCAGATGTCCGCGACGACGCCGAAGTTGTGCGTCACGATCACCAGCGCCATGCCGTACTCCTGCTGCAACTCGCGCAGCAGCTCCAGCACCTCCGCCTGCACGGTCACGTCGAGCGCGGTGGTCGGCTCGTCGGCGACCAGCAGCGACGGTCGCCCGGACACCGCGCCGGCGATCAGCACGCGCTGCGCCATGCCGCCGGAGATCTGGTGCGGGTAGGAGCGCAGCACCCGGTCGGGGTCGGTGATGCCGACCCGGACCAGCACCTCGCGCGCCCGCGCCCGCGCGTCGGTCTTCGACAGCCCGTGCACGTGCCGCAGCGGCTCGACGAGCTGGTGCTCGACGGTGTAGCAGGGGTCGAGGTTGCTCATCGGCTCCTGCGGCACGTACCCGATGGAGCGGCCGAGCAGCGCGGCGCGCTCGCGGGAGGACAGCTTGCTCACCTCCTTGCCGCCGACCCAGATCCCGTCGGCGACCGCCGTGCCGCCGGAGGGCAGCAGGTCGAGCACGGTGAAGATGGTCTGCGTCTTGCCGGAACCGGACTCGCCGACGATGCCCAGCACCTCGCCGGGGGCGGCGTCCAGGGACACGCCCCGCACGACCTCCTTGACGCCGTTCTGGGTCGCGTAGCCGACCCGCAGGTTCTCCACCCGCAGGGCGCTGCCCTCGGTCGCGTGCTGGTGCCCGCCGCTGGCGACGCGGTCGGGCAGGTCGGCGGCGGCCGGCGCGGCCAGCGCCTCCCTGACCCGTGCGCGGGCCCGCCGGGTCGGCTGCTCCGCGCGGACGCTGACCAGGTCGGCCAGGGTCGACCCGATGAAGGCCAGCGCGGCGATCGTGACGCCCAGGGCGATCGACGGCCACAGCAGGATCAGCGGGTAGGTGAGCATGTTCTGGAAGCCGTCGTTCATCATCTGGCCCCAGCTCGGCGTGGACGCCGACCCGATGCCGAGGAACTGCAGGCCCGCCTGCATACCGATGGCGATGCCGGCGGTCAGCGCCGTCTGCACCAGGATCGGCGCGTAGACCGCGCGCAGCATGTGCGTGCGCAGGATCTTCACGTTGGTCACGCCGGCGACGCGCGCGGCGTCGATGTAGGGCTCCTTGCGCACGGCCAGCGCGCGCGCCCGGGTGATCCGGTAGTAGCCGGGGGCCAGGAAGATGCCCAGCGCGACCATCAGGACCGCGAAGTCCTGGCCGGTGCCGGCGGCGACCACCAGCAGCACGATCATGCCGGGGACCGACTGGAGGGCGTCGCTGATCCAGGAGAGCACCCGGTCGGTCGTGCCGCCGGCGTACCCGGCCAGCACACCCGTGGGCACGCCGAGCAGCAGCCCCGCGCCACAGGTGATGACCGCGCCGAACAGCGTGGTCTGGGCGCCGTAGAGCAGCCGGCTGAGGATGTCGCGGCCGGCCGAGTCGCCGCCCAGCACGTGCCCGTTGCCGGGTTCGGCGTGGGTGAGGGTGAACTGCACGAAGTTCGGGTCGAACGGCGCGAGCCACGGGGCTAGCACCGCCGCCGCGACGATGACCAGCATGACGGCGAGCGCGACCACGCCGAGCGGGCGGCGCAGGTAGCGCCGCAGCAGCGAGATCCGTTTGACGGGTGCGAGCGTGGTGGGGAAGGGGGCAGCGGTCATCGGTCGCGCACCTTCGGGTTGACCCACCCGAGCAACAGGTCGAGCAGGAAGTTGACGATGACGACGAACACCACGGTGACGGCGGTCAGGCCGAGCAGCACCGGGATGTCCCCGATCTGCGAGGCCGACTGGGTCAGGCTGCCGATGCCGGGCAGGTTGAACACGATCTCGACGACGATGGCCCCGCCGAGCAGCCCGACGAACATCAGCGCGAGCACGGTCAGCGCGGCCGGCGAGGCGTTGCGCAGCACGTGCGTGGTGACGCGGCGGCCGGACAGCCCGCGCGCCCGCAGCGTGCGCACGAAGTCCTGGTTGGTGACCTGGAGGAAGCCGTTGCGCAGCTGCTCCGCGACCATGACGATCGCGCCGAGGGCCAGCGAGACCGACGGCAGGGTGATCGAGCTGAGCCACCCGCTCACCGACTGGTCCGGCGACACGTACCCGATCGCCGGGAACCACCTGAGGTTGATGGCGAACCAGGTGACCAGCACGAGGCTGATCCAGAACCCGGGCAGCGCGAACAGCACCACGGACGCGAGCTTGAGGCCCCGGTCGAGCAGCCCGCCGGGGCGCAGCCCGCAGACGATGCCCACGGTCACGCCGACGACGGCGGACAGCAGGGTCGCGAAGACCACGACCGACAGCGTCACCGGGACGCGCAGCGCCAACTGGTCGTTGACCGGCTGGAAGCTGCGCCACGAGGTGCCGAAGTCGCCGGTGGCGGCGTGCGACAGCCAGTCCCAGAACTGGACGAGCAGCGGCCGGTCGTAGCCGATCTTGGCGCGCAGGGCCTCCTGCTGGGCGGCGGTGGCGCTGTTGCCGAGCAGGCCGGGGGTCGGGTCCCCGACGGCCAGGTGCGCCAGGAAGAACGTGCCGCTGGTGACGACCACGAGCAGCAGGACCCCGGACAACAGGCGCTTGACGATGAAGGACAGCATAGTCAGTCGGCTCCTCACCGGCTCCTCGCCGGCGGGTCCGTCCGGTGTGGACGGACCCGCCGGAGCACGGGCGTCAGCCGCGCTGGATGAACCGCAGCGTCGGGAACATCATGCCGGTGACCGGCGTGACGGTGATCCCCTTGACGCTGAAGTAGGTGTTGTTCGCCTGGTACCACGGGGCCCACCAAGCCTGGTCGACCAGCTTGCCGTTGAGCTGCTTGAGCAGGTCCACCTGGGCCTGGCCAGGCTCCGCCTTCTCGACCTGCTCGACCATCGACTTGATCTCGGGGAAGGCGTCGACCGACGGGTTCGGGTTGTACCACTGGGCGGTGGTGACCTGGTCGGTGAGCGTGGCCATGTCGTTGCCCGCCAGGGCGATCACCGCGAGGAACATCGGGTAGGTCGGGGCGTTCTTCTGGTAGTCGGGCATGGCCATGTCCTGCCACTCGACCTTGATGCCCAGCTCGCCGAAGGTCTGGTTGGCCGCCGGCTGCCACGCCGCGAAGATCGGCGACATCGGCATCTTGACGCTGAAGCCGTCCGGGTAGCCGGCGTCCTTGAGGAGCTGCTTGGCCTTGGCCATGTCGGTCTTGTACTTGTCGTTCATCGACTTGTCGTAGACCTGGGCGTCGACCGAGAAGACCTGGTTGGTGACGGTGCCGGAGTCGTTGCCGACCGCCTTGAGGATGCCCGCCGAGTCGAAGGCGTAGCTGATCGCCTGGCGGACCTTCTGGTCACCGAGCGCCTTGACCTGCGCGCCGGTCCGGTCGGCGAACTGCACGCCGACCCAGGAGGCCGCCTTGGACGAGATGTTCCAGCCGTTCTCCTTGGCCTTCGGGAGGTTGGCCGCGTTGGCGAACTGGACGTTGAGCTGGCCGGACAGCATCGCGTTGAAGCTCGCCGTCTGGTCGGTGATCGGGAACAGCTTCACCGAGGGGAACGGGTAGGTGCCGGCGTCCCAGTGGTCGGCCTTCTTGGTGAAGACGTACTGCGACTGCGGCGCGGAGTTGGCCTGGTCGAACTTGTACGGGCCGGAGCCGGACGGGGCGGTGGCCAGGGAGCCGGCGGCGATCGCGGCGGGCGAGGCCATCCAGCTGCGGCCCAGGCCCATCTGGTAGAGCAGCGCGTCGTCCCGCTTGGAGAGCTTGATCTCCAGCGTCTCCGGGTCCTTGGCGGTGGCCTCGGCGACGTTGAGGTACGCCTGGCCGGAGCGGACGCCGGCCTTCAGGTGCTTGATGTTCTCGACGGCGGCCGTGGCGTCGAACTTCTGGCCGTCCTCGAACGCGACGCCCGTGCGCAGCTTCGCGGTCAGGGTCAGGCGGTCGGCCGACCACTCCCAGGAGGAGGCCAGCGCCGGCACCGGCTTGCCGTCCTTGTCCAGGGCCACCAGCGGGTCGTAGACGGCGGAGAGGTACGGCCCGTCGAAGCCGATGTCGGCGTTGGCCGGGTCCCATGAGGTCACGTCGAGGAACACCCCGGCCTTGAGCTCGTCCACGGCCGCGGTGGGGGCGTTGCCGCCGCCACCACCCGCGCTGGTACATCCGGCGAGCGCGGTGGCCGCTGCGGCGGCGACCGCGACCAGGGCCGCTGTCCGGTTCCTCGTCATGGAGTCCTTCTCTCGGGTGATGGACTGCCGGCGTGGCCACGTTCCGCTGGGGCGGGTCGCTCCGCGCCTGGTGCATTCTTAGATCAAGAGGTGAGACCTGGCTCACCGTGGTTCGGGATAGTCTACGTTCGTCGGCAAAAAAATCAACGGTTGACCGACTACAATTCGTCGCGGAAGTAACGGACTGTCAACGTTTTGGCCGCGAGAACGTCGCTCCGCAGGTCGCACATCGAATACCGACGACCGTAGACCACTCCCGACCGCCTCAGACGGCCTCGGCGACCAGCACGCGCGGGCTGCCCGGCAGCGCCAGCACCTCGCGGGCCCGCCAGCCGGTGCCCTCCAGCCACGAGCGCACCTCGGATTCGGGGTACACGATCGTGCCGTCGATGACGAAGTACTCGCCCGCGTGCAGGGCGTCGATCGGCCGCTGGCGCTCGTCGTCGTCGAGGAAGAAGTCGAGCAGCAGCAGGGTCGCGCCCTCCTTGGCCGCCGCGCGGGCGTTGGCCAGGATGACCTTGTTCTGCTCGACGTCGAACCGGTGGATCACGTGGTTGACCATGACGATGTCGTGCTCGCCGCCGGGGTTGGCGGTCGCCGTCTCGGCCGGCTCCACGGTGGCCCGGTCGGTGTAGCCCGCCGCCGCCAGCGCGTCGTTGATGCCCTGCGTGGACATCGGCGCGAACACGAACTTGACCGCCAGGTCCGGGTTGGCCTTCAGCGCGCCGATGGCGAAGTCCGGCGACAGCCCGCCCAGGTCCAGCATGGAGCGGTAGGACGAGAAGTCGAAGCCCCGCGCGAGCATCGCGGCGTGCAGCGAGTTGTAGGTCATCACGCCGGCCATGAACGTGCCCCAGCGGGCGTCGTCCATCTGGAGGTCGCCGGGCTTGGCGGTGTCGACCGTGGTGTCGAACTGGAGCCAGTGGCCGTAGCTGATCTCGTTGAGGAAGCCGAGGAACGGCGCGAGGTCGGTCGCGCCCGCCCCACCGAGGTACTCCCGGGCGTCGGCGGCCAGCGAGTACCGGCCGTCCTGGCGGTCGAGCAGGCCCTGGGCGTTCATCGCGTCGGCCAGGATGCGGACGATCTGCTCGCTGGTGCCGGTGGCCGAGGCCAGCTCGGTGACCGACCGGTCACCGTCGGCGAGAGCGCGGAACAGCCCGATCCGGGACGCGGCGAACAACTGCTTGGCACCCATGTAACCGATGGCGATGTCGACGATGCGGTCCGGTGCGGGTCCGGTCATGACGGCTCCTCTGGCGGAATGCGGGCGGCCTCGGACCGCCCAGGACGAGAGAGCGTTAGTCTACGCACGTCGATTAAAAGCGCCACCCCCTTCGCCGGGTTCTGCCGGCGGTCCACCCGATCGGGCCGCAACTCCCGTCCGACCGGACCCCGCCGAGTGGACGCGAGCGGTCCGACCGCGCGCTTCCGGTTGTGGTCCAAGGGGTTTATTTTCTACGCTTGTATACTGAACACCCGACCGGACCCCCGGTCCCGCGAGAGGAACCGACGATGACCTCTGCCCGCACCGTGCTGGTAACCGGAGGAGCCGGCGGCATCGGCCGCGCGATCGCCGCCGCGTTCGCCGCCCTCGGTGACACCGTCGTCCTCGCCGACGTCCACGGCGTCGAGGAGGCCGCCGCCACGCTCGGTGTGCGCGGGGTGACCGTCGACATCACCGACGAGGGCTCGATCGCCCGCGCGCTCGACGAGGTCGGCCGGGTGGACGTGCTGGTCAACAACGCGGGCATCCTGAGCGTGCACGGCCGGCTGCTCGACCTGCCGCCCGCCGACATGCTGCGCATCCTCCAGACCAACGTGCACGGCACCTTCCTGGTCACCCAGCAGGTCGCGCGCCGGATGGTCGAGGCCGGGGTGCGCGGCGCGGTGGTCAACCTGTCGTCCATCGGCGGCCGGCAGCCCACCCCCGGCATGGGCGGCTACGAGAGCAGCAAGGCGGCCGTCGACGCGCTGACCAGGTGGGCCGCCGTCGAGCTGGCCGAGAACGGCATCCGGGTCAACGCGGTGGCCCCCGGCCCGGTGCTCACCCCGATGCTCGCCGCCGGCCTGCCCGAGGGTTCGCCCGCCCGCCAGGCGTGGGAGAGCCGCATCCCGCTGCGGCAGCTCGCGGCCGTCGAGCAGGTGGCCGCCGCCGTGGTGTTCCTGGCCGGCGACTCGGCCGCGCACATCACCGGCACCAGCCTGCCGGTCGACGGCGGCCAGCTCCTCACCTGACCTCGGACGTGCGGCAGAAGGGCCGGCCCCCTCGGGGACCGGCCCTTCTGCCGTGTGCAGCCTGTGCTGTTCAGACGTGCTGGTCCTAGACGGCGGTGGCGCTCGAACCGGTGCGCTCGAAGACCACCCGTCCACCCAGGACGGTCAGGTCGACGGCCACGTCGGGCAGCTCGGCGGCGGTCAGCTCCAGCGGGTCCGCCGCCAGCACGCACAAGTCGGCCGCCATGCCGTCGGCGAGGGTGCCCTTCCAGTCGGCGGCGCCGTCCTGGATCGCGGGGTGCACGGTGTAGCAGCGCAGCAGCGTCTCCAGCCGCTGCCGGGGGTCCGCCGCCGGCCCCATCCACCGGTCGGCCGCCGCGATCTCGCGCCGCCAGTCGGGCGGCAGCACGGGCGAGTCGGAGGTCAGGCACAGCGGCACGCCGGCGTCCAGCGCGGCCTGGAACGGCCACGCGCTCTGCGCGCGACCCGGCCCCATCGCCGCGTCGACCACGCCGACCGTGCGCACGGCGATCCCCGCCTGCGCGGACAGGCCGACGCCCAGCCGGGCCATCCGGGCGAGCTGGTCGGTGCTCACCAGGTCGCCGTGGATGACGTAGTGGCCCAGGTCGACGTCGTGCTCGGCGCGGGCGCGCTCGACCGCGTCCAGCATCAGCTCGATCGCCCGGTCGCCGGTCGCGTGCAGGCCCACCTGGAGGCCGGCGTGGTGGGCGTCGAGGACCATCCGGGTCAGGTTCGCCTCGCGCTCGGCGTCGTCGCCGCCCGCGACGAGCAGCTCCGCGCGCGACCCGTCGGCGTAGCAGTGGTGCGTGTAGGCGGAGCGCATCGGCGGGATGCCGTCGGCGAAGATCTTCACCCCGGTGAAGTTCAGCCGCTCGCGGTCGGGACCGGTACCGTCCACTGTGGCCAGTCCGGCGCGGAAGTCCGCGAGCGTGCTCGGGCCGTCCAGCTCGCCGTAGAGCCACAGCGCGGTGACCCGCGCCCGCAGCAGGCCCTCGGCCGCCAGGTCGCGGTACTGCTCGACGACCGACGTGCCGAACGCGCCGGTGCTGCCGGCGTCCTCGCCCGGCCCCAGGCCCGGTTCGGTGTAGCTGGTGATCCCCAGGCCCGCCAACAGGTCCCCGGCGCGCAGGATCGCCGCCCGGCGCTCGGCCGGCGTGGTCAGCGGGCGCTCCGGGGCCATGCCGGGCGCCCCGCTGTCGCCGAACAGCGTGTGCGGCCACAGCGCGCCCAGCCAGGTCGCGTGCAGGTGTGCGTCGTTGATGCCGGGGATGACGGCGCGACCGTTGAGGTCGACCACGTCGGTGCCCGGACCGACCAGGTCGGCGACGTCCGCGTCGGTGCCGGTGCGCAGCACGCGCCCGTCCCGGACGGCCAGCGCGGTGGCGGGGCGAGAGCCGGCCAAGGTGTGGACCGGTCCGCCGCGCAGGACGAGGTCCGCAACTGATGTCCCCACTGGCGCTCCCTGTTGTGTCCGGGGTCTCGACATTTTAGTCGACATCCGTAGACTAACCCACCGGGTGGCCTTCTTGCGCCTCCCGCCACCGGAAGGAGCCCGATGTCCGTCCCGACCTCCACCCGCGCGGCGGTGCTGACCGAGCACGGCGAACCGCTGCACCTCACCGAACTCCCGCTGCCCGCCGAGGTCGAGCCCGGAGCCGCTCTGGTGCGCGTCTCGTGCGCCACGCTCTGCGGCACGGACGTCGAGATCTGGTCCGGGAAGATGAGCTTCCCCGGGATGCTGCCCATGGTGCTGGGGCACGAGATGGTCGGCGAGGTCGTCGCCGTCGGACCCGGCACCCGGGACGCGCTCGGCCGGGACGTCCCGGTCGGCGCGCGCATCGGCTGGTCGGAGTCGACGTGCGGCGAGTGCTACGGCTGCACCGTCCTGCGCGAGCCCGTCGCGTGCGCCAAGCGCGGCTACGGCTTCCTCCAGCGCTCCGACGTCCACCCGTACGCGACGGCGGGCCTGTGCGAGTACGCCTACGTCGTGCCCGGCGCGGCGAAGCTGCTGCTGCCCGACGACCTCCCGGACACCTGGGCGGCCATGGCCGGGTGCGCGGCCAAGACCGTGCTGCGCGCCTTCCACGGTGTCGGCGGCGTCGCGCCGGGCTCGCGCGTGGTGATCCAGGGCTCCGGCGCCCTCGGCGTGTTCGCCACCGCCGTCGCCCGGATCTCCGGTGCGGGCACGGTGATCACGGTCGGCGCGCCCGCGTCCCGGCTGACCCTGGCCGGCCGGTTCGGCGCGGACGCCACCGTCGACATCGCCCTGGGCTCGGACGGCGTCGTCGAGCGGGTCCGCGAGCTGACCGGCGGCCACGGGGCCGACCTGGTGATGGACTTCGCCGGCGCACCGTCGGTCGGCCACGAGGCGGTGGCCATGGCCGCCCAGCGCGGTCGCGTCGTCATCGTCGGCACCACCGGCCCCGGCTCCGCGCCGCTGCCGCTGGGCACCGTCATGGGCAAGGAGCTGACCGTCGTCGGCTCGCTCAACGGCGACATCGCCGACTACCACCGCGCCATCGAGTTCTTCGGCGCCTTCGGCGACCGGATGCCGTGGCACGAGCTGTTCGGCACCCCGGTCGGCCTCTCGGCCGCGTCCGACCGGATCGAGGCCATGCACCGCCTCGACGAGGTCAAGGCCGTCATCGACCCCCGTCTCCCCTGACCCCGTAGGAGGCACACCGTGTCCGCCTTGCCCCGCCGCCGCGTGGGAACGTCCGACCTGGACGTGTCACTGCTGTCCCTCGGCTCCTGGCACACCTACGACCGGATGGACTTCGCCGACGCCGTGGCGATGATCCGCGCCGCCGTGGACGCCGGGATCAACCTGTTCGACGTCGGCGTCTACGGGTTCCCCGGGATGCCGCCGGTGTTCACCGACGTCATCTGGAGCGCGATCATGCGCGCCTCCGGCATCTCGCGCGACGACTACCTGGTGTCCGCCAAGCTCTGGATCGAGGGCTTCGGCGACGAGGGGTTCCGCCCCCAGCTGCGCAACGCCTTCCTGCGCGGCGGTTTCGAGGTCGCCGACCTGGTCGTCCTCGGCGACCTGCGGCGGGACGACGTCGCCCTGGAAGACCTGGTCGACGACCTGTCCGGGCTGGCCCGCGACGGCCTGATCCGCGCCTGGGGCGTCAACAACTGGTCCGCCGGCAACATCCGCCGCCTCCAGGAGATCGCCGCCGGGCGCGGCGTGCCGGGCCCGCAGATCGCCCAGCTCAAGTACAGCATCGGCCGCCGGTCCATCCCGGACGGTGAGCCGTTCGGCAAGCTGTTCGCCGAGGGCTTCACCATGCAGGCGTCCGACGTCCTCGAAGGCGGCATCCTGGCCGGCAGCGACGGCCAGAGCCGCGAGATCGGCCGCGACCCCGGCGGCATCCGCGAGGCGCTCAAGCAGCACGCCGCCGGCATCGCCGAGGTCGCCGACAAGCTCGGCACCAGCGCGGCGCGGCTCGCCGTCGCCTTCACCCTGACCCACCCGGCCAACGTCACCACGCTGTTCGGCGCGTCCCGGCTCGCGCAGCTGGAGGACAACCTCGCCGCCGTCGACCTGGTCGAGCAGGTCGGCGCCGAGGAGCTGCGCTCGCTGGTCGAGCCCTTCTGGGCCGACCGGGGCGTGGTCGACCCGGAGGGACCGTGACCAACCGAACCACCCCCGAGGAGCCTGCCGTGACCTACCCCCCGGTCCCCTTCGACGCCGAGATCGAGCCCGCGCTCGCGCAGATCGTGTCGCCGGACGCGCCCCCGTTCACGCCGGAGA
This sequence comes from Actinosynnema sp. NPDC050436, assembly GCF_040655415.1. NCBI lineage: Bacteria > Bacillati > Actinomycetota > Actinomycetes > Pseudonocardiales > Pseudonocardiaceae > Actinosynnema > Actinosynnema sp. NPDC050436. Next base: position 421,353 of record NZ_JBFAJV010000002.1, on the reverse strand, counting down.
CGATCCCCGGGATGCGCGCCGCCATGGCCGCGATGTTCCCGCCCGCCGCCGAGCAGGTCGGCGACGCCCCGGTGCACGTCGCCGAGTGGAAGGTCCCCGGCCCCGAGGGCGCACCGGACCTGGAGATCACCGTCATCTCCCCGCGCGACGTCGAGGGCCCGGTGCCCTGCCTGTACAACATCCACGGCGGCGGCATGATGGTCGGCCACCGCAACATGGACGTCGGCCGGCTGCTCGCCCTGGTGCTGGAGCTGGGCGTCGTCGCGGTCAACGTGGAGTACCGGCTCGCGCCCGAGCACCCGCACCCCGCGCCCGTCGAGGACTGCTACGCCGGTCTGGTGTGGACCGTCGAGCACGCGGCCGAGCTGGGCATCGACCCGACGCGGGTCGTGGTGATGGGCGGCAGCGCGGGCGGCGGCCTGTCCGCCGGCGTCGCGCTGCTGGCCCGCGACCGGGGCGGCCCCGCGCTGGTCGGCCAGCTCCTGCTGTGCCCCATGATCGACGACACCAACACCACGGTCGCCAGCCACCAGTACAGCAACCTGGGCACGTGGACCCGGGAGACGAACCTGGCGGGCTGGCAGTCGCTGCTGGGCGAGGACTACGGCACCGACGCGGTCTCGCCGTACGCCGCGCCCACCCGCGCCACCGACCTGTCCGGGCTGCCCCCGGCGTTCATCGAGGTCGGCAGCGCGGAGACGTTCCGCGACGAGGACACCCAGTACGCGCTGCGGATCTGGGAGACCGGCGGCCAGGCCGAGCTGCACGTGTGGAGCGGCGCGTTCCACGGGTTCGACATGTACGTGCCCGAGTGGCACGTCAGCCGGATCGCCATCGAGACGCGCACCTCGTGGCTGCGCCGGGTGCTGGGGCTGGTCGCGGGATGAGCCCCGACCGCTACCCGCCCGTCCCCTACGACCCCGAGCTGGAAGCGGGGCTGGCCGCGTTCCTCGACATGGTCGAGCGGATCCCGCTGCGGGCCGACACGATCCTGGCCAACCGGGCGCACTTCGCCACCATCGTCCCGCCGGTCGCCCAGGTGGTCGGCGACCGGCCGGTCGAGGTGCAGGAGCACGTCGTGCCCGGCCCGGCCGGTGCGCCCGACATCGAGCTGACGGTGGTCCGGCCGCGCGGCGGGGTCGTGGACGCGCCCGCGTTCTACGGCATCCACGGCGGCGGGATGGTGCTGGGCAACCGGTACTTCGGCATCGACGGCCTGATCGAGGACGTGCTGCGGTTCAACGCCGTCGCGGTGTCGGTCGAGTACCGGCTCGCCCCGGAGCACCCCGCGCCCGCCGCCGTCGAGGACTGCTACGCGGGCCTGGTGTGGCTCGCCGAGCACGCCGCCGAACTCGGCGTCGACCCGGACCGGGTCGTCGTCACCGGGGCCAGCGCCGGCGGCGGGCTGTCCGCCGGGGTGTCGCTGCTGGCCCGGGACCGGGGCGGCCCGGCGATCGCCGGGCAGGTGCTGATGTGCCCGATGCTCGACGACCGCAACGAGTCCGTGTCCACCCGGCAGTACGACGGTCGGGGCGCGTGGGACCGCAACAACAACGACACCGCCTGGAACGCCATCCTCGGTCCGCTGCGCGGCACCGACCAGGCGTCGCCCTACCAGGTGCCGGCCCGGATGGCGGACCTGTCCGGCCTGCCGCCGGCGTACGTCGACGTCGGCGCGGCGGAGATCTTCCGCGACGAGGCGGCCGAGTACGCGTCGCGGATCTGGGCCACCGGCGGGCAGGCCGAGCTGCACATCTGGTCGGGCGGGTACCACGCCTTCGCCGGGTTCTCCCCGGACGCCGTGGTGTCCCGCGCGGCCGAGGCCGCCCGGCTGTCCTGGTTGGAGCGGATCCTCGGTGCCCGATGAGGCGGGCGCGGTGAGCCGGGTCGCGGGGCGGGCCGGGTGAGCCTGCGCCGCGTCGCCGTCGTGCTGGGCCTGCTGGAGACCTTCGGGCCCATCTCGATGGACCTCTACATGCCCGCGCTCCCCCGGCTCGCCGCCGACCTCGACACCAGCGAGAGCCTCGCCCAGGCGACGATGTCGGCGTGCATGTTGGGGCTGGCCCTCGGCCAACTGGTCGTGGGCCCGCTCAGCGACCGGTTCGGCCGGCGGCGGCCCCTGCTGTTCGGCGTCGGCCTGTTCGCGCTGCTGTCCCTGGCGTGCGCGCTGACGCCGTCCATCGAGCTGCTGCTGGCCGCCCGGTTCTTCCAGGGGCTGTGCGGCTCGGCGGGGATCGTGATCGCCCTGGCGGTCGCGCGCGACCTCACCGACGGCGTGGAGCTGGTGCGGCTGCTGGCGATGCTGACCACGGTCGGGGCCCTGGCGCCGATCGTGGCACCGGTCATCGGCGGCCAGCTCGCGCCGATCATGGGGTGGCGCGGCATCTTCGGCGTGCTGGCCGGGATCGGCGTGGCGCTGTTCCTGCTGGCGCTGACGTCGTTGCCGGAGAGCCTGCCACCCGGGGCCCGCTACGCCCAGGGCGGCGCGCGGCAGTTCGGCGCGGTGCTCCAGGACCGGATGTTCCGGCGCTTCCTGGTGGTCGGCGCGTGCGGCGGCGTCGCGTTCTTCACCTACCTGGCGTCGATCAGCTTCGTGCTGCAGGACAGCTACTCGCTCAGCCCGCAGGTGTTCAGCCTGTGCTTCGCGGGCAACGCGGTGATGGCCGTGGTGGGTGCGCAGGTCAACCGGGTGGTGGTGCGGCGGGTCGGCCCGGCCCGGATGTACGCGGTGGGCACGACGCTGGGCGCGGTGGCGGCCCTGGCGCTGCTGGCGTCGGTGCTGCTCGGTCTCGGCCTGGTGGCCCTGCTGGTGTCGCTGGCGCTGATGATGCTGGCCAGCGGCGGCACCCAGTCCAACGGGTCGGCGCTGGCCCTGGCCGACCACCGGGACCGGGCGGGCACGGCGGCGGCCCTGCTGGGCACGACGTCGTTCGCGCTGGGCCCGCTGGTGGCGCCGCTGGTGGCGCTCAGCGGCACGAGCCCGCTGTCGATGGCCGTCACGATGGCCGTGGCGTACGGCGCGGCGGCGGCCCTGGTGTGGCTGGCGGTGCTGCCCCGGCTGCGCCGCAGCCAGGTCGAGGCGGAACGGGTCGAGGTGGTCCCGCCGGGCCCGCTGTGACCGCCCGTCCGGCCGGCTCGCGGGGCGTCGGCCGGGCGCACCACCGGTCCCGGGCCACCCGGCCGATGTGCCGGGTGGCCCCGGACCGGGGTCAGAAGTGGTCGGCCGCCGTCAGCTCCTCCTCGAACGCGTCCGCGCTGGCCACCAGCATCGTCAGCGGGCGCTCGAACTCGTCCCGGACGCCGCCCAGCTCCTCCAGCAGCACCGTGTGCTTGAGCAGGGCCACGCCGTCCACCACGGCCGCCCCGCCGACCAGCGAGGTGCCGGCCAGCTCCAGCAGCCGCGCGTGGTCCACGGCGTCCGCCCGGCCGACCGCCGAGGAGATCTCCAGCCACGCCGTGCCGTTCTCGTCGCTGACGTGGTGCACCGCGACCTGCTGCGTGCGCCCGCCCTTCGCGTCCAGCCGGAACCGCAGCCAGCTCTCGGACTCCTCCAGCACCTCGTACCGACTGCGCACATAGTTGATCACATTGACCCAGGTGGTCACCGTCGTCGCCTCCCGCGTCCGGCCGCGCCCCCACCGTAGTACGTGGCGGTGCGGGGACCGGGCACCGAGGTCGCCGGCCGCCGCGCGCCGGGCGCTCAGGCGGGCTTCTCCCACACCGAGACGTGCTGCCGGCTCTCGGCGGTGAACGGTGCGCGCGTCCAGCCGTCCCACCGCTCGCGCAGCCGCAGCCCCGCGATCCGGGCCATCAGGTCCAGCTCGGCCGGCCACGCGTACCGGAACGGGATCGAGCGGTACGAGCCCCGGCCGTCGACCACCTCGACGTAGTTCGAGCTCATCTGCTGCGTCGCCACGTCGTAGAGGTCGAACGCCCACCGGGTGGGGCTCACCTGGAACGGCACGGCCCGTTGGCCGGGCGGCAGCGCGCGCAGCTCCGGGACCATCACCTCGACGACGAAGCAGCCACCGGGCTCCAGGTGCGCGGCGGCGTTGCGGAAGCACTCGACCTGCGCGTCCTGCGAGGTCACGTTCATGATCGTGTTGAACACCAGGTAGGCGAGGGAGAAGGTGGTGCCCGCCGTGGCGGACGTGAAGTCGCCGACGGTCACCGGGATCGCGTCGCCGCCCGGCTTGGCGCGCAGCTCGGCGACCATCGCCCGCGACAGGTCGACGCCGTGCACGGGCACGCCGCGCGCCGCCAGCGGCAGGGCGATCCGGCCGGTGCCGATGCCCAGCTCCAGCGCGCGGCCGGTGCCGGCCAGGCCCGCCAGGAAGTCGACCGCCGGACCCACCACCGCCGGGTCGAACACGTCGGCCGACGTCTCGTCGTACTGCGCCGCGACGGCTCCGCCGAAGTACCCGTCCTCATCGGTCACCGCCGGACCGTAGCGCGGCGCGCTCGCGGGACGCCTCCGGTTTTCCCGGTCGGGTCGTCCCGCTCGGACGAACGGGTGCTCCCCGCCCGCCGGGTGGCGCACCGCCGACCGGCGGCTGCCACGCTGGGGGGATGGGTGCCCAGGTGGCGGGTGAGGTGGACGCGGTCGACCCCGGCGTGCGGCCGGCGGGGACACCGCTGGACAGCGAGGAGCTGCCCGACGGACTGCGGCCGGCCGGGGCGGCGGTCGCGCGGCGGGTGCGCTACCAGGGCGTCGGCTACGACGGGGCCGGGCGGGTGGTGTCCGGATCCGTCTTCGCGCCGGCGGGCGGGGGACCGTGGCCGGTCGTCGCCTTCGCCCACGGCACGACCGGGCTGTGCGACGCCGCCGCGCCCTCGCGCACCGGGCTGACCAGGCGGGAGCGCGGGCTGGTGGAGGGCTGGCTCGCCGCCGGGTACGCCGTGGCGGCCACCGACTACGAGGGCCTGTCCACGCCCGGACCGCACCCGTACCTCAACGGCGAGGCGGTCGCCGACGACGTGGTCGACGCCGTGCGCGCCGCCCACGGCCTGGGCCTGCCGCTGCGCGACCAGTGGCTCGCGGTCGGCTTCTCGCAGGGCGGGCACGCCGCGCTGTTCGCCGGGCTGGTCGCCACCCGGTACGCGCCGGAGCTGGACTTCCGGGGCACCATCGCGCTCGCGCCGCCGGTCCACGTCCCGCAGATCGTGGCCCGGCAGACCGCCCGCGACGACGACCCGGTGACCGTCCTGGTGCCCTTCCTGCTGGCCGGGCTGCGGGTGTCGCACCCCGGTTTCGACGCGCGGCGGCTGCTCACCGAGCGGGGCGCGGAGCTGGTGGCGCTGGCCGAGCGCGGGTCGCTGTTCGAGGTGTACCGGGCGACATCGGCGCTGACCAACCGCGACCTGGGCACCACCGGCCTGCTCGGGCGGCCCGGGGTGGCCGAGGTGCTGGAGGCGTGCCGGGTGCCGGTCGCCCGGCTGGACCGGCCGGTGCTGCTGGTGGCGGGCGGCGCGGACGAGGTCGTGCCGCTGGACGTGGTCCGCTCGTACGCCGGCGAGCTGCACGCGGCCGGGGCCGACGTCGCCCTGGTGGCCCACGAGGGCGCGGACCACGCGGGCCTGCTGTCCGCCGACGTCCCGGCGCTGACCCGGTGGGCGGACCGGGCGCTGGACACCGCCCCGGCAGCACCTCGCACGGCCGGGTTCGGCCTGCTGGACGCGACCGGCGACGGGTACCTCAGCCTCGACGACTACGAGGTGTTCGCCCTGCGCCTGGTGCAGGCGTTCGGGGAGCCGCCGGGGTCGCCGCGCGCCCGCGCGGTCCGCGAGGGCTACCGGGCGCTGTGGTGGGCGGTGGCCGACCGCGCCGACACCGACCGGGACGGCCGGGTGGGCGGGGCGGAGTTCCTGGGCCGGCTCGGCGTGGCGGAGCACGAGGTGCTGCCGCTGGCCGAGGCCGTGCTCGCGCTGCTCGACGCCGACCGGGACGGCCGGGTGGACGACACCGAGGTCCGCCGGCTGCTGCGCGGCTGCGAGGTGCCGGAGGCCGAGGCCGCGCGGGTGGTGGCGGCCCTCGACACCGGCGGCGACGGCCGGCTCTCGGTGGCCGAACTGGTCGACGCCGTTCGCGGGTTCTGCCGCGCACCCGATGCCGGGCACCCCGGGCACTGGCTGTTCGGCCGGTTCCGACCGTAGTCCCCTCGGGGCCGCGCCTCACCCGACCGTGGCCCGGCGTCCCCCTCCCGGCACCGCTCGCGCTCACCGCGAGGTGATCTCGACGGTCTCGGGAGGGCGAACCGTGCCGTGCGTACTCTCGCCGGCGCTCCTGCCGCGCCACCGTTCCGGAGGCTCTGACCGTGCCAGACCTGCCCGCCACCGCGTCCGCGCTCACCCACGAGGCGCTGCGCGCGCGGGAGTCCGACCCGGCGCGGGCTCGGGAGCTGCTCGGCCGCGCCTTGGCCGTGGACATCGACTACGAGCCGGCGTGGCGGTGGCTCGCGGAACTCGCGGAGGACCCCGCCGAGCGCCGGTTCTGCCTGGACAAGGCGCGGAAGCTGGTGGCCGACCCGGACACGGCGCGGTCGCGCGCCGCCCTGGGCGGGGGACCGAGCCGGCCGCCGGCCGAAGCGGCGGACCTGGTCGACCCGCCCCGTCCCCCCACGACCCCGACCACCCCGCGCGAGCGCCGCCGGAGGCGGCTGCGCGTGGTCGCGGTGGGCGTCGTCGGCGCGCTGCTGCTCGCGGTGACCGCCGCGTGGACGACGTGGGGCGGCACCGGAGCCGAACCGCTGCACGTCGCCCTGGCCGTCTCGCTGTCCGGCGAGGCCGCCGAGCAGTCCGCGCACGTCGAGCGCAGCCTGCGGATGCGCGTGGAGGAGCTGAACGCGCGAGGCGGCGTCGAAGGCCGCCGGGTCGTGCTGGACGTCCACGACGACGAGGGCCGGCCGGAACGGGCGCGCGAGGTCGCCGAGGAGATCGTCCGGGACGGCCGCGCGCTGTTCGTGGTCGGGCACGCGACCAGCGACACCGCCGTGGCCGCGTCGCCGGTCTACCGGGAGGCCGGGATCGCGGCGATCACCCCGTCCGCCGGGTCGACGCGGCTGACCGACGACAGCGACTGGTACTTCCGCAGCATGTTCGGCAACCGCACGCAAGGCGACTTCCTCGCCGCCTACGCGGCCAAGGTCCTCGGCGTGCCCTCGGCGACGGTCGTGCACGACGACGACGAGTACGGGCAGTCGGTGCTGGAGTCGTTCAGCGGCGGGCTGCGCGTGCTGGGCGCCTCGGCCGAGGGGATCGCGGTGAGGGACGACGCGACGGTGGACGAGGCCGTGCGCCGGCTCACCGCGTCGCCGACCGACGAGCCGGTCGTGCTGGCGATGACCGAGAAGCGCGGCCTGCACGTCGTGGAACGGTTGCGCGAGAACGGTTTCACCGCGCCGATCCTCGGCACGGCGTCGATGGGCACCAAGGCGCTGCACCGCGCCCTCGTCCGCGACGAGCGGGAGCGCGGCCGGCCCGGCCTGTTCACCTCCGGCCTGCACCTGGCCACGCCGCTCTCCCCGGACTCGCTGTCGGGTCAGGCACTCACGTGGTCGCAGGACTTCGAGCAGCGCTACGGGGAACTCCCGCTGTGGCCGGCCGCGACCGCGCGGCAGGCGATCGACATCGGGGTGCACGCCGTCCTCACCGGCGACCTCGACCTGACCGGCGCGCACCGGGCCGACGACCGCCGCCGCGTGCGGGACGCCATGGCGGCGCTGAAGAACCGGGAGAACGCGTTCCCCGCGCTGCTCGGCCCGCTGTACTTCTCGGCGGCGGGCTCCGCGCAGATGCCGGTGTCGTTCGTGGTCAGCGACGGCACCCGGCTGGTGTCCGCACCCGTCCAGCTCACCGCCTACGAGCCGCAGTCGGACCGCGCGCTGCGCGAGGGCGTCGCGTCCGGCGCGGTCATCGCCATCGGCGACCGGCACCTGACCCGGCGGCAGGTCGTGGCGACCGGCGTCAACCTCAACGAGGTGCGCGACCTGGACACCCGGGACGGCACCTACTTCGCCGACTTCTTCCTGTGGCTCAAGTACGACGGCGACCACTCCGCGTCGGACCTGTCGTTCGTGAACTCGGTGAAGCCCGACCTGAAACCGGGTCCGCCGCTGCGCGACGTGACCGAGAACGGCCACACGTACCGGCTCTACCGGGTCGCCGACCGGTTCAAGAACGGCCTGGAGTTCCACGACTTCCCGTTCGACGAGCAGGTGCTGGACGTCCGGCTGCAGAACCGCACGCGCACCGCCGACGAGGTGACCTACGTGACGGACAAGGAGATCCTGAACCAGGCACCGGACGCCTACCTGCGCAGCGGCACCGACGCCGACGCGGGCATCGACAACCTGCCCAACTGGTTCGCGTCGTCGGTGAACTTCACCCAGCGGACCGTGGGCAGCAGCGACGCGCTGGGCGGGAACGACGACACGAGCGCGGTGACGGGGATCTACTACAGCCAGTACACCGCCGACGTCGTGATCACCCGGGACGTGCTGCCGTTCCTGGTGAAGAACCTGCTCCCCCTGGTGCTGCTGATCGGCGTCACCTACCTGTCGCTGTTCTTCAAGGCGAGCGACGGGGCGGCACCGGTCTCGATGGGCGTGACGGCGATCCTGAGCACCGCCGTGCTGCTGAACAACGTGACGTCACAGCTTCCGTCCGTGAGCTACACGGTGGCGCTGGAATGGGGCTACTACGCGTTCATCCTGCTGGCGGCGGTCTGCGTGCTGGTCGCCATGCTGCGCAAGCGCTACGCGAACCGGGGGCGCGGCCGGTCGGAGGAGAAGCTGGCGAGGTTCGCCCGCGTCGCGTACCCGGTGTACATCCTGGCGATCGTGCTGGGCTACCTCGTGGCGTACGCCTGAGCGCCGTGGTGCACCGGCCCTCGGAGCCGGATCGCGCGGGGACGCCGTACGTCTTCAGGCCGGCACACCCTCCACCACGGACAGACGCGATCCGGTGGGCACGACCCGGGTCAGCCGGAAACCCGCCCGGGTGAACAGGTCCTCGAACTCGGCACGGGTGCGCTCCCGGCCGGGCAGGGAGCTCATCATCAGCAGGTCCATGAGCTTGCCGTGGTCGGGGGCGTTGCCGGGCGGGACGACCGCGTCCACCACCAGGAGGCGGCCGTGGTCGGACACGCCGCGCCGGCAGTGCTCCAGGATGCGCACGCACTGCTCGTCGTCCCAGTCGTGCAGGATGCGCTTGACCAGGTAGAAGTCGCCGGGCGGGGCGTCGGTGAAGAAGTCGCCGGCGGCGGTCTCCCAGCGGTCGTCCGCGCCGAGGCGGCCGAGCAGGTGGCCGGCGAGCACGTGCTCCTGGTCGTAGAGGACCCCGCGCAGGCCGGGGTGGTCGCGCAGCACGGCCAGCAGCAGGCCGCCGTGCCCGCCGCCGAGGTCCACCACCACGCCCGAGTCCGGGAACTCGCAGGCGGCGGCGACCAACGGGTTCTCCGGGTCGGACATGGACGCCATGCCGACGTGGAACACCGCCGCCGTGTCGGGGTCGCGGGCGAAGTGCTCGAAGAACGGCACCCCGAACACCTGCTCGAACACCGACGTCCCGGTGCGCACGGTCTCGGCCAGTTCGCCGGCGGGCCGCCAGAACGTCGGGTCGGTGATCATCAGCACCGCCGGTCCCAGCGACGCCGGCGTGTCGGTGCGGAGCAGGTCGCCCAGCGGCGTCGAGGCGAAGCGCCCGGTGTCGACCTCGGTCACGACCCCGCGCGTGGCCACCAGCCGCAGGGCCCGGTACAGGCTGAGCGGATCGGCGCCCACCGCCTCGGCCAGCTCGCCGAACGGGCGCGGTTCGCGGGTCAGGTGGTCCGCCACGCCCAGCGCCGTGACGGCGCGCAACGCCGCCGGGAACAGGAAGTCCAGCGCATGGTCGAGCAACACGAATCGGAGGTCGTCGTCCGCCTGCCCGGGAGGGCCACCAGTCGTCACTCATCGCACCATAGCCGGCACCGAGCGCGAATGCCGGCAAGCCCCCCGAACGGCCCTGCGCACGACCCGGTCGCCGGAACCCGCCGGGTCGTCGCGTTCCGGCGACCGCGGCCGAAATCCACTGGCCGACCTCGATACGGTGTTGATCGTGACCGAGATTCGACGCGCCACCCACGACGACATCGACGGCGCGGTGGACACGCTGACCGCGACCTTCGCCGGGAAGTCCTACATCCGGCACGTCGTGGCGGAAGACGACCACGAGCGCCGGGTGCGCGACCTCCAGCGGCTCTACCTGGTGGAGGTCGGGCTGGCGCTCGGCGAGGTGTGGGTCTCCGACGACCTCGGCGCCGTCGCCGTGTGGACCACGCCGGACACCGACGCCGAGGCCGCGTTCGGCCCGGTCGCCGCGCGCGCCGCCGAACTGGCCGGCGACCGCGCCGTCGCGTCCGCGCTCGCCGAGCAGGCGCTCGACCCGTACCGCCCCGCCGGGCCGCTGTACCACCTGGGGACGGTGGCCGTGCGGCCCGACCGGCAGGGGCGGGGGCTGGGCACGGCGGTGCTCCGGCCCGGTCTCGCCGCCGCCGACGCGGCCGGCGTGCCCGCGTACCTGGAGACCTCGACCGAGCGGAACCTGCGCCTGTACCGCAGGTTGGGCTTCGAGGTGACCGCCGAGGTCGAGTCGCCCGACGGCGGGCCCCTGACGTGGTGCATGGTCCGCACCGGCTGACGCGTCCAGCCGACGTCCAACGGCTGTCCAACCGCCGCTCCTAACGTCGCCGGGGTCCTTGACGCAGATGGAGGAGGATCTCGTGCTCAGCATCGGAAAAGCGGCCACGGCGACGGCGGTGGCCGTGGCCGCCCTCGTGCCCCTGGTGGTTTCCGCGCCGACGGCCGGCGCCGCGACGCTGCCCAACTTCCGGGTCGGCTTCCAGCTCGTCGACGAGGGCGGCCGGTCCGGCCAGGGCGTCGAGCAGTTCACCGGGACGGCCAACTTCGGCAGCAGCTCGTCGCAGTTCGCCGGGGACAGCAACGACTTCGACCCCGACGGGGCGCGGATCAACCTCAACCCGGCCTTCGGCGGCGGCACGCTGAACCCGGTCGACTTCCGGATCGGCGGGCAGGCCCGGGACCGGGGCCGGGACCTGGGCGCGGTCGTCTTCACGCCGTGGGCCGGCCAGGGCGGCGGGACCAGCGACGTGATGACCGACCCCGACGCGTTCGACCCGGACCAGTACCGGGTGATCATCGAGACCCGGCCGCTGCCGCCGGGCGTGGTGATCGGCGACTTCCGCCTGGGCCTCAACGCCGTGGACCGCCGCGAGCCCGAGGGCCGGCCGGTGTTCACCGGCTGGGCGAGCGGCGGCGGCGGGCAGAGCGCGTACGCCTTCGACGCCAACGCCTTCGACCCCGACGGCTTCCGGTTCATCCTCGAAGTCGTCTGACCCGCGCACCGGTTCGGGCCCACCGCCGCAGGGCCCGAACCGGTGTTCGGCGCGCGCCGAACACCCCGACGGGCGTCGGCGCGCGCCGTGCCCAGTGGACACCGAACCGGAACCGTTGGAAGAACAGGGGAAAATCGATGAACCGATCACTCGTCGCGTGCACGGCGCTGACCGCAGCGCTGTGCGGAGCCCCGGTCGCCACCGCCGCCCCCGGCACCTGCTGGGAGACCACCGCGACAGCCGCCGCCGAGGGCGGTGTGCCGTGGGAGTACCTGCACCGGGTGAAGTGGTGCGGCGGCCCGGCGGGCATCACCTCCGTGTCACCGCCCACGGTGCAGGCGAGACCGACCGACCCGACGTGCGAGTGGCGGGGCGTCCGCGAGACCGGCACGTCCCGCGCGGGCGACTCGTGGGAGTCGTTCAGCACGGGCGAGTTCACCTGCCGGGACGCCGCCGGCGAGCCGCACCAGGTCAACCCGTGGGTGGTCGTCGTGGTGCACCCCGACGGCAGCCACGACGTGGACCGGGGCGTCGCCGGCGCCTGACCGCCGGCCCGGCGCTCCGCGTCATCGACCGGCCGATCCGCCGCTCACCGCCACCGGTCGACCGGCGCGGCGAGCCTGCGGTGCACCGGCAGCGCTTCGGGCATCCCGGCGGCGGCGCACCGGTCGAACGCCTCGCGCCACACCGCCTCGGCCGCCGGGTCGCCCAGCTCGTCCAGCGCCCTGCCCTGGACGAGCAGCGCGCGGGCCTCGCCGAGCCGGTGCCCGGTCGCCCGAGCCGCTTCCGCCGCGCGCCGCGCGTGCGCCTCGGCACCTCGCCACTCCCCCTGCGCGGCAAGGGTTCGGGCGACCGAGGTGGACGCCGTCGCGGCCAGGCACCGGTAGCCGCACCGCTCGGCCGCGCCCAGCGCGCCCAGCGCGCCCGCGAGGTCGCCCCGGGCCTCGGCCAGCCCGATCGACGCCTCGACCTCCGGGTAGCGGTCGCCGGTGCGCCGCACGGCGGCCAGCGCGCGGCCGAAGTCCACGGCCGCCGCCTCCCGCGCGCCGGTGCGCAGGTGCACCCCGCCCGAGACGACCAGCGCCTCCGCCTCGGCCCGGGGGTCGGCCACGTCCAGCGCCAGGCCCAGGCCGGTGCGCGCGTGGTCGAGGGCTTCGCGCGGGTGGCCGGTGTCGCGCAGCACGGCGGCCAGCAGCGCGTGCGCGCCGGCGGCCCCGGACCGGTCGCCGGTCTCCGCCTGCACCACCAGGGCCTGGCGGGCCAGCCGGGCGGCCTCGCCGGTCCGGGCCTGGTCGTGCCGGACGTGCCCGAGGTTGAGCAGGTTGATCGCCTCGCCGTAGCGCGACCCGATCCGCCGGTACAGCTCCGACGCGCGCCCGTAGGCGTCGGCAGCGAGGTCCAGCTCCCCCATCTCCCGCCGCACCAGCCCGAGGTTGCCCACCGCCGCCGCCTCGCCGGCCGTCGACCCGACCTGCCGGCTCGACGCCAGCGCGCGGTCGAAGTGCGCCACGGCCGGCCGCAGCCGCCCGCGCTGCCAGTACACGCACCCCAGGTTGCCGGAGACGGCGGCGGCGCACTCCGCCCAGCCCGCGCGGCGGGCGAGGACCAGCGCGTGCGCGTAGTGGTGCACGGCGGCCCGGTAGTGGCCCAGCCGGAACCCCACGTCCCCGAGGCTCAACCGGCACGCCGCCCGCGCCCGCCCGGCCCCGGGCCCCGACGCCGCCGCGAGCCCCGCCTCGGCCACGGCGGACCAGTCGACGGCGTGCGGCGCGAGCCAGAAGTACCCGCGCAGGGCGTCCGCGAGCAGCCACGCGACGGGTGCACCGGCCGCGCAGGCGGTGGCGACGAGGTTGGCCCGCTCGACGTCCAGCCACGTCGACGCCTCCGCCGACCCCGCGAACCCGGTCCCCGAACCCGGGGCTCCCGCAGACCCGCCCGCGTCGGCGGGCCGTCCCGGGCCGCTCGACCCGCCCGCGCCGGAGGGCTCGACCAGGTCGGCCCCGCCGGCGGAAGTGGTCGGGTTCGCCGGGTCGGCAGGCGGGAGGCGCAGCAGGTGCGGGTAGAGCACCCGGGCGGCGGCGTCGGTGCGGTCCAGGTACCAGGCGTGCAGGCGGGCCGATGCCGCGCGCCGCACGTCGTCGGCGTCCTCAGCCGACGCCAGCGCGACCGCGTACGACCTCAACAGGTCGTGGAAGCGGTACCGGCCGGGCAGGTGGCGGTCCACCAGGTGCGCCCGCGCCAGCCGGTCCAGCGCCCGTCCCGCCGCCTCCCGGGGCAGCCCGCACAGCGCGGCGACCGCCTCGTCGCCGAAGTCCGCGCCGGGCACCAGGCCGAGCAGCCGGAACACCCGCCGCGCCTCCGCCGGCAGTGCGGCGTAGGACGGGTCGAACGCGCGGCGGACCGTCGCCTGCTCGTCACCCGGGACCTCCAGCACCGCCAGCGGGTCGTCCCCGCGCAACTGCGCGACGTGGTCGGCGATCGTGCAGTCCCCGTGGTCCACGAGCCGCGCGGCGGCGATCCGCAGGGCGAGCGGCAGCCCGGCGCACAGCCGGGCCAGCTCGCGGGCCGCGCCCGGTTCGCTGGCGGTGCGCCGGGTGCCGAGCGCGGCGGTCAGCAGCCGCACCGCCTCGGCGGGCGGCAGCACGTCCAGCACGAGCTGCCGCGCCCCGTCCCGCGCCACGAGCCCGACCGCGCGCTCCCGGCTGGTCACCACGACCGCGCAGCCGGGGTGGCCGGGCAGCAGCGGGCGGACCTGGTCGGCGTCCACGGCGTTGTCCAGCACCAGCAGCACCCGGCGACCCCGGAGCGCGGTGCGCAGCAGCGCGGACGCCGAGCGCACGTCGACCGGGACCTGGTCGGCCGGCACGCCCAGCGAGGCCAGGAAGTGCGCCAGCACCTCGACCGGGCGGGCCGGCCGCTCGCCGGAGTGCCCGCGCAGGTCGTGGTGGAGCTGCCCGTCGGGGTAGCGGTCGCGTGCCCGGTGCGCCCAGTGCACGACCAGCGCGGTCTTGCCCACGCCGGCCGTCCCGGACACCACGACGAGCCCGGCCGCCGCCGCGCCGTCCAGCTCGGCCAGCTCCGCCGCGCGCCCGGTCAACCCGCCGACGTCGGCCGGGAGCTGCGCGGGCGTCCGGACCGGTCCGGCCCACGGTTCCTCGGCGTCGTCGGCCAGCAGCGCCGCGTACGCCCCGGCCAGCTCCGCACCCGGCGAGACGCCCAGCTCGTCGGCGAGCCGGTCGCGCACCTCCCGGTAGCCGGCGAACGCCTCGGCCCGCCGCCCGGCCGCCCGCTGGAGGTGGATCAGGCACGCCTGGAGGTGCTCGTCCAGCGGTTCCGCCCCGGCCGCCCCCGCCAGCACCGGCAACGCCTCGCGCGCCCGCCCGGCGGCGATCGCGGCCTCCGCGTACCGGGTCAGCGCGCGACGCCGCTCCGCGTCCAGCGCCACCACCTCCGGGTGGCCGGCGAGCAGCGGGACGTCGGCCAGCGGGCGGCCCTGCCACAGCGCCAGCGCCTCCCGGCACAGCTCCACCGCGCGGGCCGGGTCGTCGGCGCGGTCGGCCGGCGCGACCGCCTCCCGGAACGCCCCGGCGTCCGTGGGCACCCGCACCGCGTACCCGCCGTTGGCGCTGGGCAGCAGCGCGCTGGGCGTGCGCGCGGGCCGGTCGGGTTCCAGCAGCCGCCGCAGGTGCTTGACGTGCGTCTGGACCACGTTGGTGGCGCGGGCGGGCGGCCGGTCGCCCCACAGCGCGTCCACGAGTTCGGCGACGGGTACCGGGTCGCCGCCGGCGAGCGCGAGCAGCCCCAGCACGGCGCGCCTGGCCGGCGGCCCGAGGTCGACCTCGCGGCCGTCGTCGCGCCACACCCGGAGCGGCCCCAGCAGTTGAATGCGCACAGCGCCTCCCGCCCGCGAGCGAACCAACCCCCGGCCCCCGCCGCACCGGGATACCGGCGGTTTGCGGCACCCGGCCGATCGCGCCCGGGTCCACCCGGGCCGGCCGGCACCCCCGTCCGGCAGGACCGCCGCCGTGCCGCCCGGCCCGCGCACCGGCTGTCCACCACCGGCAGCGGGTGCCGACCGCCGTCGCACCGCTCGGGTCGAGCCGGCCACCACCGACAGCGGGTGCAAACGCCGTCGCACCGCCGGGGTCAGGTCGGCCGGCCCCAGGACAGGTAGTCGCCCGGGTCGATCCGCTCCCGGACCAGCCGGGCGCGGCCGTGCTCCACGACGACCTCGGCCGGCGTGCGGCGGCTGAGGAAGAACTGCGGGCTCATCGAGTAGCCGTACGCGCCCGCGTCGCAGACGGCCACCGCGTCGCCGGGGCGCGGTGCCCAGCCGCGCACCACGCCGAACTCGTCGGCCGGCGCGGACAGCGGGCCGCACACCACGACCGGCGGCGCGGTGCGGTCGAACGGGCGGTCGTCCAGCGGCACGACCCGGTGCGGCCCGCCGGTCGGCGACGGCACCGGGAAGCCGTGGTGGCCGCAGTCGGTGAAGACGAACCGGGTGCCGCGCGACCACCGCTCCCCCACCACCGCGGTGACCAGCACGCCGCCCGGCGCGACCAGGTAGCGGCCCAGTTCGAGGACCGCCTTCCCCCCGGGGGACAGGGGGAAGGCGGTCGGCAGGCCGCGCAGCGCGGGCGACAGGCGGTCCAGTTCCAGCACCCGGCCGTCGGTCGGGTGCCGCACGCCGAACCCGCCGCCGAGGCCGACGTGGTCGAGCGGCCGGCCGAGCCGCGCGGCCAGGGATCCGGCGATCCGGGCCAGGTGCGCCGACCGGCGGGCCACCACCGCCCAGTCCCGGAGTCGGCTGCCCGCGTGCACGTGCACGCCCTGCACCGCGTCCAGCAGCCCGCGCTCGGCCAGGCCGGGCAGCGCCTCCTCGGCCACGCCGAACCGCGACGGTGCTCCCGCCGGGTCGGCCGGCACCGCGCGCCCCACTGGGTCAGGCGGCACCGCACCTCTCACCGGATCGCCCGGCACCGCACCTCTCACCGGGTCGGCCGGCAGCGCGCCGCCGGCCGGGTCCACCCGCAGCGCCAGCGCGGTCCCGGTGCCCGCCGCGTCCCGGGCCGCGCGCGCCGGGGCCAAGTCGGCGGCCGAGGCCAGGTGGACCGCGCGCACGCCCCACCGCACCGCCCGCGCGACGTCCGCCGGGGTCGGCACCGGGCCGCCGAAGGTCACGCGCTCCGGGGCGACGCCCAGCTCCCGCACGTGCCGCAGCTCGCCGGGCGAGGTCACCGCGACCCCGTCGAGCACGTCGTCCAGCGCGAGCACGACCTCGTGCAGCGGGTTGGCCTTGACGACGTAGCAGAGCTGCACGGGGGCCAGCGCCGCGCGCACCGCCGCCGCGTTCGACCGCACCAGGTCGAGGTCGTAGACGTAGGCCGACCCGAACTCGGCGGCGACCTGGCGCAGCAGGTCCCGCCGGGCGGCGACGACGGCGGGCGGGTGCTCAGCCACGGTGCTCAGCCGCCGGTGCCGGCCCGTCGAGCCCGGTCAACCGCCCGCGCACGCGTTCGGCGTCGGCGGTGCGGCGCTGGGCGTGGCACAGCTCGACGGCCCGCTGCCACGCCGCCCGCGCCCCGGCGTGGTCGCCGACGGCGGCGCGGGCGCCACCCAGGTGCTCCAGGACGTCCGCCTCCAGGTAGGTGTTGCCGACGCGGCGGCTCACGGTCAGCGCCTCCTGGAGGTGGTCCGCCGCCACGGCGTGCCGGCCGGTCTGGTGGGCGATGTAGCCGAGACTGTCCAAAGTGGCCGCTTCGCCGTCGCGGTCGCGGTGCTCCCGGTTGAGCGCCAGCGCTCTTTCGCAGCAGGCGAGCGCATCCCCGTGCTCGCCGAGCATGGCGTGCTCCCAGCCCGCCTGGTTGAGCGCCCGCGCCTCGGCGACCGGGTCGTCCAGCTCCCGGTACAGGCGCAGGGCGGCCGTGGCGTGGCCCAGGGCTCGCGCGTAGTCGCCGAGGAACTCCCAGTGGGCGGTCAGCGAGTGGTGCGAGTGCGCCTGGTTGCGCAGGTCCCCGGCCAGCTCCGCGAGCGCCAGCGCCTGGCCGAGGTGCTGGTAGCCGAGCTGGTGGCGGCGGATGCGGGTGTGGGCGGTGCCGAGGTGGCGGTGCGCCTGGATCTGCGGGCCGAGCGCGTCCAGCTCGCGCGCGGCGGCCAGGGCCACCCGCCAGCCGTCGATCAGGTCGTGGAACCGGCCCTGCCGGCTGCGCACGGTGTGCAGCACCCAGGTCAGCCGCCACACCTCGGCGTGCCAGGCCCGGTCGGCGGCGGCCTGCTGCGCGGCCACCAGGCACGGGGTCTCCGCCGCGAACCAGGCCGCCGCCGCGTCGGCATCGGCGAACCGGACCTCCGCGCAGCCCTCGACCCGGGGGCTCAGCTCGATCGGCGGGCGGTGCGGTTCCAGCAGGCGGTCGCCCTGGTGCGCGGTGCGGGTGTAGCAGTCGACCAGCCGGCGCAGGGCCGCCTCGCGGTCGTCCGGCGCCAGGTCCCGGCGACTGCGCTCCGCCGCGTACAGGCGGACCAGGTCGTGCATCCGGTACCGCTCGGGCACGTGCTGCTGCACGAGGTGCATCTCCTCCAGCTCCCGCAGCACCCTTCGGCAGCGGGCCACCGGCAGCGCGCACAGGGAGGCCGCCGCCGGCAGGCCCAGGTCGGGTCCGGGCGCCACGCCGAGCAGCGCGAACACCCGGGCCGGTTCCGGGTCCAGCGCCGAGCGGGAGCAGGCCAGGACGGAGCGGACGTCCGCCGTCAGCTCGCCGACGTCCAGCGCGTCCAGCCGGTGGGCCGCGTCGCGCAGCTCCGCGCCCAGCGTCGCCAGCGGGAAGTCCGGGTGGGCCGCCGCGCGGGCGGCGGTCACGCCCAGGGCGAGCGGCAGGCCCGCGCAGCAGTCCAGCAGCTCCGCCACGGCGGCGGGCTCCGCCTCGACCCGCTCCCGGCCGAGCCGCCGGACGAGCAGGCTGCGCGCCTCGGCGTCGGGCAGCCGGTCGAGGTCGGCGGCGAACGCGCCGTGGTTCGCGGTCAGCCCGGTCAGCCTGCGCCGGCTGGTGACCAGGACCGCGCACGTCGGGCTGCCCGGCAGCAGCGGGACCACCTGCGCGCTGTCGCGGGCGTTGTCCAGCACGATCAGCACCCGCCGGCCGGTGACCAGGCTGCGGTACAGGCCGAACTGGGCGGCCGGCTCGACCGGGACGGCGGCCGGCTCCACGCCGAGCGCGTCCAGGAAGCCGCGCACCACCGCCTCGGGTGGGACCGGCGCACCGAGCGGGTCGAAACCGCGCAGGTTGACGAAGAGCTGCCCGTCCGGGAACAGGTCGAGGTTGCGGTGCGCCCAGTGCAGGGCCAGCCAGGTCTTGCCGATCCCGCCGGTGCCGCCGAGGGCGGAGACCACCACCGTGGTGCCGGCGTCCACGTGCCGGCCGAGGGTGGAGGTGAGGAAGGCCAGTTCGGCGGCCCGGCCCGCGAACAGCCTCGGTGCCGACGGGAGCTGGCGCGGCACCGGGGTGCCGGCGGCGCGGACCGGCGGGTGCGCCGGGGCCGGCGCGGGGTCGGCGGCGACGATCCGCCGGTGCAGCGCGCGCAGCGGCCCGCCGGGGTCGGTGCCCATCTCCTCGGCGAGGCGCCGGCGCAGCCCGTCGTAGTGCGCCAGCGCGTCGGCCGACCGGCCGCTGCGGTGCAGCGCCAGCATGAGCTGGCCGGCCACCCGCTCGTCGAGCGGGTGCTGCCCGGCCCGCGTGGTGAGGTCGGCGAGCAGCGCCGCGTGCCCGCCCGACCGGAGCCGGACGTCGGCCAGGTCGAGCAGGGCCGCGTGCAGCTCGCCGACCAGCTCGGCGCGCACGACGTTGAGCCACGGGACGTCCAGCCCGCCGAACGGCTCGCCCTGCCACAGCGCGAGCGCGCGTTCGTAGAGCGCCTCGGCCAGCTCGTCGCGCCGGGCGGCGCGCGCGTCCCGGGTCAGGTCGCGGAACCGGTGCAGGTCGACGGTGTGCGCGTCGGCGGCGAGCTTGTAGCCGCCGGGCAGCCGGAGGATGCGCACGCCGGCGGCCGGCGCGAGGCCGCGCCGCAGGCGCGAGATGTAGCTCTGCACGACGGCGGCGGGCCGCCGGGGCACCCGCAGGCCGCCCCACAGCCGGTCGACCAGCCCGTCGACCGAGACCGGGTGGTTGACCTCCACCAGCAGCACGGCCAGCAGGCACCGGCCCTTGGCCGAACCCACCTCCACGAACCGGCCGCCGACGCTCGCCCCGATCTCGCCGAGCAGCCGGAACTCCACCGTCATGGGCGACCCCTCCGGCGATGCCTCGGTGCGCTGACCGAACGGTTCCTATCGCTCCGCACCCGGGGGCTCAAGAGCTACTCGGGGGTCGCGGACGTTCGACCACGCGCCGTGGTCCGTGCGGCAGAGGATCTTGCGTCGTGTCGGCCCAACCCGCTCCCGCCGCGTCTCGATTGCCCCCTCCCGGCACCGGTCCGCCCACCGAACCGGCCGGACCGGCGGCCGGCGCGGCCCGTGCCGGCCCGGCACAGTGACCCTCCGGCCGGTGTTCTCGTCACCCGGAACTCGTTCGGGTGACGGCCCGGCTGCGGAAACCGTCACGGCCCGCACCGCCACCACCGCACCGGAGCCCGTCCAGGTCCTTTTCTCCCTCCCACAACCGCGCGAGCCTTTCGCCGCGACCCGACAGTCGGTTCCGACCTGCCACAACGGATAAAAAGTGCGCAGAGCCCCTTGACCCGCCCCCGGTCGCGCCGCCGGGGTGCGCACCCGTCCCACGCACCACCGGAACAGGCCGTATGGGCTGGTCAACCCCATCTGATGCGGATACGCCCGTCAGGACCGGCGGTGATTACCGTCCGATTGGCATTATTCACTGGATAGGGTGACTTCGGTACACCATGGCGCTATTCGGCACTATCGCGGCAGCGCGTCCCGATAGTGTCCCCGTCGTTCGACATCCGCAGCGGTACACGGGACTCGTCGGGCATTCGCAGGAAATCGAATGGAGAACCTACAGTGTTGAAGAAGGCCGGTATCGTCTTTGCCGGGGTCGCCAGTCTGTTCATGATTGGTGGCACCGGCATGGCCTCCGCGGGTGAGGTCGAGGGTCACGACTTCGCGCCCGGCGCCCGGGAGATCGTGCACAAGGACGCCGTGATCGGCGTCGACCAGGTCAGCGTGGCCGACGGTGCGGCTGCCAACGCGCTCCAGTGCGTCAGCGTGGCGAAGCCCCAGATCCCCGTCGCCGTCGGCCTGGTCGCCGTCGCCGCCGCCGTCCAGGACGTCAAGCCGAACGTGGGCCTGCCGGAGATCAACGTGCTGGGTGGCCACAACGGCGACACCACCACCAGCACCGTGATCAACGAGCAGACCGGCAACAACAGCTGCGCCGGTGGCAACGGCAACGGTGCGGGCGGCAACGAGGACAGCGACGGCGCGGGCACCGTGGGCATCAGCGAGGCCCCGGGTGTCGCCATCGCGAACCTCACCGGCGAGGACAACGGCTGAGCACTGCTCAGCGCGCCCGACCCCGTCCGCTAAAGGGCGGTCGGGCCGACGGGTGCCGGTTCGAGCGGGCACCACGGGCGAGGGGAGCCCGGCCTCGACCCCCGGGCCCCCGACTCGCGGAGGCGGCACCGGGTGACCGGGGTCGCCGCTCCTGAGGGGGTGGGATCGACATCCCCGGCCCGGCCCGCCCACCCGTCACCCACCCGGTCCGCTCCGCTCCCGTCCCGGGCACCACGTCATCGGCTCCGTCCGGCGACCGGTGCCCCGGGAGTGGCGGGGATCGCCGTGGCCAGACCGGAAATCCCGCTGATCGGGCACTCGCCCGATCAGCGGGATTTCCGCTTTCCGGGGCGTGATCGCCCCTCACCACCCCGCCGCGTCGGCGGTGGTCGCGGGTCGGAGTCGATACTGGACCCCGACCGGGCCGGTCGCCGACACGCGGAGGAGCACGTCCATGGGTGCCGACGGCATCGCCGACTCCTACAACGACAGCAGCGTGCTCTTCCGGGCGCTGGAGCAGCTCGGCTGGGGCGACCTGGTCAACGTCGGCTACCTGACCTGGCCCACGCTCCCCCTGGCGGTCGGCGGCCTCGGGTGGTTCCAACGCCGGCTGGCCCGCCGCTCGCTCGCCCTGCTGGAGGCGCGGCCCGGCGAGCTGGTGCTCGACGCCTGCTGCGGGCGCGGCCTCACCACGGCGTGGCTGGGCCGGCGCGGCTGCCGGGCGCTGGGCGTCGACGTCCAGCCCGAGCAGGTCGAGCAGGCCCGCGCCCGCTTCGGCGGGCAGCCGGGCGTGGAGTTCGCGGTGGTGGACGTGACCGCGCCGCCCGCGCGCGCCGGGACCGTCGAGCTGGCGGACGGCTCGCTCGACCGCGTGCACTGCCTGGAGGCCGCGTTCCACTTCGGGCCGGCCGGCCGGCGGGCGTTCCTCCGCGAGGCCCACCGCCTGCTGCGCCCCGGTGGCCGCCTGGTGCTGGTCGACTTCACCTGGCGCGACCGCGACCCCTCGACCGTCGAGGCGCTCGACCCGGGTCGCCTCGTCCGCGACACCTGGCACTTCGAGCAGTTCGAGCCGCTGGACCGCTACCTGACCGCCGCCCTGGACGCCGGGTTCGCCGTGCGGGCGGTGCACGACTGGACGCCGCACGCCCTGGCCCACTACGGCCGCCTGGCCCCGCCGCTGGCCCGCTTCCTCGGCACGGCGGCGGGGCGCGGGGCGGCCCGCCTCTACCGGCCGGGGTTGCGCGCGCTCACCGACGCCGACTGGCGGCACCTGGTGGAGCTGGCGCACGCGCACCTGACCGCCCTGGTCGCGCCGTGCCGCTACAGCGCCATGGTCTTCGACAAGCCCGCGTGAACCGGCGGTCCGTAGTGACGTTCGGCGACATCTCCCCCTCACCGCCGCGCGGGGGCCGCACGGGTGCGGGCCGGTGTTGAGCCCGGGGCGCGGGAGGGTGTAGGCCAACCCCCGACGTGCACGACGGTCGACATCGAGGGGACTTTCCGGATGACCGCGAACCTGGCCGGGTACCTGGCGCTGCGGGCGCAAGACAACGGCTGGAACCCGCTTCCCGCTTACCACGTGGGCGACGACGTCCACACCTACGAGGACGTCCACACCGGTGCCGCGCGGTTCGCCGCCGCGCTCGCCGCGCGCGGCGCGGGGCCGGGGAGCCGGGTGCTGCTCGCCCTCCCCGACGGCATCGACCTGGTGCGCGCGTTCCTCGGCGCGGTGCGGCTGGGTGCGGTGGCGGTGCACCTGAACTGTGCCCTGCACCCGGACGAGCTGGCGCGGGCCGCCCGGTTGGCGCGGCCGGACCTCGTGGTCGCCGAGTCCGGTTCGGCCGGGTTGTTCGATGCGGCGGTGGACCCGGCCGAACTGCGCGGGGAAACGGCGGAGGCCCCCGTCGCGGAGGTCACGGCGGACACCCCGGCGTACGCGGTGTTCACCTCCGGCACGACCGGTGACCCGAAGCTGTGCTTCCACGCGCACGGCGACCCCGCCGTGTACGAGCAGGGCATCGGCGAGGTCATCGGCATCACGCCGGCGGACGTCACGCTGTCGGTGTCGCGCATGTACTTCGCCTTCGGGCTGGCCAACTCGCTGCTGGTGCCGCTGCACCGGGGCGGGTCGGTCGTGCTGACCCGCGAGCGGGCCACCGAGGACGAGGCGCTGCGCCTGGTGCGGCGCCACGGCGTCACGCTCTTCTACGGCCAGCCCAGCTTCTACGCCCGCCTGCTGCGCCACCCCGACCACGCCGCGCTGGACGGGCTGCGGCTGGGCATGGTCGGCGGCGAGGTGCTGCCCGAGTCCCTGGAGGTGCGGGTGCGCGAGGTGCTGGGCGACCGGCTGCTCAACGTCTTCGGCAGCACGGAGATCGGGCACGCCGCCGTCTCCAACGCGCCCGGTGCGCAACGGGTCGGCACGATCGGCCGGGTGCTCCCGCCCTACCGGGTCAGGACCGTGGACGAACGGGGCGAACCGACGCCGCCGGGTGTGGAGGGCCTGCTGGAGGTCGCCGGTCCGACGATCGCGCCCGGGGTGCGGCAGGGGGACGACCCGCCGGCGCGGGAGACCGGTTGGTACGCCACGGGGGACGCGGCGACGGTGGACGAGGACGGTTTCGTGCGGCTGCACGGCCGGGTGGACGACGTCGAGATCGTCGGCGGGCAGAACGTCCACCCCACCGAGATCGAGGACCTGCTGATGCGGCACCCGGACGTGCAGGAGGCCGGGGTGTGCTCGGTGCGCCGGGAGTCCGGCGTGACGACGTTGCGCGCGTACGTGGCTCTCAAGGGCGGTGCGGCGCGGTCGGAGCGGGTCGGCGGTGAACTGCTCGACACCGCGAAGCAGAAGCTCACCTGGTACAAGGTGCCGGAGGACGTGGTGTTCGTGACCGCGCTGCCCCGGACGCCCAGCGGGAAGCTGCGCCGGCGCGAGGTCCGGGCACTGGCCGGGTGACGGCCGATCGCCTGTCCGGAGTGGACGGCAGGAGTGCGGCGGCCGTCGCGGTGACGGTGGTGCTGTGGGCATCGGCCTTCGTGGGCATCCGTTACGCCGGGGCGCATTACGAGCCCGGGTCGCTGGCGCTCGGCCGGTTGCTGGTCGGTGCGCTCGCGCTGGGCGCGGTGGCGGTGGCGAAGGGCGTCCGGCCGCCGCCGCGCGCCGCGTGGCCGGGTGTCGTCGGGTCGGGGGTGTGCTGGTTCGCGCTGTACTCGGTGGCGCTGAACTGGGGTGAGCGGCACGCCGACGCGGGCACGGCGGCGCTGGTCGTCGGCGTCGGCCCGGTGCTGGCGGCGGTCTTGGCGGGCTCGGTGCTCAAGGAGGGCCTGCCGGCGCGGCTGGTGGCCGGGTTGGCGATCGCGTTCGCGGGCACGGTGGCGGTCGGGCTGTCCGGCGACCACGGGCCGTCGACCACGTCGGGGGTGCTGCTGTGCCTGCTCGCCGCTGTCGGGTACGCGGTGGGCGTGGTGGCGCAGAAGCCCGCTCTGGCGCACGCGTCGGCGTTGCAGGTCACCACGGCCGGGTGCGCGGTCGGCGCGGTGGCGTGCCTGCCGTTCGCCGGGCAGCTCGTCGACGACGTGGCGACCGCTCCCGCCTCGGCGACCGCTTCCGTGGTGTACCTGGGTCTGCTGCCCACGGCGGTGGCGTTCTGCACGTGGGCGTACGCGTTGTCCCGCTCCACCACGGGGAAGCTCGGGGTGACGACGTACGCGGTGCCCGCGATCGTGGTGCTGCTGTCGTGGCTGTTGCTGGGCGAGGTGCCCGCTCCGGTCGCCGTGCTGGGCGGGCTGCTGTGCCTGGTGGGTGTCGCCGTCTCCCGGACGGGACCGCCCGCCGCGAAGCGGCCGGGCACGGCTCCGCAGGGGGCCGACTCGCCGGCCGGGCAGGGGCGGTCCTCGCGGGAACCGTGACCGCGGCGGCGGTTCCGGGGCCGTGCGGAAGTTTCCGCGCGGCCCCGGGATGCGGCGACAAGGGGCGCCCGGTGTCGCTAGCGTGTGGCCGATGAGACGACGAGTGGCCGCAGTGGCGGCGGTGCTGGGCGTCGTGGTGGCGGGCTGTTCCGGTGCACCGGCACCCGACACGGCCCCGACGTCGGTCGCCGGCACGTCCCCCGTGCCGGCGACCGGGCTCGCCACGGCCCTGACGTGGGTCACGGCCGCCGACCCCGCCGTGATCCGGGTGGAGTACGGGGACGGGGCCGCCGTGCGGGAACTGGTGGCGCGCAATGGCCGGTTCGTCTCGCTGGAGGGCTACGGCTACGGGCCGTTGCACGCGCACTCGGCGGCGCTGGCCGACATCATCGGCGTGGACCCGAGGAAGTCGCGGCAGGCCCTGCGGGTGACCGTGGTGGGCGAGCGGATCGGCGTGCTGCGGTCGGACTTCGACGTGGCGGCGGTCAACGCGAAGTTCGAGGCGCTGTCCGCGCAGAAGGGCGACTCGAAGGACGGCGTCACGTCGTGGCTCACCGGGGTGGACGGGGCCGCGCCCGGCTCGCCGTTGGCGCGCAGGGAGTTCGCGAAGGCTTTCAACCAGGTGCGGGTGGGGCCGGAGAGGTTCGAGCACACCACGGCGGCGACGGCGGTGAGCTGGACCGACGACCCGGGCTCGTCGCTGCTGGCCGACCGGGGGCTGGCGGGCCTGGCGCGGTGCCTGGGCGAGGTGACGGCGGCGCTGGTGCAGCGGCCGTCGTACCAGCCCTTCGTCGGCGCGGGCGTGCGGGTGGTGGACGGGAAGCCGTCCGAGGTGGTGTGCACGCCCACCCGCGACGCCGAGGCCCACCTCCGCCGGGTGCGCGAGCGGCTCGCCTCGCCGACGTGGGCGGCGGTGTTCCCCGGCGCGACGGCCGAGGTGCCCGCCGACCAGCCCGACGTGGTGCGGGTGGTCGCCCCGGACGACGGCACGCTCAAGATCGGCCGGGCCGCCGAGGCGATCGGCGGCGGCGGGGAGCTGTTCACCCTGGTGAAGTGAGCGAGGGGGACATCCGCACTGGACATCCGCGCACCTCCGAGGCTAAGTTACGCCCCTAACAAAGGGTTACCTAACTTCGGGGGTGCGCAGGTGTCGTCACGGGGACGGGTGGGTGGCCGGCCCTCGCGGATCGGCGCGGCCGACATCGAGCGGGCCGGCCGGGCCATCGGCCTGGCCGAGCTGACCGTGCAGGGCGTGGCGACCGCGCTCGGGGTCACGCCGACCGCGCTCTACCGGCACGTCGACGGCAGGTTCGGGCTGGAGACGCTGGTCGGGGAGAGCGTCCTGGCGGAGCTGCGCGTCGTGGACGACCCCGCCCACGACGTCGCCGGGCACCTGGTGTCCTTCGCCGTCCAGCTCCGGGACTTCGTGCTCGACCACCCGGGCATGTCCGGCTACCTCCAGGTCCTGTTCCCGCGCGGTCGCGCCGGCGCGGCGCTGCTGGAGGGCGGGATCGCCGCGCTGGTCCGCCGGGGCCACCGGCCCGACGCGGCGGCGGTGGTGTGCAGCACGGTCGCCCTGCTGGCGATCAGCCTGGCCGCCGCCGAGGAGCAGCAGCGGCGGGGCATCGCCGACACGCCCGGGTTCGAGCGGCAGGTCGCCGAGACCCGCCGGCTGCTCGGGTCGAGCGACCTGCTCGCCGAGGCGCACGCGAACTTCCCCGACATCGGCACCGACACCTACTTCCGCCTGGTGATCACCGCCTGCCTGGGCGGCATCCTCACCACCGCGCCGGCGGGCCGCTCGGTCGCCGAGATCACCGCCGCGCTGGGCCTGCCGGGAGGTGGGCGCTGATGGCGGCGCGGGGGTTCCAGGGAGCCGTCCTGCGCGGGTTCGGCGCGCGCGACCACGTGGCGACCGTCGTCGGGGTGTCGCGCGTCGCGCCGCACTTCGTCCGGGTGCGGCTGTCCGCGCCCGACCTGGTCGAGGGGCTGGCGCCGGAGCCCGCCGGGTGGCTGCGGTTCTGGTTCCCCGACCACACCGGCTCGGACCGGGAGCACCAGCGGGCGTACACGGTGGTGTGGGCGGACCGGGACAGCGGCGAGTTCGCCGTGGACGTCGTGCTGCACGAGCCAGCCGGACCGGCGACGGCGTGGGTGCTCGCCGCGCGGCCCGGCGCGACGGTCGCGGTCACCTCGTTCGGCTCGTCCCGCTTCGCGCCGCCCGACCCGCCGCCCGCCGGGTACCTGCTGATCGGCGACCCCGCGTCCGTCCCGGCCGTGAACGGCATCCTGGCCGTGCTGCCCGCCGACGCCGCCGTGGAGCTGTACCTGGAGCAGCAGCACGCCGAGGACGAGCTGATCCCGCTCGCCGAGCACCCCGGGCTGCGGGTGCACCGCGTGCCCCGCCGGGGCGAGACCTCGCTGGCCGCCGCGATCGAGGACCGCGACTGGTCGGACTGGTACGCCTGGGTCGCCACCGAGACCGGCAGCCTCAAGCACCTCCGCAAGCTGCTGCGCGAGCGGTTCGGCTTCCCCAAGACCGACCTGCACGCGCAGGCGTACTGGGCGCACGGCCGGGCGATGGGATCGTTGCGCCGCACCGGAACCCCGGAGACCGGCCCCGTGGGCACCGACACCGCCGTCGGCGGGACCGCTGCCGGAGCACCGGAACCCGCACCGGCCGGGCCCCCACCGGACAGGACGGTGCCGGCGGGCCGTTGGCGGTCGCAGGCCGCCGGTGAGCTGTTCGCGCCGGTCAAGCGGACCATCGTCGCGGCCGGCGCGCTCCAGGCGGTCATCACGCTGCTCCAGCTCGCGCCGTTCGTGGTGCTGGTCGACCTGGCCCGCCTGCTGCTCGCCGGAGCGGGCGCGGGGGGCCTGCGGGACATCGGGATCGCGTTCCTCGTCCTGCTCACGACCGGCACCGCGCTGGGCAGCGCGCTCATGCTGTGGCTGCACGTCGTGGACGCCCGGTTCGGCGCGGACGTGCGCCGCCGGCTGCTCGCCAAGCTCGCCCGGCTGCCGCTGGGCTGGTTCACCCGGCGCGGTTCCGGGTCGGTGAAGAACCTGGTGCAGGACGACACGCTCGCGCTGCACTCCCTGGTCACGCACGCCATCCCGGACGCCGTCGCGGCCGTCGTCGCGCCGGTCGCCGTGCTGGTGTACCTGTTCGCCGTGGACTGGCGGCTCGCCCTGGTCCTGCTCGTGCCCGTCCTGGTCTACCTGGTCGCGTTCGCCGGGATGATGGCCCAGAGCGGGCCGAAGATCGCCGAGGCGGCGCGGTGGGCGGAGCGGATGACCGCCGAGTCGGCGGCCTACCTCGACGGGCAGCCGGTGATCCGCGTGTTCGGCGTGGCCGCGTCGTCGTTCCGCCGCGCGCTCGCCGACCACACCGCGTTCCTGGCGGACTGGCAGCGGCCGTTCACCGGCAGGAAGACGTTCATCGACCTGGTGACCCGGCCGACCACGTTCCTGTGGCTGATCGCCGCCGCCGGCACGCCGATGGTGGTGGGCGGCGCGCTCGACCCGGCCGCGCTGCTGCCGTTCCTGTTGCTGGGCACGACGTTCGGCGCGCGGCTGCTGGGCATCGGCTACGGCCTCGGCGGGGTCCGCGCGGGCGTGTCGGCCGCCCGGCGCATCGCGGTCGCCCTGGGCGAGGCGGAGCTGGTCACCGGGGAGTCCGCGCCGCGCGACGCCGCACCGGGCACGGTCCACTTCGACCGGGTGTCCTTCGGCTACCGGCCCGGCCACCCCGTCGTGCACGACGTGGAGCTGACCCTGCGGCCCGGCACGGTCACCGCGCTGGTCGGCCCGTCCGGCTCCGGCAAGTCCACGCTGGCGGGCCTGCTCGCCCGGTTCCACGACGTCGGGTCGGGCGCGGTCCGGGTCGGCGGCCGGGACGTCCGCTCGCTGACCTCCGACGAGCTCTACCGGCAGGTCGGGTTCGTGTTCCAGGACGCGCAGCTGGTCCGGGGCACGCTGCGCGACAACATCGCGCTGGCCCGCCCGGACGCCACCGACGCCGAGGTCGAGGCCGCCGCCCGGCAGGCCCTGGTGCACGACCGGATCCTCCGGCTGCCCCGGGGCTACGCCACGGTGGTCGGCGCGGACGCCCCGCTGTCCGGCGGCGAGCGCCAGCGGGTCACCATCGCCCGCGCGCTGCTCGCCGACACCCCGGTGCTCGTCCTGGACGAGGCGACCGCGTTCGCCGACCCGGAGTCGGAGTTCCTGGTACAGCAGGCGCTGAGCCGGCTCACCCGGGACCGCACGGTCCTGGTCGTCGCGCACCGGCTGCACACCGTCACCGACGCCGACCTGATCGTCGTGCTGGACCGGGGGCGCGTGGTGGAGACCGGCACCCACGCCGCGCTGCACGCCGCCGCCGGGCGCTACCGGGCGCTGTGGGACGGCCACCGCGCGCCCGCCCGAGTGGAGGTACCCCGGTGATCGGCACCGTGATCCGCACCCTGATCGACCTGATCCCGGCGCAGGAGCGGGGGCGAGCAGGACGGTACGCGGTGCTCGCGGTCGTCTCGACGGCGTTGCGCGCGGCGAGCTGCCTGCTGCTGCTCCCGCTGGTGTCGGCGCTGTTCTCGACGACCCCGGCGGACGCCTTCGGGTGGCTGGGCGCGCTGACCGCCGTCACCGCGCTCGCGTGGGCCGTGGACACCGCCCTGTCCCGGCACGGGTTCGCCCTCGGTTTCGCGCTGCTCGACCGGACCCACCGGGACACGGCCGAGCGCGTCACCCGCATCCCCCTCGGCTGGTTCACCGGGGAGCGGACGGCGACCGCGCGGCGGGCCCTCGCGGCGGGCGGTCCGGAACTGGTCGGCCTGGTCGTCAACCTGCTCACGCCGCTGCTCAGCGCCGTGCTGCTGCCGGTCGCCCTGGCCGCCGGGCTGCTGGTCGCCGCGTGGCCGGTGGGCGTGGCCGCCGTCCTGGCGCTGCCCGCGCTGCTGGTCGCGCTGTGGGCGGGCAACCGGATCAGCCGCGCGGCCGACGCCGCCGACGCCCGCGCGCACAGCGCGCTGACCGAGCGGGTGCTGGAGTTCGCCCGCACCCAGCAGGCGCTGCGCGCGGCCCGCCGGGTCGACCCGGCCCGCAGCGCGGCGGGCGACGCGGTCACCGCCCAGCGGGGCACGACCCTGCGGCTGCTGCTCCTCCAGGTGCCGGGCCAGTTGCTGTTCGGCGTGGCCGCCCAGCTCGCGCTCGTGCTCCTGGCGGGGACGACCGCCGTCCTGGCGGTGCGCGGCGACCTGCCCGGCCCGGAGGCCGTGGCGCTGCTCGTGGTGGCCGTGCGGTTCGTGGAGCCGTTCACCACCCTGTCCGAGCTGGCCCCCGCGCTGGAGACGGTCCGGGGCACGCTGGCCGACATCCGCGCCGTGCGCACCGCCGACGCGGAACCGGGGGCGGAGGGGGCGATCGAGGTCGCCGGCGCACCGCGCGTCGAGTTCCGCGACGTCACGTTCGGCTACGGCGGCACGCCCGTGGTCGACCGCCTGTCGTTCACCCTCGAACCGGGCACCACCACGGCGGTCGTCGGCCCGTCCGGGTCGGGCAAGAGCACGGTGCTGGCCCTGCTCGCGGGGCTGCACCAGCCCGACGGCGGCCGGATCCTGATCGACGGCCAGGACGCGACCGCGCTGCCCCCGGCCGCGCGCCGACGCCTGTGCAGCATGGTCTTCCAGCACCCGTACCTGTTCGACGGCGGCGTCCGGGACAACATCCGCGCCGGTGACCCGACCGCCGACGACGCGGCCGTCGACCGCGCCGCCGCCCTGGCCCGCGTCGACCGGGTGGTCGAGGGGTCCACGCCGGTCGGCGAGGCCGGGGCGGCGCTGTCCGGCGGCGAGCGCCAGCGCGTCACGATCGCCCGCGCCCTGCTCAGCCCCGCCCCGATCCTGCTCGTGGACGAGGCCACCAGCGCCCTGGACACCGAGAACGAGGCCGCCGTGACCGAGGCCCTGACCGCCGACCCGCGCGACCGGACCCGGGTCGTCGTCGCCCACCGGCTCGGAGCCGTCCGCACCGCCGACCGCGTGCTCTACCTGGAGGACGGCGCACTGGTCGAGCAGGGCACCCCCGCCGAGCTGACGGCCCGGGGAGGCCGCTTCGCCGAGTTCCGCGCCCACCACGAGCGCAGCGCCGCCTGGCGGGTCGGCCGGGAGACCGGGTCGGCCGCGCCGGCCTGACGCCGGGATCACGGCGCTACTCCGCGCGCCGCTCATCCGCCGGCGGGGTGGCCGGGGGCCTGAGCAGGTACTCCACCGCGTCCACCACCACGTCCGCCGGCACGGTGTCCGGGGTGAGCAGGTGCTGGATCAGCAGGCCGTCCTCCAGCGCGTGGATGATCAGCGCCAGGAAGTCCGGGTCGGCCGTGCCGCCCGCCGAGAGGCCGGCCGCGATGGTCTGCCGGGCGAAGGTCTCGCGCTGGGCCAGGGGCGGCCTGCCGGCGGGGTCGCGCAGCGCGTGCAGGACCAGTTCGAGCCGGAGGGAGAGCCACGCCGGCAGGTGTTCGGCGCGCTCGCGGTTCCAGCGGCGCAGGGCGTCGAAGTCGCCGCCGAGGGCGCGCACCTCCTCGGCCTCCTCGCGGGTGCGCCGCAGCAGCAACTCGTGCGCGATCGCGTTCTTGTCCGGGAAGTTGCTGTAGATCGCACCACGGGTGTAGCCGGCGCGTTCGGCGATCTGCTCCAACGACGTGCCGTTGACGCCGCGTTCGGCGAACAGCTCGGCGGCGGCGGTCAGCAGGCGTTCCTTGGTCAGCGCGCGGTTGTCGGCGCGGGAGAGGCGGGCCACGGCCACGAATATACAGGAGTGCATTCAAATACAGATCTGTATGTTGACGGCATGGACGAGATCTGGACGTGGTCCGCCGAGGCGATCGCCCGCGCGGTCCGGACGGGCGAGGTGAGCGCCCGCGCGGTGGTGGCCGCCCACCTGGCGCGGATCGCCGAGGTCAACCCGGTGGTGAACGCGGTCGCGGCGGTCTTCGACGAGGCGACCGCCGAGGCGGAGCGGGTCGACCACGCGGTCCGCGCCGGCGAGGACCCCGGCCCACTCGCGGGCGTGCCCGTGACGGTGAAGGCCAACATCGACGTGGCGGGCCACCCCACGACCCACGGCGTGCCGCACTTCCGCGACGCCATGGCGCACGCCGACGCGCCCGCCGTGCGCAGGCTGCGCGCGGCCGGGGCGATCCTCGTCGGGCACGCCAACACGGCGGACCTGGCGATCGCCGGCAACGTCACAGTCAGCCAGATGTTCGGCGAGACGGTCAACCCGCACGGCGCGATCCGCACCCCCGGCGGCAGCAGCGGCGGTGACGCGGTCGCCGTGGCGACCGGCATGGCCGCGCTCGGCGTGGGCAACGACTCCGGCGGCTCGATCCGGCTGCCCGCCCTGTTCTGCGGGGTCGCCGGCCTCAAGCCCGGCTACGGCAGGATCGCGGCGGACCACCGGGTCGGCGGCGACCCTACGCTCGCCTCCCAACTGTTCCCGACCGACGCCCCCGTCGCGCGGAACGTGGCCGACCTGGCGCGGGCGTTCGACGTGCTGGCGGGCACCGACCCGGGCGACGCGAGGACCATCCCGCACGGCGGCCCGCTGCCGGCGCTGCCCCGCAGGGTGGCCGTGTGCGCGGACCCGGCCGGGCTGGGCGTCGACCCGGAGGTGCGGGCCGAGGTCGAGAGGGCGGCCGACGCGCTGGCCAACGCGGGTTACGAGGTCGAGGAGGCCGAGCCGCCCCGGTTCGCGGACGCGCTCACCGCGTACGGCACGCTGATCACCGCCGAGTTCGGCCGCCGCTGGCCGGCGATCCGCCCGCTGCTCACCCCCGAGTCCGCCCAGCACATGGAGCTGTCCCTGGCCCGGCACCCGCCGGCCACCCTGGACGACTACCTGGAGGCGACGGCCACCCGGTTCGGCGCCATGCGCGAGTGGGCCGCCTTCGCCCAGCGCTACCCGGTGCTCCTCGGCCCGGTCTACACCTGGCGGCCGTTCGACGCCGACCCGTTCGACCCGGACGACGGCCTGCGGGTGATGTTCGGGATGCGCTTGTGCACCGCGACCACCTGCGTCGGCGTGCCCGCCGTGGCCGTGCCGACGGGTGTGGGCGCGGGGCAGCCACTCGGCGTGCAGGTGATCGGCCCGCACCACCGGGAAGACGTCTGCCTGACCGCTGCCCGCGAACTGGAGGCGCGCTTCGGCGTCCTCGGCCCCGTGCGCCGGCCGCAGGTCGCGGCACGCACCTGAGAACGCACCGCAGGCCGGTGGCGGCGAGGACGAGTGGTCCCTCAGCGGCCGAGGGCGGAGGCGAGCTCCTTCTTGGTCATCGTGGAACGGCCCTTGATGTTGCGCTTCTTGGCCTCGTTGTAGAGCTGGTCGCGCGTGGGGCCCTGCGGTCCCTGCCGGTTGCCCGAGCGCAGGCCGCCCCGGCGCTGCGAGGAGATGTCCTGTGTGGACGACCGGCTGGCGGTCTTCGACTCGCCCGCCCGCGCCCGGTTCTTGTTCACCGTGCGGGCGGCGATCTCCTTGGCGCGCTTGGGCGACTCGCCGCGTCCTTCGACCGAGTCCTTGATGTGCTCGTACTGGCGTTCCCGCTTGGCGTTCGATCCGCGTGGCATGGCAAACCTCCGTTCCGAACAACCGATTACCCCGCTCGGCCGCCGACCACACCCGACTCCTCCCACCGGAGCGCCACCGTCAGGTGTGGCGGCAGCGGCTGCGTCACAGCATCGGCGGGACGAGCCGGTAGGTCTCGGTGTAGTAGGCGTGGGTGCGGTGGCGGAAGTCGTCGCTCTCGAACGAGTGCGGGTCGTACTCCGGCGCGGCCTTGATCTGGTCTTTGGTGCGGTCGACGTGGATCAGGCGCTCCTCGTGGTCCACCCGCTGGACGATGCCGACGGGCAGCACGACCGTGCGGCCGAAGATCCACGGCCCGGTGTCGATCAGGAGGCAGCCGTCCGGCACCTCGGGGTTGTGCGAGTCCACCTTGCCGATGCCGCCGTCGGTGGCTTCCACGTGGTAGCCCACCAGGTCGGCGTCCGGCCGCGTGCCGTCCGCGTCACCACGGGCGCCCTCGACGGCCAACGGCAACCAGGCCGGGTCGCGCCACGCCCAAGGGGTGAAGGCAAAAGGTTCCATCTCGTCCTCCCGCGTCGGCCGATGTCCGTTCCGGGTTACCCGCCGAAGAGGCCCGCTGAACACCTCTTTCACCGGCCGGGGCCACCGCACGGACGATCACCCGCGACTGTCCGCAAAGGACAGGGCCGGGAACTACCGGTCGGCGGGCGCGCGGTCCGCGCGGAGGGCTTCCTCGACCGCCTCGGCGATCCGCCGGTCGGTCGTGGCCCCGCGCCGGCGGGTTCGCCACCGCCACACCGAGAACAGGCCCACGAGCAGGACCAGCACCAGCAACGCGCTCCACGGCACGGCCCACGCGCTCGCGGTGGCCGTCACCGCCTCCGGGTTCGCGGTGCCGGCCGACCCTTCCACGCGGGGTGCGAGGCGGACCGTCGCGTCGAGCCGGACGAAGGGCGCCACTTCCTCCACCTCCACGGTGAAGTCCAGGTGCGCGCCCGGGAGCAGTTCCGGCACGGTGAGCGCCTGCTGCCGGCCGCCCAGCCCGAACAGGCCCTCGACGGACACCTCCTGCTCCGCGCTCATCCGCAGGTTTCCGGTGTTGGACACCCGGAAGCGCACCGTCGCCGACCCCGAGCCGATCGGGTTGGCGCTGCCCCGGTAGTCGACCGACAGGTCGCCGATCGCCAGGACCGGCTTGGCCTCGCCGGCGACGCGGAGGTGGATCCGGGTGCCCAGGCGCCGGTCGACGCTCACGCCGCCCGACTGCTCGGGCACGGCCAGCGACGTGACGATGCCGCCGCTGTGGTCCCCCGGCCCGGCGTCGGCGGGCACGGCGATGGTGAACGGGACCTCCACCGCCGACCGCGCCGGGATCTCCACCTGGGACTGGGCGGGCGTGACCCACGCGCCCAGCCCGGAGGGCTTCTCGGCACGCGGGCGCAGGTCGAGTTGGCCGCTGGCCGTGGTGAAGCCGTCCGCCGCGTAGAGCAGCAGGCTGATCGGCCGGTCGCCGTGGTTGGCCACGGCCACCGCGTCCCGGACGGTGCTGCCCGGCTCGGCCGTGTAGCTGTAGTTGGGGCGGTTGTCGCCGTGGTCGGTGCCGGCCGCCGGGCGCACCCCCCACGTCACCGGGTCCTGGGTCTGGGCGGCGGCGGCACCGGGTGCGGCGACGGTGACCAGCGCGAACACGGCCAGGACGAGGACGAGCAGCGGGCGGGGCATCGGGGTTCTCCAGGGGGCGGACGTAGGAGGTGGGGCGGCGCGATCGCGCCGCCCCACCGGGGAGTGCGGGAACGGGCTCAGCCCAGGGCGGTCAGGGTGAGGGTCGCGCGGTAGGTGCCGTCGGCGACCGTGACCGGCAGCTTCAGGTCCAGACCGGCGCGCAGGACCGACGACCCGCCGGCGTGGCCGACCGGGGCGCTGCCCAGGGTGGCCGACTGCGACAGGCCGTTGCCGGAGGCGAAGCCGGTGACGACCTCGGCACCGGGGACGGCACCGCCGTCGTTGCCGCCGAGGTACGGCGTCCAGCCCAGGTACTTGCCGCTGAACGTCTTGCCGGCCGAGGTGAAGTCGCCGACCTGGCCGGACAGCGACCACTGCGGCCCGTTGAGCCGGGTGTCGGTCACCCGCACCGGGTTGAGGGAGCCGGTGGCGGCGAAGTGGTCGCCGGACTCCTTCGCGGTGCCGAGGTCGACCACGCCGTTGCCGCCGTCGATGCTCCACACGAGCTCGCCCGGCGCGCGCTCCGGCACGGTCACCTTGACCCGCTGCTCGCCGTCGGCCGCCGGCGGCTCGACACCGGCTTCGGTGACGTGCTTGATGCCGCCGCGCTTGGTGATGGTGAAGGTGTCGTACAGGTCGCCGACCTTCTCCGGCTCGGGCGAGGTGGCCGTCTTCTCGGCCACGTAGGACCGGTAGGTGACGGTGTCGCCGTTGACCGAGATCACCTGGTAGGTGGTGACGCCCTGGCCACGGCGGACCTGGGTCGCCCCGTTGCGGGTCCACACGTTGTCGTCGGCCGGGGCGAGCGTGTAGTGCTTCGCGCCGGAGTTGCTGACGGCGTACACGGGGCCGGTGGTGATGCCGGGCGTGCCACTGGCGTCGCTGTTCTTGAAGCCACGGGCGTAGGTGTGGTCGTGGCCCATCAGCACCAGGTCGATGTTGTGCTTCTCGAACACCGGCACCCAGTTGGCGCGCAGGATCGGCTCGTCACGGCCGGTCGAGGTGCTGTAGACCGGCTGGTGGAAGGTCACCACGGACCACTTGTTGGGGTTGTGCGCCAGGATGTGGTCCAACCACGCGGCCTGGAACTCGACCCACAGCGAGGCGGCGTCCGGGCACGCGACCGAGCACGCCGGCAGGGTGGCCGGGCGCAGGTAGCCGGTGCTCTGGGTGGCGTTGAGCGTGATGAAGCGGACGTCCTGGAAGTCGCTGAAGTACACCGTCTCGCGGGCGACGTTGTCCCAGTGCGCGAAGTAGGCCGCCGTCTGGCGGGCGGCGTCGGTGTCGCCCTTGGCGCGGTCGGCCAGCGCGCCGATGGTGCCCAGGTTCGGGTGGTTGGCCGGGTACTCGAAGTTCATCTTCCAGTTGCGCAGCGCGCTGTCGCCGCTGTACTCGTGGTTGCCGGGCGCGGCGAGCACCTGCGTGGTGGCCGCGCTCTCGCCCATGCCGTTGAACCAGCTCGTCCACTGGACCTGGGTGCTGCTGTCGATCAGGTCGCCCGCGTGCACGCTGCCGGCCGCGTTCGGCGCCTTGGCGTTCGCGGCGGCGACGACGGCCGGCCAGGTGGAGTCCAGGCCGATCTGGGCGTCGCCGTAGTAGAAGAACTCGAAGGGCTTCGCGCCCTTGGCGGCCGAGCGGAACGGCCGCCACCGGCTCCACTCGTCGCCGCTGCCGACGCGGTACTCGTAGGCGGTGTCCGCGCTGAGACCGGTGGCGGTGGCCGAGTAGTGGGTGTAGTCGACGCCGGAGAGGGAGCTGGTGTCCACGGCGGTGGCCGCGATGTCGGTCGCGGTGCCGCCTGCGGGGCGCAGCTGCACGGTCCCGCCGCCGGCGGTGGTGCTGCGCCAGGTGAAGCTCTGCGAGTCGCTCGGCGTGGCGGTCGGGGTGAGGATGACCCGGCTGACGTTCGACGTCTGGGCCGACGCGGTGCCGGCCGACGCGAGCGCTCCCGCCACCACCGAACCGATGACGGCGGCGGCCACGACGGTGCGCGAGGCTCTGCGCGCACCGCGTTTCGGCTGCTGAGAAGACATGCTGCGGAGTGCTCCTTTGGTCGGGGTGGTGCGTGCCAGACGCTCGCACGCCAACCCCCACGAGTTGAGGAACGCTCAGGAAACAGGGGATGACCATTCCCGGACAGATGCGCACATGCGCAGACGAGCACGCGGGGGATGTGCTCGGACACGGGCGGTGACCCACCACGGACCGCGATTGGTCCATACCACCAGCGTGACCGCGAACCCCCACGGCCACAACGGCTTCACGCCCCCCTGGAGCACTACGGGGACAGACGGCCGGGCACCTCGACACCCGGCCGCCCTCATGTCCACAATGGACTTGGTCAGCGCGCGCGGTCGTAGACCATCGCGGTCTCACCGAGTTCGCCGGTCTCGTGGTGGGTCAGCACCCACTTCGACGCCGGCAGACCGTCCTCGAACAGCCGCCGCCCGCCGCCGGCGATCTCCGGGCACACCATGAGGTACAGCCGGTCCACCAGGTCCACCGCCAGCAGCGCGGTGATGACGCTCGGGCTGCTGTTGACCAGGATTTCGCCGCCACCGGCGGCTTTCAGGCCGCTGATCACCTCGGCGGCGGGCGCGTTCACCAGGCGGGTGCGGTCCCACGGCGACTCGGTCGACGTCGTGGAGAAGACCACCTTCTCCACGTCCACCAACCACTTCGCGTACCCGCGATCGCGCGGGTCGGCGTCCTCGTCGGCGGCGACGGTGGGCCAGTAGCCGAGGAAGCCCTCGGCGTTGAGCCGGCCCAGCACCGCCGTGGACGCGTTCTCCCAGATGCGGGCCAGGTGCCGCCGCGCCACCTCCGTGGTCGCGTACGGGAGGATCGCGCCGAGGTCGCCGGGCCCGCCCGGACCGTCGTAGCGCCCGTCGAGGGTGATGCTCAGGTTGGCGGTCACCCGGCGGGTTGTCGTGTCGCTCATGTCCCGGTCTTCCTCCGTTCCGGCCGCGACGCCGGGGTGGCGCGCGGGTGTCCGCCGACGACGGCGGCGAGGTGGTCGAGCACCCGGTCCCACCCGGTGCCGATCCCGGCGATGTGCGGGACGGCGTCCACCGCCGTGTCGGTGATGCGCAGGTCGAGGTGCAGGCGCGTGCCGCCCGGGTCGGCGTCCAGCGCGAGGTCGTAGTGCCCGGTGAACGAGATCCCGCCCGCCGCGTCCAGCACCGAGAGGTGGAACGCGAGGCGCTCCGGCTCGACGGCGGCGTGGACGGTGCCCTCGGAGCGGTAGCGGCCTTCGGCGTCCCGGTACTCCAGCACCGCCGCCCCGCCCTCGCGCGCGTCGAGCAGGCACTCGGTGACCGTCATCGACGGCGGGGCCCACCAGGAGGCGAGCAGGTCCGGGTCGACCCAGTGCCGCCAGACGACGTCCGGAGGGGCGGCCAGCACGCGGTCGAACGCGAAGGTGCGGCCGTCCGCCCACCGGTCGCGGTCGGCGAGCGCGGCCTCCGCCTCGATGGCGGCCCGGTACCGGGCGAGGACGTCCCGCTCGCCGGCGTGCGCCTCGGCCGTGCCGACCAGGTCGCGCACCCGGTCGGCGAGGGCGGCCAGCGGCGCGGTCTCGACCGCGTAGACGCGGCGCTGCCCGAGCGGGTGCACGCTGACCAGGCCCGCGCGGGCGAGGGTCTGGAGGTGCTTGGTGGTCTGCGGTTGGCGCGCGCCGGTCAGCTCGGCCAGCTCCCCCACCGAGCGGGGCCGCTCGGCGAGCAGTTCCAGCAACCGCCACCGCGCGGCGTCCCCGAGGGCTGAGGCGATCTCGTCCACGCCCCGAAGTATTCACCACCCAGAATATTCGCGTCAAGGAATACGTCGCCGCTCCGGCCCGCTGCTCGACGCACCGGAGCGGCGACACCCCGGTCAGCCGGTCAGCGGCACCACCACCGACCCGCCGGCCAGGCGCAGCCGGGTGCCGGCGGCCGGCCGCAAGGTGTAGTCGTAGTCGGTGGAGACGACCACCAGGCCGATCCGCCGCCCTGCCGCGAACGCGTAGTCCTTGGGCTCCAAGGAGAAGCGCAGGTCGTACTCCTGCCCGCGCACCACCTTCGCACCGGCCGAGGCCGAGTCGCGGTTCTGCGGGTCGATCCAGCCGCGCGTCACGACCACCGGCGCGGCGGTGCTGCCGACCGGCCCGCAGTCGACCAGCAGCGCCGTCACGTTGGCGTCGTCCCGGTTCTCCACCGCCAGCCGCAGGGAGACCGCGACCACCCCGGACAGGCGGGACGCGGCGGTCAGCGGGTCCGACCGGAACACCAGCCGGTTCGGGTCGGCGGCGTCGGGCCGGGCGACGAGCTGCGCCGCCGTCCGGGTGCGGCCCTGGTCCTCGAACGCCTGCGCCACACCGGCCGCCGGGGCGGGCGTGAGGCGGCCCGGCGCGGTGGCCGACGTCGCCACCAGGTGCAGCGCCGTGGGCCGGGCGGCCGGGTCGGGCCAGTCGGCGAGCTTGCGCCAGCCGTCGTTGTGCTCCACCTCGGCGACCGGCTCGCGCATGATGCCGTTGTCGGTGCCCTTGAGCCAGTAGTCGAACCAGCGCAGCAGCGTCGACTGGTAGTCCGCGCGCGACGGTGCGCCGTGACCGCCCCGGTGCAGCCAGATCTTGCGCGGGACGTCGTGCCGCCGCAGGGCGTCCCACCACTGCGCGTAGTGCGAGCCCTTGACGTTCCAGTCCGAGTGCCCGTGCACGACGAACACGCTCGCCTTCACCTGCCCGGCCAGGCGGGTGTAGTTGCGCTCGTCCCAGAAGGCGTTGTAGTCGCCCGTCACGCGGTCCTGGCGCTGGGTGAGCCCGGCGATCTCGTCCGCGCACCCGGCGCGGGTGACCACGGCCTTGGCCAGCACGTCGGCGTCCTCGCCCTGGTACCCGCCCGGCGCGACCACCAGCCCGTTGGCGCGGTAGTAGTCGTACCAGTTCGTCGGCGCGGCGATCGGGACGATGGTCTTGAGACCCGCGACCCCGGTCGTGGCCACCATGTTCGGCAGCGCGCCGTTGTAGGAGATGCCGGTCATGCCGACGTTGCCGTCGCTCCACGACGCGGTCACCGCGCGGCCGGAGCTGTCGAAGCCGCGCGCCCGGCCGTTGAGCCAGTCCACGACGGCCTTGCCCGCCAACGCCTCCTGCTGGTCCCCGCTGGTCGGGCACCCCTCGGACGCGCCGGTCCCGATGCTGTGCCCGAGCACGACCGCGTAGCCGCGCGGCACGAAGTAGTCGTCCAGCCAGCCGGGCAGGTTCGGCGACGCCACGCGCGCCGAGCCGTCCCGGTGCGCGCCGGCCGTGCCGAACAGGCCCTCCTGCGGCAGCCGGTCGACGTTCACCTGGTGCATCGCGGGCGAGCCCAGCGGCGTCCGGTAGGGGCTGTGCTCGAACACCACGGGGTAGCGGCCCGTCCCGGACGGGCGGGCGATGTCGAGCGCGATCCGGTCGGGCCGGCCGTCGCGGTCGCTGTCGACCGACGATTCGACGAAGACGCGCTGCTCGACGGCGGCGGCGGCCGGCGGTGCCGGGGCGGCGTGCGCGGCGGGTGCGCCCGTGGTGGCGAGCAGGGCGGCCAGGCCGAGCCCGACCGCGCACTCCAGCGGACGACGGCGCGCGCGTGACCGCAGCGAGCCAGGGGGAGGTGCCATCGCAGGTCTCCTTCGCAGGGACTCGCGCGCGGGGCGCGAGTGGAGATGCACGGCGGCGTGCCTCCAGTCTCGCGCACCTCCTCACCCGGACGACAGACCGCGAACCCCGTCCGAAAGGACCGGCACGTTCACACCCCGGCCCCGCCGGGATCAGCGGACGACGTCGTAGACCAGCTTCTGCACGCCGTTGGAGTAGGACCCGCTCTCCACCAGCCGGAGGTTCTGCTTGTCCTTGTCGGTGCCGCTGAACAGCCGCTTGCCCGCGCCCAGCAGCACCGGGAAGACCAGCAGGTGGTGGCGGTCGACGAGACCGGCGTCGGACAGGGCGCGGCCGAGCGTGGCGCTGCCGTGCACGATGATCGGCCCGCCGTCGCCCTCCTTGAGCGCGGCGACGTCGTCCAGCGACCGGAGGACGGTGGTCTCGCCCCAGTTGGTCACCAGGTCCTCCTCCCGCAACGTGGTCGACACGACGTACTTCGGCATGGCGTTGTAGGCGGGGAACTCCTCGGTCATGCCCGGCCAGACGGGGGCGAACGCCTGGTAGCTGACCCGGCCCAGCAGCATCGCCGAGGACTCGGCCTGCTCGCGCTCCTTGAGCTCGTAGGCGGCCGGGTCGAACTCGACGTCCTGGAAGGTCCAGCCGGAGTTCCGGTAGCCCGGTTCCCCGCCGGGTGCTTCGACCACGCCGTCG
This sequence comes from Actinosynnema sp. NPDC050436, assembly GCF_040655415.1. Classification (NCBI taxonomy): domain Bacteria; kingdom Bacillati; phylum Actinomycetota; class Actinomycetes; order Pseudonocardiales; family Pseudonocardiaceae; genus Actinosynnema; species Actinosynnema sp. NPDC050436. The sequence continues at coordinate 379,917 of NZ_JBFAJV010000002.1, read as the reverse complement.
AGCGAGACGAACGCGGTGGCGATCAGGGTGCGCATCGGGGTGCTCCTCGGTCGGTTCTGCCTGCTGTCACCGGTGCGTCGAACGAGCGCCGCCGCAATCGACACCCGTCCGGAAACTTTTCGCCGCCGACCGCGTGCACGGCCGCCGACCGCTCGGACCTGCGGCGGCGCACCACCCACCGCAGTGGTGGGCATCGTGCGCGACGACCGGGAGCGGACGCCGACCGACCCGCCGAACGTGACGCCGGTCACCCTGCGACGATTTCCGGCCCTGCCCGGGGTCCCAGTCGGCGAACACCCGGGTGCGACGAAGGAGGAGCCGTGGCGAACGCCGTCTGGACGTTGGTGCACGCGGAGCGGGCCGCGCTGGTGGAAGACCTCACCGCCGTGGAGGGCGCGCGGTGGGAGACGCCGTCGCTGTGCGACGGCTGGACCGTGCACGACGTTGTCGCCCACCTGGTCGACACCGCGCGCACGACCCGCCTCGGCTTCGTGGCCGGTCTCGTGCGCGCCCGGTTCGACTTCGACCGCCTGAACGCGCGCGGCGTGGCCCGTGAGCGCGGTGCCACCCCGCAGGAGGCGCTGGAACGCCTCCGCCGGGTGGTGACCCGGACCTCGACTCCCCCGGCGCCGCTGAACAGCCGGCTGGCGGAGGAGGTCGTGCACGGCGAGGACATCCGCCGCCCGCTGGGCCTGACCCGCGCCTACCCGCGCGAGGCCCTCGTCCGGGCGCTGGAGTACCAGACGAGCACGCCCGCGTCGTTCGGCGGGGCGAAGGAGCTGGTGACGGGCATCCGGCTCACCGCGACCGACGCGGACCTGTCCCTCGGCGACGGTCCGGAGGTCACCGGCCCCGCGCTGGCGCTCCTGCTCGGCGTCCACGGCCGGCGGGTGGCGCTGGACGAGCTGACGGGCCCGGGGCTGGCCGCCCTGGCGACGCCGGCCTGACCCCCGGCGCTCCCGCAGACAGCCCTACGTCCGCAGGTAGGACGCGCCGTTGAGGTCGAGGACGGTCCCGGAGGCCCACTCGGCCTGCGGTGACGCGAGGTAGACGACGGCGGCGGCGACCTCCTCGGGTTGGGCCACCCGGCCGAACGGGCTCTGCCGGCGGACCTCGTCGGTCACCAGGTCGGCCACCCGCTCGGTCGCCACGAAACCGGGGGCCACGGTCGCCACCGCGATCCCGTGCGGCGCGAGCACGAGCGCCAACGACTGCCCCACCGAGTGCAGCGCGGCCTTGCTCGCGCCGTACGCGGGCATCCCCGGTTCACCCCGGAAAGCGCCGCGCGAGCCGACGTTCACGATCCGCCCGCGCACCCCGCGCTCGACCATGTGCCGCGCGACGCAGTACGACATGTTGGCCGCGCCGAACACGTTCACGTCGAACGTCCGCCGCCACAGCGACTGCCACTCCTCGTACGACTTGTCGAACACCGACCCGTACTCGACCAGGCCCGCGTTGTTGACCAGCACGTCGATCGTGCCGAGCGCGTCGGCGGAGGACTCCACGGCGCGCGCGACGGACGCCGGGTCGGCCAGGTCCACGTCCGCCGACGACAGGGCCACCACCCGGTCGCCGAGGTCGTGGAACGCCGCCGCGACGGACGCCCCGATGCCCCGGCTGCCACCGGTGACGAGCACACCTCGGCCCACGTGCCCCTCCTTCGCTCGATCAGTCGTCCCCCACCCTGGGCCACCGGGTGCCCGGTCACAACTCCCGGGCGCAGGGGTCCGCCGCGTCCTGATCACGCGCCGTCGCCGACTGCCGGCGAATGTCCCTCTATCGAGTGGTTGACGCCGAGAACGGGGGTGCGCGCCGACGCCACCGGCCCTGGAATCGAGCAGCTACCGGGCTCGAACGCCGGTTCGACCTGATCACCCGCGCCGGCGGTGCCCGCCGTAGCCGCACTTTCGCGGAGACACGGACCCATTCGTGAGCATTCGAACAAAAGCCCTGGTCACAGCCCTGCGACAACCGGAATTCCACCTGAAGTTGATCATCGGAACGGGTCACCGCCGAATTTGCGTTGCCAACTCCGTTTGCGCCAGTCTTGCCGCCATGCGACCAGCTTCCCAGCCCCCGCGCGAGCGCGACGGGTCGCGCGGGGCCGGTGGCCCGGGGGCCGACACCGCCGCGTTGCCGGTCTACCGGTTCACCTACCTCGCGGACGAGGTCGAGGTGTCCCCGCGCGCCCACGCCCTGATGTGCCTGGCCGAGCACGCCGCCGGGGCGTTCGACCACGCGGTGCGCGGCGTGGCGGACCCGGCGGCGCTGGTCACCTGCCTGCAACTGCGCGACGTGCTCAACTCCGCGCGCCTGGCCGGGCACACCGCCACCCCGGTGGAGACCTGGCAGGCGGCGCTGGTGCTGACCCACCACGACCGGTCCGCACCGGCCGGGGAGGCCGGCGCGGACCCGCTGAGCCGGTTCATCGGGGCCGCCCGCCTGCTGGAGCGCGAGATCTCGAACGGCCGGCGCAATGACATCGACCTGCACGGCGAGGTCAGCGCCGCGCTGACCGGGAAGTCGCCGCGCTCCGCCCGGGAGGGGCTGCGCCGGGACGAGGGCGTGCTCGCCGCCGCGCCCGACAGCCCGCCCTACGCGCGGACCACGCCGCCCGCCGAGCTGGGGCACGCGCTCGCCGAGTGGGACCGCTGGGTGGCCTCCCCGCTCGTCGGCCCCCGACTGGTCCGGATCGCGGTGGCGCACGCCGTGCTGGAGCTGAGCCGGCCCTACCCCGAGGCCAACGGCCACGTGTCCCAGCTGTTCTCCAGCGCCGAGATGGTGCGCAGGGGGCTGACCCGCGACCTGTCGCTGTCCCTGTCGTACTGGCTCGACGAGCGCGGCGAGGAGTGCCACCGCCACCTGCGCGACCTCGTCCGGGGCGGCCCGTGGTCGCCGTGGGTCGAGTTCTTCGCGCGCGGCGTCCACGAGCAGGCGGTGGCCAACCTCGACCTGGTCGAGGCCCAGGCCGCGCTGCGCGAGGAGCTGCGCGACCGGGTGGCCGACGAGGCCCGGAAGTCCCCGGCGCTGCGTGCGGTCGTCGCCGCGCTGCCGACCGCGCCGGTGACCAGCAGCCACGCCCTGACCGTCCGGCACGGGATCAGCCCGAAGACCGCCTGGAAGATCACCCAGGACCTGGAGCGGAACGGGACGCTGCGGGTGCTGGCGCAGCACCCGTTCAAGATCTTCGTCTGCGACCGCGCCATGGACGTGCTGACCCTGCAACGCGCCGCGATCCCGCAGCAGATCCCGGCCACCTTCGCCCCCGAGCCACCCCGCTAGCCCCCGAGAGAGCGAGACGATGACCCGTCCCCACCGCCCCCGACCCGCGTCGTCCCCGTCCCGGCGCCCCGGCGCGGCACGTCCCCGCCCGACACCGCCGCTGCGCCCGGAACCGGCTGCGCCGCGCCCGTGGCTGGACCTCCCGCTGCGCGTCGCGTCCCTGGTGGTCGCCGCGGCGAACTTAGCGGCCGACCACGTGCTCCCGTGGCTGCGCCACCACGACTGACCCCGGTCTCACGCCCGCGCGCCCGGGAACCGGTCCGGGTGCGCGGGCGGCAGCTCCGCACCCCGGTCGTGCGCCAGGAGGTCCCGGACCCGGTCGGCACCCGGCTCGTCCCGGTCGACCAGCAGCGCCAGCGCGTCGAAGAACCGCCGCCGGGCCACGCCGGGTTCCCCGGACGCCCACAGCGCGCGCCCGGACCACTCCAGCACGGCCGCCTGCTCCACCGGCGGGAAGTCGGGCAGCGACCGCACCATCCGCTCCGCGCGCTGCAACGCGTCCACGGCGGCCGGCACCCGGCCGTAGGCCAGGAACGCGCTGCCCTTGGCCGCCAGCACCCGGGCCAGCCGGGGGCGCGCGTGCTCGCCCCGGTGCAGCGACTCCAGGCGCTCGTAGCAGCCCAGCTCGCGGTCGCCCCGGCGGCGGGCGGCGAACATGCCGGCGCGGCGCCACAGCGTCGCGGCCATCTCCGGGAGGTCGTCGAGCCGCCGCCACACCTCCCACTCCCACGACGCCAGCTCTTCGGCCCTGGCCAGGTCCCCGCGCGCCTCGGACCACCGCGACGCGGCCCGCAGCAGCCCGGCGAGCGCGTGCGGGTCACGGGCCGCCGAGGCCGCGTCCAGGCCGAGGTCGACCGCCTCCCGGGCGAAGTCGGGCTCGAACCCCGCCGCGCCCGGTGCCGCCCACAGCAGCGCGAGCAGGGACACCGCCGCCGACGGCCGCACCTCGGCGGACGCCAGCCGGGCCACGGCGAGCACCACCCGGTGCGTGCCCTCCGCCACCCACCGCACGCCCGCGTCCCGCTCGACCGCGAGGTCGTCCAGCAGCGCCCGCACCACCCGGTCGACCACCGCGCGGCGGCGCTCCGGCGACACGACGGACCGGGTCGCGGGCGTGGAGGTGGCGACCAGCCAGCCGTCCGCCCGCCACCGGCCCACCTCGGCCAGGTCGGGGCTCGATAAGTCCGCGCGGCCGGGTCCGAGGGCGGCGGCGACCACCACGGGCGGTAGGGCTGCCGCACCGAGCAGGTCGTAGAGCGCGGACAGGTCGTCGATCGCGGCGGACTCGTCCCGTGCCTGACTCACCGGCAACTACCCCTTCGCCTCGCCCAACCCCGCCTCCGGCCGCACCTGTAGCCGTACCCGCCTTCCCCTATCGGTGCGCAACCCCGGATCTTTCCGCGCACCCCGCCGCCATGGGACCCCCCACTGCCCATTCGCCCTGGCCAACACCCCAGCGATTAACCCGAAAGGGGTAGCTCGCGCGGTAACGTCACCGAGCGCAACCAAGATCATCTTCGCTAGTCAACCACCAGGGCCCGGGAGAATCCACCCTCCACCCGAACGAGACACGTCACACCGGCCGCGCACTGCCGCACGCGAACGCGGGGAGCGCCCGTCACCCGGGCACTCCCCGCGCACCGACCCACTCCTCACCGACGCCCGATCACCACCCGATCAGTCCCCCGGTCGAGGCCCAGCCGGAAATGCGATCAACGCTCGAACGCCGTCGTACCGCCGTAGTTGCACATCGTCGGTGCCATCACTTCCTGAGGGCTGCCCCAGCCCGCGCACTGGTAGCTGGAGTGGCCGTACCAGTCGTGGCCGAACTCGTGCGCGGCCAACAGGGCGTCGTCGTTCACGCCGCCCATGTAGAGGGCGATCCGCTGACCCTGCCCCCAGTTGCAGCCGACCACCCGGCTGCCGCCGCCGCAGTCGGCGATGTACCCGTTGCGGCACTCCACCGGAGTCCCGTTGGCGCTCTCGGTCAGCCCGTTCCACGCCCGCGCCCCGGTCCGGATGGCCGACGCGTAGGCCGAGCAGGAGCTGAGGATGCGGTACGTCCGGGCACGGGGCACCGGCCACCCCGCCGCCGGCGCGGCGGACAGCAGGTTCGCGGGCGCTTGCGCGACCTCGACCACGCTGGTGGGGTGCCCCTCCACCAGGAACGAGCCCCGGGAGTCCGGGGCGACCAGGACGGCGACGACCAGCGCCAGCAGGGCAGGCGCCAAGAACAACTTCTGCACGTTGCTCTTCCTTCCATCGCAGGGAGATCCGACGCGTTGCAGGACACGTCGGGGAAATGTGAAGCTAGCGAATCCCCGCGACCGGGCTCAACCGGAAGAACCCCAGTGTGAATTTAACAATCCAAAGAGAGCACCCGCACCGGTCGAATATCTCGGCTCCTAATTTCTACCCGTATCGGAGCCCTTTTCACCAGGTATTCGAGACGGTTGCGCCGGGTACACCCGATCGCCCGCCCTGCTCGTCACCGGCCGTCAGCCGAACCGGGCCGTCGAACCCCGTCGTCCTCACCCTTTCGTGACCGTTCATCGAGCACGCCCACGAATGCCGCAGCGACCACGGCGACAGCGGGGTCGTCGTCGCCGGCCAGTCGGCGCAGCACGTCCGACGCGGCGGTGCCCGGCAGCTCGACCAGCGCCTGCGCCAGGCGGATGCGTCGGGCGGAGTCCCCGGTGTGCGCGGCCAGTTCGTCCACCAGGGCGGTCAGGACCACGTCCGCGCTGCCGTGGTCCCGGGCCAGGGCCGCGAGGACTTCCGCCGCCTCGACGTCGTTGTGGCCCTCGACCACCGTGCCGACGAGCGCCGGCACCGAAGCGGGCACCCCGCGCCGGCCCAGCGCCAGTGCGGCCTGCCCGCGCACGGTCGCGTCCGGGTCCCCGAGCGCGTCCGCGAGCAGCGCGGTCACCTCCGGGACCTCCTCGGGCATCGCGGCGATCGCCGGCACCGCGCGCCGCCGGACGGCCACGTCCTCCGAGCGCGCGCCCACGGCCAGCGCCGCCAGGCCGTCGCCGCCCGCCCTGGCGAGCGCCCAGCGCAGCGCGCCCGCGACGTGCGGGTCGGCTTCGGCCAGGACCGCCCCGGCCAGCAGCTCGACGGGCACCGGCACGTCCTCCGACCGGGCCAGCACCGCTTGCTGCCTGCGGGCGGCGCTGGCCGAGCCGAGCCCCTGCATCAGCTCCACGACGCGCAGCACGCCGTGCCACCCGTCGGGTGCCGACGCGTCGATCGCGCGCAGCCGCTCCAGCAGCTCGCGCTCCCGCGCCAGCCGGTCCTCCGCCCACCGGATGAGGTCGCCGACCAGGGCAGCGGGCGTGAAGGCCGGGTCCTCCAGCGCGCGGGCGACCTGCTTGAGCGAGAGCCCGAGGGACCGCAGGCTCTCCACGTGGAAGATCCTGCGGACGTCCTCGGCGGAGTACTCGCGGTAGTTGCCCGTGGTGCGACCGGACGGCCGCACCAGGCCGAGGGCGTCGTAGTGCCGGAGCACCCGGGTGCTCACCCCCGACTGCCGGGCCACGTCACCGATCAGCACCCGCGTCCCCCGTCGCGTCGGCGGCCCCGTCGACGTCGGCCGCCCGGTCCGCGCCGAGCGCGACGAGCCGCCTGGCCTCGTGGACGGCAGCGTCGAAGCCGATCTCCGGGTCCCGCAGCAGCAGTCCGGTGGCACGGGCGTGCGCGGCCACCACGGGGTCGGGGTTCGCCGCCGCGACCAGGAGGGCGGGCTCGACCACGTCACCGAGGTCCACCAGCGCCCGACTGAGGCTGAGCTGCACGTCCCGCCCGCCGCGCCCGAACTGGCCGACGAGTTCGCCGACCAGGCCGGGCCGGGCGTGCTCGGGCACGAGCGCGACGGCGACGCGCCACGCGGTCCGCGCCACCTCGTCGTCGGCGTCGCGCAGCATGTCCCGCGTGATCCAGGTCCACGCGCTCCTGTCGCCGATCTTGGACAGCGTGTGCAGCGCCTGGCTGCGGGCCCGGACGCGGGCGGAGTCCAGCTCGCGCCGGATCCGGGGCAGGGCGGTCTCCGGCGGCAGGCGGGTGAGCGCCCAGGACAGCATGTCCCGCACGAAGAAGTCGGGCTCGACCGCGCACCGCTCGACCAGCTCCTCCAGGAGGGCGGGATCGGGGTGCGACCCGGCGGCCAGGGCGGCCTGGAGCCGGACCGAGGAGTTCTCGGCCGAGAGTGCGGCGGCCAGGTGGGCGCGCTGCGGGGTGTCGTTCGACGCGGTGTTGATCGGGACCACCTCCGGCACCCAGTGGACGCCTTGACACCGTGTCAAGGTCAAGTCCCGGACCGCGGGCTCACTCTCGCGGTGCGGGATCGGCACCGGCCCAGGCCGCCTCGACCATCCGGAAGATCTCCTCCAGCGCCGCCTCCGGGTCGGCGGCGTCGCGGGCCAGCGAGTAGGCGTCGACGGTGAACCGCGCGATCGTCCGGCACGCGGTCGTGCTGCGCGCCAGGCGGGGGTCGGCGGCGATGACGGAGGCCAGCGACTCGGCGTGGCGCAGCCTCATCGACTCCTCGTGCTCGCGCAGCGCGGCCGACCCGTGGACCATGCGCCGGACCGGGGCGGCGCTGTCGGCGGTGCAGTGCCGCACCAGGGCCGCGACCTCGCGCCGCAGGGCGGGGATCAGCGGCTCGTCCGGGGCCCGGTCGGTGACCGCGCGGGCGAGGCGGTGCTCGAAGTCCTCGTCCTGCTCGAACACCAGGGCCTCTTTCGAGGCGAAGTGGGAGAACAGCGTGGTGACGGCGACGTCGGCCTCGGCGGCCACGTCCCGGATGCCCACCGCGTCGTACCCGCGCTCCAGGAAGAGCCGCAGGGCGGTGTCGGCGATCTTCCGGCGGGTCGCCGCCTTCTTGCGCTCACGGCGTCCGGTGGGCACGGTCACGTCCGGATGCTAGCAGGTGCAAAAGCGTAACCGTTGCTGAAAGCTAACCGTTAGTGTTACGTTCGGCGTCATGAAGAAGGTGAGCTTCACCGAGTTCGGCGGCCCGGACGTCCTGCGGCTCGTGGACGCCGAAGAACCCCACGCGGGGCCGGGCCAGGTCCGGATCGCCGTGCGGGCGGCGGGCGTCAACCCCGTCGACTGGCGGATCAGGGAGGGCCAGGTGCTCTCCGCGCACCCCGTCGAACTGCCCTCCGGCGTCGGGCAGGACGCCGCCGGCGTGGTGGACGAGGTCGGCGCGGGCGTCGAGGGCGTCCGGGTCGGCGACCCCGTGTTCGGCGAGGGGTCGAGCACCTACGCCGAGTTCGCCGTGCTGTGGGCGTGGACCTGGGTGCCCGAGGGGCTGCCGTTCGCCGAGGCGGCCGGGTACCCGTCCGTCGTGGAGACCGCGCTGCGCGTCCTCGACCAGGTCGGCGTGCGCCCCGGGCAGACGCTGCTGGTCAGCGGCGCGGCCGGCGGCGTCGGGTCGGCGGTGCTCCAGATCGCCCGCGAGCGCGGCATCCGGGTGGTCGGCACGGCCGGGTCCGCCAACCAGGACTACCTGCGCGGCCTGGGCGCGCGGGCCACCACCTACGGCGACGGCTGGGTGCAGCGGGTGCGCGACCTCGGCACCGTGGACGCGGCCCTCGACCTGGCGGGTGCGGGCGTGATCCGCGAACTGGTCGAGCTGACCGGGGACCCGCACGCGGTGGTCTCCATCGCCGACCTGGGCGCACCGGAGCTGGGCGTCCGGTTCTCCGGCGTGGCCGGCGACATGGCGGAAGCGCTTGCCGTGGCCTCCGACCTCATCTCGCGGGGGAAGCTGCACATCCCGGTGCAGCAGTCCTACACCCTCGCCGAGGCCCCGGCCGCCCACGCCGACAGCCACGCCGGGCACACCCGAGGCCGCCGCGTGATCCTCGTCTGACCGGACCGATGCGGGGCGCGGGGGCGGTCGGGCTGCCGCAGGACGTCACCGCGCCCTGCACTTGGATGTGCCCATGACCGTCTACGACGTCGCACGCCGCCTGCCCGACATCCCCCGACTGCGCGACCTCGGCCGTGCGCTGGCCGTGTTGGACGTCGTCCTGGACCCGGACAGCGAAGACCGCCACCACCTCTACGACTCCGCGTGGGCACCCGGCGAGGAAGTAGCCCTCAAGAGGGACGGCGCGGGCAACGAGTACTCCATCACGTTCACCGCGTTCGGCGCGTACGTGCGCGGTTTCGACCACGAGTCCCCGATGAGCCCGTACGCCACCGAGGACGGCGAGCCGTGGCCCGGTGTCCTCGACTCCGTGCCGGAGGTCTTCCGCCCGCAGATCGGCCACCGTGCCTTTACCGACGAGACCGGCACGCCGTGGGTGACCGCGTGCATGTGGCGCGAATCCGCCGACGCGTCCTGGCAGCACGGCGGGATCAACTTCCCGGGCGGCGACCAGGACGGCGCGGACTGGCTGTTCGGCCTGCTCACCGACGGCACCCCGGAGGCGTTCCAGGACTGGGCCGAGGACTACTACGAACGGCCCGTGGACCTCGGCGCGGTCCGGCACCTGTACGCCACCCGGCCCCTGACGGCGCAGGTGGTCACCGCGCTGAACCCCGACACCACCCTGGCGGCCGTCGCCGACGAGGTCGCCAAGATCGGTTATGCCATGGGGGCACCGGCCGCTCAGGTCTCCGAGTAGGGCTCGGCCGGGGGCTCCGGCACGGGATCGCCGATCATGTCGCGGTACTCGTCGACCTCCTGGGCCGTCGGGTCGGTGCCCGCCTCCTCGGCGAACTCCTCCGCGTCCTCTTCGGTCACGGGCTGCTCCGGGTCGGTCTCGCCGGTCAACGCGATCGCCTCCTCACCTCCTGCGGTGGCTTGGACCTACCCGGGGCGTGCCCGTCCAAACCGGCGCGGGCGCGGTCAGCGGCCGGCCAGGCCGTGCAGCTCGGCGACGGCGGCGGGCACGACCACCCGGCGGTGCCAGTCCAGCCACGCACCGGCCGCCGACGCCACCTCGTCCACCGCGCGCAGCACGCCGCGCGCGTGCGGCAGGGCCGACCGGTCGGCGTGGTGGTCGGTCACCACGCCCAGGCACGTGCCGTCCGGCGTGACGACCGGCGTGCTGTGCAGGGCGACGACACCGGCTTCCAGCAGTGCCCGGCGGTCCTCCGCGCCCAGGACGGGGCTCGTGGCGACGTCGCCGACGACCACCCGCTGCCCGGTCCGCCACGCGGAGTCGGCCGCCGAATTGCCCTGGACGTGGAGGAGGTGGTCGGCGAAGGTCTCCTGGAAGCCGCGCTGGTGCTCCAGCGACAGACCGTCCTCGGGGATGTCGAGGGTCTGCACGTCCCCGCGTCCCGCGTTGGTCACCTGCAGGACGGTGTCGAGCAGGGCGGCCAGCACTTCGGACGTCGTGACGGCGTGAGGGGCGAATTCCAGCACCGGACGGGTCGGAGGCGGCGCAGTTCCGTGGTGCGGGCTGAGCAGTTCGTGCGCCAAGGCCCGGACGGTCACGTTGTTCCGCTGTGACGAGGTGCGCAGAAGCGCGAATGCCGCTTTCTCGTCGGCGATGCCGTGCCGCAGGCGGAGCACCTCGATGGCGCTCGCGATGTGCGCCCGGTTGCGCAGCCAGCGCACGTCGATGTGCGAGTGGCTGAACCGCCCGTCCACGACCACGTCCGACACCGTGGGCACAACCAGGGAGGTGAGCGCCCGGTTCACCCGGCTCAGGATGCCCGCCAGCGGCTCCGGCGCGGCGAACCACACCTGTCGCGCCTGGCCGAGGAGCTGTCCGGCCAGGTCGGACAGCACCCGGGCGGTGGCGGCGGACAACAGGCTCGCCCGCGTCAGGTCGACCACGAACAGTCGCGCGGACGCGGCCTTGCCCCACAGCGCCGTGCCCACCATCGGTGCCACCGAGGCGTCCAGCGCTCCGCGCAGGGAGACGACGTGGGCGGAGGCCGCTGCGTTCGCCGAGCACTCGGCAGGAGGGCGGATTTCGCCGTGGTACATGACTACACCCCGAATCAGCCGCAGAAGGAGCGAGCTGCCGCGCTGCTGGACGAGTCTCGCGGTGAGTATCCCAGAAATGGCGCCACCGCGTGAAGCGGCCCGTTCCCCCGGCAGTGGAGTTGCGCCGCACCGCCGCGCAGGTACGGTGGAGGCTGCACGGTTCAGCCAGCAGCCGAGCCTTCTCTCGCGGATGAGGCGTGCTGTATGCGAATTGCGCTGGTGACCCGGGTCGATCAGGACCCGCCGGTCGTCGACCTGGCCGGGGCGTTGACCACGGCGGGCCACGAAGTCGACGTCCACGCCGCCGGGACCGGCGGTTCCCGGGCGTCGGAACTGGACGCCGTGGTGTCGGCTCTGCGCGACAGGTGGACGGCCGACCCGCCGGACGTGGTGCACACGCACCGCCGGACGTCCGGCCTGGCGGCGTTGCTGGCCGCCCGCCCGCTCGGCATCCCCGTCGTGCACACGCACCAGGACATGGCGAACACGCCCGCCGCGCTGGCCAACATGGAGCGCGCGATCTGCCGCAGCACCACGCGCGTGGTAGCCACTTCCGCCGCCGACCTGCCCGTGCTGGTGCGTTTCGGCGTCCGGCGCTCCCGGATCGCGGTCGTGCCCTACGGCGTCGACCCGGCGCGGTTCACGCCCGAGGGGCCGCGCGCGGTGCAGCGCTCGCCGTTCCGGCTGCTGACGGCCGCGTCTGCCTGGGCCGAGGTGCCCGAAGCCCTCGTCGCCGCCGTGCGGACGCTGCCCGACGTCGAGCTGGTGGTGCTCGACGGGCCGCCGTCGGTGGACGAGACGGCCGCCCGGCTCGGTGTCGCCGACCAGGTGACCAGGGTGGCCGGTCACACCGGCGAACTGCCGTCCCTGCTGCGCTCCGCCGACATCGTGGTGTGCGGCCCGTGGCACGACAGACCGTCTGTGCTCGCCCTGCGGGCGATGGCGTGCGGCGTGGCGGTGGTCGGCACGACGTCCGCCGGGGGTCTGTCCGACGTGGTGGTGCACGGCGTCACCGGCCTGCTGCCCGCCCAGCGCGCACGCACCGGTCTGGTGCGGGTGCTGCGCGCGCTGCTGACCGACCACGGCCGGCGCGAGGCGTACGCGGTGGCCGGAGCGGACCGGGTCCTGGCCCGGTACACGCTGGACCACGTGGCCGCCCAACTGACCGACGTCTACACCGCCGCGACGGACGACCGGGCCGACCGCCGGGTTGCCGCCGTGGAATTGTCCGCAGTGGACGTGTGAGCCACTTCTCGTCGGTGGTGCCCGCTCCGGCATGAACGGCGCGATTGCGGGCACTTCTGTGGCGTGGAATCGGAAGAAGTGCCCGCGCCGCTGTCGTACGTGGTGCCGTTGCGGTGGAACGAGGACAGCGGGCTGGACGAGCTGACCGACTACCTGCGGTGGCTGGCCGAGCGGTGCCAGGTCGTCGTGGTGGACGGTTCGCCCCTCCCGCTCTTCGCGCGGCACGCCCGGCGGTGGCCGGGCCGCGTCACCCACCTGCGGGTCCACGTCGTACCCGGTGCCCGCAACGGGAAAGTGGCCGGGGTGTGCGCCGGCGTCCTCGCCGCCGCCCACGACCGGGTGGTCGTCGCCGACGACGACGTGCGCTACGACGACCACGCGCTGCGGCGCATCCGCCAGGTGCTGGACGGCGCGGATCTCGTGGTGCCGCAGAACTACTTCACCGCGCTGCCGTGGCACGCCCGGTGGGACACCGCGCGGACGCTGCTGAACCGGGCGTTCGGCAGCGACTACCCCGGCACGCTCGGCGTCCGGCGCGCGGTGTTCCTGGGCATGGGCGGCTACCGCGACGACGTGCTGTTCGAGAACCTGGAGCTGGTGCGCACCGTCCGGGCCGCAGGCGGCCGGGTCGTGCACGTCCCGGACCTCTTCGTCGGGCGCGTCCCGCCGACCACCCGCCACTTCCGGTCGCAGCGGGTGCGCCAGGCGTACGACAGCCTGGCCCAACCCCCGCGCCTGTGCGCCGAACTCGCCGTGCTGCCCGCCCTGGTCGCGGCGGTCCTGCGACGCCGGTCCGCCCGGACCGCGGGCGCGCTCGCCGTGGCCGGGATCCTGCTGGCCGAGTGGGGGCGTCGCCGTCGTCACGGGACGCGCGTCTACCCGGCTTCGACGGTCGCGTTCGCCCCGCTGTGGATCGCCGAACGCGCCGCCTGCGCGTGGATCGCGGTGGCGCAGCGCGTCCTGCTCGGCGGGGTGCGCTACCACGGTGAGCGCCTGCCGACCGCCGCGCACTCGACGCGGTGGCTGCGCCGCCACAAAGCAGCGCCCATCGCGTCCACACCGGCCGGCCGGCGGGCCGTCACCTGACGGCACCGCCGGCCGGACCGGGCTCAGCCGGTGGTGCGCCGGCGGCGGTGCAGGAGGAACGCGCCGCCCGCCAGCACGAGCGCCGCGCCCGAGCCGCCGAGGACCAGCGGCGCCGAGGACGTGTCGTGCTCCGCAACCCTGCTCGCGGTGGCGTACCCGCTGGAGAACCCCTTGTTGTCGTAGTCCGACCCGCCCAGCTTGTCGGCGTAGCGCTCCTGGACCAGCTTCTGGTAGTCCGCCAACGTCATCGACGCCCGACCGTCCAGCCCCTGCCGGGCCTGCTCGTTGAGCGGTGTGACCGTGAGCAGCTTGAGCTGGTACCACGCGCGGATCTGCGGTTCGGAGAACACCAGGCTGCCCAGCTCGGCCTTGCCGGCGTGCACCGCGTCGCCGTCGCCGTCGCGCACCGCCGCCAGGTGCCAGCCGCCGCCCTCGCTGGGCGCGAGCATCACCGTGGCCTGGCGGTTGTTCACGGCGACGTCCAGCGACGACACCAGGTGGGTCAGCTTGACCGCCTCGGCGGCGGTCGGCTTGACCTGGCCGGAGACGAAGCCCGGCGTGATCTCGTTGACCGGCAACGGGTCCTTGAGCTTGAACGCCGGCAGGCCCGCGCACGGCTCGGCCTCGTCCGGCACCTCCAGCGGTGCCGGGGCACCGCCCTCGGGCAGCGGCACGCCGAGGAAGCGGCAGACCGCGTCGAGCACGGCGGGCGACTTCACGGCGGCGAGGGCCGCCTGGTAGTCGGGGATGTCCGCCGGCAGCGGGTCGCGCGCCGCGCTGCCCGAGCCGGTGGCGCACAGCAGGGCGGACGCGGTCAGCGCCAGGCCGGCGGCCAGGCGGGCGAGCCGTGGCACCGTCCGCTCGCGGGACGTTCGTGATTCGCGCATGTCGCCTGCCTTACCGGGAGATGCCGATGCGGGAGTGGGTCCACTTGAACGAGCTGTTGTTGACGTAGTCGTTGTAGTTCCACCACGTGTAGGTGGTGGTGTCCGGCCAGGGGTCGGCCACGCCGATGGTGTTGTTCGACGTGTCGAAGCCGTAGACGACGTTCATGTGGCCACCGCCGGAGGTCCACCCGATGCGCGCGCCGAGGGGCCGCGCCGCCTTGACGTCGGTGTAGACCTGGTTGAACGTCGCCGCGCTGTTCAGCCCCGTTCCGGGGTTCCCCATGCCGAGGCTCCGCCACGCCTTGGCCATGTCGTCCAGCGTGGCCGGCTGGTTGTTGCAGCCGTAGTAGGGCTGGGCCCGGGTGCAGAAGTCCGCCTGGGTGCTGCCGTAGCCCTGGAACTTGGCGATCGTGAGCCCGGAGGCGACCCAGCACCACTGGGTCTTCTCCTGCTTGTACATGCCGATGTTGTTGTACCCCGACTCGGCGTGGGCCGTGCCCACGACGGCCACGAGCATCCCGCAGGCCGCCAGCGCGACGGCCGACGCCGCAGTGGCGAGCTTGAACCTGCCCATTTCCCTGCCTCCCGTGCGAACGACGAAGTGCCGGGTGATCCGCACCGCAATGACAGCGCGGATCGTCGTCGCAACACAGAGGCGCCGGGGAACTGCGCCCACCCGGGTGAATCGTCGTTGTCCGGCGGGAAAACGGGTACCCGACGGGTGTCGAGGGGACCGCCGCGCACGGACCGCTCCCCACCACCCGGCCGCACGACAACGAGTCCGACAAAAGGCGGCGATTTTACACCGGGCCCCGAAAACCGGCAGGAACACAGCACCGCCGGCCAGGCCGGAATAGACCCGAACGGGAAGTCAGCGCTGCATCCTCGGGTCCTGCGACGGGTCGGCGTACAGGGGTGGGCAACCGCCGTCGACGGCTTCCGGGCGCAGCTCGAAGTGCCAGGGCTCGTTGCGGTAGACGCGGCACAGCCCGTACTTCGCCCCGTGCTCGGACAGCCAGGCCGCAGCCGCCGGAGGACCGACGTCGACCGCTTGCCCCGACACGTGGGCGGACGTGTCCGGCGTGGCCACCCACCGGGCGGCCTCCTCCTCCGAGCCGTACCTCGCCACCGCGTCCCCGCGCAGTCGCTGCTGGTACTCCCGCGAGCGCCAGCCCCCGTTCACCACGAACCCGACACCGTGGCGCGCCGCTTCCGCCGCAGCCCGGCGCAGGGCGACGAGCAGGTCGGGGTGCAGGTTCGCCACGGCCGGCGTCCCGTCGTCGAACACCGTCACGGGTTCGGGCACTGCTCCGTGCGCCTTCCCGAGGGACCGCGCGGTGGTCGGGGAGGTCGCCGGCGGTCGGGCGCGGCGCGGTGCTGTCCGTGCTGGTTCGCTGTAGGCCACGCCTACAGCGAAACCGTCGCCGTGTTGCCGGCGCGTATGCGGTTTTCGATATGCCGACGAGATGCCGCGAGCCGTAGCGTCGCACGTATGCGCGTGTTGATCGTCGAGGACGAACCGTATCTGGCCGAGGCCATCCGCGATGGCCTGCGCCTGCAAGCGATCGCGGCGGACATCGCCGGCGACGGCGACACGGCCCTGGAGATGTTGAGCGTGAACGCCTACGACATCGCCGTCCTCGACCGGGACGTCCCCGGGCCCGACGGCGACGAGATCGCCAAGCGGATCATCGCCTCCGGCAGCGGGATGCCGATCCTGATGCTCACCGCCGCCGACCGCCTCGACGACAAGGCGTCCGGTTTCGAGCTGGGTGCCGACGACTACCTCACCAAGCCGTTCGAGCTGCTGGAGCTGGTGCTCCGGCTCCGGGCGCTCGACCGCAGGCGGGCGCACAACCGGCCGCCCGTGCGGGAGATCGCGGGCCTGCGGCTGGACCCGTTCCGCCGCGAGGTCTACCGCGACGGCCGCTACGTCGCGCTGACCAGGAAGCAGTTCGCCGTGCTGGAAGTGCTCGTCGCCGCCGAGGGCGGTGTGGTCAGCGCGGAGGAGCTGCTGGAACGGGCGTGGGACGAGAACGCCGACCCGTTCACGAACGCGGTGCGCATCACGGTCTCGGCCCTGCGCAAGCGGCTCGGGGAACCCGGGATCATCACCACCGTGCCCGGTGTCGGCTACCGCATCGACGCGGCACCCGGCGGGAGCCGGGGAGGCGACCGTGGATAGGCGGCCGGGGCTGAGCGTCCGCCTCAAGCTCACCCTCAGCTACGCCGGGTTCATCATGCTCTCCGGCGCACTGCTGCTCGCGGTCGTGTGGGCGTTCCTGCTGCGCTACGTGCCAGAGGTGCTCAACCCGGCGGCGAAGGTGCCCGACCGCACCGAGCTGGTGCGCGCCTTCACCCCGAAGGCCGAGGCGATGATGGCGTTCCTGCTGGTGTTCGGCCTCGTGGGCGGGTGGTTCCTGGCCGGCAACATGCTCGCGCCGCTGACCCGCATCACGCACGCCACGCGCCTGGCCGCCGACGGCTCGCTGTCCCACCGCATCCACCTGGAAGGCCGCCAGGACGAGTTCCGCGAGCTGGCCGACGCCTTCGACACCATGCTGGCGCGGCTGGAAGCGCACGACGCCGAGCAGCGCCGGTTCGCGGCCAACGCCTCGCACGAGCTGCGCACCCCGCTGGCGATCACGCAGACGCTCCTCGACGTGGCCCGCACCGACCCGGACCGCGACAACGGCGAGCTGATCGAGCGCCTGCACTTCGTCAACACCCGGGCGATAGACCTCACCGAAGCCCTGCTGCTGCTCAGCCGCGCCAACCAGCGGGCCTTCAGCCGGGAGCACGTCGACCTGTCGCTCACGGCGGAGGAGGCCACCGAGACGCTGCTGCCCCTGGCGGAGAAGCGCGGCACCACCGTCGAGACCTCCGGCGACATCGCACCCACCACCGGCTCCCACACCCTGCTGGTGCAGATGACCACGAACCTGGTGCACAACGCGATCGTGCACAACCTGCCGGCGGACGGCACGGTGTGGGTGACGACCAGCGTCCACCCCGGCACCGTGGAGCTGGCGGTGGAGAACACGGGGTCCAAGCTCACCCCGCAACTGGTCGCCACGCTCACCGAGCCGTTCCAGCGCGGCACCCAGCGGGTGCGCACCGACCACGTGGGCGTGGGCCTCGGCCTGGCGATCGTCAAGAGCATCGCCCAGGCGCACGACGGGACCCTCACCCTCACCCCCAGGGGCGAGGGCGGGCTCCGCGTCACGGTGCGCCTGCCCGCCGCTCCCCCTTCGGACGGCCGGTGACGGTCGTGCTGCGGTCACCCCGGTAAGTCGAGCCCGCCCACCGGGAAGTCGAAGTAGCAGTCCGGGTGCGGTTCGTCCTTGAGCGTGTAGTGCCACCACTCGAAGTCGTAGGAACGGAACCCGCACGACTCCATGATGGTGCGGAGGTGCCGGCGGTTCCTCGCCTCCTCGGGCGCGATCCCGCGCGCCCCGTGGTGCGAGACCGGGTCCATGAGGTCGTGGTCGCCGCCCATCGCGGCCAGTTCGCCGGTGTCCAGGTGGTAGAGCGTCAAGTCGACCGTGCTGCCCCGGCTGTGCCCCGACCTGGCGGCCACGTACCCCCGCCCGACCATCTCGTGGCGCCCGATGTTCGGGTAGTGCCGCCGCTTGGTCCGGCCGTCCTCCGGTTCGCCGGCCCAGCGCAGGAAGCTGTCCACGGCGCGCTGCGGCCGGTAGCCGTCCCACACGAGCAGGTCGAAGCCCAGGCACGCGGCCTTCTCCCGCGCGGACCCCAGGGCCGCGCACAGGGCCTCCGTGCCGACGATCCGGTTGGCCAGGTACCCCTCGACGGGTTTGCCGGTGAAGTTGTCCCAGGTGGCGTACTTCGCGTCCCAGCGCAGGCCGGGCAGGAACTCGTCCAGGAAGCCGAAGTCGTCCCTCACCGGAGCTTCCCGTCCAGCGCCAGCGCCACGAGCCGGTCGACCACGTCGGCGGGCGACAGCCCGGCCGCCGCCATCATCCTCGGGTAGCGGCTGTAGGAGGTCAGTCCGGGCAGGGTGTTGACCTCGTTGAGGACCACCGCCCCGTCCTCCTTGAGGAACAGGTCCACCCTCGCCAGCCCCCGGCACCCCAGGGCGCGGTACACGGCCTTCGCCGTCTCCTGGACGAGCAGGCGCGACTGCGCCGGGATGTCGGCGGGGACGGTGACGGTCGAGTTCTCGGACCCGCTCTCCGGGTCGTCCTCCTGGTGGATGCGGAAGATCCCGTGGGACAGCGTGATCCGGTCGGGCTCCCCCACGACCAGGTCGCCGTCGTTGCCCAGGACCGCGCAGCCCACCTCGGCGGCGACCACGCCCTCCTCGACCACGACCTTCGGGTCGTACCGGCGCGCGGCCTCCACCGCGCCGTCGAACTCCTCCTCGCGGGTGACCTTGGTGACGCCGAAGGACGAGCCCGACCGGGCGGGCTTCACGAAGACCGGGTAGTCGAACCGGCCCGGGTCGACCTTCTCATCCGGTGCGACCGTCCAGAACTTCGGCGTGGCGATCCCCGCGTCGCCGACGACCGTGTAGGTCAGCGACTTGTCCATGCACAGCGCGGAAGCCTGGACGTCGCAGCCGACGTAGGGGATGCCGGAGAGCTCCAACAGGCCCTGCAACGCGCCGTCCTCGCCGAACTTGCCGTGCAGCACGGGGAAGACCAGGTCCAGGCCGATCGTCGCGTACCGGCCGCCCTCCAGCACGAGCAGGCCGGGTGCGCTGCGGTCCGGCGACAGCGCGACCCGGCGACCGCCGGTCTCCCAGCCCTCACCGGGGCCGTCGCAGAGCCGCCAGGCACCGTCGCGCGTGATCCCGATCCAGAACGCCTCGTACTTCCCGGCATCGAGGTGCCTCGCCACCTCCCGCGCCGACTTCACCGAGACGGGGTGCTCCTCGGAGGTGCCGCCGAAGACAATGCCGACCTTCATATCCAATGACGCCTTTCACTCTCGAAGTTCAAGCAGTTGACGAGGCTGTTGACCACGGTGTCGCCGAGGGCGTGGTCCGTGTAGTAGGCGGTGTGCGGGCTGATGACGACGTTCGGCAGCGCCTGCAACCGCACCAGCGACTCGTTCTTGACGGGCTTGTCGCGGCAGTCGGCGTAGAAGATCCCCTCTTCGCCTTCCACGACGTCCAGCGCCGCACCGCCCACCCTGCCGCTCTCCAGGGCGGCGAGGAGGGCTGCGGTGTCGATCAGCGGGCCGCGTCCGGTGTTGACGACGAACGCGCCCTCCTTGAGCTGCGCGATGCGTTCGGCGTCGAGGAGGTGGTGCGTGCTCGCGTTGAGCGGCGCGTGCAGCGTGACGATGTCGCTCGACCGCAGCAGTTCACCGAGGGGGACGTAGTCGGCGACGGCACCGGGACGGGTGTCGTGGGCCAGCACGCGGCAGCCGAAACCGCGCAGCCTGACCACGACCGCCGTGCCGATGCGCCCGGTCCCGACCACCCCCACGGTCAGGTCGCGCAGTTCCCTCCCCCGCACCGCGCCCAGCCGGTAGTCGTGGGCGTCCGCGCGACGGATGGTCGACTTCGCGCCGCGCACCGCCATGAGCATCAGCATCAGCGTGTAGTCGGCCACGCTGTCCGGCGAGTACGCGACGTTCTCCACCGAGATGCCGACGCGCGCCGCGTGGTCGACGTCGATGTGGTTGAACCCGACGCTGCGCGTGGAGATGTAGGACACGCCGGCGTGGCGCAGCGCCGACAGGGTGGAGTTGGCGACCCGGGTCTTGTGCCCGACGCTGATGCACCGGTTCCCGGCCGCGAGCGCGACGTTGTCGTCGCGCACCGCCGCGTCGGTGATGGTCGGCACGACGCCGTACCGGGGTGCCAGCTCGCGGAACAGGGCGGCTTCGTCCGGCTCGCAGCCGTAGACCGTGATCCCCGTGATCGGGGCGACCGGAGAGGACCGGGACGCCGGCGAACGGGCCCGGCGAGCCCCGGTGCGTGCTGGTTCGCGGTTGGCCATGCCCCAAGTCAAGCCAACGGCGCGTTGCCGGCACGTATGCGGTTTCGGATATGCGGACGATAAGCTACCGTCCGGTAGTTCGCGCCGGTGGGGACCGGGAGCGCGAGCCTCGGGGAATTACGAGTCGTGGTCCTCGTTGTTGCGGGCCTGGCAGGCGCGCAACGCCCACTCCTGCCGGCCGTACTCCTTGTAGAAGATGCGGTAGCAGTCGACGGTGGACTTGGCGTCGCAGGCGTCGTGGGCGACCCACACGTCCGCGTGCTCGACCGCGATGTCCATGCAGTCGCCGAAGCTGCGCGGCGGGGCGGTCGCGGCACCCGCCTGGGGTGCCAGCGCACCGGCGATCGCCAGCGCGAAGCCGACCACGGAAATCCTTGCCACGAGAGCCTTCACCCTGTCCTCCACTTCGTGGGCGTGCTGATCCAGTGCGAGTACACGCACAGCGCGCGGGTGTCGCCATCGGGACGCCGGGAAATCACCTGTCACGGTGAACAGCGACTGGTCGCTCTCCCGGCTGCGCAAGCGATTGCGTCCACGGTCCGGCCCGCTCCGCCGGAGGACGACCTGGTCGGGTGTGGTTGCGACGCACCATCGCGGGTAGCCGCTGCGTATGAGGATCGTCGTGACCGGCGCGACCGGCAACGTGGGCACCGCCCTGCTGCGCAGGCTCGCCACCGAACCGGATGTGGAGCTGCACGGCGTCTCCCGCCGCCCACCGCCCGAGCCCGAACCCCCGTACGACATCGAGTGGACGCCGCTGGACCTGTCCAAGAGCGGGGCGGAGGAGCCGCTGACCGACGTTCTGCGCGGCGCGGACGCGGTCGTGCACCTGGCGTGGCGGATCCAGCCCGGTCACGACGAGACGGCGCTGTACCGGACCAACGTGCGCGGCAGCGAGCGCGTGTTCGCGGCGGCGCTCAACGCCGGCGTCCCGCACCTGGTCCACATGTCGTCGGTCGGCGCGTACTCGCCGGCGGCCAAGGACCGCGAGGTGGACGAGCACTGGCCGACCGGGGGCGTGCCGACGTCGTACTACAGCCGCCACAAAGCCGCCGTCGAACGCCAACTGGACCGCATCCAGTACGACAACCCCGACCTGGTGATCTCGCGCATCAGGCCGGCGCTGATCCTGCAACCCGACGCGGCCACCGAGATCAAGCGCTACTTCCTCGGCCCGCTGGTGCCGTCCTCGCTGCTGGGGGTGAAGCTGCCGGTGTTGCCGGTGCCGAAGGACCTGGTGCTCCAGTTCGTGCACTCGGACGACGTGGCGGAGGCGGTGGCGCTCGTGCTCCAGGACAGGGTGGGCGGACCGCTCAACCTGGCCGCCGAGCCCGTGGTCACGCCGGAGGTCCTGGCGGAGGTCCTGCACACCAGGCACGTCCCGATCCCGTCCCCCGTCCTGCGCGGGCTGGCGTGGGCGTCCTGGAACCTGCGCTTGCAGCCGACGTCGCACGGGTGGGTCGACCTCGCCCTCACCTCACCGCTGCTGGACACCTCGCGGGCGCGCGACGAACTCGGCTGGACGCCCCGCCACGACGCCCGCCACGTGCTGCGCGACCTGCTGGACGGCATGGCCCGCAAGGACGGGGAGCCCGCCAGCCCGGCGCTCCACCCGTGACCCGGGCCGATCCCGCCCTGGCCGGCACCCGCGCCGGCGGCCCATACTCCCGCGTGTGCCCGATCGCGGAACGGGGCTTGGGGGGATCGCGTGGAGGACGCCGGGTTCGACCCCGTGCGGACGGCGGACGACCTGCTGGCGAGGTGGGACTCGGCGCGCAGGGACAGCGGGGCGCGCGGTGACGGCGAGTTCCGCGTCTGGCTGATGCGGACCATGCCCGAACTGCTCGACGCCATGGGTCCCGGTCTCGACAACGAGGCCGCGCACTGGACCGGTGTCGCCGCGACCGTCGAGCGGTGCACGGCACTCGGTCGATGGGACGACGCGATCACGCTGTCCGAGTGGCTCACCGACGAGTACGTCCCGCGCGGCGGCACCCGGTCGTGGAACACGATCCTGGGTTCGGTCGCGCTGTGCGCGCGAGTCGGGCAGGACCCGCACCTGCACGGGCGCGCGATCGGGTTGCTGACGCGGGTCGCCCGCGCCGCTCCGGCGGACGGCGGCATCGAGGTCGACCGGGCGACCTGCAAGGCGTTGACGGACCTGAGCGTCCTCTACACGGTCGGCAGGACCGCCGACGACATCGCGCACCGCACGCAGGCGAGCATCGACGTGTGCGACGAGATCATCGCGCGGTGGGGCGCGAGCGGTGACAACTGGCTGCGGTCGACCGTGGCCGGGGCCATGCTGAACAAGGCGACGAGCCTGCTGGAGTTCGGCGACGAACCGGCGGCGCGGGACGAGTACCGGCGGGTGGTCGGGACGTTCGCCGGCGACGACGGCGAGGAGGTCGGCAGCCGGGTGTCCATCGCGCGCCACGCCCTGGACGCGCTGGACAACGCCCGGTTCCCGGAGCCGGAGTTCACCGTCGCGTACGCCGAGGCGCGCAGGAGGAGGTTCCGGCGCGAGTTCCGGTTCGGCGCGGGGGCGGAGTCCCGCGAGCGGCTCCGCGCGGCCGGGCTGCTGCACCACGCCACCGCCGCATTCGTCCGGCACGCCACCTGCTTCGGGGAGCCGTGGGTCCTCCTGCTGCGGAACTTCGACCTCCTGGAGCGGGCGGTCGTCACCGATTCGCCCCCGGCCTGGGCCGACCCGCACGGGGAGGAGGAGGTCTACGCGCGGGCGATCCACTTCGCGGACGGGCTGGACCTGGTCAACCGGCTCGTGGACCTGACCGACGTCGTCCAGGTGGCCAACACCGGGGCCGCCGCGCTGGAGATCGACGGGGAAACCCTGTCGGTGCACGGCCGGCGCAGGTCGCCCAGGCTGCTGTACCTGCCCGGCACCAGTTGGCTGCCGCACGTCCGCCTGCTCATCGGCCTCGCCGAGCGGATCGTGGTGTGGGCGCACGAGAAGACGCCGCCGCTGGCCCAGGAGCTGGACGCCATCCGGGAGTTGGGCCGCGTGGAGGACGCGGTGGTCCTGCTGGAGAGCCGCCAGGGGACGCGCGCCGCCCTCCCCGGCTTCACCCCGTCCTCGGCGCGCCCCGTCCCGCTGCTCCCCGACGACCCGGCCCTGGAGGGGTTCTCGGTGGTGACGCCGGTCGACGGTCGCGGGAGCGGCGGCACCCCGTCCGCGCGCGACCTGATCCGCTCGGTCACCGTCGTGGGCGAGCTCGGGGACGACCACGCCGTGGCGGGCTTCCTCGACATCATCCGGGACGAGCGGGCGCGGGAGGTCGACGCCGAGCACGCGCCGCTGCTCCGCGACACGCTGAAGGCGGTGGCGGACGCCCGCAACCGGCCGGCGGCCGAACGCGTGGCCCGGCTGCAACAGCGGATCGAACGGCTGCGGCGCGACGACCGCACGTGGCACCCGCTGTAGCCGCGCCGAGTCGCTACACCTTCGGGACGTGCAGGCCGCCGTCCCCCAGCCGGACCCGCGACACCTGGGCGGGCACCGTCGCCAGCCGGCCGGACCGGGGCTCGTCCAGGACCTCCGCGTCGGCCCCCGCGCGGCCGGTGGCCGGGCTGAGCAGGTACAGCGAGGGCCCGGACCACGTCCCCTCCACGACGGTCGACCGCAGCGCACCCCGGCCGGCGCGGTGCGCCAGGCGAGCGCGCCGGTTCGCCGCGCGGTCGACCATCGCCACGATCTCCACGGGGTGGTTGTCCACCCGCCCGGCGTAGATCACCTTGCCGACGTCGCGGTAGCAGGTCGGCTGCCGGTGTACCAGCCCGAGGACGTCCGCCCACAGGCCCAGGATGGCCGACGCCGTGGCGGGCGGGCACCCGTTCCTCGGACTGCCCTTGACCTTGCGCTCGTACCGGGTGACCCGCCACACCAGCGGCGCGTGCTCCAGGCCGTGCTCCCGGGCGACGCCGGACGCCCACCGGGAGACACCGTCGTTGATCGTGATGCTCAGCCGTCGCATTCCGGGCCTCCTCCGCTCTGTCGCTGATCAACCGGGACAGGGCGGCAGTGTGCCAACAGTGACGAGCAGCACGGTCGGGTGATGCGCCCTTTCCGCGCAGGTGACAGGCGTCAAGAGGAGGCCCCTGTCGATCTTCGGCGGGCGGCGGCCGGGAGCTGACCAGCACACGACCCCGCCGGCGCGGCGATGGTCCTTCTTTCCTCGCACGCGGGTCGGTGACGACGGCTTCTCAGTCACCAGTCACGTCGGCGGCCTGCGCGGGCGTGCCGTCACTCGTCCAGGGCGCGAGAAGTGGTGACCGTCCGCTGCCGTCACTCCCCACCGATCGGTGAGACCAGACGCCGTTCAGGGGACGTTGAGCCGTATTCCGCACCAATGCGGATAGTCACTGAAGTGCTTGACACTGCAACATGTCGCACCCCGATGCTCCAAGGCAATCGCCGACAATCATCACATCGGGTAGCTCGCCTGCGGCAACCGCCGATCGCGGTGGGGTCAGCGGTCCGCGACGACGGCTGCGGTGAGGGCGTCGACCGCGTGGTCATACGCCACCGGCAGGTAGCGGTTGGGTGCGTGGGCCGTGCCGGGGATCAGCGGGCGGCGCCAACTCCCGTCCGGGGCCCGGCCCCGGACCGCCTCGCGCATCGCCTCGTCGGTCATCGCCGACAGGCCGCCGCACGCGGTCAGCACCGCCTGCGACGCGCCGGGGACGGCCAGGCGGTCCGCGAGGGTCCCGGCGCACGCCCGACCCAGGGCCGTCCACGGCCGGTACCCGCGCCAGCCGCCCGGCCGCACCGCCGACAGCACCCACGCGACGACCATCGCGGTCCCCTGGAACACCAGCAGCGGCGCGACGCTGTGCCCGGGGTGCGGGCCGGTCACCGCGATGAACCCGATCTCCAGCACGAACGGCGCGAGCAGCCCGTAGCACATCCACTTCAGGGACACCCGCTGCCGACTCCGGGCCAGGAACCCCCTGCGGACGAGGTCGTCGGCGCGGGTCAGGAACAGCTTCGCCCGGTTCGCGGCCACCCGGTCGCGGACGTTCGTCAGGTTCTCCCACGTCTCGGGCAGCTCGCCCAGCACGGCGGCGGACTCCGCGTCCCGGGCCTGCCCGGCGGCCCGCGCCACCCAACCGCCCTCCGCGCGCGCCGCGCCGCTCTCGACCAGACCGACGAGCAGCGCGTCCACCGCCCTCGCCGGTCCGCCGGTGAGCAGGGCCAGGTCGAGCACCGACCACGGCAGCGCCGTCTCGCCCGGCGCCCGCGCGCCGACCCGGCGGACGTCGCGCCACCACAGCACGACCACCGGCACCTGCACGACCGCGATCCCCACCAGAACCAACACCCAGTCCACCGCACTCCCCCCGTCGTGATCACACTCCGATGGCGCGAGCGCACCGGCGGTTCCACCCGACCGCTCACCGCGCGTCGAGCAGCGCCGATCCGACTTGCACCCTTTCCGGGCACGATCACACCCGATAGACGACAACGGCTCGCGCGGCTTCGACCCCGTGCGCTATTCCTTGATCACCCGGTCGCGCGGACGTCACCGACGACGAGCTGCCGCCGGGTGCCGACCTCCGCTCCGCCCGGTCCGCGCGGGCGGTGTCGGACGAGATCCCACCGCCGCGAAGGCCCAGGAGGAGCGCTGGATGCTGGGTGTGCGAGGCCCTTTCCCGGAGGCGGAGCTGTGCCACCCGCTCGACCGCCAGTGGCTGCACTACGCGTTCCTGTCGACCACCACCCCGCACGCGGTGATCGCCAACCTGTCGGTGCTCGGTCCGGAACCGCCTCAGGCGGGGCCGGCCGACCGGTGGGCACCGCAGCGGATGGCGATCGCCCTGGTGTACGACCCGGACCAGGGCTGGTCGTCCACCCAGTTCAACGCGGTCGCGCCCGACCCGGCATGGTCGGCGTTCCGGCTGCCGCACCCGCACGCGTCGCCCGGCGGGTTCCCGGTCGCCGCCTCGGCGGGACGGCCCGCCGTCGACCTGCGGCTGTCCCGCACCAGCAGGCCGTGCACGGCCCAGACCGCCCCGTTCGGGGACGACCAGTACCTGCGGTGGCAGTCCGAACCGGGGGTGCGCGGCTCGGGCACGCTGCGCCCGCCGCGCGGTGACGTCGAGTGCGAGCTGCTCGGGTACCACGAGCGCGTCCGGGGCCGGTGGAGCTGGCCGGTGCTGGGCGGCTGGGTCTTCGGCTTCGCCAACGCGCCCTCCGGCGACGGGGTGGACGCGCCGCCGTGGTCGGTGGTGTTCACCCTCATCCAGCCGCTGCACCCGCCGGACGCCGCCAACGGCTCGGTGATGCTGTGGCGGGACGGCCGGATGGTGCGGCACTTCCCGCGCCGCCGGCTGGAGGTCGCGGTGCACGGCCAACTGGACCGCGACCGGGTCGCACTGGTCCCGCCGCTGGCGCGCACCCTGGCCACGGCACCCGCCCCGGCGGTGCCCAGCCGGCTGCTGATCACCGCGCGGCTGGGCGACGACCGGCTCGTGCTCGACTTCCGGCCCAGCACGGCGGCCCGCATCGCCAATCCCTCGGAGACCAGCCTGAAACCGTTCAGCGTGCACGAACTGCTCGGCGACTGCGCGATCGCGGGCGTGGTGTCGGGGCGGGAGTTCGGCTTCGAGGCGCGGGGGATCGTCGAGTTCGCCGGGGACGCCCGTGACGACTGAGACCCCGCCCGGCGCCCCGCCGCGCACCGGGGCGCGGCTGCTGGCCGAGACCGTGGCCGCGCTGTCCGAGCGCGCGCCGGCGATCGTCGCCGCAGCGGCCGAGGAGATGCGGGACGTCCGGCTGGCGCTGCACTTCCACGACGGCAGCCGGGTGACCATGACCGCCCGCTACAGCCGCCTGCTGGTCGAACCCGACCTGGTCGGCGAACCGGACGTGGAGGTCGCCTTCGACGACCGGGCGATGAACCTGGTCTTCGACGCCCAGCGGCCCCCGGTGGAGCAGGTGCTGCCGCAGAGCCTGGACGTGCGCGGGCCGCGCGACCGGGTGCTGGCGGTGTGGCGCGCGTTCGTGCTGCTGTCCCAGCGCGCCTCCGGCCTGCGGTTCGTGCAGCAGCTCTGGCGCGAGTACCGCGAGCAGGTCCCCGAGCTGTGGGGCCGGGTGACCGGGGAGTCCGCGCCCCGGGTCTCCCCGCACGGCGACGGGTCGACCGGCTGGAGCGCCGTCGACTTCCTCGCCGCGCGCCAACCGCTCGACCCGGGCGACCAGGTGGTCGTCGGCGGCACCGCGACCGCCGCGCCGCGCCTGCTGTGGGACGGCCGCCGCAGCACCGGCTGGTGGGAGGTGCGCCCGGTCTGCGACGCCGACCTGGTGCAGACCATGGGCGCGTGCCGCGCGCGGGCCAACCGGGAGATCGACCGGCTGCTGCCCGACCGCGAGCCGAAGGAGGACCTCTACGACCTGATGCGGTCCTACCCCACCCGCCAGGGCAAGGGCCTGCGCCCGACGCTGGTGTTCGCCGCCTGCACGGCATTCGGCGAGAAGCCCGAGAACGCGGTGCGCGCCGCCGCCGCGCTCGAACTGTTCCACAACGGCTTCCTGGTGCACGACGACATCGCCGACGAGTCGACCCACCGCCGGGGCCTGGCGACGATGAACGCCGAGTTCGGCAACGGGCTGGCGGTCAACACCGGGGACGCGCTCAACCTGCTCGCGGTCGACGCCGTGCTGGCCAACCTCGAAACGCTCGGGCTGGCCCGGACGCTGGGGCTCATCCAGGAGGCCATGCACATGTGCCGGGAGTCCGTGGAGGGCCAGGCCCTGGAACTGGGGTGGATCCACCGCCGCGTGGTGCCGCCCCGGGACGAGGACTACTTCACCATGAGCACCAAGAAGACCGGCTGGTACACGTGCATCACCCCGTGCCGGATGGGCGCGGTGTGCGCGGGCATCACCGACCCGGACGTGCTGGGCCGCTTCGACGAGGCGTTCCGGCTGATCGGGATCGCGTTCCAGATCCAGGACGACATCCTCAACCTGGTCGGCGACGAGGCGCTCTACGGCAAGGAGGCGCTCGGCGACCTGCTGGAGGGCAAGCGGACCGTGATGCTGATCCACCTGTTCCGCGAGGCGGGCGAGCGCGAGCGGGTGCGGCTCGGCGAGCTGCTGCACCGCAGGCGGGTCGAGAAGACCCAGGACGACGCCGAGGAGCTGCTCGACGCGATGCGGCGGCACGGCTCCATCGACTACGCCACCGAGCTGGCCGACCGGCTGGCCGCCGAGGGCATCGCCCGGTTCGAGCGCGACCTGGCCATCATCCCGGAGAACGAGGGAAAAGCAGTGCTGCGACAGATCGCCCACTACGTCACCACCAGGCCGCTGTGACCGACGTCCTCGACCACTCCGCGCTGCGCGACGGCGACCGGGCCGCGCTGCGCCACGCGGGCCGGGTCAACGCCCGGCTGCGCGCGGTGCTGTGCACGCTGGCCCGGCGCGGTGTCGCGCTGCGCCAGGACGATCCGCCGCGTGGCCGCCAGATCCTCGACGCGCTGGCCCCGTGGCCGTTCTACAAGGGCGGCCAGTTCCTGTTCGACCTGCTGGAGTGGGAGGACTTCATGATCGACGGTGAGCCGCCGCCGGTCCTGTCCCCCGCCGAGCTGGGCACCGAGCTGAGGACCGCCCTGGACGTGCCGGCGCTGCGCGGTGTGGTGCACGGCCTGACCGAGGCGCTGACCCCACCCCCGGCCGACCCCGCTCCCGCCTCCGACACGGGAATTGACGACACCCCGGTCGGCGTCGAAGTCACGGTCGGCGACGCGCTGCCGCCGCTGGAAGGCGGCTTCCGCCTCTACCAGGACGTCGTCCTCGGCCTGTTCGACGTCATCGGCCCCCGCCTGCCCCGCGCAGCGGAGCCCGAACCCCCCGTGCCCGGCGAGCCGGACCGTGGCCCCGACACCGCCCCAGAGGGCACTGCGGAGGACGACGCGGCGACCACGACGCCGGAACCCGCGCGGCCGGTGGACGCCCTCCCGAACCCGGTGTTCCCCATCGTGGAGTCCTTCCGCGTCACCGCGCCCGAGCAGCTCGACCACCGGTGGACGCTGCGGGGCGACGCGGCCCTCACCGGCGACGGCCTGGAGCTGACCCCGGCCGCGCAGCGCAAGTCCGGGACGGCCCTGCTGGACACCCCGTTCCCCTCGGCGGCCGGTGTCACCGTCGACTTCGACTTCTACTGCGCCGGCGGCAGCGGCGACGGGTTCGCCGTCTACCTGGTCGACGGCGCTCACGACACGGACGCCGGCGGCTACGGCGACGGACTCGGGTACGCGCTCGACCGCACCGGCCACGACGGCGTCACCCGGGGCTGGATCGGCCTGGGCTTCGACAAGTGGGGCAACTTCTCCCGCGCGACGGCCGGACCCACCCCGAAGGACGCGCGCAAGCCCGGCCACGTCGTGCTGCGCGGTTCCGGTGACCGCCGCAGCGGGTTCGACCTCATCCGCGGTGTCCCCGCGCCGGGTGGCCTGAACGCCGTCTGGGAGGACCGGGCGCACGTCCAGGTGGTGGTCGTGGACGCCGTCGTGACCGTGCGGGTCACCCGTGGCGACACGACCACGACCGTGTTCGACGCGGTGGACCTCACGCTCGTCCCTGGCCAGGAACCGATGCCGGAGACGTTCAAGCTGGGCCTGTCCGCCTGCACCGGCGGGAAGATCTCCCGGCACTGCGTGCGCGACCTCGCCGTCACCCTGCCCGCCGCCGTGCCGCTCGCCGTCGACGGGCCGGCCGAGGTGCCCGCCGGCAGCCGGGCCGCCTTCGTGGTCACCGTGCGCAACGACGGGCCGAACGACGTGCCCGACGCCGTGGTCACCGGCACCTTCGCCCCATCGCTCGCGGACGTGGACGTCGAGGTCTCGCAGGCCGGCGCGGTGGCGACGATCCCGGGCAGCGTCGGCGAAGGGGTCTTCCGGCAGCAGCTCGACCTCCCGGTCGGCGGCACCGCGACGGTCACCGCCACCGGGACCGTCGACCGGGAGGCCACCGGCGAGGTGACGTGCGCGGCGGTGATCACGACGTCGACGCGCGGCAACACCGCGCCGGTCACGTCCGACTCGCACACCGCACGGCTCGCCGAGCCCGTCAGCGACCCGGTCACCGAGGACGTGAGCAACCCCGTGACCGAGACCGAACCCGTCACCGAGCCCGTCACCGTGGACGAGCCCGAGACCGAACAGCACGTCCCGGCGGACGACCTGCGGGTGTGCCTGCACGCCGCGCCCTCGGTCGCGCCCGGTGCCGAGGGCAACCTCGCCGTCAGCGTCGAGAACCCGGACGGCACCCCGGTCGACGTGGCGCGCGCCGAACTGGTCTTCGACGCGCCGACCGGGTTCGAGTGGACCGGCCGGCTCTCGTTCACCTACTACCACGCCGGCGGGGGGAGCGAGGGCAGCGGCGGAACCGCGCTGGAACCCGCCCTGGAGCAGGACGGCCGGCGGCTGCGGCTGACCGGGCTCCAGCGGTTCCGGACCCACGAGGGCTACGTGCTCACCTACGTCCTGGGCATCAGGGCGAAGGCGGACGCCCGGCCCGGCCGCCGAACCGACGGCACGGCCGTCGTCGGCGACTCCCGTCCGCTGTCCCTGGCGGCCACCGTGCAGGGCACCGCGCAGCCGCAGTCGTTCGCCAACGACGACGCCGCGCTGCCGGTCGTCCAGCCGGCCCTGCTGGAGGCCAAGCCGGGCGAGTCCGGGTTCATGGCCGTCACGGTCGGCTTCCAGCGCGCCGTCGACTCGGACGTGGGCAGCCTCGGCCAGGTGTTCCGCGCCCCGTCCGGGTTCCGCTGGAACGGGTACGTCTCGTACTCCTACTACAGCGGCGGCCGGCACACCCAAGGCGGCCAGGCCGACATCCGGCACCGGGTCACCGGGGGCGGCAGCGTCCTGGAGATCACCGGGATGCCCGCGCTCCGGGCGTCCCAGGGGCTGTACCTGACCTACGTCCTCGGCCTCACCGCCGACGGGGGTGCCGCACCCGGGCTGCGCGGCGACGGCGAGGCGAGGATCGGTGACGCCCGCCCGCTCGCCCTGCACGCCGAGGTCGTGGACCGGGCCGAGCCGTCCCGCTGCAACCGCTGACCGGCGCCTCCGCGCCCCCGATCCGGGGGTGCGCGGAGGCCCCCGCGTGCACGGTCGGCGACGAGGGTCGCCGCGCGCATCACCGAGGCGGCTTGCCCGGGCGGCGGTTCGGGTGAAACCCACCCTCTCGCACCCCGTGCGGGACCGGGTGCGGAACTAGCGTTCGACGCATCCGGGCGTCGAGCGCGAGGAGTTCCCATGGCAGGCCACCGAGTCCTCCTCGTCGCGGCGGTGGTGATCGCCTCGGTGGTCCTGCCGGCCGGGGCGGCGCACGCCGACGTGCCCGCCGGCGCCTGCGCGCTGCCGGCGACCGGTGCCCACCTGACCGAAGGCGTCCCGACGCCGGCGGGCTCCGCGCCGTCGCACGGCACGGTGCGGACCACGATGGTCTTCGTCGACTTCCCCGACGCGCCCGCCACCGACACGCCCGCGAGCCTGCGCGACAACCTGCTGCCCGGCGGCCCGAACTGGTTCAGCGCCAGTTCGTACGGCAACCTGAACCTGTCGGTGAAGGCCGTCACCACCCGCTTCCACCGGATGCCCCGGCCGTCCACCGACTACGGCTGGCGACGCGGCCTCACCGCCGAGGCGCACGCCCGCTACCTCAACGACGCGCTGACCGCCGTCGGTCGCACGGTGTCGTTCAGCGGCACGCAGGTGTTCTACGTGGTGCCGACCCGCGCAGCGACCGAGATCTCCTTCTCCCCCGCGTACATCAACCCGCTGACCGCACCCGACGGCAGCACGATCCCCCGGTCGGTCACCTTCGGCCAGGACATGTGGTACTGGGGCAGCAAGGTCCTCAACCACGAGACCGGTCACGCCCTCGGCCTGCCGGACCTGTACGGCTACCAGGGCGACAGCCACCGCTTCGTCGGCGGCTGGGACGTGATGGGCCTGATCTCCGGTCCGGGCCCGGACCTGCTGGCGTGGCACAAGTGGAAGCTGAACTGGCTGCGCTACGACCAGATCGGCTGCGTCAGCCGGACCGGCCGCTACACCGACACCCTGGTCCCGGTCTCCACGCCCGGCGGGCGCAAGGCCGTGGTGATCCGGACCGGCCCGACCACCGCGCTGGTGGCCGAGGCGAGGGCCAGGACGGGCCTGGACGCGACCGCGTGCGCCACGGGCGTGCTGATCTACGCGGTGGACGCGGCGACACCGAGCGGCAGCGGCCCCGTGGTGGTCAAGGACTCCCGCCCGAACTCGGGCGGCTGCGACGGCCACGAGCTGAACGACGCGCCGTTCACCACGGGCAGCCGCTTCCACGACCCGACGAGCAACACCACGATCGACGTCACCACCCGCTCCGGCAACGACCACCGCATCGTCATCGCCTTCGGCACGTCCCCGTGAGCCCGGCCACGGCAACCCCGTTCCACCGCACCACAGGACCCCGCCCCAGGCCGTCACCTCGAAGGCACCGACCGGCCCTCACCCCGCCGGCGAGCGAGCGCGCTGCGCGCGTTCCCGACGCTCAAGCCCCCTCGTTCTTGGGGATGTCGACCGGCACCAGCCCCATCGGCGGCGACAGGACGTCCGGCGGGGAGTAGAAGCCCGGCGCGGACTGCCACGCCGTGATCTGCCGGACGGTCGTGATGAGGCCGAACGCCGCGACCGCGCAGAGCACCACGGCCGCCGTCGACAGCTGCGCGGCGTTGTCCAGGTCGAACCTGGGGCCGTCCGGGTCGGCGTAGCGGCTGCTGTAGCGGTCGAGGAACAGGAAGAGCAGCCACGATCCCCACCACCAGTTGACGGGCGACGTCGCCTGGGCCGACGTCGGGTCGGGTGCGCTCGCCCGCCACACGTCCAGCAGGTACCGGCGCGGCACCCAGAAGTTGACCACGGGCAGCCAGCCCCAGATCGCCGCGCCCCGGTTCCACCGGTGGTCGGCCCCCGGCTCGGCGAGCCGGGCGTTGGTCCCCACCCGCCACATCCACACGACGGTCACGACCATGGCGGCGATGAAGATCCCCGTGCCGATGAACGCCAGCGGCAGGCCGGCCGCCCCGGCCGACACCAGGTCGCTGTCCGTCACCTCACCGGCCAGGTAGTCGTTGTAGGTGTTCCGGAAGAACCAGAGCCAGCCCGTGGTGATCACGCCGACCAGGACGTACAGCCCCACCAGAACCGACACCGCGGTCCCAAGACCGCGAACAGAAGAGAACACGGGTTTCCCACTTCCACGAGAGCCCCCCGACCCGTCGGAGACGGTAACCGGTCAACAGCCGATTCGTCGCGCCTGAAAACCGGATCAAGCGGCTCGTGAACGATCACCGGCACCCCGAGGGGGCCCACTCGGAGGAGCGCCCTCGCAGGTCGCCGACCACCGCCGGCCCGGCCGAGGGCCTTCCGCTCGCCGGTCCGGCACGGGCCTGCGACCGCCTGGTGCGGGGTGGTCACGCCGGACCAGGGGACCAGTCCTGAATGGTCACTTCAAGGCGGTGGACCAGGCCGAAGTCGCGGTCCTGCTGCTCGGCCCTGCGCAGGATTCGCACCAACGCGGTGAAGTCCGCAGCTCCGATGCCGTCACGGCTGGTCCGAGCATTGGTCCAGGTCAGCCGAACCGGTCGCTCGACGTCCGTGCTCAGCCGGTCCCACAGCGCGGAGAAGTTGTTCCCGTAGTAAGGCCCGAAGTCCAACAGCCGGGCCATCTCCGAGTGGAACCCCTCCAGAGTCGTCGCCTTCAACCCGTCCAGCTCGACGTCCATCACCGCAACCCTTTCCCTGTCAGACAACAGAATCCCACCAGTCTCACGGGGAAAGCACCGCGCCACAAAGCAATAACGACCGTGGCGCGGCGACCTGGGCAGGCTCAGGATCGGCGCGGCGGTCGGGTCCGTTCGACCAACGCCCGGATGCGGTGAGCGGTGTCCGCCAGGCCCGCGCCGGCCGGTACGCGTTCGCAGTACCGGAGCAGGGGCAGCATCCGGTCGGCCACCCTCGACGACGCGAGCCCGTCCGCGCTGTCCAGGGCTCGGGCCGCGACGAGGGCCCCGCCGACGTGGTCGCCGGCCAGCAAGTGGTTCAACGCCAACGCGGTCAGGCTGAAAACCCTGCTGCGGCGCATGGACGGGCCGTAGCCGTCGAGTGCGGCGCGCAGCGCGGGCATCGCCAACCGCGTGTGCCCGACGTCGTGGCTGCACGCGAGTTCGGTGTGGACGATGCCGATCATGGCCTGGAGGTCCGAGGCGTCGAAGAACGCCGACCACGGGCGGGACGCGTCGGTCGCGCGGGCGAACTCGTCGCCGGCGCGGCGCAGCAGGGCCAGGGTCTCCGCCGGTGACCCGCGCATGGCCCGCGCCCACGCCTGGTTGACCGAGATGATCGCCGACGTGCGGGCGGATCCGGCGCGGTCGGCGGCGATCCGGCCCCGGTCCAGCGCCCGCAGCGCGCGGGCCGGGTCGCGGCGGTGCAGGTGCGCCCGTGCCGACCGGTAGCAGACGTTGGCCACCAGGTCCTGGTCCGCGTGCTGCTCCAGCAGCTTGAGCGCGACCCGGTAGTGGGCGTGGGCCGCGCGCGGCCGGCCGCCGTCGAACGCCGTCCACCCGGCGAAGTTGTGCAGGTCGGCCACCGCCACCAGCAGCCGGCCGCGCAGCCGCTCGGTGACGTGCACGCGCAGCAGCCGCCGGCCCCGGGCGAGCTCGGCCCGCGCGGTGGCGCAGGCCCCACCCCCGTCGCGGTAGTCCGCGCGGCGCAGCTCGCGCGTGGCGGCTTCCAACCGCCGCACGTCGGCCGTCCCGATCCGGGTCAGCCTGTCCATGTCGGCGGCGGTGCCAACCGGTGTTTCCCGTGCAGACATCGGAACTCCCTCCCCGATCAGGTGGGCAGTCCGGGTACCGGCCCGGCGGCAGGAGGAGGGCTCGGCGGCGGTGGCCCGAGTCCGGATCGGATGATCGTGGTCGCCGGGTGTTTCCGCCGGAGCAGAGCGTGGGGTCGTCGCGCGGGTGGCGGCGCACGCCGAGGTCCGCACCCGTTGCGCCACCATCGTGACAGCGGCGGCACCCCCGCCGGCAGTGGCCACCTCCGGGCCGGCACCTCGGCGGACGCGGGGTTCACCGGGCGAGTTGCAGCACGAGCGTCGCCACGACCGGTGCCAGGTACAGCAACGGGAACGCGGTCGTGTTGTAGGAGCGCGCCCGGACGGTCGTGGCCGCCGCCCCGAGGAAGTACAGGACCAGCCCCACGGCCGCCGCGACGCCGACGGCCGGCAGGAACAGGCCCACGACCAGCCCGACGGCCCCGGCCGACTTGGCGAAGGCCAGCGGGTTCCACCAGGAACGCGGCACGCCGTACTGCTCCAGCGGTTCCACGACGAACTTCTGCCTGGTGAACAGGGAGAAGCCCGAGAAGCCGACCCACAGCGCAGTGGCGACGGCGACGACGTAGTACGCGGTGGTCATCGGTGATCGATCCTCTCGGTGGAACTCGTGACGGCCGGACCGTGCCACCCCCAGAACGGCACGGTCCGTGCCGCTTTGCCTCGGCAAGCCTGCGTGACGGAGCCGGCCATGTCAATACGACACGTGCCGTGCCGGTATGGTGACGGCATGATCCAGCACCGCGCCACCAGCGCCGACGACCGGGCCGGGACGATCATGCGGGCCGCGCTGGACGTCGCCCTGGAAGCCGGCTACGCCAGGCTGAGCATCGAGGCGGTCGCCGCCCGCGCCGGCGTCGGCAAGCACGCGGTGTACCGCCGCTGGACCTCCAAGGGCCTGTTGTTCCTCGACTCGATCCTGTCGCTGAACGAACCCGCGCTCGACTACCCCGACACCGGCGACGTCCGGGCCGACCTGCGTCACCAGATCCACGCGGCGGTGGACCTGCTGGGCGCACCGCCGTGGGGCCCGCTGTACCGGGCGCTGCTGGGCGAGGCGCAGCACGACCCCGCCGTCGCGGCCGGCCTCGTCGAGCGCTTCATCCGCCCGCAGGCCGAGAAGACCGAGGCCCGCCTCCGGACCGCCCGGGAGCAGGGGCAGGTGTCCGCCGACTTCGACCTGGACCTGGCCATGTCGATCCTGTCCGGGCCGCTGTACTTCCAGTTCATGATCACCCAGGAGCCGGTCACCCACGCCTACGTCGACCGCGTGCTCGACGCCCTGTTCGCCGGCCTGGGTCCCCGGCCCTGAGACCTGGTCGAACCCGGGCGAGCAGGAAACCTACAGTCCTCGCATGACCACCAGGCTGATGATCTACTCGGGCCCCGTCGAGCCGGACGCCGTCACCACCCGGACCGGCGGGCTCCCCTTGCTGCCGGCGGAGGTGGAGTGGCCGCGCTGCACGTGCTGCGGCGGCACCATGCAGTTCCTCGCCCGCATCGAGCAGGACGGCACCGTCGTGGACGAGGCGGGCGCACCGACCGGCGACCGGCGCGTGGCCCAGGTCTTCATGTGCGACAACGACCCCGGCGGCTGCTCGACGTGGGAACCGCTGTCCGGCGCCAACGCGGTGGTCGTCCTGCCGCCGGGTCCCGCACCGGCCCGCCCGGCGCCCGAGGAGGGCCGGGCCCTGCTGCCGGTGGTGGGCGGTGTGCGGTTCGAGGAGTCGGACGCGCAGCCGGACCCCGAAGACGAGTTCTCCGACCCGTACGACACCGCGCGCATGGAGTGGCTGGGCCACCCCGAGAAGCGGGTGCGCGACATCCTGGGCCAACTCGGCGGCACCGCGTCGTGGGTGCAGTGGGAGCAGTCGCTGTTCTGCCCGGAGTGCCGGGAACCGCTGCGGTTCCTGGCGCAGCTCGAAGAGGGCCACGACTTCCGCACGCGGGCGAACTACGGCGGCGGCAGCGCGTACGTCTACCTGTGCCCGACCCACGACCTGGGCGCGTTCTTCTGGCAGCAGTGACCGGCCGACCGCCGCCGTCGAAAAGCATCCCCGACGGCGGCGGCACCCCGCCTACCTCAAGTGCCGGGTGAAGAAGCAGGCTGCGGCGTCACCCTCGAACTGCGGGACGCCGGTGTGCCCGCCCATGTTGGCGTGCAACGTCTTCTCCGCCGAGCCGAAGGCGTCGAACAGGTCCAGGGCCATCTGCCGGTCGTTGCCCTCGTCGTCCCACTGCAACAGGACCTGGAGCGGGATGGTGATCCGCCGGGCCTCCTCGACCGTGGCGCGCGGCACGAAGCTGCCGGCGAACAGGACGGCGGCTGCGATGCGCGGGTCGACGGCCGCCAGCCGCACGGCGATGGCGACCACCCCGCCCGAGAACCCGACCGGGCCGCTGATCCCGGGCAGTGCGAGCAGCGCGTCCAGGGTGGTCCGCCACTCGGGGACCGCCCGGTCCACCAGCGGCAGGACCAGCCGGTCCACGACGTCGTCGGAGACCTGCTCACCGGCCGCCAGGGCGCGGTGCAGGTCGGCTCGGGCCTGCTCGACGGCGGGGAGGCGGGGCCGGTCACCGCCGCCGGGCAGCTCGATGGTGGCCGAGGCGTACCCGCCCGCTGCGGCGTGCCGGGCCCGGCCGACCAGCCGGGGGTACATGCGGTCCAGCCCGCCGGGGTGGCCGACCAGGATCAGCGGGGCCGGCGCGGACGCGGGCGTCCACAGGATGCCGGGGATGTCGCCGAGGGTGAACCTGCGCTCCAGGACGCCGTCTTCGAAGCGCTGTTCGGAGGTGAAGTGCACGGTGGTGCCTTTCGGGAGTGCTCGTGAACGGCGCTCCCGGACGACCTACCGCCCGACCGTGACCCCTGAGGGGAGCACCCATGTCGTAACGTCCACGGGTACCACCTCCTCGGTCTCTCGCACGGCCGCCGAGAAGGTAGCAGGGGCCGTCGCCGGCGGCCAACCGGTTTTCGCCGGACCCGACCGTCCGTCAGCCCGGGACCGCCGGGATCTCCAGCCACTGCATCGTCACCGGGTTCTCGCCCACGTCCCGCGCCGCGAGCCGCTCCGGCGACCACGTCTCGCCGGCGAGCGGCCACTCCCCGTCGCGCCAGGCCTTGTACACCAACCCCTCGGGGCCCGGGAGCCCGAAGGCGTCCCGCAACGCCACGACGCAGCGCTCCGCGAGAGCGGCGTACTCCCCGGTCAACGCCGGCACCGGCAACGAGAACGTCCAGTTCGGCGGGTCGAAGCCGTCCGGGGGCACCCACCCGGCCGCCGCCATGGCGTCGACGTCCGACCACGGCACCACCTCGGGCCCCGCCGCCTGGGCGTGCAGCTGGTCGGCTTCCCCTCGGAACTGCACGTACACCTTGGGGTTCGCCTGCGAGTGGACGATCAGGTAGACCCGGTCAGCCACGTCCCGCAGCGCTTCGGTCAGGCTCGCGCCGAACTCCTCCCACCCGGACATTTCAGTACCCCTCTTCCCGCTCTGCCCGAATCCCCTGCGGGGTGTGGACGTGTACCCGCGTCGACTTCGACGCCAGGGTGATCGTCACCCGGCAACCCCCGGGCAGGTCCCAGGTCGCGTCGGTCCGCGCCGGGGCCCGCCGCAGGGACGGACGACCCCACCGGGTCACCCCCTCGCGCACCGCGAGCACGGCCGTGTCGCCCAGGAATGCCCTCGACCGCGCCGACTCCTCGCGGATCAGGTCCGCGATCCAGAAGTTCACCGACGACACGGTCCCGTGGCCCACCACGGACACGTCCGACGGGCTGATGCCGGAGACCGGGTTGACCAGGTACTCCTTGCCGTTCTCGACCTCGATCGCCCAGCCGAAGCGGTCGACGGCCCGGCGCTGGGCCTCGTCGCGCGTCACCGGCCACGGCCCACCGGCCCAGAACTCGACCACCTCCCAGACCTCGGCCGGGGTCATCGCCTTCCACTGCATGGCACGTTCTTCCGTCGTCGTTCCGATGATCACAGCACCACGACCCCCGCTCACTCCCTGTGCACGACCTCCATGAGCAGGACGACGCCGTCGGTCTGCCCGTTGAGCGGCGAGCAGTTCACCAGGCAGCTCATGGCCCGCCCACGGCGGTTGACCGCGTCGACCTGGAGGGGGCCGGTCTGCCGCTTGGCCGACAGGCAGGTTTCCACCTGGTCGCGCAACTGCTCGGTCGGCAGGCCGATGTCGAGGGCGAAGAACTCCTGCTGGTACACCTCGTCCGCGCGCAGCCCCCACAGCTCCTGCGCCTCGCGGTTCCAGCTCCGGATCCGCAGCTCGCCGTCCAGCACCACGACGCCGGCGGCGACGCTGGCCAGCACGCCCTCCAGGAAGGTGCGCGCCTCCTCCAGCTCGGAGGTGCGGATCCGCATCTCCTCGTTCATCGTCTCCAGTTCCTCGTTGCCGGACTGGAGTTCCTCGTTGGTCGTCTCCAACTCCTCGTTGGTCGACTGGAGTTCCTCGTTGGTCGTCTCCAGTTCCTCGATGCTGGACTGGAGTTCCTCGTTGGTGGTCTCCAGCTCCTCGTTGGTCGATTGGAGCTCCTCGTACGCGGTTTCCAGGTCTTCCTGGTGGCGCTTGAGGTCGTGTTGCAGCCGCGTGACGAAGGTGGTCTCGATGAACGTGATCGAGGTGCCCATCCACACGCTGTTGGTGCTCCACAGCGGCTGGATCAGGATCTCGAAGTACTGGATGTCGTCGTCGCCCCGCCTGCGCTCCACTGCCGTCAGCCGCACCGGGCGGCGCTCGGTGCGCGCCTGCTCGACCAGCGAACGCAGCTCCGTCGGCCGGTAGGACACCTCCAGGTCGCGGAACGGGCGGCTGACGTCCTGCGAGGTGAGCCCGAACTGGCCCCGCGCCTGGCTGTTGATCAGCACGACGGCCTCGGCGTCGTCCAGCACGATCTGGGCGTTCGCGCCGACGTCCATCATGAGGTCGCGCAGCAGCCGGCGGCGGGACACCTCCCGCACCTCGCCCCCCGCCGCGTGGTCGAACCGGAGGGGCGCGGCACCGCTGGACGAGGGCCGGCCGCCCCGCCGCTTGAAGATGCGGCGGCGCATACTGGCGACGTCGAACCGCCCGCTGTCGGACAGCAGCATCTCCGCCTTGCCCATGAACAGGTAGCCGCCCTCGCGCAGGGCGAAGTGGAAGCGGTCGATGATCTGCTTCTGGGTCTCGACGTTGAAGTACATCATCGTGTTGCGGCACACCAGCAGGTCCAGCCGCGAGATCGGGGCGTCCCTGGTGATGTCGTGCCGGCCGAAGATCACCCGGCGGCGCAGGTCGGGCCGGAAGGCGAACTTGGTCCCGGACGGCTCGAAGTACTTGTCCCGCACCTCCGGGGAGAGCGGCTCCAGCGACTTCGCCGGGTAGACGCCGGCCCTGGCCTCGCGCAGCGCCTCCTCGTCGACGTCGGTGCCGTAGATCTTCACCCGGGCGATGCACTCCTCGACGCCGAGCGCCTCGGCGAACGCGATCGCCAGCGAGTACGCCTCCTCGCCGCTGGAACAGCCCGCGCTCCACACCCGGATCTCGCCGCTCACGTCGGCCAGCAGGTCGGGCAGCACGTCCCGTTGCAGGTAGGACCAGGTCTCGGTGTCCCGGAAGTAGCTGGTGACGTTGATCAGGATCGTGTTGAACAGCAGGCCGAACTCCTCGGCGCTGGCCTCCAGCAGGTCACGGTAGTCGGCGTACTCCACGACCGAGACGTCCTGCATCCGCTTGCGGATCCGGCGCGCGAGGGAAGACCGCTTGTAGCCGGTGAAGTCGAAACCCCGGGCGTCGCGGATGAAGCCCAGCAGCTCCTCCAGGTCGCCGTTGACCTCCTCGTCGGGATCGGTCGCCCTCACGGGTTTCTCGCCTCCACCAAGCCGTTGATCGCCGCGCTGATCTCGTCCAGCGGCAGCACGAGGTCGGCCGCCCCGGTGGCCACCGCCGCCGAGGGCATCCCCTTGAACTGGGCCGTGGCCGGGTCCTCGACGATCACCGTTCCCCCTCTGTCCTTCACCGCGCGCACGCCCATCGCGCCGTCACTGCCGGTGCCGGTGAGCACGCACGCCACCGAGTTGGCCCCGTAGGCACCGGCGACCGACTCGAACAGCAGGTCGGCCGACGGGCGCACGAAGTGCACGAGCGCGCTGTCGGACAGGGCCAGCACGCCGTCCGGGCCCACCAGCAGGTGGCGGTCGGGCGGCGCGAAGTAGATCCGCCCCGGCTCGATGTGCTCCCCGTGGACCGCGAGCGCCACCGCCAACTCGCACCGGCGCCCGAGCACCTCGGCGATCACCGTCCGGTGCCGGCGGTCGAGGTGCTGCACGACCACCACAGGAGCCGCGAACCCCTTCGGCAGGCCGCCGAGCACCCGGCCCAGCGCCACGATGCCGCCCGCCGACGACGCGACGGCGACGACGCCGAACGGCTCGCCCCCACCGGTCTCGGCGAGGTCCGTCTGCGGTGAACTCATGCGTGAAGACTAAGCCGCGCCGCGCGCCGGGCGTCCGGTGCCCGGCGGCAGCGGGCGACGACCACACGACCGAGCGGTCCCGACCGACGGGTCGACCGACTCCGCGCATGAAAAGTGCTCCCCGGGAAAGCAAGGTCTAGCGTGAGGTACGGACACCGCTGTCACCGACGGTCGAAGTGGATGCTCGGATGGACACACCCGACGGCCGCGAGATGCACCTGCTGCTGACGCGGCTGCAGAGCCTGGCGCACTCCACGGCGCGGACGCTCGCCCATGCCCCGCTGGACGTCGCCAACACCGCCGCGCGCGAGGCGGACCAGGTCCTCGACCCGCTGCTGACCCGGCTGGCCCGGGTGCGGCGGGACCGGGTCGCGCTCGCGGTCGACGCCGCCCGCCGCGCGCAGCGCTGCTGGAGCACCGACCCGCTGACCGCCACCACCGTCAAGCTCGCCGTGAGCAGGTTGCTGATCTCCTCCAGCGCCCTCACCCTCTCCGACGAA
Source organism: Actinosynnema sp. NPDC050436 (assembly GCF_040655415.1). Lineage (NCBI taxonomy): Bacteria > Bacillati > Actinomycetota > Actinomycetes > Pseudonocardiales > Pseudonocardiaceae > Actinosynnema > Actinosynnema sp. NPDC050436. The sequence continues at coordinate 337,613 of NZ_JBFAJV010000002.1, read as the reverse complement.
GCCGCCCGCCGGATCATCCGCAGCAGGCACCCGGAGGAGCTCGTGGTGGACCTCGGCTCCGGCGCGGTCCCGCCCGTGGTGGTGAAGGCCGAGCCGGTGGTCGGGCGACGGGTCACCGAGCGCGTTCCCGGGGCCGGGCCGTCCCCCGGAACGGTCGACGCGCTGCAGCGTGCGCTGATGCCCTCCGGGGTGCCGGTGCTGCCGAGGGTGCGGATCGCGGCCGGCTACCGGCCCGCCGCCGGGGGCGACTGGTTCGACGTGGTCGCGCTGCCCGACGGGCGGGTCGCGCTCGTGGTGGGGGACGTGGCGGGGCGCGGGGTGGGTGCCTGCACCGCGATGGGGCAACTGCGCATCCTCCTGCACGAGCGCCTCGCGGTCACCGGGGACCTGGCCGCTGCGGTGCGGGCGGTCGACGCCGCCGCGGAGTGGGTCCGGGGCGCGCACGCGGCCACGGTGTGCGTCGTGGCGCTCGATCCCTCCACCGGCGGCCTGGAGTACTGCACCGCAGGTCACCCGGCACCGCTCGTGGTCTCCGCCGGCGGCGAGGCCCGCTACCTGCCCGCCACGGGCGCGGGCCCGCTCGGGGTCGGCGGCGGGGCCACGGCGCCCGCGCTCGCCACCGAGGTGCTGGCGGTCGGCGACCTGGTGCTGCTCTACACCGACGGCATCCTCCAGCGCCCCGGCCGCGAGTGGGCGCAGACCACCGTCGAGCTGGCCCAGGTCGCGGGCGACGCGGTCACCGAAGGCGCCGTGCACGACGGGGCCGGCGCGTCGGCCGACCTGGTGTGCGGCCGGGCCCTCGACCTGCTCACCCGCGACACCGGGCACCGTGACGACATCGTCCTGCTCGCCGCGCAGCCGACTGCCCCGCCACCCGACCTGGCGATGCGGTTCACGGCGGTCGAGGAATCGCTCGGGCCCCTGCACGACCAGGTGCGGACGTGGCTGGCCGTGGCCCGGGTCGACGGTCCGGACGCGGACGCGCTCCGGCACGCGGCGGTGGAGCTGGCCACGAACGCCATCCAGCACGCCTACGTCGACACCGCCGCCGCCCACCGGGACTTCACCCTCACCGCGACCCTCACCGACGCCGGTCAGGTGCGCCTCCAGGTCACCGATCAGGGCCGCTGGCGTGCACCCGCGCCGTCGGCGGATCGCGGGCTCGGGTTGCTGATCACCGACCAGCTCGTCGACGACCTGCGGGTCGACCACGACGAGGGCGGCACGCGCGCCACCGCGGTGCACCGGGTGAGCCGGGCGCTGGAGGTCGGTGCGCCGTCCCGGGCGACCACCCCCGGACCGCCGGCGCTCCCCGACCCGGTGCTGGTGCTGGACCAGCCCTGGGCGCCGCGCCCGCGCATCCGCATCGACGGGCCCCTCGACGCGGCCACCACCCCGGAGGTCGAGCGGGGCGTGCTCGCGGCCGGCTCGACCGGGACCCGCGCCCTCACCGTCGACCTGACCGGGGTGACCCACCTGGCCAGCGCCGGGGTGTCCGCGCTGCACCGGCTCGCCGCGCTGCACCGGGCCAACGACACCGAGTTGCGGCTGTACGCGCCGATCGGGACGACTGCGGAGATGGTCCTCTCCCTGGTCGCGCTGGGCCACCACGCCCACGACCCCGACCTCCCCCGGCCGGCTGAGCGGAGGGGTCCGCACGCCGGCCCGCCGTGCGCATGAACGGGCGGCTCCCGGGTACCTCCTGCGCAGGAGTCTGACTACCGGGAGGTGTCGGCGTGCCCGAGGCGTGTCGTGACGTGATCGTGGTGGGGGCCTCGGCCGGGGGCGTCGAGGCGCTGCGGCAGTTCGTGTCCGGCCTGCCCGCCGACCTGGCGGCCACCGTGCTCGTCGTCCTGCACCTGCCTCGCGGCGCGACGTCCGTCCTGCCGGCGATCCTGCGGCGGTCGAGCCCCCTGCCGGTGAGCACGGCGGAACACGGCGAACCGCTGCGCCACGGCCGGGTCTACACCGCCTGTCCCGACCACCACCTGCTCGTCACGGGCGACGCGGTGGCGTTGTCCACCGGCCCCACCGAGAACGGCCACCGACCTGCGGTCGACGCGCTGTTCCGCTCGGCGGCGAGGGCACTGGGACCGCGCGTGATCGGGGTCGTGCTGTCGGGCACGCTGGACGACGGGGCCGCCGGCCTGGCGACCATCGTCGCCCGGGGCGGGGCGGCCGTGGTCCAGGACCCGTCCGACGCGCTGTACCCGGGGATGCCGCAGAGCGCGCTGCGCGAGGTCGGGGCCGAGCACGTGGTCCCGGCCGCGCAGATGGGCGAGGTGCTGGCCAAGCTGACCCGCGAGGTGGTCGAGACGCGGGCCGCCGCTCCCCTCCGGCACGCGACGGAGGTCGAGGCGGACATCGCCGAGGACGACCCGGGCGTGAGCGGTCCCGTGGACGAGGTCGCCACCCCGTCCGGGTTCACCTGCCCCGAGTGCGACGGCACCCTGCTGGAGCTGCCGGGCACCGACCGCTACCGGTGCTGGGTCGGGCACGCCTGGACCCTCGAAGCGCTGGCCGAGCAGAAGGACGACGCGGTCGAGCGCGCGTTGTGGGCCGCGCTGCGCGCCCTGGACGAGAAGACCAGGCTGGCCCAGCGGATGCGCCTGCGCGCGGCGGAGCGCGACCGCACCCGGATCTCCGAGCGGTACGCGGACGCGGAGCACGAGGCGACCCACGCCGCCGAAGTGCTGCGCGCGCTGCTGCGCGGACAGCACGGCGCACCGTGAATCACGACAGGCCGTGCAGCGTCTGGCGCGGCTGCCTGCCATAGGCAGCGCGGTAGTCGGCGGCGAAGCGGCTCGGGCTGGCGTAGCCCCAGCGGGCCGCGATCGCGGTGACGGTCACCGTCCCGGGCTCGGCCGCCTCCAGGGCGGTGTGCGCGTGGTCGAGCCGGACGCGGCGCAGGGAAGCGGTCGGCGTGGAGTCCAGGTGCCGCCGGAACGCGAGTCGGATCGCTCGTGGCGTCACGCAGGCGGCTCGCGCGATGTCGGCGACGGAGATGTCGGTGTCCGGGTTGGCCTCGATGAAGACGACGGCGCGCTGCAGCGCGGTCGGCCCGGCGTCACGGCGGTCTCCGGGGCCGGCCGTGGCGCAGGCGGTGTTCGGGTAGGTCTGGAGCACGCGGGCCGCGAGGTACTGGCTGGCCGTGGAGACGATCAACGGCGGCACCGGGAGGTCGGGAGCGGGCATGACCACGTCGCGCACGTAGGCGATGGTGCTCTGCAACCGCAGCTGTGCCCCCGGCGAGACCGGCCGGTGGCCGAGCACCCGCACCGGGCCGGTGCCGCCGTCGGCCGCGGCCACCAGGTCGAGCAGGGCGGGGTCGAGGAGGGTGAACCGCAGCCGCGCCGAGTGCGCCTCCCCGGCGTAGGGCAGCCCGGGGCGGCTGATCAGGAACTGGTCGCCGGACGCGAAGGTCTCCTCTCCGCCCCCGTCGTCCACGCGGACGGTGCTGGACAGGACGTCGCAGACGATCAGCAGATCCGCCGGATCGGCCGCGTAGGTCATGTCGAAGCTGTAGTCGAGGTTGTCGAACCCGACCTCCAGGCCGAACACGCGCCGGTCGATGCGCGCGCGGGTGCACGCCCCGACCGCGCCTATCCGCATCTTCGAGTAGATCTTGCTCACGAAGTCCTCGACCTGGACCAGGTCGTGGCTGTCGAACGTCTCCGGTTGCATGGGTCCCGACTTCCCGAGGTCGTCAATCGCGCGAGGTGCGGCTGGGCGGCGTGCCGAACCGAGCCCGGCAGGGTGACCGCGTCCTGGGCGGGAAGCCCCCGGTCACGGTCGCCGTCACCTGGGTCAGCGGCCCGGCGACGAAGGGAACCAGGGTGCAACGGGCCGCCCGGACGCCCTTCGCGCAGCGCAGCGCGTACGTGACCGTGCCACCCTCGCCGGTGGTGTCCTCTGTCCGGCCGAGCGGTGCGGTCGAAGTGCAACGTGGGCAACGGGTCTCCTGACGCCGGGCGCACCGGGTGCGGGTCCACCGACTCCCGTAGCGCGTCCCGACGAAGCCCGTGGGGGCGAGTGGGACTGCGAAGCCCGGCAGGCGGGCCGAGGCGACCGGACAGCGCACGGAGAGGGCCGGCCACGGCCGACTCAAGGTGCACAACCGCCCCCGCCGGTACCGGACCACAGGCGTCCGGCGACGACAGGTCGCTCCCCGAGCGTAGACCACTTCGCGCCGAAACGAAGCACCCACTCCGAAAGCGAACCCCCGCCCAGGACAGCGGCCCTCCCCCGGCCCCACCACCTGGAATCCACGTCACCGCACGCCAACGAGGACACCGGCAACCCGTTGAGACGCAGGACATTCACCTGTGGAGGTGATTCCCCCGGTGGGACCAGTCCTTCGTTTCCCGACTACCGCGAGTTCGTTTCCCGACTAGCGGCACCCCCGTCGCGACGAGGAAGCTCGACAGGACACCGTCGGCCGCAGCCGCCCAGGGCACAGCACACCGCTCGCGCCCCGTCCGGAGAACCGCCCAGCGGGCGAGCCCACTCCGGAGGCCGCACCCCATGGCGCACCAGATGTCCGACCAGCTCACCGTGACGTTGCGACGCGACGGCGACAGGTTGTCGATCACCTGCCGGGGCGGCATCGACCTGGTCAGCCGCGACCAGCTGTGCGACACGGCGATCGCCGCCATCACCGAGGACCAGGTCCGCCACGTCGACGTGGACATCACCGGCGTGACCTTCCTGGCCGCCGCAGGAGCACGGGGCCTGCTCCGCCTCCAACGCGCCGCCGCGCACCACGGCGCGACGTTCGAACTGAGCCGAGGCCCGGCCTGGCTGGAACGAATCGTCACCATCACCGGCCTCCGTCACCCGGTTGAATGACCAGCCCGATCCCCCGCACCACATCGACCGTTGCGCCCAGCACCCGAACGGTGGTTCAGAACGCGACCACCGAATCGGGCAGTGGTTGGTCCGATCCGGTCATCTCGGGGGCGAACCGGCCCGCCGTCCCCGGCGCGGTACGAGTCGATGCGGCAGGCGGTCGAGCGGTTCTCGATCACCGCGTCGGCGGCCGGTGGTGCGGTGAGCGTGACCGTCGGGCCGAACGGCATCCCAGCGCGGTGGCCTTGACCGACGGGGTGAGCCGGTTGCGGCCGGAGAGATCAACGGGGTCGGCGGCGAGCGGCTGGGCGTCAGCAGCAGTCACCAGTGTCCCAACGCGGCACCGATGCCCACGTCACCCCAGTTCAGCAGGAGGCCGGCGGACATCGCCCGCGACTCCGACTCCGAGTGGAAGATCTTGGAGGAGCTGGGCAGCCAACTCCAGCCGGGTGCCACCGGCCGCATCCACATCACGTCCGAGCGCCCGGTGTGCCCGTCCTGCCAGGCGGTCATCGCCGACTTCCGGAGAGCGTTCCCCGGCATCGACGTGACGTATTCCGACCTGGGCCGTTGAGAACGAGGAAATTCATGCCCCACACCATGTCGACGCTCATCGAAACCCTGCTCGATGCAGGTCTCGCCACTGCGGACACGATCCGGGGCTGCACGCCCGAGGAAGTCGCGGAGGTGCGAGCCGACCAACGGGCCGAACGGCTGCCCGCTCAGCACGAGGAATTCCTGCTCACTGCCGGCCGCCGGGCCGGGGACCTGCTCCGGGGCACGGACTTGTTCTACCCGTCCCTCCTGGGGCCGGCGGCGGAGGGGCGGGAGCTGCTGGACTTCCTCGTCAGCCAGGTCGAAGCCCAAGCTTCCGTGCGCCGTGATGCCCCTTGAGCCAAGCGAGGTCGCAGAGATCGACATGCCCGTCTCATCCCTGATCACCAGAACGATCCGGACCACGGCGATGAACAGCAGACCAGGAATGGATCATCCTTCGTACTGCCACAGCACCTCTTGATCTCGCGGGTCGACCACTATCGGATCCGACCCCCCGTACAGCACGCTCACGGACTGACAGAGCACTTGGTCCGACCCCCTGTGCAAACCGAGGGAGATCGCGACAAGCTCCGATCGCCACTTCGGCGGGACACCCGCGTACTCGCAGAGACGAGCCGACTCCTCCTCGGGGACCAACCTGATCGCCACCCCGTTGTACTTCGCCGCGAGCTTCACGGCTGCGACGCCCTCGAATTTGATGTCCATGCAGAACTCCTGCGATCCGCTCGGAACCGATCGGATCAGCAGTTGCGAGTGCCCCACTCCGTACTTCCACAGCGAGAAGGAGCGCTGGGCGGTGAACAGCACTCCGGACTCATCGATCTGGGCTCGCAACCGGTCCTCTTCCCGTCGTACCAGGTGATCCCATCACCCGGACCTCGATCCGACACTACGCTCGGACTGCTCAGGATCACACGGGCAAAGCGAGGCAGAGAGGGCCGACATGCCCAGCTCATCCCAGATCACCAGAACCATCCGGACGATGGCGACAGCAGCCCTGATGGTCGGCGTTGCAGCACCGGCCACAGCAACGTCCGACCCCCACATCGACGTGGTGCCGTTAGGCGATTTCACCCCGAACCAGTCGGTGGTCAGCCCCGACGGCCGGTTCACCTACCTGTCCGCCGCCACCCAGCGCCCCGGGGCGTTGCTGGTCAAGGTGGTGGACAACGCCACCCGCACCCTTGCTGCAACCTACGCACCCGAAGTGCCCACCACGGACTACTGGATCAACGACCTGACGATCAGCAGCGACGGCAACGAGTTGTACGTGCTGACCGCACAGCGGGTCGCGGTGCTCGACGCCCGGACCGGCGACACCGAGACCACCATCCCCCTGCCGCCGTCCAGGGGCCAGTTCACCGGCGAGGCGCTCGCCTCGGTTGGCCGGGCCCTGCTGGTCGCCGACCAGGCGGACTTCTCCCAGGAAGTGCCGGGCAGGCTGCTGACCATCGACCTGGCCCGCTCCACGGTGGTCGCCGAACTCGACCTCAAGCGCGCCTGGGTCGGTGACCTGCTGGTAGCACCCGACCAGCACACGGTCCACGTCACCACCGGCGGGTACCGCCAAGACGTGCAGAAGAACGAGTCCGCGATCGAGACCTACGACGTGGGCACCGGCACCCTCGTCTCCGACCTCGTCCTCGACACGCCACCCGACGTCTTCATCCCGCTGGGCCACTCCGTGCTCGGCAAGGACGGCAGGCGGCTCTACGGCGTGCACCTGAGGCAGGACCTCATGATCGTGGACCACGTGCAGGGCAAGCTGATCAGCACCACGAGACTCACCGAACACCCCATCGCGGGCCCTCTCGCCCTGGGGACGGACGAGAAGCAGCTCTACATCGGCCTCGACCAGGCCACGCAGGACGACGGGCCGACCGTTGCCGTGGCCGACGCCACCACCGGCACGACCCTGGACACCCTGACCGGGTTCACCGACGACTGGGTGTCCTCACTGATCGTCCACCCCCACGGCCGGACGCTTCACGTGGGCACCGCAACCGACCCGGGCACCAACGTGTACCAAGGCGCACTCCAAATCACCGAACTGTGACGCCAAGCCGTACACCGGCACCCCGATGACCAGACCGGGCACGGTACCCGGGAGAACCCCGAGTACCGTGCCGTGTGGCGGTCGGTCATCGTGACCACTTCTGCCCATTACCACCACCGCAGTCGGCAACAGTCGCCTTGCCACTGGCGAAACTCGACAGGCACTGTCCTACCTGGACACTGCGGAAGATCCTGGCGTGCTCGGACGCGATCCGGTCGACTTCTGCCCGGACCGGTTGTTGCACTTGGCGATCGTCGCGCTGCCGGGACCGTAGCCGGTGAGGCACTGCCCAGTGCTGATGTTGTGCAACCTCCTGACGTCCGCCGCCGTTCCGGTGCCGTGCGCCACCGGAACGGAGACCAGGACCGCAGCGACCACCGCTGCCGCTGTCGTGATCACCGACATCAACCCGCGCGCTGCGTTTCGAGCCATGACGAACTCCCTACCTCCGGCCGATCGACCGCTGTGCCCCGGCGCGGGAGCGCACCGGTCACGTCGGGGAAGACGAGTGCACGGTCTCTCATCCGGCGTCACCGCGCCGCGGTGACGCAGGGACTTCATTCTGCGGCGCGACGACTTCACACCGGCAGGCGAACCGGCCGGCACTCGCCGGTTTCAGGCGATGAACCTCGTGTCCGGGTGGCACGCCGGGCCGGCCGGGCCGAACAGCCTGCCGTCGCGGCGCTTGAGGTGGTGGTCGAAGAACCCGCCGAAGTAGTCGTGCTGCGCGGCCAGCGACCGCTTCGCGTCGATCTCGCCGACCAACTCCTCCTTCTTGCCCGGCTTGAGCACCGATACCAACTGCGGCGCGGCGACCTGGAGGTCGGTGAAGCTGTAGTGGGTGCTCTTGTCGAAGTGCAGGTCCCGCTTCCAGCCCCGCTGCTTCGCCCAGAACGCGCCCCACGTCGGGTCCAACCTGGTGTCGAGGTGCGAGTGCTCGAACACCTCGCCCGTGCCCGGGTCCACCAGGTCACCGCCCACCAGCATGAACGGCCGGTCCAGGCCGTGCTTCACGGCCTCGCCGTACTCATCGACGTCCCAGGCCATCGAGCCGTCGACGTTGATGCCCGCGTCGAACCGGCGATCGAAGAACATCGTCTCAGCGGCGCTGTAGCCGCCGTAGGAGTGGCCATAGATGCCCACCTTCGTCAGATCCAGCGACCCGGCCAGGCCGCGCGGCAGCGGGTCCCGCTCGGCGTCCGGGTTGTCGCCCCGCTCCAGCCGGGTCAGCTCGTCGAGCACGAACCGGCTGTCGGCGACCCGGGTGTCCAACGCGAGCTTCGCGCGCGGGTCGTGCTGCTGGTCGACTGCGCTCAGCACGACCCGCCCGTCCGGGAACTCGACGCCCGCCGCCTCGCCGGTGTGCGAGATCGACGCCACGACGTAACCCCGGCTCGCCAGGTCGTCGGTGAGGGCCACGTTGAGTTCTCGGGCACCGCCGTAGCCGTGCGAGAACACCACGACGGGCCAGTCACCCGATCGGTCGGCGGTGGCCCCGGTGCGCGCCTGCCGCTTCGACCCGGCCCAGTCGACGGTGCCGGTCGGCAGGTCGAGCAGGTCCGGTTCGGACGCCAACGCGTCCAGGCTCGGCACCACGCCGGGCGTCATCCAGCCGGCGCGCTGCCCGTCGCGCTTGGCCGGGTACGTGACGGTGACCATCAGCTCGCGCTTCCTGGCCGGGTGCCACGGGTCCTGGCGGGCCTCGTCCACCAGGTGCAGGTCTGTGGTGCCGACCGGGTAGCGCCCGCTGAGCGCGTGCGCGGTGATCTTGATCCCGGACGCAGCGGGTGCCGCCGTCGCCGTCGGTGCCACGACCAGCGTCGTCGTCACGGCAAGGCCGGCGGCCAGCGCCACAACGCGGTTGTGCGATGTCCCCATCTTCGAACGTCCCCTCGGTTGCCGATGTCCGGGTCATGCTGGCAACGGGACATCCGCGCGCGCGTCAACCTGCCGGCTGAAGCGCTGCTACCTCGCACGAGGGACGCACCTGCCGCGTTGAGGGGGAGACAGCTCTGCACCCGCACCGATCGCCCTGCCGAAGTCCACCGGGCGGTGCTCGGCCTGCCCTGCTCAATCTCCAGCCCGCGCAGACTCACTCCGAACTGATCGCTACGACCGCCACACCACGGCGTGCGAGTTCTCGTCGGCGTTTTCGGCGGTCCCTGCGATGGTGCCGGCGGAATTGATGTGGGCGGCACTGCTGTGCTTGCTCCCGGGCAGGGTGTCGAGCACGGTGATGGTCCCATCAGGACTCCACTTCACCGCGCTGGTCTCCACGAAGTTCATCTGCTCGGTCCGCGAGGTGTGCCCGACGACGGTGCCTGACGCGTTCATGTTCACGGCCCGGCTGTTGTTGTGGGTGGGCAGGCCGGGCAAGGTGGTCGGGGTGCCGTCGGGTGCCCAGCGCATGGCCGTCGTGGCCCAGACGCTGATGTAGAAGCACCCTACGACGGTGCCGTCGGGACCGATGTTGCTCGTGTACCCGTGCCTGCCGAAGTCGGCGACGGTGCCGTTCGGGTCCAGCCGGGAGCCGTGCCCGTTCTCGTTCCAGCCGCTGATGACACCTGCGTCGTTGACGGCGTAGGCGACCCCGATGAACGGGTGGAGGTCTTTGACGGTGCCGTCGGGGTCCCACTTGACGGCATGCGAAGGACTTCCGCCGCCTTCCGAAATCCCGACGACCATGTTGTTGGCGTTGATGAAATGAACCCGGGCACCGGTGCTACCGGGCAGGGGGCTCAACGTGGTCACGGTGCCGTCCAGTGCCCACTTCACCGCGTGGTGCTCGCCATTGACGTCGTACGACTCACCGGCCACGGTACCGTTCCGCGAGATGCCCTTCGGAGTGGCTCGCATGTCGCCCGGCAGGGGTTTGAGTTCGGTGACCTTGCCATTCGGGGCCCAGCGCAGGGCGCGGTACTCGTAGCCACCGGCCGGGCCGTAGCGGGCGTAGCCGGTGATGAAGCCCGCGTCGTTGATGGCGACCGGCTTGCTGTAGGCGGTGCGGGGAACGCCGGCGGGGAGGGGCAGGGCGGTGATGGTGCCCTCGGGACTCCACCGCACGGCGCGTTCATTCCAGGTGCCGTCGGCCGCCTTCGCCGAAAGCGACCGCCCGATGACGGTGCCCGCCTCGTTCAGGTCCTCCACCGCACTGGCGATGTCACCGGGGAGGGCTCCGAGGACGGTGATCGTGAGCGGGGCAGCCGTCGCGGCGGGTGCCGTGACACCCGCCGTCAACACCACCAGAACAGCCAGCGAACCGGCAGACCTGAGGAAACCGCTTCTCCGACGCCCGCTCATGGTCACGCACCTTCCGCGTCCAGTCGTTCCGACATCCACATGAGCGTCGGAAGAACAGATCTTCGAAGTGGCGGCGAGTGCCCCGAAAGGAGCCGCGCAGACCGGCTCGCCAGCGGAACTCGCAACATCATGGCCGTGTCACGACTATCGCCACAACCCCCACATGGCAGCAACTCCACCCTTCCATCCGGCAGTGCTCTTGCCGATCATCCCCATTCCAGGCGGAATAAGGGACGGTGGGCCGAATCCGCACTGCGGCGGCACACACCGACGACACCGGCTCATCAGACCGGCAGCACGTGATCAGTGCCGGTTCGTGCCGACCTCGGCAGCCACCGCAGGGTGAGCAGCGCCAAGACGAGGTGCGCCGACGCGGCGGCGATCGCGACCACGTGCAGTCCCGAGACGAACGCGTTCTTCGCCTGGTCGACGGCCTCGGCCGCCAAGGCAGGCAACTGGAAGGTTTCGGCCGGCGTCGGAGCCAGGCCCGGCCCGTCGAGCCGGAACACCAGCGCCGCCAACGATCCCAGCAGCGCGATCCCCAGAGCGTTGCCGAGTTCGTTCCCCGTCTCCGCGATCGCACCCGCCGACCCGGCCCGCTCAGGAGGAACCGCACCGACCGCCGTGTCCGCCACCACGCTGAACGAGATCCCGTACCCCACACCGGCGACCACAGTGGAGGCGATGTACCACCCGACTCCCCCACCGGCCCCTGCCGGGAGCAACAGCAGCAGACCGACCGCGATCGTGCTGTGGCACCCCAGGAGCGCGGTGCGCTTCCCGATGCGGTCGACCACCATCGGCGTGACGACGCACGTGAACGTCAGCACCGCCGCACCGGGCAGCGCCAGCAGGGCCGCGTGCAACACCGACAGCCCCAGCACCTCCTGCAAGTACACCCCGGCCAGGTAGGCCGCCGCAGACCAGGCCGCCAACGGCACCACCCCGGTGACGATGGCGACGGTGAAGACCCGGTCCCGGAACAGCGCGAACTCGATCAGCGGGTGCTCCAGCCGCGCCTGCCGCCGGACGAACCACGCCAACACCAGGACCCCCACGACCCCGATACCGACTGCAAGGGCCGAAAACCCCTGTGTCGCAACGTGCTTCAGCCCGTAGATGACCGACAGCAACCCGACCGCCGACAGCACCACGCTGAGCACGTCGACCCGACCGGCCCGCGCAGTCCGCACCTCCCGCAGCAGGATCGGCGCGAACACCAGGAACAGCCCGATGACGGGCAGGTTGACCAGGAACACCGCCCCCCACTCGAACCGCTGAAGCAGCGCCCCACCCACCACCGGCCCGACCGCGAACCCGGCGGCGAAAGCGGCGGCGAAGATCCCGATCGCCCGCGCCCGCCGACGCGGGTCCGGGAACAGCTCGCTCAACAACGCCAACGCCGACGGCAGCAACGTGGCCCCGGCGACCCCCATCACCGCCCGGCACGCGATGAGCACCTCCGGACCGGAAGCGAAGGCCGCCCCGGCAGACCCGAGCCCGAACACCGTCGCACCAACCCACAACAGCCGCAGCCGCCCGTACCGGTCCCCGATGTTCCCGAACGCGATCAGCAACGACCCGACCGCGAACCCGTACACGTCGAGCACCCACAACGCCTGGTCCGCACTCGGGTTGAGCGCCTGGCTGATGCGAGGCATCGCCAAGAACAGGATCGACCCGTCCATGGACACCAACAGCACCGGCCCGAGAACCACCACCAACCCGAACCACGCCCGCAACCCCGACGCCTCACGCACCTGCTTCAACCCCATGCCCAGCACGTTCCGCCGCCCCACCCCGGACAACCACCCCCTGCCGTGGGTACACCTGACAGGTACACCCACCACCAGCCACAACAGCCCGCCCCACACCCCGCGCGTGACCCGCCCAACATTCCCTCCGCCCAACGCGCTCCCACCGAACAAGAGCTACGCTCGACAACGTGGAAAGCCTGGGAGCGTTCCTGAAGAACCGCCGAGACCGCATCACGCCGGCCGACGTCGGCCTGCGCACCTACGGCACCTCACGCCGAGTCCTCGGCCTGCGCCGTGAAGAACTCGCCCAGCTAGCCGGTGTCAGCGCCGGCTACTACACGCGGCTGGAACAAGGCCAAGCGGACACAGCGTCCACGCAGGTCCTGGACGCCCTCGCCCACGCCCTCCGCCTGGACCAGGTCGAGTCCGCGCACCTGCACAACCTGGCCCGCCAACCCGCACTCCCCGGCCTGACCGAGCCCCCGGCAGAACACCTGCACCCCCGCGTGCTGGCCCTCCTGTCCTCCCTGACCGATGCAACCCCCGCCATCGCCCTGGGCAGGCGCGGAGACGTGCTGGCCTGGAACCGCGCCGGCCACGCACTGTTCGCCGAGCACCTGGACTTCGACGCACCGGACAATCCGACCCGACGCCCGTCGGTGCCCCGGATGTTCTTCCTGGACCCCCTCACCCGCGACCTGCACCACAACTGGCCGGAGCTGGCCCGCATCCACGTCGCCTACCTGCGACTCACCGCCGGCCGCCACCCGTCGGACGCCCGCCTCGCCGCCCTGATCGGCGAACTCACCATGCGCAGCGACGACTTCGCAACACTGTGGGCAACCGGCGACGTCTCGGACTGCACCACCGGCACGATGGACCTGCGGCACCCGACAATCGGCGCGTTGAGCGTGGACTACCAGGTCTGGCTCCAACCCGACAGCCCCGACCACCGCCTGGAGCTCTACACCCCGAACGACGAAGGTTCAGCCGACGCACTACGGCTGCTCAGTCACCAACTCGCCCCAACCACATCCCGGCGCACTGATTCCCGGTAGTCATGGGTGGCCATGTCCGCGGCCGAGACGCCGGACTCTCCCACCGTCACCGGCCACGGAAACGGCTGCCGTGGCCGGCTCCCTGAACCCGACGCCGCACACCGTTGATCAGTAACTGAAGTCCCGAATCGCAGCGCCACCCACCAGCCTGGCCGGGTCGTAGTGGCTTACCAGCACCTCCACCGGGACAGCATCAAGGACCTTCGCAGTCCTGGCCACCTTGTCCGCACTCCAACCGAACCACGTGGCGTCCTCATCGATCGGATCGCCGTCCTCGTACAAGTCCATGTCCGCACCGGCCGCCCGCAACAGGAACCCGATGCCGGCCCACGACTTCTCCAGGAAGCAGTACGGTCGGCTCTCGTCGTCCACGAACTCCTCCGCCAAAACCGGATCCTCGAACGCCCGGCCCAACTCCTCCGGCGTGACCCTCGTGAACGACAGCGTCATACCCACGACAACTCCCCCAACGGCTGCAGCAACCTGCACACAGCCTCCCACGCCGCACCGTCAGTTGTCCTCTATGGACTCCCAACGCTGTCGTCGTTCCTCGGCGGTCTGCTCCCACCACGGCGTCCCACGCTCCCCCAACGCCACCTTCGCCGCGTGGACCCTGCGGCGGGCCTGAGCCTCCGCCACCGCGTCGCCGGCACGCAGCGCCACGCCGACATCGCGCCGCGCCGACATCAGGGCCTTGCGCAACCGCGCAGCCGTCTCCTCCGGAATCGCCGGATCAGTGGCCCGCCACCGCCGGCCGTTGATCACCACGTAGCGCTCCTCCACCACTCCAGCATCACTCAGAAGGAACCGGTCCGCAGCGGCGACGCCCAACCGTGGCCTCGCTACGCTCAGCGAGTGGGTGCACCACGCGGTGGACGACTGACTACGGCGACCAGCGCAGGGTGATGCACCGAATCACCCTGCGCGGTGACGCGCCGGTCTACGCATGAGCGCGAATCACAAGGCGGCGAGCAGGTACTTGATCCTGGGCGCGAAGCAGTCACTGCTGTCGCGGGTCGCGGTGTAGGTGAAGCCGGCGGGGACGGTGCACGCCCACAGCCCGGTCTTGGGCAACTGGATGTAGTACACCGGCTCGCACCAGATGTCGGCGCGCACCGTCACGTAGGTGTAGCCGGCCGGCACGCTGCCGCACGACCACCGTCCTTCGCTCGCCGTGGCGGGCGTGACCGCCACGGCGAGCGAGAACACCGCCGACAACAAGACTCCGAGCACTCGTCCGATCCGCACAACTCCACCTTCCGCCGCTGTGGTGGACCCGCCCCGGGCCCGCTCCAGCACAGCAGGTGGGCCGCAGCTCGACCATCAGCCGATTGGTTCAACCAATCCGCAATCCCGTAGCCCAGCACCCGGCACGTCACGTCGACCGCCCCCGTGCCTCCCTCCCGCCCGCAGGACGGACCGCACACCAATCCGTGATCAGCAGTCGGGCACCCCCGGCCCAGAACGCTCGGCCGCTACGCCGTGACGCGCGGGGTCAAGCCGTCCACGATGAGGGACAGTCCCGCCTCGAACGCCGATTCGTGATCGATGTGCGGCACACCGGCCGGTGGGTCCGTGCTCTCGCCGCCGGTGGTGTCCGCCTGTTCCTCCAGGACGCTGCCGACCGTGAAGCGGCCGGCGGTCAGCATCGCCATCTGCGCGTCCCGCTCGGGCACGCCGGAGGCGATGAGGAAAGCCATCTTGTGGCGGATCCGGTCGAGGTCCGTCGCGGGCGTGGTGCCGGCGTGCAGGCGTGCGCCGTCGCGGCGCATCAGCAGGGTGCGTCGGAAGCTGCGGGTGTTCTCCCGGAACCAGTCGCGCCAGTCGTCCCCGGCCACGGGCAGCGGTTCGGTCGCGTGGGGGGCCATCGCGGCGTGCGCCATGGCGGCCAGGAGGTCCTTCTTCGTGCGGAAGTGCCAGTACAGCGACGGCTGCTCGATACCCAGTCGCTTCGCGAGCCCTCGTGTGCTGACGGCGTCCAGGCCGACCTCGTCGAGCAGGTCGAGCGCCTCGGTGACCACGTCCTCGCGGTGAATCTTCGCCACGTTGACAATCTATCGCCGATAGATGACTCTGGAGAAGAACCATTCATCGATAGATTTCAGGGCGGTGGCCATGGCACAGGTCCCGGGAACGACGTCCCTGCGGGTCCTCGTCGCCGGCGGCGGGATCGCGGGGCAGGCGCTGGCCTTCTGGCTCACGCGCGGCGGACACCGGGTGACCGTCGTCGAGCGCTTCCCCGCGCTCCGCGCCACCGGCGCCCAGGTCGACCTCCGGGGCCAGGGCATCGAGGCCGTCCGGCGCATGGGACTGCTCGACGTAGTCCGGGACAAGCTCGTGGACGAGAAGGGGGTCGCCTTCATCGACGCCCGGGGCAGGGTCAAGGCGACGATCATGGCCAACACCTCCGGGCGGGGCCGCCAGACGCTGACGTCCGAGTACGAGATCATGCGCGGAGACCTGGTGCGCATCCTCCACGACGCGACCGAGCACGACGCCCAGTACGTCTTCGGCACGAGCGTGGAGGGATTCGAGCAGAACGAGCACGAGGTCGTCGCGCACTTCTCCGACGGGTCGTCCGGCGCGTTCGACCTGCTGGTGGGCGCGGACGGGCAAGGGTCACGCCTCCGCCGGGCGATCCTCCCGGAAGGCGTCGACCCGTACTGGCGGGTCGGCATCCACATGGCGTACTGGTTCGTCCCGCGCATCGGTTCCGACACCGACATCCGGGACACCTACCTGGCCCCGGGAGGCCGCCAGATCATGCGCCGCAGCCACAACCCGACCGAGACCCAGGTCTACTTCGTGCTGCGAGAAGCATCCGAGGAGGCGTCGGCGATCCACCGGGAACCCGTCGAACGTCAGCAGCGCTTCTGGGCGAACAGGTTCCGCGACGCCGGGTGGCAGACCGAGCGCTTCCTCGACGGCATGGCGACCAGCCCCTTCTTCCACTCCCAGGAGGTCGCCCAGGTGCGCACCGACACCTGGTCCCGGGGCCGCGTGGTCCTGGCCGGGGACGCCGCGCACTGCGCCTCCCCGTACAGCGGCATGGGAGTCTCCGGTGGACTGGTCGGCGCCTACGTCCTAGCCGGCGAGATCAACCAGCACCCGGACGACCTGCCGACCGCACTGGCGAACTACGACACCGTGCTGCGTCCCTTCGTCGACGAGATCCAGGCCGAGGTCAACCCACGCCTGCTGCGCCTGGCCATGCCGATGACCCAACGCGCTGTCAACGCCTTCCAGACGGCCACCGCACTCGCGTGCTTCCTGCACATCCCCGACCTCGTCGCCCGCTGGTCGAAAGAAGACCGAGGAGGCAACTGGCAACTCCCCACAAGCCCGCCACCGGTCGCCACCACCTGAGAACACGCGCGCGTGGACGACGAACCCGTCGACTCGAAGGTGCAGCGCCATCGCCTCGCCCACGCACCTCACCGCGGTGTGAGCATGGCTGCCGCGCGCACCGCGACGACTCGTCCCGCACCCGCACTCCGGAAGCAGATCGGCGAAGTCGAAAATCAGGAGCGAGTCGCTCCTGATCCGCTCCCTCCCACCGCCGAGATCGTTCCGGTACCGTCCTGCGACCCCTTGACCCCAGGAGCGCCTCAATCACGCGCTGAACAGCGGAAAGGTGCGGCGAGCCCTCCGATGCGAGCCCGTTTGGCATAGCTCGACCAGACATGTTCGTTGCGGTAGAACGAAATCTCCCTCCTCGCACTCCTTCTCCTACATGAATCACGTGACCGGGTTGCGCACATGCGTCGACTTCTGCTCATGCCGACGACGATCGAGGAACGAGGCCACCGGTCGGGGCGAGCGGTTGGGCCGATCCGGTCATCTTGGGGGCGAATCGGCCCGCAGCGTCATCCCAGGCGCAGTAGCTTGTCCCGATCTCGTCGTCACCGGAGGAGAGCCGATGACCGATCCGTTGGCCAACGTGCAGCGCTTGGTGGATGATTGGGAGCGCAACGCCGAGGAGAAGGCCGCCCGCTACGAGTCGATGCGGCAGGAGGTCGAGCAGATCTCCATCACCGCGTCGGCCGCCGGCGGCGCGGTGAGCGTGACCGTCGGGCCGAACGGCATCCCCAGCGCCGTAACGATGACCGAGGCCGTGGGCCGGTTGCGGCCGGAGCAGATCGCGGCGGCGGTGATGGAGGCGATGGCCAAGGCACAGGCCGGCTACCCGGCCGAGCTGGCGCGGATCGTCGGGGAAACAGTGGGCCAGACACCCTCTGGGCAGCACATCGTGGCCGTGGCCGAGCGGAACTTCCCCCAACCGGAGCCCGATACCCGACCCGCAGCCCCGCCGCGTCGCCGGCCGGGCGATGACGGCGATTTCACCGACGACAGCTATCTGAGGTGACGCGTTGACCGGCTACGAGGCAGTTACCGGGGAGATCGGGGCATTGGCCGGGCGGGTGGAAGGTCTGGCGGACCGGTTGCGCGCGGCGGCGGACGCGGCGCGGACGGTGGCGATGAACGACTCCGCCTACGGCGTGGTCTGCCAACCGTTCGCAATGCTGCTCCAGCCGTTCGAGGACATGGGCGTCGACGCGCTGACCAAGGCGGCGGAAACGGTGTCGGACAACGCCGCCAAGCTGCGCGAGACCTCACGCGCCTACGACACCCAGGAGACCGGCGAGTCCGCGCGCTTCGACGGGATGAACACATGAACCAGCCCCTGGTCGCCACCCCGAAAAGCGACACCACCGCCGTCACCGGCATCGGCATCGCCGAATCCGCCAACGACCTCGCACAAGGCATCTCCGACGGCAGCTGGGTCGCCGCCGGCCTCGGTGGCATCGGCGTCGGCCTGGAAGTCCTGTCCATGGTGCTCGACCCCATCGGCACGGTCGCCTCCTACGGCGTGTCCTGGCTGATCGAGCACGTCCAACCGCTCAAAGAAGCACTGGACTGGTTCGCCGGCGACCCACCCGTCATCCGCTCCTTCAGCGAGACCTGGAACAACGTCGCCGCCGAAGTCACCCGCATCGCCCAGGAACTGGGCACCCAGGACGCACCCGGCTGGCAAGGCTCGGCCGCCGACGCCTACCGCGGCCACGCCGCCCAGACCGCCGACGCCATCGCCGGCACCGCCACCCTCGCCGAAGGCGTCGGCACCGGCGTCATGGTCATGGGCGAAGTCGTCGCCGCCGTCCGCGAAATCATCCGCGACCTCGTCGCCGAAGTCGTCGGCAAACTCATCACCTGGGCACTCGAAGCCGTCGCCACCCTCGGCCTCGCCACCCCACTCATCGTCGCCCAGGCCACCTCCACCATCGCCCGCGTCTGCAACCGCATCGCCGACCTCGTCCGCAAACTCGTCAAAACCATCAGCAACGTCACCCCCCGCATCCGCAAAGTCCTCGACAAACTCGGCGAAATCATGGAAAAGCTGGGCAAACTCGGCCGCAAAGCCGACGCCGCCAGCAGCCCCGGCACCACCAGCCCATCAAGCGCACCCAGCGCTCCCGACGCACCCACCGTCAAGAGTGCGGACGGCACCACATCGCCATCCGGTACGACCTCCCCCTCCGGCACCACATCGCCATCGGGAACCACCTCACCGTCCGGCTCAGCACCGAGCGGCGCCAACCCGGACAGCTCACCCAACGGGAGCACCACACCGTCGGGAAGCCCACAGCCCGGTTCCGGCAAGCCGAGGACCTCGGCCTCTGCCGACCAACCGGCACCCAGCAGGCCGACCGACCCGGAGACCAGCCGGACACCAGAGGACCAGCGCCGCTGCGTCAACGACCCGATCGACGTGGCCACGGGCGAGATGGTGATCGCCAAGACCGACCTGGCGCTCCCCGGGGTCCTCCAGGTCGTGCTGCGAAGGGTTCACGTGTCCGGCTACCGCGCGGGCAGGCTGTTCGGCCCGAGTTGGGCGTCGACGCTCGACCAACGGGTGGAGGTTGACCCACTCGGTGTCGTCTACGTCGCCGAGGACGGGATGCGCCTGGTCTACCCGAGGCCCGTCGACGGCCCGGTCCTGCCGGTGGTGGGACCGCGCTGGGCGCTGCGCCGCACGCCGTCCGGCTACACCGTGACCGAACCGGGCGCCGGGGTGACCCGCCACTTCGACGGCGGCGGGTCCGACATCCCGTTGACGGCGCTGAGCCACCGTTCCGGGCAACGCATCGAAGTGCACCGCTCGGCCGGCCGGATCGACCTGCACCACTCCGGCGGCTACCACGTCGCGGTACCGGTCACCGACGGCCTCGCGGGCGCGCTGGGGGTCGTCGGCACCGACGGCACCACGGCGGTGGCTGCGTACGAGTACGACGACGCGCGCAACCTGGTCGCCGTCCGGAATTCGTCGGGTGCCGCTCTCCTGTACGACTACGACGCTGCGGGGCGGATAACCGGCTGGCAGGACCGCAACGGCAGTTGGTACCGCTACGCGTACGACGAGCAGGGCCGTTGCGTGCGCAATGTCGGCAGCAACGGCTTCCTCGACGGCACGTTCGACTACCGGCCCGACCGGACGGTCTTCACCGACTCACTCGGCCACTCCACGACGTTCCACCTCAACGACCGCAGGCAGATCGTCGCCGAGGTCGATCCGCTGGGCAACACCGTCCGCACCGAGTGGGACGCGTTCGACCGCCCGTTGCGTCGGGTCGATGCCCTCGGCGGAATCCACGCGTACCGCTATGACAGCAACGGCAACCTCATCGAGGTGATCCGTCCCGACGGGTGCCGGTCGACGGCCGAGTTCGACGCCGAAGGTCAGCCGACCCGCATCGTCGACACGGACGGCCACGAGTGGACCTGGTCCTACGACGGCGCGGGCCGGTTGCTGGCCGCCACCGACCCGACGGGTGCGACCACCTGCTACGCCTACGACGAGCACGGCGGACTGTCGGAGGTGACCGACGCCGAGGGCGGTATCCGCCGCGTCCGGTGCGACGCCGCCGGTCTCCCGATCGAGGTCACTGCGGCCACTGGCGCGACCACCCGCTACCAACGCGACAGCTTCGGTCGGGTCATCGCCGTCCGGGACCCGGTCGGCGGGACGACGCGAGCCTCCTGGACCGTCGAGGGCAAGCTCGCCCGCCGCACCTTCCCGGACGGCACCGTCGAGCGCTTCGCCTACGACGGCGAGGCCAACCTGATCGAGCACGTCGATGCGCTCGGCCAGTCGAGCCGCATGGAGTACGGCCCGTTCGACATGATCGTCGGCGAGACCGGACCGGACGGGGCACGGGTCACCTTCGCCTACGACACCAACCTCCGGCTGGTCTCGGTCACCAACGCCAACGGCGAAACCTGGCGCTACCACCACGACCCGGCGGGAAGGCTCCTGCGCGAGACCGACTTCGCAGGTCGCAACACCCACTACGCCCACGACGCCGCGGGCCGGGTCACCTCCCGGACCAACGGGGCCGGACAGACCGTGCGAATCGTCCGCGACGCGGTGGGGTACGTCGTCGAGCGAAGCGGCCCGGACTCGACCGCGGTGTTCCGCCGGGACAGCGCGGGCCGCGTGCTGGAAGCCCGCAACGACAGCACCCACCTGGTCATCGAGCGCGACCCGCTCGGCCGGGTCCTCCGCGAGACCGTGGACGGCGAGTCCGTCGTGTCCACCTACGACCGGGTCGGGCGCAGGATCTCCCGCCGCACCCCATCCGGCGCGCAGAGCCGATGGGTCTACGACCAGGCCGGCGCACCGGTCGAACTGCACACCGCGGGGCACTCCCTGCGGTTCCGGTACGACGCGGCGGGCCGTGAGGTCGAACGCACGCTGGCCGACGCCGCGGTCCTCACCCAGACCTGGGACGCCAACCACTGGCTCAGGGCGCAGGCCGTCACCGGGCCGGGCACCACCGGCCTGATCCAGCGACGGTCCTACAACTACCGCAGCGACGGGTACCTGAGCAGGATCATCGACCAGCTCAGCGGAGTCCGGGAGTACTCGCTCGACCCGGTGGGACGAGTCACCTCGGTCGATGGTCCACAGTGGAGCGAGCGGTACGCCTACGACGCCGCCGGGAATGTCACCGAAGGCCACTGGCCGGCCGACGAGCACGACTCACCGGCGGTCGGCTCCCGGGAGTTCGCCGGTGGACAGGTCCGGCGCGCGGGTGCCGCGACCTTCCAGCACGACGCGCAGGGCAGGGTGGTGGCCCGGCGCAGCCGCACGCTCTCCGGCACAGTCCGACAGTGGCGCTTCACCTGGTCGAGCGAGGACCGACTGATCGAGGCCGTCACCCCGGACGGTGCCCGCTGGCGCTACCGCTACGACCCGCTGGGCCGCCGGGTCGCCAAGGACCGGCTCGCAACCGACGGGTCGGTGGCCGATTCCGTGCGGTTCGCCTGGGACGGCCCCGTACTCGCCGAACAGCAGCACAGCTCCGGTTCCAGCACGGTCTGGGAGTGGCAGCCGGGCACCTTCCGCGCGGTCAGCCAACTCGATCAGGACGAAGTGGATGCCCGCTTCTACGCCATCGTCACCGATGTCGTCGGCACGCCGACCGAACTGGTCGACAGCAGCGGTGCGGTCGCCTGGCACGCGCGCCCCGGCATCTGGGGCACCGGCATCGCCCGCACCGGCCAGGTCACCTGCCCGCTGCGGTTCCCCGGCCAGTACCACGACCCGGAGACTGGCCTGCACTACAACCACCACCGTTACTACGACCCGTCCACTGCCCGGTACACCAGCGTCGACCCGCTCGGGTTGACCCCGTCGCCCAACCCCTACGCCTACGTGTTCAACCCCATGGGGTGGACCGACCCGCTCGGGTTGGAGAAGTGCATCGACAACCGGCCGTTCAACAGCCGCCAGGAGGCACTGGACGCCGCATACGACCGGGCGGGCATCCCGCGCGGCTCCGAGCCGGACGCCCGTTGGGAGGTCGGTGGTGACGCGTCGCGCCGGGGCGAGCCGGGCTACCGGTACTCGGAGGACCCAGGAGCACACGGCAACTACTCGCAATTCGAGACACCGGACGGCTCGCGCGTCATCGCCGAGCACACCAACGACCCGAGGGCACCGCAACCGCACTTCCACGCCGGACAGCCCAAGGGAGATCCGGCTCGTGACGGCGTCGACTTCGGTTGGGGCGGCAGCTCGGAGTTCGAGAGGTACGGTCAGGTCGACGGCAAGCACCACTACTACTACCCGGAGGGCACCTAGAGATGGCCGACCGCACGGCAATGCTCACCGCAGCGGGCCTGGAGGTCCTGGGCACCCTCGACCTCGCGGGTGACCTGGCGCCGGCGGAGGCGTGGCGCCGGGTCGTCTCCGGCACCGCCCGCCCCACGGTCGAGGTCCCCGACGACACCGCCGACGCGGACGACCGAGTCGACGCCGAATGGCGTGAACTGGCTCTGCGACACGGCGTGCTGGCCGATGACGGCACCTTCCTGATCAGCCCTCCGGGCTCTGGCGCGTTCACCGCACCGTGGACCGCCGTCCGGCTCACCGACCACACCCACCTCGCCCGCCACCTCACCACCAACCCCAACGAGCCCGAATTCGTCACCGCGTCCGCCGACGGAACCGCGATCGTCGGCGTCACCACCGAGGAGTACGCCGTCTGGCTCGTCATCAACTGACTTCGGCGACCTCACCACCGGAAAGCCTCCACAACGACCACCACGTGGTCCGACCGGCACAGACGACATCCCCCGCAGGCACAACGCTCCCGCACCGGTGGCGCCCACTCCGTGCAAGGACGTTCATGCCCTACCGCAAACCCCGCGACGGCAGCCCGCTCGCGGACTGGCAGGGAGACCTCAACACCACCCACCGCCGCATCCGTGCCCGCGTCGAACACACCCTCGCGCGCATGAAGAACTGGAAGATCCTGCGCGACCACCGACGCGCCGCCCACACCCTCCGCGACACAGCCGCCGGCATCGCACTCCTGCACGACCTCGCCATCACCGGCTGACCGGAACAGGCCCGCCACAACCCACAAGATCAGTTACGTGACATCCCTTGGGCAGGTCGATCGCGGGTGGGTGGACAAGCACATGAAGCTCCTGGTGATGGCCCTGCTCCTGGTCGCGGAGTCATCTACCAGGAGCTTCGTCATGTCTCCACCACGATGGCCGCCCACACCTCCAAGTCGGAAATGGCTTAATTCCTACGACACCGCCCGGCTGTGCGGCACATAGTTCGGCCGCTGCGGAGTCGACTTCAATCATCGCCCGGGTCGCCACCACCGGGTCGCCGAATGCGGCTTGATCTGACCGCTGGACTGTGGACGAGTTTTACCATGTTATGAATACAGTCCTCACAACGACCTGATATCACCACTCTGGCCGCCGCAGATGAATCGGCACTGACCAAAGGATTCCACCGGCCTGAACGTGCTGCCGCCGCACCACCAGTTGCCTCGTGAGCAGACCAGTCGACGGGGCAACTGGCTCAACCTGAACCTTAGTTGCCTTCCGGGCCGTTTACTGGTTAGCCCAATAAATCATCCGTCCGCACGAAGGTAGCACATTCGGATCTGGCGCCCCGCGCGAATCTTGCACTCGAACAGCGGCTGGTCCTCGTCGTACATTGCTTCCATCTCAAAAATCGCCTGATCGGCATCCTCCTCGACCTCGGGCGTGTGTAGACGAACCTAGAAAGAAAGCTCCACGCGGTCCGCCTCGACAATCACCGACACTGCTATAACGTTCGCAGAAATCAGTCCGAGCAGTGCTTGAACCGCACTCAGCACGATGGCAGCCCCAGGCACGCCGGTCTACGACATGTCACAACGCGAATCGCGCCGCGACTAACCAGCACCGGATCACCCCACACGCCGTCGGACTCCTCAACGCGGACCTGCTTCACAGTCCGCCCGGAGCCGTCCTCGACCACCTGGTCCGCCTCGGCGATCGACCGCAGAGCTGCGCGCTCCGACGCTGACTCCTCGACCACCTCGACCAACACCTCGACGGTCACCCTGAAACGACATCGCCCACACCACTCCGGCCACCCCGCCGACCCCACGACCAGCGCCGCTCCACGGGTCTTCCGGTTCGGGTCGGTTGACGTCGTTCCGCGCAGATCGGACCAGGACCGGGCAGGTTCGACAGAATCACCCGATCGGGTGGCGACCCCACTTGGCGTTGGCAAAGATAAGGAGCGAGTCGCTCCTGATCCGCTCCTTCACGGCATCCACGAAGATCGTTCCGGAACCGTCCCGTAACCACTTTCAAGATCGACAAGAACGCACGAAAAGCCCGCTGACCTGGGCTTTCGCTCCAGAGCCAGCGGGCTTCCTCAGACCGTCGGGACGACAGGATTTGAACCTGAGACCCCTTGACCCCCAGTCGCAGAACGACTGAGCGACGTGCTCGGACCTGTTCTTCCAGGTCGGGGTCCAGTGTAGCGGGCCGAGTAAAGGAGTCAACGACTTCGCACATCCGCCTCCACGGACAACGAAGCGATCGACGTTCGGAAAACTATGTATCAAGGCACTTGTCACGCAGGTCAGAATGCCACGTTGAAGAGCAACACGTGGCCGGCGTCGGTGGGGGCCGGGAAACCGCTCAGCCATGCATAGCAACTGGCACCTTCGCCTCGATCAGCGGTTCCAGCCGAGAGCGGGCTTCACCCTCGCCCACGACCAGCGCGTTGACCGACACCCTCGACCCGTCCGCCTGATTCCACAGCTCGGCCGCCTCGGCGGCCAAGCCACGGTGAGCTGCTGTGTTGCCGAGTCCTACCAGTGCGCGAGTCCGTTCGTAGGGGATGTCCGCCAACTCGGCTTGACGGGCGGCTTTCTGGTAGAGGAGGCCTGCTCCATCGACCCGGCCTGCCCGGAAGCAGACCCAGGCCAGGCAGTTGAGGCCCATGGCGACCTCGACGGGGAGTTGGGCGAGGTCAATGGCCTCGCAGGCAAATTCCAACGCCGCGTCGTGGTCGTCGATCGCCGCTGACGCGAGCGCGAGCCCACGCAGGGTGATGACCACGTTGCGTGTTCGCTCTGACCTCCGGTATCCGTCAAGCGCTGTGGTCAGGTCGCGCAGCGTGTCATCCGGCGCGCCTTGGTACAGCCGCACCCAAGCCGCACTGGAGAAGGCATCGAGTTCTCCCCAATGGTTGCCGGCATTTTTGTACGCGGCTCGCGCCTCAGTGTGGCAGTCCAGGGCCTCCGGCAGAGCGCCTCGTTCGACATGAGCCATGCCGAGGCTGTTGAGCACCATTCCCCGGGCCAAGTGGTCATCCAATGCGTGTGCGGTTCGCAGTGCCGTCTGGTGGGTTGCAGTCCACGGTTCGAACAGCCTCTCCCTGAAGAAGAAGGGGCGCAGCACAAGCGCCAATTGCCAGCACCGCCGGTCGCCGTCGGCCATATGGGTGATGTCGGTCAGCGCTTCCCAGCTCGCCCGCAACCAGGCCAATGCCTGGTCGGCGTCAGCGAAAGGCAGGTGGTCGGACGCGGGCACGTCGATCTGCGGCCGGAACCTGTAGGGCTCGATCATCTCGTCGGCGGCTACGGCCAAACCCAGGGCGTGGGCGACCAGTCGGAGAACGGCCGTACGACGATCGGTCTCGGCAATCTCCGGTAGCGCGTGGTGCACCGCGAAGTCCCGCACCAGGTCATGCACCGTGAGGTTGCCGTCAGCGAGGCGGGTGACCAGGTGGGCGTCGTGCAAGCGGTCGAGCACGTCGTCTAGACCTCCTGTGCCAACACCCGCAAGGGCCTCGGCGGCCTCGGTCGTGATTGTGCCCGCCGGGTGGACCGCCAGCAGAGCCAACGCCCGGCGTTGTTCGGGAGCGAGTTCCCAGAACGACACTCGGAACGCGGCTGCGACATCGCGTCCGCCGTCGTTCAACGCGGCCAAGACCGTCGACTCGCGCTTGAGCCGGTCGAGGTACCTGGTCGTGGTCCAGTTGCCGGTGACGCACCGCGCGGCCGCGACCCGGACCGCCAAGGGCAACATGCCGCAACGCCTGACGATGTCGACAACCGCGTCACCGTCGTTGACCATCTCACCGGCCACGGTTCGAAACAACTCGGCCGCCGCCGGCATCGACAGCATCCCCAACGGCTGGTGGTGGGCCTCGTCGAGCGCCGCCAGGCGGTTGCGGCTGGTCACGATGAACCGACAGCCCGGACTATCGACCAACAGGGGCCGCACCTGCTCGGCAGTCACGACATTGTCCAACAGCACTAGCACGCGGCGGCTGCGGAGCACCGCACGGAGCATCGTTGTCCGGTCCTCCTCGTCTGCGGGGATCTGGTCGGGAGGCATTTCGAGTTGACGCAACAGGCGGTACGCCGCTTCCCCCGGCGTGGCCGGCTGAGCGCCGGGTGTGTGGCCGTGCAGGTCGACGTGCAGGCGCCACCTGGGGAAGTCAGCCGCAACCGCCTGCGCCGCCATGATCGCCAAGGCCGTCTTGCCGGCTCCAGCCAGACCGCTGATCACACATGACCGGCCGGAGCTCAGCGGGTTGAGCGTCGCGACCACGGCCGCCAGTTCGCCCGTGCGTCCCACGAACAGCAGCGGCGGGGTCGGCATCCCGCATTGGCGCGAGAGCCGAGCGGACTTCTCCGACGCGCTCGGCACCAAATCGACCAGTTCGCCTTCGGCTCCCAACGCCTCGTCGCAAAGCCGGGCGATCCGCGGGGTCACGCGGGACCTGCCGTTCTCGACCTTGCTGAGGTATCCCTTGGTGACGTGGACGGTGGCGGCCAGCGAGGTCAAGGTCATCCCTCGAGCCTCCCGCCTTCGGCGCAGTTCTGAGTTGAACTCAGTCACGTTCTCTTGTCCCTCTCCGAGTGTTCGGTGAGCCCGGCCTGCGGGGCGGCCCGCAGGCCGGGATTCGTCAGCCGAGCAGCGCCAGGAGCAAACCCAGCGCGGTCATGATCTGGTGGGTGTGCACGGATCTCTCTTTCTACGGAACGGATCCCAGAGCCTGCGGGAAGATCGGAATCCGCAGTGTGCCCCGTGGAGTACTGGATGAAGCAATCCTGGGGAACGTTCCGAGGCAAGGGAAGTGGTTTCCTGTCGACAATTCCTCGATTTTCCCGGAAACCGCGTCCGAGCTTGCCTGTTTCCCGAATTCGGAAACATTGGAAACACCCTGCCCAGAGGGCATCTCGATATCGCGTGCACGGTAGACTCTGCCTCCGCAACCGGCAGCCGGAGGTGACGGCATGAGTGATTCTGCAACGAGCACGAGCGGTGAAGCGGTTTTCCTGTCCGAGGAGTTGAAAGCTCTTCGGAAGGGTCGTGGGATCAACGGGCACGAGTGGGTCGGCCGCGCGGGCCCCCGACTTCGGCGCATCGCCGGAATAACGGAAAAGGACTCGACGGCAGTGGCACGGAAGAAGGTCGTCACCATCCTGGATCGGCTGACCCGACGCCTGGAAGGACAACGTGGTCGGCTCGCCCGGACCGCGCTCGGGTTCGACAGTGATCCCGAAATCCGCTATCTTAGACGGCTCGAACTGCTGGAGGAAGACTTCGACAGGGGTACCAGAAGCCTTCAGCGGTATAGCGACGAGGTGATGGCCCTGCTTGCTGAAAACGCGGTCGAGGAGGGTGCACGCATCTCGGACCCGCTGCGCGACGACCCCTGGCGGACGAAGGTGTTGCGTACCACCCTCCTGCTCGATGGCCCCGATGTCGAGGTGACCGAGTCCCGAACCATCAGCAGCAGCCGCGACGGTTTGAGCAGGATCGAGCACTCCATCACGCTGCCAGAGGGCGGCCCGACCGGCCTGCTCGACCCGGTCGCGATGAACCTGCGGGCCGGCTTCGGCGCGGACTTCACACGTCTGCGCCGCGTGACGTCCAACCGAGTGGTGTTCGAAGTTCTCTTCGGGCGCACCCTTTCCGCAGGGGAGGAGCACGGGTTCGAGTTCCGGCTCCGACTGCCGGTCATGTCGCCGTTCTACCTGTGCACTCCCATCTACCCGTGCGAAGAATTCGAACTCAAGATCAGGTTCGACCGCAACCGCCTGCCCACGCCGATCCTCGTGGTCGACGGCGCGCTCGCCCACGAAACAGCCGACCCGGCTGCGGCGATGGGTGCGGCGGAGGTGGACAGCGCCGGACAGGTCCACCACATGTTCACCCATCTGCGACCTGGTCGGTCCTACGGACTGAGGTGGCAGCCGCCCGTCGGGTGAATGTCGTGCGGAACGTGGGGCCTGGCCACATCCACCTCTCCAACCTCTCACCGGGCAACCTGCCACGCCAACGATGCCTGTGAGGTAGACGGAGCGGCCGACGGGGGTTCGACAAATCGTTGCAAGTACTTCGCCGCCCGATCTCGTGCGAGTGATCCGGTTCAGTCGGTCAAGAGCGGGAGGATGTCTTCGAGAGTCGGTGCCGCCGCGGCATCCTCTGCGGCCTTCGCCGCGCAGAGCACCTTCGCCAGCAGGTCGTGATCGCCGCCCACGCAGTCGAGCAGCGTGCTCTCGTCGGCGTCGAGAACCATCCCAGCGTCCAACAGGCCCGCAGTCGTCAACTCCAGGAAGACGTTCCGGTCGAGCATCACGTCCAGGTGGCGCGCGATGGGCACGTGGCCCGCGACGATACCTAGCTCCTGTCTGGCCGGAAGGATCTCCGGCAGATCACCCATGTCCACCGCAGGGTACAAGTGGCGCGCGATGTCGATGACCGCGCCGATCACCTCTGCAGCTCGCCGCATTGCCTGGAGGATCGGCCCTGGGTCACCGGCCGGACGCCTCACCTCGAACGTCGTCAACATCGCCTGCTCGATCTGTGTCAAGGGGCGGGCACGCACCCAGGTCAGGCTGGCGATCGCACGCCGAGCGGCGGCCGAGCCGCGCCCGTCCCGATCGGCGCCGTCCGAGAACCGGCTCGTGACCTCCCGGGGCACGTCGTTTCTGAGCAACCAGGCGACCACGAGGTCCAGATCACGGCGCGGGTTATTGCTGTGTCGGACGAAGCGGACGTCGTGCAGTTCCTCGGTGAGCTGCGCGGCGCACAGCAGCGTTCGATCGGTCAGGTCGGTCGGATCGACGTTCTCAAGCACCTCGACGACAGTCTTGACCGAGCGCACGCCGAGGCCCCGGTGCACGACGACCTCGCCCAGGGACGTCAAGATCAAACCAGTTCGGGTGCGCCTGATGAACCCGTGGCGGAGAAGGTCCTTGACGGCGGCTTGCAACCGGTACTCCGAGAACGGCTGCGGCGACCTGGCGAAGCGTGCCTGATGGGCGGCGAGTGTGTGGGCGAAGAAGTCTCGGATGTCATCGTCGTGGCAATGGCCTCGTTCAGCTGCGACCGCCGACAAGACTTCGAGGACCAGGGTCGGCAGGTCGAGTTCTGCAGCCAGGAGGGCCGACTGCTTCGCGTCGGGATCCGCCACCACGTAGCGGTTCCACAGATCGGCCGGATCGACACCGCCCGTGCTCACGATGAACGCCTGGCCCTCATCGGTGCGCTGACCGGGGCGTCCCGCTCGCCCCGCCATGTTCTTGTACTCGGACACCGAGTAGTCGATGTCGCCAGGGTGTTTCAGACTGGCGATCACGACGGCGTCCGCAGGAAGGTTGACGCCCTCGGCCAAGGTCGTCGTGGCGACGATCACCCGGATCTCGCTTTTCTCCTGCCGAAAAGACCACTCGACCGCCTGCCGCTCCCAGTCGGACAGGTCCGCGATATGGAAGGCGACGCCGCCTTCCAGACACTTGCGGAGCTGGTCGTTCGTGACACCTACGTCTCCTCGCCTCAGAATATTGATCGCGTTCCGGGCAGGCATCAGGCGCAACCGGCCGGCGAGCAGCTCCGCTGTGCTCTTAGCGTCTTTGCGGGTGCCGTGAAACACGATCACCTGTCGGCCTTGGGAGACTAGTTCGGTTACCAGGTCGATCAGCACGTCCTCCTTGCTTCCACTGTGGACGGGGTTGACGAAGCGCCTGCCAGCGGGATTTGGCTCGCCCGGCTCGACACCATCACTCCTCCGGCTCCGGTAACGCCCGTCAGTACCGATGACACCCTCGACGAGCGGCACGGACCGTCGTCGGCTCCGCACCAGTCCGGTGCCCAGCCAGCCCGCCAGGTCTTCCGGGTCGCCGAGCACCGCGGACAGCCCCACGAGTTGGGGCATGCGGCCGGACTCCCGGCCGAGCCTGATCCGCGTGAACAACGCCTCCAACCCGGGGCCGCGGTTCGGGTCGAACAGGGACTGGATCTCGTCAACCACGAGCACCCCGATGGTGTGCAGGAGGTCGGGCTTCGAGCCCAGCAGGCCAGTGAACTTCTCGTACGTCAGCACGGCGAAGTCGTAGTCACTGCGGAACAGATCGGGGAGGTGATCCCGCAATTCACCGGTGGCGCGGATCGCCTTTACCCCGAGTGGTCCGTAAACTGTGCGGAACCGTTCGTACTGCTCGCTCACCAGCGCGCGACTAGGCAACAGGAAGACCGTCCTCTGACCTTTCTGCTTCGCCTTGACCGCCGCGAACTCACCGATCAGCGTCTTCCCGCTCGCGGTCGGGGCGCTGACCAGAACCGACTCGCCACGCAGAACCCCCGCGCCGTTGACCGCGTCGACCTGGATGTCGTTCATTTGCCGGAACGATGTCGCCCAATTCTCGGTGAAAGCCTCGGGTATGCCGTGTCGGCGCAGCGAGGACAGCGCCGGGGTCGCCGGGGACGGGAACGTGCCGCCGACCTTGGCATAACGAGCACCGGGTCGCAACACCGGAAACCGGATGTTCGACCCTGTGCTCTCCAGCACGGGATTCTGAATCTTCGCCGGAAATCCTGACGCGTGCCATCCGACTTGTGTCATGACGTAGGCCGCGAGCTTCAGCATCGAGATCTCGTCGCCGTCGAGGACGCCACTCCACCCGAGCAGCGCTTTGATCACGTAGTGCGTGAGCACCCCGTGCCCGAACTCGGCCTTCTCATAGGCTTTCTCGTCCGAGGCGGACGCGGCGAGCACAATACGCCCTGAGCCACGTACCCGGCTCAGGAGTTTGTCCACGTCGAGCCCCGTGGCGCGACTGGCGTACCCGTCGTCCGGCGGCCGGAGGACTTTGGGTTGGTGGACAACCTCGGTTGGACGGCTTGCCCGGCTCATCGCCCCTCCGGCGAAGCAGCAGTCAAGAACGACGACGAGGACCTTGGCCTTGATCGCCTCGATCTTGGCCGCGAGCTCTGCGAGGGGTAGTGCCGTCTCAGCCGGTCGGTCGAGCGATGTGTCCGATATGGCCAATTCGCCGGACGGGGTGCCGTGTCCCGAGAACGTGAGAACGACGACGTCCGACTCGGTGGCCGCAGACACGAGATGACACATTTCTGCCATAATCCGTTCGCGGGTCACTTCGGCATCCCGGATAAGCGCGGTGCGGTCGTCTCCAAAAGTGTCGACGAACAGCGCGTGCAGGACCTCCGCGTCGCGTTTGGCAAACCTCAAATCGGCAATGTCAGGATCGCGGTAG
The DNA here is from genome assembly GCF_040655415.1 of Actinosynnema sp. NPDC050436. Classification (NCBI taxonomy): domain Bacteria; kingdom Bacillati; phylum Actinomycetota; class Actinomycetes; order Pseudonocardiales; family Pseudonocardiaceae; genus Actinosynnema; species Actinosynnema sp. NPDC050436. Next base: position 305,656 of record NZ_JBFAJV010000002.1, on the reverse strand, counting down.
TTGTCCACACCGATGAAAAGACCATAGAAGTTTGGTGAATCTGTCATGCATGCCCCTTGTTTGCCAATTTCATGACAAATGCTCCGTGTAGGCTGATCAAGACCGGTCCGGCACGGTAGCGTACCGAACCGGAAGCGCGAACTCGACATCACTCGACAGTGCCCCAGGGAAGAAGTGCATGTCTGAACTATTGAATTCCGGCATCCTGTCCGGCAACGACCTGCTGGTTCGGGTCCGTTCCGGACATGCGCGCGACTTGAGTCGGCGGTGCCCGGTGCGCACCGCTGCGGAGGTCCACCCAGGATTGTCCCGAGTGGATGGTCCGAGGCGTCTCGGACGCAATCGAGAATCGTCGGTGAGCCGGTCGGTGCACGCGGTTCTCGATCTCGTCGAGTTCGAACAAGTGGATGCTGCGGTCGCGATCCAGCGCTGGCGCGACCGGGAGGCCCCCCACCCCGGCGTGGAGCGCTGGGTGACCCACGCGGTGACCAACGTCCTCTCGTCCGAGGCAGGCATCGAGGATCTGCCGACCGGTCTCGTTCCGGTATCCCGGTGGTGGGCGCGACAACGCCCGGCTAAGCCGGATGGCTCCGGGACGTACGAAGAGACAGTTCACGGGCGTCGCTACGAGAATGACTACGGGGTCCGGGAGATCCGCCTACTGCGCCTCCTCTCGGTCGACCAGCGCGAAGCCGACGCTCGCGAAGTCGCGTTCGCCGCAGGAGTCGTGGCTGGAGCCAGTCGTGTGCTGAGCAATCCGTGGGCCGGAACGGAGTACCGCTTGGGCCGGTTCGAGGCACCAAAGTGGATCCGCGTCGTCGAGGTCGGGTGCGATGACGGTTCTGCCCGCGTTCTCTTCAGCGGAACCCGGGAGGATGCCCTGGAGCGATACAACACCGTGGTCGCCGGATCCTTGAGCGCAGTGGCCGTCGGCGGGGAGTACCGCCCTGGCGACGACTGCGGTGGGTGCGCGCTGGTCGACAACTGTCCGGCCGTGCCGTCGTTGCCAGGGTTGCTCGGCGTGCTCTCGGACGCGACGCCACGACGAACATGGTCGGTGACTACGGGAAGGAACCACCTTGCGTGTGCCGCACGGGCACACTTCGGCAGGCTCTTCCTCCCCGGAGACAAGGCATTCGAAGACACCGATGCGACGCGCCGCGGGCGGGCCGTGCACCACTGGATCGAGCAGCGCCATCGTGTCACTCCTCCCCGACCGTGTCGCGCGTCCGACGTGCCTGGCCCCGCCGAGGCGTGGGAGTCCGGAGGCTGGCGGGTCGAGGGCAAGCAGGCCGGACTCGGGATCCAGATGATCGGCGACCACTCGCTCACCTGCCCGTTGCGCGGGCTCCCCACCGGGACGCAGGTCCTCCCCGAGGAATCGATAGTCGTGTTCGACCCACAGACGAATGTCGTGGTCGTCGCGAAAGCCGACCTGCTCTACCGAGGCATCGAGGGCTGGACGCTGCGCGAAACCAAGACCCAGCGGTACCCCGGACAGGGAGACATGTTCGACGACTACCCGCAGCTCGCCCTTGCAACGGTCCTGTCCGCCCGCGGCGTCCGAGCGGTGGGTGAGGTCAAACTCCGGGTCGAACTCGAGCGATTGACGGGGGCGGGACCGGTACTCACCGAGGTCGACACGTCCGATCCCGCTGTGCTGGCACGTGCTGAGAAGGTCCTGCTGGAACTCGTCGGAGACTGGCTCACCGACCGCGAGCACCCGACCAACCCGGGCGAGGCCTGTCGGGATTGCCCGTACACCCGGTGGTGCCCCGATGCACGGCGAGGTCGGCCGTGACGCATTCGATCGTCGGGCCGCCCACGTCGTGGGAACGCGCTCTCATCGCTTCACTCCGCGCGGCCTACGCCTGGTCGGTGCGCTCGTCCGAACGCCGTGCCATGCACGAGGTGGCCCGCATGACCGGTGTGGTGATGGCTGCGCACGGCCCAGGCGTCGGTCCGGTCACGCCGCGCGAGTTCGCCAAGGCGCTGCATGGCCGGCTCGGTTTGTTGCCTGCGATCGCCGACTGCGGTGACGAGGAGATCGCCGACGCGGTCCTGCTGTCCGGCGACTGCCTTACCGACGTGGCCTTCGACCTGGCGTGCGAGTACGCGGCTCCGCTGGGAGAGGCCATCGACAAAGCGACCTGGATGCCGTCCTGGACCAGGATGAGGGCCGAGCAGATCCAGCAGGCCACCTACTCCGCGATGATCGGGTCGGGCAAACAGGAGGTCTACGTCGACTCCAGGAAATTCCTGATCGAGCATCCTGCCGTGCCATCCGAGGCCGATCTGCAAGAACTGGTTGCCTCGACCGGAGCGCTCCTCGCGCCCAACGGGTACCAGCCGATTCCGTCAGACCAGATCCATCACGTGGGCGGCGGGACAACCTGGTGGTGGGCGTGTCCCACGTGCCGATGGCCGATGGCGGTCACCGGGAACCGAGTCCGGTGCCGCTACCGCCCGCACACCGCGTCGTACAAGATCGTCTCTGGTGCGAAGGCCTCTGCCCGGCCGTCGCTCGATCGCATCGACTCCGGTCCACGAGTGGCGACGCCAGTTGCCCAGCCGGGGGCCGATGCCGTCTGCGTCGAGACCGGAATCTGGCGCTTCATCGTCGTACCGGGAGCCACTGAACTGCGTCTGTACCGAGAACTCACGAAACTCGGCGCGGCCGTCGCACTCTGGCCGGACCTCGATGACTACGACCTGCTGGTGGCGGTCGGGATCACCGAGCACAAGGTCGACGTCAAGGAGTACCGGTCGGCACGACGCCTCGTGGACAACCTGCGCGGAGCGCGGTCGTCCATCGAAGTGCTCTTGCCAGACACCCATGAATACCAATTCGCCATCCTCAAGGACGCCCTTCCGAAGTCCATTCGGGTCACCACTGAGCGGCGGTTTCTCGCCAGGGTTCGCAAGCAGTTGAAGGAGCACAGGTGACCGAACGAACGGACCTGGCCAACAAGAAGAAAGTCCGGCCCAGGGTGATGGCCGCAGCGATCGGCCTGGCTGCGGACCTCTTCGCGATCGACGGAGAGGGGACCACGTGGACGACCACCCGGGAACACGTCCTCTTCGTGCTAGACGGACACATCTCCGAGTGGTCCGGGTGGTCGGCTATCGGCGGTGTCGCCGAGCGGCGCCGTGCAAGGTGCGCACGGCTGCTCAAACGGCGGTTGAACGACTACGCCAACGCCGAGGTCGCCGGTGCCGTCCTCGATCACATGCTCCTCGCCGAGGAGATCAGCGGATGCCGGGCTGCGGAAGGGTATCAGAAAGGCGTCACCGGCAGGATCGTCGTCGATGTCGGGATGCCGCTCGCTGACTTCGTCGATGCGGCGCTCGACGACCTGGACGTGCTCTACGCCGCGAGCAGCCGTGCGCTGCGCGCCGCCACACCGGGCACCCATACGACATCCATCCGCGTCCCGGGTATCAAGGGCGTTAACCACCGGTACGTCGACTTCCGTTTCGAAATCCAGGGACACCACCGAGAGCCTGGAAACCCGCTCCCCACCGTGGTGGACTCACCACCTCAAGCCGAGCTGTGGGTGCCGTTCGACGAACTGGAGATCATTGCCTGCCAGCTCGACGAGTGCCCGAACATTCGTGGGGATCACCGCACGGCAGCCGTGGCGAAGTTCAAGGCATCCATCCGCTCCGAAGAAGCTGTGCTGATCAAGGGCTTGAGGCTGACGGCCGGGAACCTGAACGAACTCCTCGCCTACACCGGGTTCGGGAAGTCGGTTGTACTCGTCGAGGTCTTCGCGTGCTGGGCTGTGCAGAAGGGTGTCGTGACCGCGTTCGTGCTCCCAACGAACGCAGACGTCGTGAAGGTCACCTACCAGATCGAAGAGGCGGTCGCAGCCCTGAACCTCACGGGCAAGGTCGTCGCGCTCACCTCGCCGCGCTCCCGCATCCAGGTCGCCGAGACAGCGGCCGCCCGCACGTCGGATCAGGGCCCGGACGCCGACTGGGTGTGGGACCGCTTCGGCTACGGGTGCGCCCTCTCCGCCGTGGCCACCAGTGAGGGCTCGGTCGACGGCTGGGTCCCCGGGCAAGAGCCCTGTGCGAAGTTGCGCTCCCACCAGGCCAAGGGCAAGCCACGCATCGTGGCTTGTCCGTGGCGCACCACCTGCGGCCGGTTCCAGGCGTCGAGGGCAGCCTGCACTGCGGATGTGATCGTGACCTCCCATGTGAACCTGCTCCTCGGTGTGCTGCAGACCCCAGTGTCCGACGGGCACGGCATCAACGACCGCCTCAGTGTGGAGGAGTTGGTGCTGCGCCGCTGCCAGGTCGTCGTCATCGACGAGGTCGACGTGTTCCAGCAGGAGGCGATCGAGCAGGCGGGGCGCGGCCTCGTCCTGGACCAGGCGGGCCGCACGAACACCCCGCTTCGCAACCTCGACGAGGACTTCGGCGCCGCGTTCGGCAAACTGCTCGACGAGGTTGACGCCACCGTGCGCGACGCCTATTTCGGGCTGCGCTACCTGTCGGAGAACTACGTCAGCCACCTGACGTACGAGCGCCTCGGGCCCGCCCGCCCGTCGAAGGGGCGTCGCCGAGCCGGCCCCGGACGAGCTTGGATCGTTCCGCGACGCCGGGATAATTGGCTCGCCGCCAAGCTCTTCGGCGTCGAGCCGGACCAGGTCACCGATCAACAGATGACAAAGTTCCTCCTGCTCTTCACGAGGTGGCACCCCGGCGAGCCGCAGGTGTTCGTCGACGCGAGAGGCTGGATCGACCGCGTCATCGGCACCGGCTTCGAAGGCTCGGCCATTCGCGAAGCCGGAAAGGTCATCGGCGATCTCGTGCTCTCTCTGTCCAAAGAGGACCAGCGTCAGTTCGTCGACGGAGTGCTCCGGCGGGCGATCCTCGAACGCATTCGGGTCTTCCTCCACCGTTTGATGGCGAACAACTCCCAATTGGTGGACATCGGCGTCGAATCGGCGCAGGAGATCGCTGACGCGCTCGGCACCTACGGGCGGTGGAGGGTCACCCCCACCGGCCCCCTCGGTCGACTGGTGTTCGCCTTCACCGAGTACTTCGACGACACCGGCTTCGAACCGGCTCGACTGGCCACTGCCGCCTTCGGCGGCGATCCACACACCTACACCGTCGGGCTCGGCGACGTGACCGCATTGGCCCACGCCGGAACCCGACGCATCGTCCTCGGGCTGTCCGCGACGTCGTACTTTCCGTTCGCCCCGCACCATCACCTACACACGAAGCCTCGGTGGTGGGTCCGCGACGACTCCTCGGAGACAGTGAGCATCAAGTCCGCGGTGATCCCCGATGCGGACGGGAAGGCGAGCCGCATCTCGGGCACGCAGGGCCCCGCACGGGCCGATGCCACCCGCCGGATCGCACGGTTGCTCTGGTCGCGAAACCTCGTCCAGGAGTTCGAGCGCCTGGCAAGTGAAGATCCAGATCGGCAGCGGGTGCTGCTCGCCACGACCTCCTACGAGGCCGCCAGGCACGTCGCCGAGGGACTGGCCGAGGCCGGTGTCAACGGCAGAAGTATCTGTCTGGCCGTGCCGCCGCGTTCCGAACCCTCCGACCACCAGTTGTGGCAGGAACTGCGTGCCGACCAGTTGGAGGCGTTCCCCGCCATGGCGGGCACCGCCATCCTCATCGCGCCGCTGGCTCGCGTACAACGCGGGGTGAACATCATCGGTCAGGGCTCCCGTTCCGCTCTCGGATCGGTGTGGCTCATCGTCCGACCCATTCCGATCATCGACGAGCCTTCGGAACTCGTCGCGCATATCCAGGCCAGGGCGCTGGCCGAGCACCCTGGTCCGGTCTCCGATCCGTGTGCGCTCCTCGCCGAGAGGCGTAAGACCGCAGGCACGTTCCTCGAGGAGATCATCCGCTGCCCGCCCTACTTCCAGAGCCAGCCCGACCTGGTCAAGCTCGGGGTCACCGCCGAGATCATCGTCGGGGCGATCCAGCTCATCGGCCGTGCTCGTCGCGGCGGCACACCTGCGGTGCTGCACCTGGTCGACGGGGCCTTCGACACCGGTGAGCGTGGCACGGACCTACCCGTGCTGATCACCAAGTTGATGGCCGCCTGGAAGCCCGCTGAGTTGGACGCCATGCGGGAGTACTACGGCTCGACGCTCCAAGCCTTCCTGGACTACGCCCGACAGAGCGATGGAGCTCCCACGTGCTGAGGACACTCGCCTACCGGATCCCCCGCGAACACCTGACCGAACTGCTCGGAAAGGTGACCGCGTACCCGTTGACATCGCAGTTTCAGGAGGCCTGGGCGACGCTTCCCGGTGGACGTCCACGGTACGGCACCCTGGCCACCGGCCTGGTGGCGGCCACGGGCAAGCCGGTTCGACTCTTCGGGGAGCGCGATCTTGCGGAACGCGAACGTGAATCGGGCGCAAAGGCCTTGCTCCTGACCACCGACGCAGCACTCGACCGCCGCCTGAGGGTTGCTGTGATCGCCTGGGAACGCCACCTCCGCGATGGCGGCACCCCAATCCTCGCGGACCTGCTCCCGGAACCGGAGGAAGCTCGCCTCTTCAGCGACTTCGTCGAGTTCCGGGCCGGAGAGGTTCCCATCGCGCCGAACTGGGTCTTCCGGGTGGCAGCCTGGCAGATCGCGCGCAGCCTGGCCTCCCGCCCGCTCGGGATCGACGGTCGCGCGGCGGTTCGACTCCGGATGGACACGTCCGGGCGGCTATTGGCGTGGGAAGCCGACGACCTGATCGTGAGCCCGAACCACAAGTCGTTCGACATGACCAACGTGACAGTCCGGTTGACCACCCGCCCCGGTGTCGAAGACCTGGTGTTGACCTTCGACGCCCACCAGTCACGAATCGACCAGCGTGGCAAGTGGTATAAGGCGACCTGGGTCGAACGCCGGGCGGAAACGCCGATCCTCTACCTACCGGCCCGCGCGTACAAGGTCGAGGACGAGTGGCACCACGAGTTCGACCCTGCGATCGCGTCCATCCTGTCCGCTTGCCAACTCCAACCACTGACTCTCCCGGACGAGTTCCCGGAGCGCCCTGAGGTGTTCCGGCCAAAGCTGCTCGGCGCCAAGTACCACGAGTTGGGCAGCGGGCCCGGACCGAGGTTCATGTTGCGGTTGCACGAGTACGTGACCCGCGAACTGCCGTTGCTCGCGCCGCTGACTTATGAGCTGGACAAGACGATCAATCTTCCTCCACGCATCAAGAAATACCCGGAGAACGGAATTCTCCCCCAGTCGATCGGGCCAACCGGCTACAAGAAGATGACCATCGCGTGCCTCTACGCCACCGCCGAGGCCAAGGAACGCATGGTCAACCAACTCGTCGAACTGACCGGACGTAGACCAGCCACCGACGGCTCCACCACTCCGGTCCACGAACGGCTGAATCTGGTTTCCCGCCATTGCCCGGAGCTGCTCGGCCATCGCACGACCAACCGCGCCTCGTTCCTCGCTTCCTTGAACCTGCCCGTCGAGGATGACCACCTGGTCGTCGCGTGGGTGGAGACCGAGTTCCACCCTGAGATGGAGGTGAAGCCCGACATCGACGCCAAGCCACATCTGCGGAGACTGTTCGGCCACCTGGGGATCCCGACGCAGTTTCTGGCCACTGAGCCGGTCGTCCACGTCGAGGCAGAGAGGCAGGAGGTCGGCGACAAGAAGCAGAAGAAGGAAAGCGAAAAGCGGAAACACGTGGCGAGGGCAGCGCTGCGCGATCTGCTTCGATCGGCTGGTGTGCTCGACGAGCGTATGCGCAGCGCGGTGTCCCAGGACAAGCTGCGCAACAAGCTGGACCGCAGGACTCTGCTCGTCGGAATCAGTGTACGCGCGCAACAGGTTCGGAAGGGACAGCGGCCACTGGTACTGGGGATGACCGCAGTGCTCGCCGATCCTGCGGACCTGGAGCAGTGGCGGATCCTGATGTACAGCGACCGCAGGCGAACGTGGATACGGGCGGCGGAAGGCCTGACCGACTTTTACGCAGGCTCCCTCGGCGTGACTCATCTGGGGCGCACGGAGGAGAAGGTCGAACTCATCAGGACAGAGGTGGAGCACCGCCTGTCCGACCTGGTCTCATCCGACCTGTCGAACGTGCCTGTCGTGGTCTTCGTGGACGCTCAGTCCACTCGGTCGATCTGGCCTGGCCTCCAGAACGTACGGCTCGGCGCCGGGCCGCTTCCCGGTGACTCCCTGCGTGCCCGTGGGCTCGACGTCGCCGTGGTCCGCATGCATGCCGACATGAGGGATCTCGGACGACCGGTCACCAGGGTCGACGAGGGGCGGCGGGCCGCGGATTCCCGCCAGCCCGCCGCTCCGGGTCAGGGCGTGTACCGGTTGGTAGAGAGTTCTGTGCCGTCCTGGCTGTTCGCCGGCAAGTCCGTGACACTCGACGCCCAGTGGGGACGGATTGGAGCGCAGTACACGCGCTGGACCCTCCCGGACGACTTGCGGCACCAACTGCGCTCACCCTGGCACTCCTACACCGGTCGGGAGATCGTCGTCGTCCGTCCTGGGCTGTGGGAGTCAGTGGAACTGGCCGCCCTGACGGCGCGGCTCTGTGAACAGCCCATCGCCTGGGATGGGCGGACTCTCGTTCCAGTTCCGCTGCACCTGTGCACGGCGGCGGACCAGGACCATCCGGAGTTCCGACAGTCGGAACCGGACGAGGAGTGATCGTCTATCTGAGGTCCCAATCACGTAGTGGCGTTTCCCGGATGGCTGCCATCAGACGTTCGATCCCCCGCGTACTGTAGTCATCGACGTCATAATAGTCCTCCCTTTCCGGGCCCAAGAATATGGGAATATCATACTTTGACTGCCCGGGCAAGATGACCGGAAGCACGTATTTGGCCCACTCGGGGTGGCGCTGATAAAAAGTCGCAAGCGTATTCAGTTCGCTACGCAGGCCCAAATTTTGCCCGCCCTCCACATCGCCGTCACCGACTTTTCGACAAGCAGGAGAGGCTATCAATAGGATAAAATCACACTTTTTGAAGTTGCCCAATGCCCAATGATCCCAGTTTTTTCTAGGACCTTCCTCGAACTGATCCAAGCGGACGTCGATTCCTTCTTTCAGCAGGAGATTCGCCAGCGCTTTTACGTCAGCTTTGAACTGCGGCGACTCGTGTGCGTAGCAAATAAACACGGACGGTGCGGTGGTCAATGGTTCCGTGAGACTGGCCGTCGCTGACGGCCTTACCACTGCATCTCGTCTAGGATCGTCGAGCGTGACCGTGAAGGCAGTAGACCGCTGGGTCGGCCAATAGGCCCCGTCTTCGTCCACCCTTAGGTCATAACGCGCCGCGAGTCGGCATCGCTGTTTGACATGACCTTCAGGGACCAGCAAAACAATCCATGCCACGCGCGACCCAGGCCGAACTCCTGAGGAGTTGTCGGTCGAACAACGCCAACGCACCGACGATTTACCAATACCGTAGACGTCCACCATCTCCTCGACCGCTGGCAGGTGGGCCAAGGTGTTGGAGCTTGACTCGCCCGGCACAAGTTGCAGATATCGGTTGAGTGCGTAGGAACTCTCCGCACCAGGATCACGCGACCCGTGGGGAACAGCGTCGAGAACGGTTGTCACTACATCATCCTGAAAATCGAGACCCATCTCAAACCAGCGCATCGAGGGCAGCCCTGGGTCCAGCTCCAACTCGTAGTTGATCCTCACCAAGTAAGCCGACGATCCATCGAATAGCCCCGGCTCCAGCTCCACCCGATAGATCTGCCACCTATTCAACCGCAGTACGCCTACTTCGACATCCTCTGACTCCAGCGCCAGCCGCTTCCCGCCGTCGTCTACCAGCGTCAATGCAACTGAAGCTTCGCACTCGTCCCGCATTCCACTACCTTCCCGTCAGCACACAACGGTCGATAGGTTAAAGGACGTGAACGACCAGCCCGTGTTAAGCCTCGCAGGTTCGAAGATTTGACATATTTCTGTCATGGTGCATGCGCGGCGGTCGGGCCGTCGCTCATGACACCTGGCCAGAAGCCGAGACACTCGAGCAAGCGGCCGCGCACTCGCTGCGTGGCTCAACGTAAGACACGAAAGCGAATGGTACTCACAAATATACGTAAATGTACGGCGCGGCTCCATACCGGCATCGCGCCAGATCCGCCCGATGGTCGACGTGCCGACCTCGATGCGTTCGTCCATCGAGGTCTGTGACCAGTGCGTGGCGTGGTGCGGGTCTCCTCCAGCGTCGCCAGGGCCACCTCCTCGACCCGGCCCACCGGGATCTCGACGGTGGACGACCTGGCGACTACTCGTGGGCCAAGCCGTCCAGGCAGGGCTTGAGAACCGGGGTACCACTTGGTGACACGTCGCCGGATGAACCCTCAGATCCTCGGCCCATCTACTTGCTGGACAAGCCATCCATGCACGCCTGCCCGATCCCGCTCCGCCATGCAACTCTGCGACGACTTCGCCCGACGCGCCTATCGCAGCAACGTCCCCCGCTCCTGGACGCTCAACCACACCGCAGCGGGCGACCCCCAATCCGCGTCAGCCATCCGCTCGAAGACTCAACTGGCGAATTCTGACAAACACTGGCCAGCCGTTTACTCTGATCGACGCCCAGTCAAGGGATCCGTACGCCGCCCCTCCCGTCAGTCGACGCCATACCTTCCTAGGAGGGTCGCCTCGCGGCTAGCACACAACGACGACTTGAGGTGTCGCTGAGCGGCGTGCTTGACCCGTCCGAACATCCCAAGATCATAAAAGAGGGCCTTCGCAGTGTCTGACCTGCGAAGGCCCTCTTGGCCGTCGGGACGACAGGATTTGAACCTGCGACCCTTGACCCCCAGGACGTCGGGGTTGCCATTCTCGCCGGTCAGACGGTCCACGAGGAGCGTGCTCAATGTTCCCTCACCTGCGGGTTGTTCACCTCCGCGCATAGCGTGTGGTCCCCGCGTGGTCCCCAGACGTGCACTTGTTAGGTCATCAAGTGCGCGCCGTGGATGACCCTCACACTGCCAGCAACAAGCAACCTGGTTTCGACCGGTGGTTCTAAGCATCTCGCTACTCGTCGCCTTCGCCCAATTGGCTACCGTCACGGACGGACACAAGGTAACCCCACATTCCGTCTAGGCCTTTTAGCGCGGCTTCTTGCAGCGAACCCGGGTCGGTAACAGAGAACCCATCCGGCCAACTTCTGAGCGGTTTCGGGACCACGTCGAGTCGAACTCGTGCCCCGCCGAACCCGGCGTACTCCTCGAACGTCGCCCCGCCGAACCCGGCGTTTCCGAACGTCGCCCCGCCGAACCCGGCGTACCTCTTGAACGTCGCACTGTCGAACACGGCTTCCCCCTCGAACGTCACCCCGCCGAACCCGGCTTCCCCCTCGAACGTCACCCCGTCGAACGCGGCGTACCCCTCGAACGTCACCCCGTCGAACACGGCGTACCCCTCGAACGTCACCCCGCCGAATTGAGCTGTCCGGACGCGGCAATTCTCAAGATCGAGTGCGACGAGTGTCGCTCCGGTGAGGTCGAGATCGATATTCTCCCACAAGGTTTCCGCTGGGTGATCGGTGTCGTTTCTTGGGTGGAGATGCTTCGTGATGTCGCGTTGCGCAGTAAGTCGTACCTCACGCTCCTGTATACGGCGTTCGTTCTCGACGCGATCCACGGTCGACCCCGCCTGCTCACCGGCCACCTGCTCGGGGACTATGAGGGTGTTGGCCGCTGTAGACACGGTGGACACGAGATCCGGGGCTACCGGCGACTGGAATGGCATCCGGAGGTAGGAGCACAGCACGTTGACGATGATCTGTCGCTGGTCTGGCACGTTCTGCGCCAAGCGTTCCAGCGCGTACATCCCGCCTAAGCGCACCGCAGCCTTTTCCGAACCAAGCTGCTCCACCGCCTTGGTGTACAGCTCGGTCACCCTCCGTTCGGCGGCGTCCTGCTCCTGGTGCGCTTGGTCGACGTCCTTCTGCCGCAGGGTTATCTCCGCAGCCTGCTGTCTTCGGGCCGCTAACCACAAAGCAGCCGCTCCCCCGGTGCCGACGACGATGGTTCCGGCTGTCTTGATCGCATCCAAGCGCGCCTTATCAGCCTCAGTGCCAGCGCCGTATGCCCAGAGCAGCGCCGCTGCCACACCCGCCCCGACCACTACCAAGACCACGCCGAACCACACGATGGTCCTGGTGGATAAGACCTTGTAGGACGGCCGGTCCTGCTGTTCTCCCATGAGAAGAGAATCGTCGGTCGACTACGGGCGGTTACAACCGGGTTCTTCGGATCAACAGAGGGGGCTTCGGCGCTCACCCCCTCGACCGGGCCGGTCAAGTCCGGCAACGTCTTCCTCCACGTGCTCATCCCGCTCGTGGTGTTCCTCCTGGCCGAAGTCATGCCGGTCATCCAGGCACGGTGCATCCAAGCCCGAGACAACGCCCTCAACGCCGTCCCACCACCCGCCGACACCACTACCGACCAGACCACCCCCACACAGGAAGTCACCCCGACTCCGCTGCCTGCCCCTGCGGTGGCTGACGAACCCGCCACGGCGACGGTGCACCCGGTGCGGGCGTTGGCCTCGCTGCGGCTGCCTCCGCACATGAGCAACGCCCTGGGCACCCGCATGGCCGAACTCGGCCGCCCGCTCAACGCCGACGAAGTCCGCGAGCTGCTCCACGTCCCCGACGCCTTCGCCGCCCGCGTCGCCGACCAACTCGCCGCCTGACCCACACCCACCAGCCACGAGCGCGGCGCACCCCCGGCCCGCGCTCCACATGGGCGGGACACGACCACACCTCCCCTCGGTCGTGTCCCGCCCTTCGCCGTCTCCACCCTCCGACAACCCCGTACACGCCCCGAAAGGAGGTGCCCGTGCCGTTCACCCTGGAAGATCGCATCACCGCCCGCCTGTGCTCCCACGACTACCGCGACTGGCGCGACAAGGTCACCGCGACCGGCGGATGCGCCCAACCCATCCACCTCACCGGCGGCTGGCAGATCCAACACGTCACCACCGGCACCCTGCTCGACTGGCACGGCGGCGACGTCCTCGTGCCCTGCGGCAACCGCCGCGAATCGGTCTGCCCCGCCTGCTCCGACCGCTACGCCGCCGACGCCTACCACCTCATGCACGCCGGACTCTCCGGCGGCTCCAAGAACATCCCCACCACGATCACCGAGAAGCCGCGACTGTTCGCCACCGTCACCGCACCCTCCTTCGGACCGGTCCACAACCAACCCACCACCCGCACCGGCAAGCGACGGCCATGCGCGTGCGGCGAGTACCACCACGACGCAGACCCCCGCCTCGGCGCACCCCTCGACCCCGACACCTACGACTACATCGGCTCCGTGCTGTGGCAGGCCAACGCGGGCAAGCTGTGGCACCGCCTCACCATCGCGCTACGCCGCGCCCTCGCCAAAGCTGCGGGCCTGACCGTGCGCGAGTTCCGCCACCACGCCCGCGTCTCCTACGCCAAGGTCGCCGAGTACCAACGACGCGGCCTGGTCCACTTCCACGCCGTCATCCGCCTCGACGGCCCAGACGGCCCCACCGACCCCGCACCCGCCTGGGCGACCGCCGAACTGGTCGAGCAGGCCGTCACGGTCGCCGCCCGCTCCGTCGCGGTCGACCAGCTCCGGCCGGACGGCACGACCATGACCCTACGGTGGGGCGCACAGGTCGACGTCCGCCGCATCCGACCCACCAGAGCACACGAGGTCGAGGAGAACGGCGAGATCAGCGAAACCCGCCTCGCCGGATACGTCGCCAAGTACGTCACCAAGGGCACCGGCACGAGCGAAGCCGCCGACCGGCCCATCCGCTCCCAACTCGACATCGACCACCTGAAGGTCACCGCACACCACCGCCGCATCATCCAGACCGCCTGGGACCTCGGCGACCTCGACCAGTTCGCCACGCTCAACCTGCGGCGCTGGGCACACATGCTCGCCTTCCGCGGGCACTTCCTGTCCAAGTCGCCGACCTACTCGACCAGCTTCAAGGCCACCCGCGAGGAACGACGCGCGTTCCGCACCACCGAAATGCTCGACCAACTCGGCCACGAACCCGACACGGTCCTGCTCGTCCACGACTGGACCTACACCGGGTCGGGCTACAGCAACGACGCAAAACGCGAACTCGCACTCGCCGAAAACACCCGAGAACAGCGCAAACGCAAATACGAACAGGAGGTGGCAGCATGACCATCACCGGCCTACTTGGCGGCGGCTGGCTCTCCACCGACCAGTTGGCCGCTCTGCTGGGTGTCGACCCCTCGACGTTGAGGCGCTGGCGTACGGCGCGACCGGTGCAAGGACCTCCGTTCGTGCAGTTGACCTCCCGCGTGACGCTCTACAGCGCCAACGACGTGGAGGACTGGTTGGCCAGTCGACGGATCGACCCGAGGAAGGCAGCCTGATGGGCACCCGTGTTGAACCACCTCTCGGGGTACCGCTGTCGTCCGACGTCGAACACCGTCCCGGACGTCGCAAGCCCTACCGCGCGCGCGTGCGGTGGGTCGATCCCGTCACCAAGAACCGCCCTTCCAAGTCGGAGTCCTTCGCCACGTCGGACGAAGCCGACGCCTGGATCGAGATGATCAAAGGTGCCGCTGCCCGTGGCGTCGATCCCTCGGCCGCGACGATGCCTCTGGTGGACTACGGCAACGCCAACATGACGTTGGCCATGCGCGGCCTGGAAGCTAAGACGATGGACCTCTACCTTGCGGGCTGGCGCAAGCGGGTCGTGCCGACGCTCGGTCACCTGCCCGTGCGCATGATCACCAACGGTGTGGTGGACAGGGCAGTGCACGGCTGGATCGCCGACGAGTGCGGCCGGTCGGTGGTCAAGAACAGTATCGCCGTCCTGGTGCGAATCATGGAACAGGCGTTGCGTGACGGGATCATCGCCCGGAACCCGGCACGGATCACCGGCTGGCAGCGCGAGTACCTGCGGGCGGAGGATGAGCTGGACGATCCCAGGTCGCTGGCGCTGCCGGACTGGCAGACGCTCACCCGGCTCGCCGACGCCCTGGTCGAGCGGTCGCACGAGAACTTCTCGGGCTGGGGCGACGTGGTGATCTTCGCCGCGTGCACGGCGGCCAGGATCGGTGAAGTGTCCGGCTGCCGCGTCGGTGATATCGACACCACCGATTGGACGTGGCGGATTCGACGTCAGACCACGACCGCACCCGGCGGTTTGGTGGACAAGGGCACCAAAGGCAAGCGTGCCCGGACGGTGCCGTTGATCGAAGAGGTTCGGCCGCTCGTCCAACGGCGGATCGACAAGGTCAACGGCAGGCCCGACGCGCGGCTGTTCACCGGGCCACGTGGTGGGCGCATCTCGACGGCGGTACTGCGGGACGCGACCCACTGGGACGAGGTCGTGACCAAGCTCGGCTACGAGTACTTGCGGCGGCACGACCTTAGACATACCGGACTCACTTGGCTGGCCGATGCTGGGGTGCCCGTGCACCATCTTCAGCGCATCGCCGGTCATGGTTCGTTGACCACTACTCAGCGCTACCTGCACCTGGGATCGAAGTCGGTCACCGAAGCAGGAAGATTGCTTACGCGTTACCTAGCCCTTTTAGGCTCTTTATCGACCGCAGCAACCACATACCCTCCCACTTGGACCTAGGTCTACTTCAAGATAACGGTTCGAGAACTTCTCAAGTGCGTCTTTAGTCTCCGTGCCGTTGATATACCTGTTAACCCTTTCCACAAACTCGGCCTGCTGAGAGCTATTCAAACTGATGAATCCGCGAATAACGCGAGCGGTGGCGGCATCCATGGTAGCCCTTACTTCTTAGATCGACTCTTCCTGTCAAAAGATCCACAGACCGAACAGGCCGTGGACTCCATACTATACGGCTGCACACCGCATGCCACGCATGTCTGCCCCAGTTCGCGGAGGCCTGCACGCATGCCCAGGCGCGTCTCATGCGGCTTGATACCACGGCGCAAGTCCTGTTCGCGGCGTGCCTTGTCCTCCGCCTTTAGTATTTCGTAACGAAGCTGCAACTCGACTGCCGAGTTCGGCGAACTCTCCGCCAATTCCTTGAACTTAGCGTACAGGTTACGATTCTCGACCATGGACTCAATTGCATAGGCATAGGATTCGACCCATGTCGCCGCCAATGACCATAGTGAGAAAACAGCTTGCAGTACAGCGATTGCGGCACCAATAGTGACCGCTACAGGCAGAGCGCCAAAGCCGATACCAAATCCGCCGACGAGGCCACCGATCACGACCGGAACGACGAGCCCCATGAACCCTAGGACACGAAGAAAAGTCGCCAGTCGCTGAGAGCGCTTTTCGAAGACGAAAGACGTGCCGAACGCCTCACGGGCCCGCTTCCAGCAATCCTGGATGGTGACGTCGTCTTCGCCACGAGGCACCGCGTCCCTGTCCACGCCCGATCAGCCCTTCATACAGTGGCCACTCAGCAAGGTTCCGGATGCACCTAGACACGGACCGGTGGTCCCCGCGTGGTCCCCAGCCCTCGCTAACGCAAGACCTCTTCACATCTCATCTGCCTACAGAAGAAGCCCGCTGACCTGGGCAGATCCCAGATCAGCGGGCTTCTTTCGACCGTCGGGACGACAGGATTTGAACCTGCGACCCCTTGACCCCCAGCGGGACAAAAGATGTCCACAATGGTCTCCTCCGGTCCGTTGTGGCTGGTCGAGTCCGACGGCAATCCAGGTCAGGGCCTCCATTCCGGCCCCGTCCAACAGGTTCGTGAGACGCCTGTGAGACGGGACCCGAGCACCAGAGGTCCTGTTCACGATGAGCACCACCCACTTCCCCACTTCCACCACGCCGCTCCGACGGCCACCGCGGCGCGTTCGCCCGCCCTTCGACGTGAGCGGCGTCGAAACCCTCGACAGCCAGCAGTCCGACGAGACCACCGACCAGTGGCACGCTCGTTGCCACGCCGACCATGCCGCCGCCCTCCTGGAGCCACTGGACGGCGTCGAACTGGGTGAGCACGACCGGCACGTCATCGAGTGGCTGGCCGACCAGGACACCTCGGTCGTAGGTACCGTCGCCAGCCTCCTCTACCGCGTCCGTGCCGTGGACGGTGCCTGGTGAGCATCGAGGCCATCGACTGGGCGCTCAACCGCGCCCCCATCCCCACCGACCGCAAGGACGCCTCGACGCTGGCGATCACGCTGATCGCGCTCGCCAACCACGCCGGACCCGACGGTCGGGACGCGTTCCCGTCGGTCGAGCGGATGGTGCGCTACACCCGTCTGTCCCGACGGACCATCCAGCGTTCCCTGCGGTCGTTGGAAGAGCTGGGCCTGATCTGTGCGGGCAACACGCGAGTGCGTGACGCCAAGATCCCGGAGGCCAACGCACGACCCCAGGTCTACGACCTCCTGTCCCCCGAGTTGTCCACAGCCTCGAACGAGAGGCGTCAGGACGACGCCCCTCCGACCAGCCGGGGGCGTCAGCAAAAGCGCCTGGGGGCGTCAACAGCGACCAACGGGGGCGTCACCACGACGCCCAAACCGTCCTTCAACCGTCCAGATAACCGTCCCGCGCCGAGCGCGCCCGCCACCGGGCGCTCGGCGGTGCCGCCGGTGTGCGGGCAGTGCGACGCTCGCGACTCCGATCCGGTCAGCGCACGCGTCGTGTGGCAGGACGAAGACCGCACACGATCAGTGCCCTGCCCACGCTGCGCGCCGCGGCGGAGCGGAGGTGCCCGATGAACCGGGTCCACCTGTTCTACAAGGAGCCGCCGAGCATCGCGCACCTCAACGGCTGGCGCTCCTCGCCGCACTGCCTGGAGGACCGCACCGCCGCCGAACGGCTGCGCGACGCCACCAACCTGCTGTCGGGCCGCAGCGCCACCGCGCGCCGCACCTGGCACATCGTGGACTGTCCCGGCGATGACTGCGGAGTGCGGCGATGAACACCTCCACACCCTTTCCCGAGCCGAACAACGACGACGTAGAGCGTGCCGTGGCCGAACTGGAGAAGTACGTCGCCGCCCACGCCCCGGCCGCAGCCGACCCGGCTCCACCCGCTGTCACACCGGCCACCAAGCGGGTCCGGGACCTCCGTGCCGAGGTCAACGAGGCCCACGTCCTGCTGGAGTTGCAGGCCGACGCCGCGCCGCTGCTGGTGGACACCAACCGGGTCCGGCGCAGCCGCAAGCGCGCCGCCGAAGCCGCCCGCCTCCACGCCCTCGCCCAGGACCCAGCCGCTCGGGCCTGGCAGGCATCGCGGTTGCGCCTGGTGCTCACCGCCGCAGCGCTGGCGGCACTGGTCGGGGCGCTGGCGTGGTCCACCACCGGCGTTCACCACACGCTCACACGAGGCATGGTCGAACACACCGCCGCGTGGTGGGGCGCCTGGGCGGTGGAGCCGGTGATCTCGACGGTGCTGCTGGTGGTGGTCGGGGCGCGGGCGTTCCTGGCCACCCGCGGCCGGGTGCTGCACCACCCACACCTGGCGGTGGTCGAGTACGGCGCGTTGACGGTGACGCTGACGCTCAATGTGTGGCCGTACCTGCCGTGGGTGTCGGTGCCGTGGACGCGGTTCGACCCGATGCAGCTCCTCGCCCACGCCATCGGTCCGCTGGTCGCGGTCGGCGCCGTGGCGGTGTTGCCGATCATCTGGACGACGTTCGCCGACCTCGACCACGGCCTACCGGTAGGCCCTACTCCTACCCCCACCAGCGTGGAGTACAGGCAAAACGCGCCCGGCACCGCAGCGGCACAGCGCGGGACCACCGGCGACCGAGTGGCCCTACTGGTAGACCGCGCTCGCTGGATGATCGCCGCCGGCCAGCTGTCGGCCGACCCATCCGCAACGCGGCTGCGGGAGGCGCTGGGGTGCGGAACCGACACGGCCCGCGAGGTCCGTGATGCCCTCCGCAGGGGTGCTGCATGAGCCTGACGATGCAGGGCGACAGGGGCGGCGAGTTGATCCCGTTCCCGAACGCCCCCGTCGAGAGGAACGCCGAGGACGCAGGTGCGGTGGAAGCATCCGCAGCCTTGGACGGCGAGCTGATCACCGAAGCCGAGTACCAGCGTTCTCGCGTCCGCCGCCTGGCCGAGTCGGCGGTGTCCCGCCTGCCCACCCAGTGGCAGACCCCCGAGTCCGCCCGTCAGGCCGGGGCTGAACTGGTGAACCAAGCGCTGCTGGTGCCGATGCGCTACCCGGCGGCGGTCGGGCGCGGCCTGGCGGTGTCAGCCCGCGCCTGGTGGGCTTGGGTACGGGTGACGGACTTCTACGAGGCGTCCAAGGCCGCCGACCGGCTGGCCGACAAGTGGCAGGAGATCGCCGTCGTGCGCCGCCGTCGAGGCGTGATCTCCCTGGTGGGGATGAGCGCGGCCTGCCTTGCCGGCATGGTCGCCGAACTGACTGTCGGCTCCTTGCCGCTGCTGGTCACTGCTGGCGCAATGTCTGCGGTCTTGGCTGCGGCTGGCCGAAGCCGGGAGGGCGCAGGTGGACGCAGCACCCGCTTGGGCTCCCGGTCGCTGGCGTGGCTGATGAACGGCGACCACCTGGTCACCGCGTTCCGCGACGCCAAGCTGATCGGCCGCGACGAGTCGCTGATGCTGGTCAAGGCCCCGCGCCACGACGGTGCCGGATGGGCGCTGACACTCGACCTACCGCCGTCGCGCAAGGCATCCGACGTGATCGGCAAGCGGGAAGCCCTGGCCTCGGCGCTGGCGGTGGACGAGGTGCGGCTGATCGTGGAACGCGTCCGGGGCGACAACGGCCACGCCGGGCGGCTAGCGCTGTGGGTGGGCGACGCCGACCCGTACACCGCCGACCCGATCCCCAGCCCGCTCGCGTCGGCGCCGAGCTGGGACCTGTGGCAGCCAGTACCCTTCGGCACCACCGCCCGCGGTGCGACCGTGAACTTGCCGTTGGTGTGGACTTCCTTGCTGATCGGTGCGATCCCGCGCCAGGGCAAGACGTTCGTCGCGCGCCTGCCGCTCACCGCCGCGGCGTTGGACCCTCACGTGCGGTTGATCATCGCTGACGGCAAGGGCGGCAAGGACTTCCGCCCGTTCGAACAGGTGGCACACCGCTTCATCCGAGGCTCCCGCGAGACGGACGCCCGCCAGCTGATCCGCGTGCTGGAGGAGTGCGCGGCGGACGTGGCCGACCGGTTCGACCGGCTCGCCGAGATGGACGACGAGCTGTGCCCGGAGTCCAAGGTCACCCCGGAGATCACCCGCGACCCGACCCACGGGATGCCGCTGACCGTGATCGGCATCGACGAGGTCCAGAACTTCCTCGGCCTGGACGTGCCGCTGGACGATGACAACCCCAAGGGCAAAAAGGTGGGCGCACGCATCTGCGAACTCCTGACCTACATCGCCAAGACCGGCCCGGCCGCGGGCTACTCGCTGGTCCTAGCCACTCAGAAGCCGGACGCCCAGGTCATCCCGGACGGGCTGCGCGGCCAGCTCGGGACGCGATTCGCGCTGAAGACCATGACCTGGCAGGCATCGGAGACCATCTTGCTTGGGCGCGGGCACCTACAAGGTCGGTATGGACGCCTCCAAGCTGCTGACCAGTCACAAGGGCGTCGGCCTGCTGCTTGGTGCCGATGGTGAGACCGAGCTGTTAGCCGGGGAGGCGGTCACGGTGCGCACGCACCTGCTGCACATCACCGCGATTCGCGCCGCTTGCGAACGCGGCCGAGTGCTACGCGAGCAGACCGGGACGCTGACCGGGGACGCCTCCGGTGAGCACGACCTGGCGGTGCTCGATCCGACGGCAGCCGCACGCCTGGCTACCGAGGTCACCACTGCCACCGCCGGTGCATCAGCGCTCGCAAGCGCCGAGCCAGGACGCGAACTACCCGAAGTGCTGACGCTGCTGGCCAATGTGATCGGCGATGACGAGCATGGCCTGGTAGCTCGATCGGAGCTGGCCGGGCGTATCGGTTGGAAGGTCAAGGCGTTCGGTGAGGCACTGCGCGCCGCCGGAGTTCCCCCAGCGGGCAAGCGACGGATGCCAGGTCACGACAACCCGGTCAGCGTGGCCGACCTGGACGTGATCCGCGCCGTCATCCACGGCATCTGAGCCCGGAACGGGGTCGGCACAGCTGTGCCGACCCCGCCTGATCGTTCCCACTCCGCAGCAACGACCGAAACGGCATTGACCTGGCACGACGGGGAACGTTCCGCTGTGCCGATCAACCGCGGTTCCTGCCAGGAGCGTCCCGCACAGGGCCGTCGAGGGCGTTGCTCCGACTCCTCAGCACGTTGCCGGAGGTCGGCACAGCGGGCCGGGCTGACCCCCAAACCGACCCCTCCATCCTTGGCAGGCGCGAGGACCGAATTCAGCTACCTGCATGAGTGGGACCAACCGCTGACCGTGCGGTGCGCATCGCGACGAGTTCGAGCACACGTTGCGCGACCTCCGCGGGATCTTCGTGTTCCCACACCCGGACCACCAACCACCCCGCCTTGGCGAGTTGGGCGTCCGTGTCGCGGTCACGCAGGGCGATCCCCCTCAGCTTCAGCCTCCACCACTTTCGATTAGCCTGCGGGAGCTGGCCGTGCACCGGGCAGGAGTGCCAGAAGCAGCCGTCGACGAACAAGGCGATGCGGGCACCGCGCAGCAGGACGTCAACCCGCCTGCGGCGATCCGTCCCGGGTGGCGAGCGGTCCACGACGAAGCGCAGTCCCTTCCGGTGCAGCGCGCTGCGCAACGCCATCTCCGGCTTCGTGCCTGACCGCCTGACACGCCGCATCAGCTTCGCCGCAGCAGGACTTGCAGCAGGAGGAGTCGGCCCGGGATCCAAGTAGCTGTACATGTCCGTAGGTTGCCAGCGTTAACCGACAGCCCTCGGCATCAGACGGTCGAGGCACCTCAGCCTGTAGCACCCGCTCACCGGCAGACCCACTAAATGCTCAGAAAGGAGGCTCCTGTTCGACTGGTTCAACCTGAGCCGCCGAGGTATCTTCCGTCTCCGCTGACGCGTCGAACTCCCTGAGCACAACCCATGTCGTGGTCATGCCGTTTTCATCGGGACGCTTGACCGTCTTCCACCGACCTGGGTACAAGCGATCCAAGGCTAACTTGACGAGTTTGAATCCCCAGTCACGATCCGTATTAGTACGCTTCGCGTAGTCGGGCGCCTTCTCGGCAAGAATAAATCCGATTCGCCCCCATTTCACACCCTCCGGAGTCTGAATTTTCCCCTTGAAGTCGCGCTTCTCGATCAGGTGAGCGATGGCGATATCGGTATCATCTGCGATCGGCCCGTCGCCTTCCGACTCAGCATGGACCCCCTCAGGATGGCTGACAGCCAGGCGTGCGGCAGCTTCTTGCCGTTCGCCCCTTCGTAGTTCAATGGAGGATCGCGCCCGAGACGCAAAGCTGTCAGGAGCAGAGGCAGTATAGTCAGGATCAGCCAACTGGTGGGAGTCTTCGAAGCTAAGGACGCGGACTGATATAGGGTACGGACGAGAATGCTGATCGGTACCAGGAGCACTAGACCAGTAGATTCCGTTACCCACCAAGGGCTCGTTGAGCAAGGTAGCGAGCAAGTCTTCCGAGAAATGCGCGTTGGCCTTCTTCAAAGACATCAGGTCGCCTTGGGAGAGCAGATGGAAGACAAAGAAGTTGTCACCCTGACTAAGCAACTCCTGAGGAAGGCTGCCTGGCTGCTGAGTGATCAGCAACGCTCCAAGGTCGTACTTTCGCCCTTCCTTGACCCAGGAGACGAACGGACCGTCTTCGCTCTGGTTAGAACCACCTAGGACCGACTGAGCCTCTTCGATTACCGCAATGGTTGGAATAGACTTCGGTTCAGCCTCGGTAAACTGAGTCTGATTGTGCTCAAAGATGTCACCTAGGATAACTCCGGCTAGATGCAGGCCCTGCGAACCGCGCATCTGCGAGATGTCCACGACGCACAGTTTACCTTGAGCTAGGCAGTCCTTCAGAGCACTGAGCAGTTCACTTTCGGGGTCGTGCAGAGCGCTAACTACGCGGGCCATGTTAGAGATCGCCGCATTGGTCTGCGCCTCTTCACCTTGATCAAGGTTGAGGATCTGCTGCACCTCGCTACGGTCAGCACCGTACTTGTCACGGTAGATCAGGTCAACCAGGCGACCCCATTTGGGACCACTAAGCGACTTGAGTTTGACGACATTCTGCTGATCTTGTTTCTCTGGCGGAAGTGCAATGCCGAGGACACGAGAGGCGGGAAGCTCTTTGATGTTGAGCTTGACGCCATTTACAACGAATGATTGGTAGAAATCGCTGGGCGCCTTGCGATTAGTGAAGACAACCAGTTTGTCACGCAGATGCGGCACATCGCAGAGCGCCGGACGGCCTTTGAAGTCAGGCCAAAAGTACTCGCCATCCGGATCGAAGATCACCGTACCTACCGGTGCCTGACCGCTGCGCCGTGGAACGGCTGGCTGGCTTTCGTACAGGGCGGAGAACAGAAGCTTGACCAGATTCGACTTACCAAAACCCGCACGGGCGAAGACGAAGCTGCGACGAGCTACAAGCTTGCCGATCTGAAATGTCGGCATGATCGCGGGATGCTGGACCTGCATCCATGAGGTATCACCCACACGGTTGTCATCGCCAGCATAGACAAATTCACCATACGCTAAGTAACCGATCGGAACTGCACCGTCACCAAGATCCTTAGCGTTGACGACCTCTGCGAGTAGATCATCGGAGAGCAACGCAACCTGGGCACCGACATGCGGCAGTCGCCGATGGCTGGGGACGAAGATGTGCTTATCACCATCCTGACGCAGCACACCCAGGATACGAATGTCGACCTTGTACTTGAGGTAGCGCTCGCGCAGTTCGTCCGGAATAGGTCGCTGGTCACGGACGGCTCGGGTGGCGTAGTCTTCTCCAATTGGAGACACCAGACGACCCTGCGACGAGATAGTGGTGATTCGCCCGAGTATGGCTTCGCGTTCATGCTCTAGTTGCACAAGCACGAACTGACCGTGCATAGCCATGGTTTGGAAATCATCGTGGTGCGGTAACACAAGGTCGGCATGGAACTCCATGCCGCTCTCGGCGAAGCCGCGGAAGGTACCGACGACCTTGTCGCGCTCAAAAAGACTCATTGACAGTTCTCGCTCTACGGAAAGCAGGGACGGATGGTGCTGTGCTACTCATAGCGGCGGGCAGCTACATCAGATGCCAACCGCAGTGCGTCGATGACCGGAGCTTTCTCATCTCCGACCTGTTCACGAATAGCGTCGACGAGCTGGTCTTCGATGATGTCCAGGTCCAGGTCGGCAACACGAGAGAAGCTGTCGGCTTGCTGAATGCAGTTCGGGTAGAGCGGAATGGGGAAGCCAGCAACCGCATCAGCCTGCAGATAGCCAAAGATTGCCTGAGCTTCACTATCCTGTCGTGACATCAGATCCACGGTCCAGATGGGATCACCCGAGTGAGGACCAAAACGAACAAAGTACATCGAGCCGAAGTTGAATTTTGGCTTTTCGCCCGGAGCATCGTCTCTTACATCGCGCGTATACTCTTCCCAGCGGTACGCTTGATCCAGCATTGGCGTGGGAACTTTTACGAAGCAGGCCGCCCCATTATTAAGAACTCCGGACAGAGAGATCGCCAAGCGGTAATATTCCAATACTTGCGTCTTCTTCGCCAGCCCTACCAGCCACACCCTGCGTCGATCTTCGCGCTTGATCCGTTCGATAGCCTCATACATCTGCTCGCCCATTCGTACGAACAGATCACCACTAAATATCTTACTGCGCAGCAGTCCATCGCGCACGATGAGGGTGTCAACGGCATAATCACGGTGACAGATCAAGTCGTAAAGCGTCGCCCATTCACATAAGTCACGGAATACCAGCACCCAACTGGACGACTTGCCGGACATCATGGGCGACAGTTCTCTGAGCGAATTGACACCCAATCCCCGCATCATCTTTCCCAAGGCTGTACGAGGACTGCCGTCCTCGTGAAACTGGCGCCGCCCCAGCTCGTCGATGTCGGAAATAGGCGAAACCACCTCCAGGCATAACTCCTTCCCGCTGGAGTCCACAACGCGTACCACTTGGAGGTAGAAGGGGTTGAAGGCGACTTTGTTATTGCCTCCGTCGGAGGCCATCAAAGCAACGGACGTAGCCGCACGCGGCTTGATCACCTTGACGCCAGAGGCGATGGCGCGGGCCTGCTCGACCAGCTTGTCGAGCTCCGCGCGACCTGCCTCGACCTGGTCACCGATCAGCCGCTTGAGCTGCTTGATCTGGTCGGCGTCGAACATACCCCTCCTGTACCACGTTCGGGTTCATCACGGACAAGCGATCACTCACCGTGGCCATCACAGCATGGCACGCGGCACCGACGGTCCGTCACGTGGTCAAGGTCAGCTGTTCGACCAGGCATGACCAGTGGATCGGTGGTGCATGGACCCGTGTTACCGAAGTCGCCTCGGCACCAGCCTCTCAGCGCGGTACCCCGATCAGCTCGGCTACGAGGTCGATCTCCTCCACTGCGGAGCCGGCCTTCCCGAACTGCTCGGCCTGCCGTGTGCGCTTGGGTGAGGTGCCAGCCTGTTGCACCTCCGTCACCACCCAGCCCGACTTCGCCTTCTTCAATGAGTCACGCAACAACTTCTCTGGATCGGTGCGGGCCGATGGCAGTGCGCCGAAGCGGATCGCCAGCCGCGCTCCGCGGTGGCAACGGCGAGCAGTAGCAGCCCACACCTCCCCCAGGGCGGTGGCGAACGCATCTTGGTTCGGCTGGCGAGCGATCTGCCCATGTGTGCCGTAAGGGACCTGTGGAGGGCCGCCTAGAAACCATGAGCGCAGCCACTGGTCAGCGACATATGTCCGCATACCGTAATAAGGGGGAGAAGTAACCACGAGGTCGAAGCGCTGCCGCAGCCCGACCAGTGTCGCGACGGAGTCGCCTTGGTAGACATAACCACCGTGAGCAAGAGGAGCTGCCTCCAGCAAGCGAGTGGCTCGCCGTTCGATGACCTCCAAGGCCGGAACTCGAACTGGCCTCATATCCCGCTTCTTCCAGAAGTTCACGGCGTAGGCAGGCTTGGAGGCGTAAGTACGCGGCATCTGGTTTGACAGGTAGGATGGGAAGTTCTTGTTGCGAGGGCCGTGCAAAATTCCCAACAGGATCGCTCGCAGCATCGCTGCCGTTGGAGTGGTTACCTCAAATAACGCCTCACGCAGCGTCACGAGTTCGCGGAGCGTCCGGTTTTCATAGCACCACTCCCAGAACTCGCCTTCAGGAACTGAGCCGAGCGCGCCACCTTCGAGGATCCGCCGGGCTAAGCGGACTACCGCTTCAGGGGTCACGCGGACGAGCTTGGCCTGGGCGATGGCAGCAGCCACCGGGTTGATGTCGATGCCCACCGACGGCAGTCCGGCAAGACGAGCAGCGTACAGAGTGGTCCCTCTGCCGCAGAAGGGGTCCAGCACCCTGGTCGCCTGCGGGGAAGCGGCAAGCTGCCGAAGGGGGAAGTCCAACGGGAACATCGTGTAGTACGGACAGACTGCGTTGAGCCTCAGCACATCCTCGGGCCAGCGGGAAGAGGGCTGCGCTGCAGTCACCGGCATGGTGTGACTATACAGGTATGATTACACCATGCCGCGTAGGAGGCTCGATCTTGCCGCCCGACACCGCGGACAGCGGCTTGCTTCCTGTCTGACGCAAGCCCGGCGTGCATCCGGACGCTCCGCAGAGGCTGTCGCACACAGCGCAGGGCTCTCCGTGGAGACGGTACGGAGCATCGAAAAGGGCCGCACCAGCACGCCGGAGTTCTTCACTGTCGCAGCTTTGGCCTCCGAACTGGGCCTTTCGCTCGATGAGTTGTACGCCCAAGCCACCCGTCCCGTCTAGGCGCAGAGGAGCGCGAAGGTGCCGCCAACATGCGGATGATGTTCTGCCAGTTGGCGGTCAAGCCTTCTACAACGACCTGCTCAGCTCTCCCACCATGGCATCAACGGAGCAGAGCATGGAATCCAGCAGCGCCTCCGGCAGCGTTCCGACCCCCAAACCGGAGGAGAGCAGCAGGTGGGTTAGAGCTTCGTCTTGCTGTTCGGTCAAGTCCACTACTTGTGCTTCACGGTATCGGAGCACGTCACGCACGGCGTACCCGTCTCCACTCTTGATCACCTCTTCGACCACCTGGGCGAGAATGTGGTCAGCCCGATCTGGATCACTAGCAGCCACGAGTGTCGTCACGGTCAGCCCGAGCTGGGCGCGGAAGACTGCGTAGCCTGACGTCGGCTCCTGCTCGACGAAGCATCTGACCATCGAATCGATGTCGTGGTGGGCGGACGCACCGACCGGGTCGGTACACATCGCCTTCAGGCAGGAGGCGACCTGAAGTTCCCACGGCTGCACAGGTGTGCTCTCCATCAGAGCTTCACGGGCCGCTGCCAGCTCTCCGTTCAGACAGCGGACCACGATCGTGACCTGCCGCCCCTCCATGAGGTGCAGTCCGACTCCGCGGTGCGTTCGCGCGTGGACGACTGCCTCATCCCAACGTCCAGCAAGAGCAAGCGCGCGTATTCCGTCCCCGACGAGGTGCAGCCACACCCATTCACGCAGCTTGTGACGCTCCTGCGCGGTGCCGGTGAGGCCGGTCAGCGGCAAGGTCTGCTCGTCGACGACCAGGTCGGTGTTGGACATGACGGCGTCGTACATCGCCCTCAGCAGTCGCAGGGCGTGTTCACCGTTGCTGGCGCGGATCTGGAGCCGGGCGAGGTTGAGGACGGGTTCGAGCATGTACCTGGCCTGGAGCACGGTGAGCGGTCGGTCGGCGGTGCGGTAGATGTCGATGTGCTGCCAGCACAGGTCTCGGGCCAGGTCTGGTACGCCGCAGTCGCTGGCGATCAGCGCGGCTTTGTTTAGGGCGTGCGCTCCTTCAGCCAGGCCGTTCGTGCCCTCCTGCCCTGCTTTGTGAGCAATGTCCGCGATCTCCTGGACTCGGTGCGCGAGCGAGGGACAGGCCGGACGGGGTCTGCCGAGAAGCGGGAAGCGGCGGGCGGCGATGGCCAGTGTCGCGGGATCCATGGGTCAGCTCCGAGGCAGGAGGGCCGCAGCCGCAGCACGGGCGAGGATGCCCTGGCTGGCGGCCGATAGGCCGAACCGGTTCCAGTGGAAGATCACCACGTGGGTGAGGAGCGCCCGGAGTCCGCGGTCCAGGCGTCCTTGCGCAGCGGCACCACCGAGCTGGCGGCCGGCGGTCTGGAACGCGGTGAGCCAGGGTGCGGCGTGCGCGACCGGTCCACCGGAGGTGAACAGCCAGCTGGTGGGCAGCTCGGGGATCGCCAGCAGGATCCGGAGGTCGGCGACTAACCGATCGATCCGCGTGGTGTCAGCGTCGGTGGGTGCAGGGCGGAGCCGGGCGACTCGATCGAAGACGTCGCCGGACTCGAAAACGTCGAGCTCAGCGGATCGCAGGAGGCCGCTGAGCAGCAGGATCGACAGTTCGCGGCGGCCGAGGCCAGGTGCGTCATGGCGCGCGTAGTCGAGCACGCCGCGGGTATCGGCACAGAACAGGTCGTGGGCGGCGTCCATCCCCGCAGTACCGCCGAAGGCGGCGGTCTCCGGCTCGTACACCGTCGGCCACCAACGGGTGATCACCCCGGCCTCGACCAGGTCGTCGAGCGCATGGTCGACGGCCGCGACGTCGGCACCGTGCAAGCGCAGCCGCCAGCAGGGGTGCTTGCGCAGGAACCACCACCCGCCCACCTCGCCAGCGGCTTGGAGTTGATCCAGGCGCGGTCCGAGTCGCGACGCGCCTGCGGTCTCGGCGATGGACCAGTCGGGGAACTCGACACGCACCTGATACCAGCCGTGCTCGGTGTGTCGTTGTAACGCAGCGAAGCCTGCGGCCTGGTAGATGTCCACGGCTTCGTCCAGGTCGGCCGGGTCGAGGGCGTTGTTCGCCGCGGTCGTCCTCAAGTCAGCGCCCGCGAGCACCGCGAGCACGCTGGCGGTGAGTTCGTGCGGGGACGTGGTGGTCAGGCGATCAGCAGACATGCGTCCCATCCCGTGTGCGGAGGCTCGGTACGACACGCGGTCTCCCACGCCAGGCCGACTCCGGCGCTTCCGGTCAGCAGCCCGCCCTCTTCCACCTGGTCGCCGAGTAGGCGGGCGTGCCGGGTGAGCCTGGTGGCCAATGCCGCGAGGTTTCGGCTGATGGCGGGGTTCCACGCATCGCGCGCTGCTCGGTAGGCGGTCTGATAGACCCCGGCCGTGCCGTGGCACAGACCCGGTTCGGTGATGCGGTTGAGCTGCGTTTCGGTCAGGCTGGCGGCCAGAGCCTTCTCAGCGGCCTCTTGGCGTCGCTCGTCGCCGGTGGCAATAGCTGCGAGTTGCTGGGCGCGGGCGATGCCGACTGTCCCGTAGCACCAGGATGGCCTGCCCGGCCCGCGTTGAGCAGGATGCCCCGTGCGCAACTCCTCGCGCGTGATCCACTGCGGCCACCACGGTCCATCCGCTGAGTCCTGCTGCCAACGGTCGAACCAGTCGGTCAGGACGACGATCGCCTCGTTCTGGCCATCGACCACGCAGCCCTGACTGGTAGCGAGAGCGAGAAAGGCGAGCAGACCCGCCGCGCCGTGGGCCATTCCGAAGTTCGCGTGCCCACCGGGAGTGGACAGGATCTCGTCCGGGTCGTGGCCCACCCACCATCCTGGCAGCTCGATGCCCTCCTGGCGACGCGGCTCGGTCAGGGTGACCACGTACCGGAGGATCTCGGCGAGGACATCGCTTCCGGGACAGCGGCGCAGCAGCAGCGCACCGATCCCGGTCAGCCCGTAGAAGAGGTCGAACTCAGCGAACGTGGTGGGCTCGCCGCGCTCGATCCTGCCCGTGGCGGTCGCCAGGCGCCGACGGGCCAGGCTCAGCACATGCTCGTCCAGCGCCTCGCAGGCCGCACGGTAGTGCGGGTGTCTGTCCGCTGCGGTGTGCAGCATGAAGGCGATGGCGGGTGCCCCGTAGTACAGGCCGGCGTGCCCAGCGGCGTCGACTGGCCCCGCCGTCGCCAGTCGGATGTGGGAGCGGGCGGTTTCCCAGCTTCCGGAGCCGGTCCAGGCTCGTTCGATGTGCAGCAGCGCTGTCCCGGCCGCGCCTCGGGCCAGGGATTGGCTGGTCGCCTCGTCGGCGGTGAGCATGACCAGGTCGATGTCGGAGTTCATCGGGTACTCGCCAAGGCAAGGCGGCGCAGCGCGGCGGCGCGGGCGAGTCGGCCGGTCTCCTTCTCGAAGGTCGGATCGACGCCCACGGCACGGATGTGGTGTTCGTGCAGCAGTGTGCGCAGAACGGTGCCCGGATCGTGCTGTTGCTGGGTGAGGGCGTGGTGGTAGCTCATCAGTGCGTTATCACGCGCGGTCCAGGCCGCTGCGACCGCTTCACCGCCTGGCAGGGCGCGCACCGCTCGATAGCCATCGTCTGGGTCGGCCAGCTTGAGCACGTGGTCGCGCAGCGCCCGGTCCAGCGGTCCGTGTTCTTGGCGTAGGCATCCAACCAGGGCCTGGTACCCGGTCCGCGGGTCTGGGGCGAAAGAGGCGGCCAAGTGCGCCATCGACGCGGCGGCCAGCGCCTGAGCGGGAACCGTGGATGCCTGGGCTGCCGTGATCTGCGTGATGGAGGCTGCGGTATCGGCGGCGAACACGTGCTCGGCGGCTGTCAGCGCTGGGCCTTGGCCGTAGCGGGCGGAATGCTGCGGGTGGGAGGCGAGGGTGAGTTGACCAGGAAGGCCGCGCGAGTGCAGGTCAGTCGCGAAGGCAGCCACCTTCGCAGCGACCATCCCGTACTGCCCAGGGCTGGTCAGGCGCAGGAACATGCTGAGGTGCTGGTCGGACTCGGGCCGGATCATGTCGCGGTGCCGTCGCATCCACCACGGTCCGACCAGGCCGTCGAGGCTGTCGACGAACCTGGGCAAGTGGGTCGTGAGGATTTCGTCGAACCGCGCGGGGTTGCCCACCAACTGCGCGTGCACCACGGCGGAGTCACCTGGACGAAGAACCGCGCCGGGTGCTGCGGCCGTGGGTAGCGGCCGTGAGACCGGGCTGGCCGTGGTCATCGGGATCAGAAACTCCGCCGGGCGCCCGATCCAGCCCTGACCGTCAGGCGAGCTGTCTTCTTGCAGCTCGATCCGCTCGGCTCTTTCCACCTGCGCCCGCAGCAGGGCGCGGTCCAGCTCCTGGTCGAGGTCGAGGGGCAGGCGCAACTCACCGTCGCAGAGCACGACCCGCGCCGGTACCCGCCAACGCTGTCGCCAGGCGTTCAACGACTCCTCCATGCTGTCGCCCCGCCGCCAGCCAGGTAAGTCGACGGTGCTCAAGATCCAGCGGGCGGCGGACAGCACCGTGCGCCGGTACCGGATGCGGGGCACGTAGGGCAGGGTGCGGGCAGCTCCGAGGTCGAATCCGCGGAACACCGCGTTGCGCGCGTCGGCGACCTCTGCGAGGAACCTGGCCAGCGGCGGGCTTTGGACCGTGGTGTCCAGGGCGTGCGGAATCCGGGGAATCATCCGCTGGCCGGTGGAGCGCTGGACCAGGTACATCTGGTCGGCGTCGGCCGGGACCGCCAAGTCGTCCACGCTGACCACTCGGAGACGGGGATCGGGGTGCTCCGAGATCGGTACGACGTTGGGGAGGAGCGGCGGGACGCGCACCACGTTCTCGTTGTGCGGACGACGTGGTGGGAACGACAACTGCACCGTGATCGTCCCGTCCTGTGCCGCAGTCTCGGCTCCTGTGAAGTAGGTGGAGGCCAGTCGTGCACGGTCGGCGTCTTCGAGCAGGTAGGCGAACCTCGCCGCCACGCTGGTGGGAGTACGCGGCGCGGCGGTCACCCGCAGTTGGAAGTCGCCTCGGTCGATCGCCCGGGTCGAGGAGGCGCACACCGCGACGCCGAGTTCGACACGCTGCGGTGCGACGACGTCGGCGTGCTCCCCTACGGTCAATGCTTCGATGTCGGCGTCGGTCAGCGCGATCTCCTCGGCCCCGTCCACGGTGGCCTCCTGGATCAGCGCCATGAGAGCGGCGTCGCGTTCGGTGAGCATCCGCCAGGCGGGCCGGGCCCGTGGAGCGCCGAGATAACCGGCCGGGTAGCCGAGCCCGGAGTCGGCGACCAGTTCCCGCACCGGCACCAGCGCGCCAGGACCGTAGTGGGCGCGGAACCGGGCGTGGTAGTCCAGCCAGGCCGCCGAACCGAACGGCTGCGTGCTCACCCGCAGTAGAACGCCCGCGGCGACCGCTGCCTCGGCCAACACCTGTTCAGGAACGGCGATCCTCGCGTCGAGGCGCACATCGGCGGCGAACACGTGACCAGCGCTGGGCACCAGGTTCGTCATCCTCACAGCCAGGGCCGTCCGGATCTGCACAGCTCGTTCCCCATCGGTGGCGCTGTTGTGCCGGGCCAAGCAGGCCCTGACCCCGTCGAGTTCGCGCAGCAGTCCGGCGACGTCGGGCAGGTCCTCTCCCCCTGCCGCGCGCAGCGTGTGGACCAGGTGGGACAAGGCGTCGATGGTCGTCATCGGCGGCCGAAGGCTCGTGATCAGCACACCTGCGTCGACCAGGCCGTGCAGCAATGCGTGGATCTTGTTCAGGGAGGCGGACGGGTAGTGGGCGGTCATCTCGGCGGCGAGCGCGTCGAACCTGATCGGCGAGGCCGCTGCGGTCAGCGCGAACTGCACCGGCCGGTTGAGCCGCACCGACGATTCCCGCAGCGGCCCTGGTGTCGAGGCACCGACCTCGGCTCGCCGGTGCACGATGACGCGGCCGTTGCGCACGATCCTCGCGCTGTCGGCCACGACCGTCAGCCGCGGGCGCAGGCCCGGATGCCGTTCGAGCCGGTCGACCAGCGTCGCGGTCCACTCGGCGTCGGCGCGCAGCACGGCCCGATGTTCATCGCCCACCTCACCCGTCGCAGGTCCGATGGCGGCGGCGGTGACGCCGGCGAACAGCCCGAACGGGGTGGCGCGACGCTGCCAACGCAGCAAGTAGGAGGCCACGGAAGCAATGGCTCGACGCAGCTCCTTCACCGGACGGGATCCGGCACCCTCGTCGAGGAGCTGGTCGACGCGAGCGCTGAGGGCTGGGCTGGCCAACTGAAGCGCCTCGCGCATCTCCTGGCGAGCCCACACCTTCGCCAACCACGCCCGGCCCTCCTGCTCGACCGCAGCGGGATCGGACAGGTCCAGGTGTGTCGGCGGGTCGAGGTCGCCGGGGTCGGTGGTGGCACGAACCAGGACGAGGCCGGTGTGCCGGTAACGGGTGGACACGGTCACGTGATCGCCTCTCCTCGCCCGATCGGCTGACCGTTGCCGTCGGCACCCGAGGAAGTCAGGCGCCGACGGCAGCGGGCTGGGTCAGTACGGGTCGTTGGAGCCGGTGCTGCACGCGCTGGTGCCGCAGGTGTTGCCGCAGCCGTCGCTGGTGTCGCACATCATGATCACGAGCTGGGTGGTGGACTCGACCACGCGCATGTCGAGCTCGAACTCCGCGTCGTCGACGGCGGAGTCCTCAAGCTCCGGCCTGTCGGCGGTCAGCAGTGGCGACATCGGGTTCACTCCTCATCTTCGGTGTTGGGCAAGGCATCCGGGCCGGTCGCGGTGTTCGCCGCCTGCGGCCAGGAGATGGTGACCAGGCCGTGCGCCTTCTCCAGCACCGCCGCGCCCTCGTCGATCCGGGTGCGGTCACTGCTGGTCGGCCAGTAGGCGAACGTGGGTGCCACGTCACGGGCCTGGCGGTCCCACGCCTGGATCTGCTCGACCATCGCGGTGGCGGCGGCCTGGCCGTGCGCTCCGTAGGCCCGCGCCCCGAACTCGACTCCGGCACCGTCCAGCGCGGGGCGCACCGCCAGGTAGGCGAAGGAGTCGCCG
This sequence comes from Actinosynnema sp. NPDC050436, assembly GCF_040655415.1. Classification (NCBI taxonomy): domain Bacteria; kingdom Bacillati; phylum Actinomycetota; class Actinomycetes; order Pseudonocardiales; family Pseudonocardiaceae; genus Actinosynnema; species Actinosynnema sp. NPDC050436. Next base: position 271,840 of record NZ_JBFAJV010000002.1, on the reverse strand, counting down.
CGCACGACGCCGAACGGGAACCAGCTCTTGCGCTCGGCGGCCAGGTCGGTGCCCTCGTCCACGGCCAGCTTGCAGAAGCCGGGCAGGAAGCCGGCGAACCACAGGTGCAGGTCGGCGAACGACACGCCGTGCTTGACCGTGACGCCGGACCAGGACTCGGTGCGCTCGGTGGCGAGGACACCGTCCAGCAGGCTCATGTCCTGCGGCACGTCGCCGTCGAAGCGGAGCTTGACGTTGTGGCCGTGCGCGTCGGGCAGCAGGAAGATCCGCTCGTCGTGCGCGCCCGATCCCTGCATCGGGACGAACCCGCACACCTCGGCCGAGGTGCTCACCAGGTGGTCGCCGTCGCGGCGGAACGCGGTCGAGCGGGTGATGCCGTTCATCCGCAGCGGGACGACGATCGTGCCGTCCTGGGACAACTGCTCAAGCCAGGCCGGCGAGAGGTCCCACGCACCGACGGTCACGAGGATCGCGTCGACCGGCTCGCCCAGTTCGGGCAGCGGGTTCTCGGCGTCGGCCTGCACGACGGTGACCCGGCTGCCGTACCCGGTGGCGTCCAGCAGCGCGCGGGCCCGGTCGGTCACCTCCTGGTCGATGTCAACGCTGACGACCCGCCCTCCCGGACCGACGACCTCGGCCAGCAGCGCGGCGTTGTAGCCGCCGGACCCGATCTCCAACACGCTCATGCCCGGTCCGAGCCCGGCCTGCTCGATCATCCGCGCCTGGATGAACGGCGCGCTGGTCGAGGAGATGATCACCCCGTCCTGGTCCCTCTTGATCGCCACCGAGTCAGCGGCGTTGTAGGCGACCTCCAGCGGCGTGCCCTCGGCGACGAACAGGTGCCGCGGCACCGTGCGGAAGGCTCGTTCCACGACCGGCGAGGTGATCATGCCGTCCGAGAGGAGCTTGTCCACAAGGGCGTTGCGGATCTCGTCCGCCCGGTCGGAATCGGCGGACGGGCCGGTGTTGTGGTCTCGCAGTGTGTTCACCTGGTTACCTTTTCAGAGGGTTCTGCTGTGAAAGCACGGCTCGCGGACGTGGTCATGCGACCGGAGGACGCGCCGCGTCAGGGGCGGCGCGTCCTCCGCCCAGGAGGCCCCCAGCAGGGCGACGGACGACCGCAGGTCGGCTGCCGCTGCCGACCGTTCGCGGTCGTGGGAGAGCCGTCAGCGACCAGATGCTGGTGGGCGGTGGTCCACACCGTGCACGGTGACCTCCGCGCACTGCGCCAGCCGGAGTGCTGCTGGAAGCGATGAGCTGCACTTCAGCCATTGGAGGTCTCCTCGCTGAACCAGCGTGGTTGCTGAGTAGCGGCTGGCGGCCACAGCCGCGGGTGGAGGTCGACCGGCACCAGGTCGGCGAGCCGGAGGCCTGCCGCGATCACCCGGTGCGCCGCGTCGTGGAACAGAGGGCACGGCCATGACCTGGCTGAGCAGACCGAGCAGGAGGACTGCTGGCCGGCGGCCGGGAGGTGAGCGGTGAGGTCGTCGATGGCTGTTGCGACACGGCCGGTGGGGCTGTCGGCCGCCACGACGACGGCGACGACACCGCGTGTCCCGTCCATGCCTCACGCGGCCACGTCGTGGCCGGTGAACGCCTGGTAGACCGGCAGCCGACGCCGCCCGCGCAACAGGTCGGTCACCAGGTCGTCGTAACCGATGCACAGCTCGCCCAGCCGGTGCAGCGCCAGCCTCGCCGGATCGCGTGCGGCCGGATCGTCGTCCTCGGCCAACAACCGGGACCAGGCCCACAGCGCGGCCAGCCGGTCGACCAATTGCCCGAGGCTTTCGGTGTGCAGCAGCCGCGCGCCGGACTCGCTGAACTGCCCGGTAGCCCAGACGTCGATCTGCTCCGTGAGCCTCGATCGGGTGACGTCGTGGTCATGGAGAGCACGGGAAGCGGCGGCGACCACGTGATCATCGCTGCACGGGTCGCTGACGACCCTCTGGATCTCGGTACGCGCCCGGAGCTCAGTTCCCAGGTTCGCGGCCACCGCGAGCACCGGGTGACCGCGGTCAACCTCGCAGGGACTGCTGAAGGCCCGGACCACCAGCGAGGCGCGGGGGATGACGCCGGCAGCGGCGGCGTTCACCGTCCTGCCCTGCTCAAGCGGGGTCTCCGTCATGCCACCAACCGTGCCCGCCATCCACACCGTTCCGGGCACCGAGAACGGAGGATGTCAAGGGGAGGATTCGGGGAGGGTTGCAATCCTCCCCTTCCGAGGAGCAGTACCCGCCCGATCACGATGCGTGCCACCATGGCCCCGGTCACACTCGGGGAGGCCGGACCAGTGCCCACGGCGAACGAGCAGCTGCGGCAGGCGCGAGAACGCACCGCCTCGCCCACCCAGCCCGACGAGTGCCTGTCCAGGCAGGAACTCGCCGACCTGGTCAACGCCTACGTCTGGCACCACCACCAGCGCAAGGTGGAGCTGGACGCCAACTACATCGGCAAGCTCGAACGCGGCGACATCCGGTGGCCGAGCGCGCTCTACCGGGAGGCGCTGCGCGTCACCTTGGGTGCATCCAACGACGCCGCACTAGGCTTCAGCAACCGCCGCCGCTCGGTGGTAAAGCTGGCGACCGTGGACCGAAAGCAGTTCCTGCGCACCGCCGCCCTCGGCGTCGGCACCCTCGCGCTCGCCCCGGTCACCGCCCTGCTGGAGGGCACCCAGCCGACCACGGCCCCCGCCCGCATCGGCCAGACCGAGATCGAGCAGATCCACACCGCGGCACGCGTGTTCGCCGGGTGGGACCACACCTACGGTGGCGGCCTGGCCCGCGAAGCCGTCCTCGCCCAACTCCGCTTCTCCGCCGACCTGCTCGGTGCCAACTACCCCGCCAAGCTGCACGGCCCGCTGCACAGCGCCGTCGGCTACCTCGCCCACACCTGCGCCTTCATGGCCTTCGACGCCTACGCCCACGACGACGCCCGCCGCGTGTTCCAGTTCGCCCTGGCCTGCGCCGAGGAGGCCGAGGACTGGCACCTGCGCGCCAAGATCCTCTCCTCGATGGCCCGGCAGGCCATCTGGATCGGCAAGCCCGACGAGGGCCTGACACTGGCCGAGCACGCCCTCGTCCGTTCCGACCGGCTCACCGCGACCGAGCGGGCCATGCTGCACACCGCCCACGCCCGAGCGCTGGCCAAGATGGGCCGCGTCCGGGAAACGCTCACCGCCGTCGGCACCGCCGACGACCACTTCGTCCACAGCAACCCGGTCAACGACGCGTCGTGGATGCGGTACTACGACACCGCTCAGCATGCGGGCGACACCGGCCACGCCCTGTTCGACATCGCTGTCCAGGGCCGCTCTCCTGCCGAGGCCACTGCCCGGTTCTCCATGGCCGTGGCCGGGCACACGGCCGCCTACGCCCGGTCGCGCACGATCTCGCAGATCAAGCTGGCCTCGCTGACGATGGCCACCGGCGACCCGCGCGAGGCCGCGGTGATCGGCTCAGCAGCACTGGACGCCGCCGGGACCATCCGCTCCAACCGCGCCGTGGACGACCTGCGCGAGCTGGCTCGCTACGGCCAACGGCACCGGACCATCCCCGCAGTGGACGCCCTGCGGCACCGCATCACGACCTTGGTGGTGGCACGGTGAGCAGCGACCACTCGTCCGTGCTGGCCGCTGCCTGCATAGAGGTCGGCCTCGACCACACCGACGCCGAGCCGATCCGGCTAGGCGAGAACGCCTTGTTCCGCCTGCCCGGCGGCGTCGTGGCCCGCATTGCCCGGCCCGGCCAGCTCACCGTCGCAACCCGCGAGGTCCGCATAGCGCAGTGGCTCGCCGAGCACGAGATCCCGGCCATCCGGGCGTTGAAGGACATTGCACAGCCGGTGCAGGCGGCGGGCAGGGCCGTGACTTTCTGGGAGGAGCTTCCTCCCCACCGACACGGCACTCCCGCCGAGGTTGCCACGGCCATCCGCCGACTCCATGACCTTCCCGTTCCCGCCGATCTCCCCCTTGGCGACCTAGCCCCGTTCGTCCGGCTCGCCGAGCGCATCGACGCGGCCACCACGCTCACCGACGAAGACCGGAGCTGGCTCCGCGAACACCTGGCCTCCCTCCAAGTCCGCTACGCCAATCTGCCTCCCGGCCTGCCGCACTGCGTCGTGCACGGCGACGCCTGGGTCGGCAACGTGGTGGCCACCGACAACGGCCAGGTGGTGCTGCTCGACCTCGAACGCTGCTCCGTCGGCCCACCCGAGTGGGACCTCGTCAGCACCGCCATCAAGCACACCAGCTTCGACTGGATCACCGCAGAGGACTACCGCGACTTCTGTGACCGCTACGACCACGACGTCACCACGTGGTCCGGCTTCAACCTGCTCCGCGACATCCGCGAACTGCGCATGGCGCTGTACGTCGCCCAACGCGCCACCGAAAACCCTACTGCATGCGCGGAAGCCAGCCTCCGTGTCGCTTGCTTGCGCGGGGATGAGACGCGACCTTGGCCATGGACTCCAGCGCTATGACCTGGTAGATGGAATTCGCGGTAAGCCGATTATGACTGGCGAGGTGAGGAGGGAATGGAACTAGTGGGCCTTACGCTTGGCAACCACAAAGGCCACCTACTTTGAGTATTCTGAGGGAGGCAGTCGATTGCCGGGCAAGATACCTACGACAACCTTCCGGTCGACTGTGGCACCTATCGGACGGTGGGTGGCGACCCAGATGAGTTCGTCAAGTCTGAGGGTACCGCTGGTGGAAGTCTTCGGCGTCAGGTCGAGGACCAGAAGCAGGCCGAAAGGGACGTTGGTGTTGCCGTACTCCGCCGTTTGGGTCAGATAAGTGGCCTCGATGTGCTGGCGACTGTTGTCATCATCGTCTTTTTTGATCTCGGCTAGATAATGCAGCGCGTCGAAGCGCACCATGATGTCGCCGCGACCCAGCGCTAGGTCGATTGGCTCGGCGCTCACCGCGTGGTGGAGAGGGCCTGAGTCCAGCCAGCCGCGGAAGTCGAGCTGGAGGTCCTCTTCAAGTGGTGGGGGCTGATCCTTCTCCGGACGCTGGCGATAGTCGTAGACCGGTTCGCCATTACGGCGCCTTTTGCCGAGGAGGCTAGTCTTGTTCAAGTCCAAGCGTGACTTGAGAAACAGGACCGTCTGATATACCAACGCCGAGAAGGTGACAGGTACTCGCCCGGTGTAGTGGGGGTGTCCGGCCAACTGGTCGAGAATGTGGTTCACGATCGGAAGAACCACTGGGTCGTTGGCGGCGAAGCGGCTCTGGTCAGCTTGATCGGCAAGTCCGCCGAGGAAGGCCACCTTGTCGTCGGTCAGACCTGCGGTGAGCTCCACCGCCGCCTTCTCACCCATGGTGCGGACAAGCAGGGGTGCCAGGCGGTACAGCCGCTGTGTGGCTTGAGAGCCCCCGTCTTCGGGGTTGCCCGCGCCATCGGGTTCACCGGACCCGGCGGTTCTTGGGGTACGGGACTGTCGGGCACGAATCCTGCCCAGGAGTACCTCTGCTGTCGGGTGGTCGAACTGAGTGTGGCCGTTGTGTTGTTCGGGCTGCTCTACGGCGCGTTCAAGGATTTGCAGGAAATTCTGCTCACGCAAGAAGGCATCCTCGACCGCAGGCTTGACGAGCAGGGCGACGCCCGTGTCGGTGTCTGGGCCTAGTGGTTGGACCGTGCGGATGGAGCTGTAAGCGGAGAGGACGGCGTCGAGGGCGTTCCACGGAGTCATCCAGACCGTGTCGGCGAGGGTGCCCGAGGCTGTGTCGAGCAGCAGCAGGAGCTGGTGCCATCCGAGCAGGGCCGAGCGGCGAGGACGGGTCCAGGCGGGTTGGTGGGTTCGCAGCTGCCACGCGGTGAGCTGTTCGAGTGCCTGCGTGAGGCGCGCGGCGGCGTCGGCGACGGCGGCGGTGTCGTGGCGGCTGAACGCGAGCACCGCGTCGCAGGCCGCGACCAAGCAGTCTGCGTCGCTTCGTGCCTCGTCGGTGGTGCTGGCGGCGAGGTCTCGGCGGGCATCGATGACGTGCTGGGTGACCTGGGTCAGGTCGGTGCTCGACAGGGCGGTGCGGAGACGGTCGCAGCCGAGTTCGTAGACCGCGTCCGAGTCAGAGGCGTCCAGTTGGGCCAGCTCACCGAGAAGGCGGCGCAGGATGTTGGCGGCTGCTGTCTCGTCCGCCCAGCTGTCGAGTGCGGCGCCGAGAGTGCGGGGCAGTAGTTCGACGAAGTCTTCCGAGGCGTCCCGCACGGAGAGCCGGTCGAGGAAATCCCATACCCGGAAAGGGCTGACCGCTTTACCGACGGCCAGGCGCACAGCAGCATCCAGCCGGGCACCTGCCAGTACTGGGTTGTCCTGGACGGCCTGGGCGAGTTGATCGAGGAGCGCGTCGAGTAGAGCGGGACCTTGGGAACCGAGTGCCGCCGGACGAGCCAGGAGGATTTCCAGGGCACTGGACAGGGCCAACACGCTTCTCTGCGCCGCCAGACCGCCGACGAACAGACCAATGACGTCCGCCCACTGCCCGTTGGCGTCGTCTGCGGTAATAGCCTCGGCCAACAACGGTGCCATCGGCCCCGCAGCGACCTCGCGGGCTCCGTCGAGGACGTCCGCGTGGGACATTGCGATCGTTGTGAAAGAGACCGGCTGCCCGGCGGCGGCAAGGTCGCTCAAGCGGTCGGCCAAGTCAGTCACGAGGTGTTCCCTGTCCTGGTTACCACAGCGGCTCGTTCTCGATGGCCTCGATGGTGTGCTTGGCGTCGAGGACGGTGTGGACAAGGTCGTAGTCACGGGTGGTGATCACGACCTGGATGCCCTGCTCCCCGGCGATCGCCGCAAGTTCGCGGAACAGGACGGTCGCGTCGAGGTCTTGAACCTCTTCAGCCTTGGGGCTGTCGATCATGACCAGCCCTGGATGCGTCGAGACGCCGTGGGCGGCCCCGACGCGCAGCAGGGCGATGACCAACGCGATGCGCAATCGCAGGCGGGCACCGGGATTGCAGTCGCTGAACCAGTCCTTGCCACCTCCGTCCTGGGTGACCTGCAGCCGCGCAGCGCGGTCGATGCGCACGTTTTCGAGTGAGAGCATGCCGAACCGACGGGACAAGTCGGCGACCTCTCGCTCAAGGTCAGCGAACAACGCGACGGCGGCGTTCTTGTTGTCCGCTTCGAGGACCTTCACCGCTGCGTCCAGCACCCGCAGGGTGACCGCCTCGTTGGCGGCGTCGTCCCCGCCCGGCGAAGGCAGGTCCGGCAGGACTTCCAAAGCGCCTTCAAGTCGCCAGACCCTCTGTTGGGCTTGCACCACCTCGGGCAGTTCGGTGGCGGCCTGGGCATTCCGGAGAAGTTCGTCTGCGGCGGTCAGCGCGGCGGTGAGGGTGCTAAGGCGATCACGTGTGGATTCGGCGTGGGCCCTTACCTGGCGCTCGGCTTCCACAGCCGCGGCCAATCGGTCCTCTGCCTCCGCGATGACCTCTGCGGCTTCGGCGTCGTCGGTGGCGACCGGGCGGTCGCACACTGCGCAGGCGTGAGAGTCGTGCTCCCTGTACCTGCGGTCGGTGGTGATGGCCTGGTCGCACCGGGGGCACGCGTCGGGGTCCAGTCCCTGGAAGAGCGCCCTGGCGATCTTGCTCTCGCGGACGTCAGCTAGGCGCTTGGCCGCCCGTTGGCGGTCGATCCTCGCGCTCTGCTCGGCGCGCTGGGCGTCGTCGTTAACCACCCGAGCGTCGGCTACCTGCCCGGCCAGGCGCGCGGCTTCTCGGGCGAGGTCTGTGAGTGAGCCGTGGTGCCCGGCCGCGGCGGTGAGCTCGGCCAAGCGCGCGCGTGCGGCCTCTAGTTCGGCCTCGATCCGCGTGCGTTCCTCGGAGCGCTGAGCCGCTTCGCGTTCCCGCTCGGCCCGGCGGGCTTGGGCCTCATTACGGCGGACGTCATGGGCGGTCTTGACACGGGTGAGCGCTGCGGCTGCGGGGAGGTCCAGGAACACCTGAAGCAACCTGCCCGGCAAGCCGGACATCTTCTGGTCACCCAGCAGGATCTTCGTACTAGCCGAACCCAAGTACAGCGCGGCGAAGTAGGCAGGCCACCCGTGGGTCTGCGTGCTGGTCTCGTTTAGTGTGTTGACCATCTGGGACAGGTCGAGCCGGTCCAGCATCAGGTTGGCCACCAGCTCGGCGTAGCTCTGCTCGCTTGTGGCCTGGAGCAGAACGGTTACCTGTTGGGCGGGGTCAGGCACTCGGGTGTCGCAAAGGGCGGACGCGACAGGTGCCGTGAGGACGGTCGCGGACGAGATCACGCCGTCGTCGATGTCTAGGCGGAAGCCGAGCGGCTGTCCGGCGACGGTGATGTCGAGGTCGAGGTGGTTCAGCCAGCCCCGGACGCCGCTCTGCAGCTCCCGTGGTGTCCCGCGCAGGCACCACGTGATCAGCTCTAGGACACTGGTCTTGCCTCGGAAGTTGGACGCGACGAGGGCGGTCAGGCCCGTGGTGAAACTCAACGTTGTGTCGAACGCGCCGGGTGCGATCTTGCCGGCGCGGACTCCCGCCATCCGCAGCCGTACCAGGCGAAGTGCCCGCGGGCGAGCCGGGGTGAACACTAGGGGCCACCCGTAGGTGGCGAACACATCCCTCACCTGGTCCGCTGTGACCTTGGCCCGAGCAGCGATCCGCGTGTCCAGCAGGGCTTCACCGGACGCGAGCGGCTCCTGCACGCTCCCTTTAGCGGGAGAATCTGCATCTACCCCAGGGGACGGAGTGTGCTGGTCGTCGCCGGTGGGCCCGGTCATTGTTGCTCCCCTTGCAGTGTGGCCACGGCTTCGGACGAACCGGCTAGGTCGGCTTGTAGCGCCGCCAAGCGGGCACGAGCCCGCGGCGCCACCGTCGAGATGTGCTCACGCAGCGGCGTGTCGGCGTACTCCCGCTGCAGGTACTGACGCTTCTTCAGTTGTGTGCCGCCGAGCCCGTCCGCCAACCTCACCACCAGGTCGACCCGCTCAACGTAGTACTGGAAGACCGGCTCGGCGGCGACGATGTCGCGGGCCACCCGCCTACCCTCCTCAAGAAGGTAGAAATCGCTCTGGCGGACCCGCTCGATCGTGCCACGGCGTTTGCGGGCGGCAAGCCCCGCACCGCGCAAAACCGCCATGGCGTTGTCGATGTTCTCCCAGGCGCCGAACTTGTGGCGCAGCATGGGGTACCGACGCACCTCTGGCTCCTCGGAGTCCAAGATCGACGCAGCCATGGTGAGCAACGGCTCCTCACGGCTGGTCTCGTAGTCGTTGAGCAGCTCGTCGGCGAGGTAGTCGGGGTTGCGCAGCCAGAAGTCAAGCTTCTGTAGTCGCACCGTCGTCCGGACGACGCACACAGCCCTGCTCAGCCCGGGAAGCGCCCGCTCGGTGTCGTCGACCGGTTCGCCAGCGCCGTCGAGCAGCAACAGGATCCGGACGGCGTCCTGCTCCCGGCTCGTCACCGGGTCCTCTGCGCCCAGTGGATCGCTCCTTTGCTCCACGCGCCCAAAGTATCAGTCAGACAGAACGGAATCCTGCAGGTCAAGCCGTGTCGCTGGCTGATATTGAGCCCATATGGCTTGCATTGAGACTGTCAGCCGATCAGGAACAGGAGCCGCGTAGCTGCTCCACAACGGCTTCGCGTCTTCGCCGTCGACCCCGGCGTGCCTTGATCACCGAGAAGGCCGTGTACGCCTGGCAGGATCGGAGAAGGCGGGCCGCTGCAGTTGTGCCGGTCTAGTGCCGGAAAGCGGCATTGAACTCGGTTGGGCCGCAGTTGGGGTGCTGGCGCGGGTCAACTGGTGACGTATCGGTCGCTCCAGACGAAAGTCACTGCGTGCCGGATGCTCCTCCAGGACAGCAATCGCGGTGCTGAGCTGGCGGCGAGCGGCCTCACGGATGGCGTGACGCTCGGCGATCGCGTGCACGGCCGTGATGATGCCCAGAACGGCGACCACGACCAGTGCCAGAACGACCGGCGTGACATCGCGGACTTGGGCGGCGACACGGGTAGCGTCGCCCAGCAGCCGTAGCGCCTCCTGGGCAGTGATGACCGGGGCCGACGGTCGCTTGGTGCCCAGTGGACCGGCAAAGCTGGTTGTTGGGCCGGGGCGAGGAAGTTGGGCGGCGCGGGTGAGCTGGTCGTGGACCTCCTCCAGGAGTCGGTGTGGGTCATGGAGTTGGACTACGGCTACCAGGTCGGCGGAGCGCTCGACGAATAGGTGCCAGGTGCGTTGATCGAAGTCCGACGCCGGAACAGTCCCCTCTGCCGTGCCAGTGGCGACTTCCACCGCGGCGCAGGCTCCGTTCAGCTCCCGTCGCAAGGTCCGCTCGCTCGTCCCGCCCACGAAGTCCTGTGGGCCGATGGGTTGGTCGGCGATGTCACGCCACAACGTCTGCTGCCTGCTCACGGGAAGCGATCTGGAGTCGGTCCAGCGAGTGCGTAGCCGCGGCAAGGACAAGTCACGGCGCAGCGTTGACCCGGCGAACCAGAGCGGCTCGGGTTCTGGACGGTTCTGCTCGGCGGCGTGCTGCTCGGGGCGCAAGGCGACCTTGTAACCGGTGACCGGCCCGGTGTCGGGGTATGCGGCGACCAACACGCCACGGCGACGCAGGCCCAGCACGAACCCGACCTCGTCGGCGGCCTCGGCGGCCACGGCCGTGACGAGGTCGCGCAGCCGGTCCCGCTCGGTGCGCTGCCCGTTGGCGTCCGCGCGTACGAGTTCGGCGCGCGAGGTGGGCTTGGAGCGTCCCTCGCCAGCTGGGGCGGTGCGGGTCCAGCCGCGTTCCTCTTCGACCTGGCGGCACCAGTCGCGCCACCGCAGGAAGTCGCGGTGCAGGTTGGCCACCTGGCCGTCGCCTCGCACCACGTTGACCACGACGTGGACATGGTCGTTGCGCTTGGTGGAGAGGCCGTGGTGGACCGCGACCCACCGGCAGCCGCCCTGTCCGTCGTCGTCGGCGCCCAGGCCCAGGGCGGCGATGCCGGACTCGACCAGCTCGCGCCACACCTCGTCCGGCAGCCGCTGTTGGGTGGGGTGCTTCCCGGTCTCGTCGGTGTGCGCCTCCGGCTGGGGTGGGTAGCCGGCGGTGGCGACGTCGGTGGGCGGGATGGACAGGACCACGTGGTAGACGTGCCCGTCCGGTAGGTCCACCTGGTGCCCTGCCATCAGGGCGTCCAGTTGCTGGGCCAGCCGTGCGCGCCCTGGGGCGGTGGTCGCGTCTTCGCCCCATGCTCCGCCGCGTACCCAGTCGGGGTCCCACGCCGCCACGACGTGCGGGTCGCGGTGCTCGTTGGAGCGGCCCCGGCCGAACAGGTAGCGCAGCAGCCCCAGGGTGTTGGAGCCGCGCTTGCCGCGGCCCGCGACCTCGGAGATCACCGCCCGGCCCCTCGGTGCCGGTCCACCGCGCCGAGCACCCGGTGCAGCTCGTCAAGGACCCGCTGGTGGTAGGTCAGCGCCGCCTGCAACTGCTGCTGGCCGACGACGTGGCCGCTGTTGGCCTGGCGGGCGAGTTGGTTGAGCGCGCTGCCCGACCGGGACAGCTTCACCGCGGCGGCTTCCCACTCGGCTACCCAGTGCCGCTGCTGGTGCAGCGACCAGCCGTGAGGCTCGCGCAGCCCGCACTCGACCAGGTACAGCGGCACCGACAACCCGGCCACCGCCGCTCGCGCTTCCAACGCGGCTCGCACCAGGACCGTAGTGCGGATGTTGATCCGGGTCTCAGCGCCTCCGCGCACACGCCGCTGCCGACGCACACCCTGCTTCCTTGTACTCATCGTTCCCCCCGAAACGACAGGCGGGCTCCGGAGCCCGCTCGCTCTCAACGTCGAACGACTGGCCGGGCGGTACCCAGCCTTGCCTTGCCGATCTGTGACCCGCGAAGTCGGCGCGGTCCGTGCAGCGCCCTGTGGTGTCGAGCCAGGCACCGTGCCGACCGGGTCGGCTTCGGCTTCGCGCATGGCGCCTTGGCCGGCCTCGCTGCCGCGTCGGCCACCGCGCAGCCCTGGCCCGTCGCCGACGGCACGGAAGTGCCTCGGTCGATGGTGCGTGGGCTGCGCGGTAGGCCGGTGCCGTTTGGTCAGGACGCCCTTCGGGTGTCCTGATCTCTAGCTTGCTACGGCGGCGGTTGGACGTCGTCGTGCTGCGAAGAGCGCATGAAGGGAGCGAAGGGAGCGGTGCCGCCCGTACTGCTCCCTTCGCTCCCTTGGGTGCCCCCTTCGTGCCTTGTCGGGCTGATCCGCCACACCCAGCCGCCACCGAAGTCGGCCTTCTCGGAGCGCACCCTGGCTCTGGCCTTGGCCCGCTTAAGGGCGTCCTTGGAGAAGCCGGCTTGGTATCCCTCGTCCAACAACTCCAGCACCGGAGCCTCACCGCCCCGCTCCGCCAGGTAGTCGGTGAGCCACGCGGCAGCATCGGCGCGCTCGTCCCCATCGTCGTACGCAGAGCGCTGGAGGAGATCGACGACCGAGGCCGTCGAGTGCCCCTGCCAGACGATCCGACCTACTACTGTCTCCCCTCCGTCGTCGGCCATGACGGTGGCGGAGATGGTCCCGTAGGACAGCGACGGGACGTCCGACACGGACACCACGTTCGACTTGATGACCGACAGGACGTAGTTGTCGTCGTCCTCCGCAGCGCATCCAAGGGCGTGCCGGACGACCTGTGTGTAGGCCCCAGCACCGCCGATGGCGTCGACCGGATCGACGCCCGCTGTCGCCTTCCGGAAGTGCCCGATGCCCAGGATGGTCGTGCCGGTCTGCTGCGCCAGGAGCCGCAACTTCTCCAGCTGCGGGCGCACGACGGAGTTGTCGTTGAGCTGTCCGGACAGGGAGGAGTTGAGCGCGTCCAGCACGAGAAGAGCGGGCCTCCGCGACTCGACCACCTCGCGCACCGCGTCCAGGTCGAGGTTGACGATGAGCGGCGTGCCGTCGGGCGAATCGCCGTAGACGACGTCGACCAACTGCAGCCGCTGCGGGTCTCCCTTGGCCGCGATGAACCGGGCCTTGAGCATGGACTCCGAGTCCTCCGTGATGGAGTAGAGGACGTGCTGCGGCTCGCCGGCGAAGTCGCCGTCGAGCTGTCCCGTGGTCAGTTTGGCCGCCAGGTCCACGACGACCGTGCTCTTGCCGATGCCGGGTTTGCCGACCAGCAGGGCGACCTCACCGACGGGCAGGTAGTCCCGCCACGCGAACCGCGTCTGCTTGAGGTCGACCTCGTGCACCGACCTCACCCGCAGGCGCCGGGTCGGTGGTTCGTCGTGCGCGCCAGGCGGAGTTTGTCCCTCGAACTCAGCCATGGCGTCAGTCCCCCGCGGACAGTGCGCGCACGAGCGACTCGGTGATCACCATGACCCGACCGCCGTACTTGGCCACTCTGGCGGGGAACTCATCGCGGGCGACGAGGTCGTATGCCTTGCTGCGGCTCATCCCGAACGCTGTCGCTGCGGTCGATACGTCCACGGCTGGTGGCCACGTCGCCTTGATCTCCGCAAGCGTCGGACGGCGCTTGGCCTCCTGCCTACCGCCCATCGGACTCACCCCCTTGCTCCCGCTCGACCAAGCGAGCCAGGAAGGCGTGGTACGCAGTGATGTTGCGGCCACGCGGCGACCGGTCGCCGGTCTCCCAACGGTGCACAGTGGACGCCGTTACTTCGCAGTCCTGAGCCACCAGTGCCTGGCTCAGTCCGGCAGCGACGCGTAGGTCGCGCGCATACCCGGTTGTGATCCACTCGCGCAGCTCCGCAACGCGGTCAGCGAGCGTCAATCCCCCCATGCTCATGCCGCCAAGATAGACAGTTTGCGTTGACATGTCACTGTCACCGCCCTATCGTCACGTCATGTAAGCGCTCATGAAGGGATGCGTATCGTTCTGTCGTGCCTCGCCTGCCGAAGAACTTCCGGATCGACTGGGTGTCGGTCGAGCCGGTGGAGTCCAGGGGATACCTGCCAGCCGGCCCCGACACCGCTGTGCCCGCCTTCTTCGATGCCCACATCCAACTCGGCGACCCGCCGGCGGCTGTGAGGATCGAGGTGCAGGTGACGGCGGATTCGGGACCGGCGATCGTCGAACTGAGCATCAGGTCGAACAGCCGGTCACCGATCACCACGTCCGTGCTGAGGCAGGTACTGGTCGACCAACTGCTGCGGGAAGCGATGAACGCGGCGGTGGTGCCGGCCTCGGTTCGCGAGGAGTGGCTGGCGACGTTGCCGCCCGAGCATCGCGAACGCGCCGTACCCACGAGTACGGCGCCGGTGCCGGACGGCCTCAGCCAGGCCGACCGGGACGCGCACACGGCGGCACAGATCTACACCGAGGCACTGGCAGCGGGCAGCAAGTCGCCCGCAGTGATGGTGGGGCACGCGATGAACCGGTCCCGCCCGCAGGTGGCGAGGTACATCCGCAGAGCTCGTGAGCTTGGCCTGTTGCCCCCTTTGGGTTCGCCCGAGGGGGACCGATAACGAAGGAGCACCACCGCAGTGGGGGACCCGATCAAGAAGATCGAGTTGAAGGACGGTACGACGAGGTACCGGTTCGTGATCGACATCGGGCGCGACCCGGCGACCGGCAAGCGCAGGCAGCTCACCAAGACCTACGGCACCAAGAAGGAAGCCCGGGCCGAGTACGCCAAGATCAAGCACCAGACCGACGAAGGCACGTTCGTCGTGCCGGACAAGACGACCGTGTCGGACTGGTTGGACACGTGGCTGAAGTCCACGACGGTCGACGTCGAGAAGGCCACCGCCGCCAACTACGCCGACGCGCTGCTGCCGGTACGCGAGCGGCTCGGCGGCAAGCGGCTCCAAGCGGTCACCGAGGAAGACGTCGACGATCTGGTGAGCTGGATGCTCACCTCCGGTCGCAAGCGCGGTGGGAAGGTCGGCAGCGGACTCGGCGTCCGGTCCGTCCAGCTCACGCTGGGCCGCTTCAGGTCATCGCTGAACGTGGCACTGCGGCGCAGGCTGGTCGTCCGCAACGTCGCCCAGTACACGCAGATCCCACGCGAAGCACGGCGCAAGGCGGCGGCTGCGGCGGCCCAGCGGGTGCCGTGGAGTGAGACGGAGGTGAGAGAGTTCCTCGCCTCGATCCGCGACCACCGGCTCCACGCGCCCGTGCTTCTGGCGCTGATCGGGATGCGGCCGGCAGAGGTCTGCGGCCTGCGGTGGTCAGCCGTTGACCTGGAGGCCGGGACGTTGTCGGTCGAACTGACGCGCACGCTGGTCGAGGGCGAAGTCGAGGAGAAGGGGCCGAAGTCGGAGAAGGGCAAGCGCAAGCTCCCGCTCTCCAAGCCCCTGCACGCTGCGCTCAAGGCGTTCAAGGCTCGGCAGGCCGCGGAGGCGATCAGGGCCGGTGAGCTGTACGCGCGGTCCGGGTTCGTGCTGGTCGACGAGCTGGGACGGCCCTGGAAGACCGATCGGCTTCGGCGTGCGATCTACAAGCTGATGGACCAGGCCAAGGTGCGGAAGGTCCGGCCCTACGACGCCCGCCATGCCTGCCTGACGTACCTGGCGACGTCCGGTGTACCCGACGTGATCGTCAGCGCCTGGGCGGGCCATGCGGACCTCAGCTTCACCAAGCGGGTCTACATCCACCCCAACGTCGAGCACCTGCGCCAAGCGGCCGACCAGCTCGGTGAACTCCTCGGCTGAAACAAGCAGTACGAGCGTTCGTGAGAAATTGTGAGACGACGTGCCCGAAAACAGAATCAGGGCCTTGCCTCACCGAAGTGATCCAAGGCCCTGACCTGGGCTTACGCCCTCTATCGACCGTCGGGACGACAGGATTTGAACCTGCGACCCCTTGACCCCCAGAATCGCCTCGATCAAGCCTTGACCTGCGAAAACGTTTAGTCGACCCCTCCAACACGGGTCCGTTGAGCGCAGTTCGAGACAGGACATGTTCGTTACGGTACAACGAAATCTCCCTCCTTGCCCTTCTTCTCGCCCGCCCCTAACGTGAAATCAAGTAACCCGGGTAGCCGATGAGGCGACGCCAAACGGGAGGCAACCGTTGCCATCGCCCCGATGTGAGAAGTCGATGGGGTCCGCGAACGACGCTCGTGACTACGCGGTGGAGCACCAGCACTCGCCCCCCAGGCAAGCCGTGCCCACCGGCTAAGTTGCGATCCCCGCTGGGACGCAGGTCCCAGCGCTGCCGATCAACATTTCGGACAGCTCGCCGATGCCGGTGGCGTTGCGATCCCCGCTGGGACGCAGGTCCCAGCGCTGCAACCAGCAGACCGTGCAGAACATGCTGTCCGGCAGGTTGCGATCCCCGCTGGGACGCAGGTCCCAGCGCTGCCGGTCTCGGTGGCGGCGTAGATACCACCGATCGCCTGGTTGCGATCCCCGCTGGGACGCAGGTCCCAGCGCTGCGTGGTGGTGGAGAACGAGCGCGGCAAAAAGGAGCCGTTGCGATCCCCGCTGGGACGCAGGTCCCAGCGCTGCCCGAGCATGGCGAGGTCCCGGTCGAACCCTTCACGCGGTTGCGATCCCCGCTGGGACGCAGGTCCCAGCGCTGCACTCGGTGGTGCCCGCGTTCACTTCCAGCCGGTTGTTGCGATCCCCGCTGGGACGCAGGTCCCAGCGCTGCCGCAAGGCCATCACCGCCGCCGACACCTACCGCCAAGTTGCGATCCCCGCTGGGACGCAGGTCCCAGCGCTGCGAGGTGGGCGGCCTGATGGAGGCGGCGGTCAGGGAGTTGCGATCCCCGCTGGGACGCAGGTCCCAGCGCTGCCGGGCTTGACCTTCGGGCCCTTGCCGCCGGCGGCAAGGTTGCGATCCCCGCTGGGACGCAGGTCCCAGCGCTGCGTGCCTACCGCAACCGCACCCGCCGCCGCACCAGGTTGCGATCCCCGCTGGGACGCAGGTCCCAGCGCTGCACAACGCAGCCAACCACATCCACCTGTAACCACGGTTGCGATCCCCGCTGGGACGCAGGTCCCAGCGCTGCGACGCGGTGGGGCGGTCCGTTCGGTCAGGCCCCGTTGCGATCCCCGCTGGGACGCAGGTCCCAGCGCTGCCTACCACGACGGCTACCTACGCGGCATCTCGGAGGAGTTGCGATCCCCGCTGGGACGCAGGTCCCAGCGCTGCACCAGGGCTTCGGGGAAGTCGCCATCCGAGCCCTGGTTGCGATCCCCGCTGGGACGCAGGTCCCAGCGCTGCCAACAGCATGTACGGCGACGCCGCCGCCGAGATCAAGTTGCGATCCCCGCTGGGACGCAGGTCCCAGCGCTGCACACCGCGCAACTGCGGGTGCACCACCTGGCCGGCGTTGCGATCCCCGCTGGGACGCAGGTCCCAGCGCTGCACACCGCGCAACTGCGGGTGCACCACCTGGCCGGCGTTGCGATCCCCGCTGGGACGCAG